>JBARVV010000056.1:0-127518 GCA_049646445.1 Nodosilinea sp. | reverse complement strand
CCTGAACGGTCAAAATAGCGGCTGAAATCCATTACCCTCGTTCGTTTGCCCAATAAACTTCAAGATCATTGTCTCGGTGAGAATCCTTGATTTATAAGGGTTTCAGGAGTTTTCTGCACCACTAAGGAGTTGCCTCATAAGTTATATCTCCGTCCACCAAAAGACCAAGTATATAAATACAGGTCTTATAATCAGTATTTTCTCTGTCTTTTTTATTCACAAAACTATCCTCTTTGTATCTAAAATTCAATTGCGATTCAGTCAAAAGGATTCCTACGATACTGGCTAAGCAGTCAAGTCCAACAATATGTAAGCTGTTGAGCATCTAAATTGCATGTTGACTCCTGCGAAGCCCTTGCTAAAAGGCTTTCAGGGCGGTTGTACTAGTGCAGTTTGAATGCCTAACAGCTTATCACTGGGAAACGTTGATCAAGCCGGCTGACACTGCCAAGTTTCTTGCAGCTTCGTCATCCAGGCTTTTGTACCAAAGCAACCACTAAGGAGTCCTGATACCGAAAAATCGGCATCAAGAGTTTCCCAGTGTAGTCCCGTTCCAGAGGGGGTGATTTCTACTGCTGCTAAGTCTTCTTTCAAAGCCCCGGCCAAGCCTTGGGCGATATCAGGCGGAAAACAAAATACTGAACCACTGTTGAGGTGAATCACAATCAGTTGGTTTATGTCATCGTAAAAGGCCACTACCGCTTTAGGTTCTGTCGCACTGGCTTGGTTAGCCGCTGCTACCGCCCGTTGATACTGCTCCAGAAATTGAGCGTCATCAATTACATCAACCATGCATCTCTACCCAACGCTTCAAAAGCTCGGTCTGATGTTCAAGCACAATCGCTAGCGCCTGCTTAGCTTCTTTGCTGCTCATATTGTAAGCGACTAGCACTGTAGGCTGGGTCAGCGGATCTCCTAAACTGATTTTTACTTCTCCATCACCCTTGAATGCATGGACGTGGGCAGGAATGTGATCATCAAAGTACATCCGAAAGTCAAAGCCATCTTTTCTCAGTACCGTTGGCATACAGCCTTGCACCCTGACAGATTCCACGATGGTAATGCTACCGCTCCCAAATAACAAAACTCCCCGGAGCAGAGCGCCGAGGAGTTTTGAAGGATTTACCTAATTAGCTCAACTAGCCGAATCGGCTTGACGTTGAGGCTATCAGGAAGGCCGCGTAGGTGAGAATGTAACCCACCGTAAAGTGAGCTAGACCCACAACTCGACCCTGAATGATCGACATGGCAACGGGCTTGTCCTTCCAGCGAACCAGGTTCGCTAGGGGAGTGCGCTCGTGAGCCCAGACCAGAGTTTCGATCAGCTCTTGCCAGTAACCGCGCCAGGAGATCAAGAACATGAAGCCCGTGGCCCAGACCAGGTGTCCAAAGAGGAACATCCAGGCCCAGACGGCTAGGTTATTCATGCCGTAGGGGTTGTAGCCGTTGATGAGCTGAGAGCTGTTGAGCCACAGGTAGTCGCGCAGCCAGCCCATCAGGTAGTTAGACGACTCGTTGAACTGAGCCACGTTGCCCGACCACAGCGCCAGATGCTTCCAGTGCCAGTAGAAGGTCACCCAACCAATGGTGTTGAGCATCCAGAACATGGCCAGGTAGAAGGAATCCCAGGCGGAGATGTCGCAGGTGCCGCCACGGCCGGGGCCGTCGCAGGGGAAGCTGTAGCCGAAGTCTTTTTTATCGGGCATCAGCTTCGAACCGCGCGCATCCAGGGCACCCTTGACCAAGATCAGGGTGGTGGTGTGCAGACCGAGGGCGATCGCGTGGTGAACCAGGAAGTCGCCAGGGCCAATGGTCAGAAACAGCGAGTTGGAGTTACTGTTGATGGCCTCAAACCAGCCGGGTAGCCAGACGGCATTGGCGGTTTGGGTCACGCTATCGGGGTTCGACAGCAGAGTATCGAAGCCGTAGAGCAGCTTGCCAGAGGCGGCTTGCACCCACTGGGCAAAGACAGGCTCGACCAGAATCTGCTTTTCGGGGGTGCCAAAGGCAACCACTACGTCGTTATGAACGTACAGACCCAGGGTGTGGAAACCCAGGAACAGCGATACCCAGCTCAGGTGCGAGATAATCGCTTCTTTGTGCTGTAGAACGCGATCGAGGACGTTGTTCTTGTTAGCAACGGGGTCGTAGTCGCGAATCAGGAAGATCGCGCCGTGGGCAAAGGCCCCCACCATGATGAAACCAGCGATGTACTGGTGGTGGGTATAAAGCGCCGCTTGGGTGGTGTAATCCCGTGCCATGAAGGCGTAGGGGGGCAGCGCGTACATGTGCTGCGCCACTAGGGAAGTAACCACACCCAGAGAAGCCAGGGCCAGCGCCAGCTGGAAGTGGAGGGAGTTGTTCAAGGTGTCGTAGAGACCCTTGTGCCCTTCACCCAGACCGCCACCGGGGGGCTTGTGAGCATTCAAGATTTCCTTGATGCTGTGGCCAATGCCAAAGTTGGTGCGGTACATGTGCCCGGCGATGATGAAGATCACCGCGATCGCCAGGTGGTGGTGGGCCATATCCGTCAGCCAGAGAGACTCTGTTTGAGGATGGAAGCCACCCAGGAAGGTCAGAATCGCAGAACCAGACCCGGTCGCCGTACCAAAGATATGGCTAGAGGTGTCAGGGTTCTGGGCGTAGACTCCCCAGTTACCGGTGAAGAAAGGCATCAGGCCTTCGGGGTGGGGCTTCATTGAGAGGAAGTTGTCCCAACCCACGTGGACACCGCGAGATTCGGGGATAGCCACGTGCACCAGGTGACCAGTCCAGGCCAGAGAGCTAACCCCAAACAGACCAGCCAGGTGGTGGTTGAGGCGAGACTCAGCATTTTTGAACCAGGACAAGCTGGGGCGGAACTTGGGCTGAAGGTGTAGCCAACCTGCGAACAGGAAGACGGCCGACAGAATCAGCAGAAAGACCGCGCCGCTGTAGAGGTCGTTGTTGGTGCGCATACCGATGGTGTACCACCAGTGGTACACACCGGAGAACGCCACGTTAACCGGGGTTGAAGACCCGGCCTGGGAGAACGCATCGACCGCAGGCTGGCCAAAGTGAGGATCCCAAATCGCGTGGGCGATCGGTTTGATGTTGAGCGGATCTTTGATCCACTGTTCAAAGTTGCCTTGCCAGGCGACGTGGAACAGGTTGCCCGACGTCCACAAAAAGATGATTGCCAGGTGGCCAAAGTGCGAAGCAAAAATCTTTTGGTAAAGATTCTCCTCCGTCATGCCGTCGTGGCTTTCAAAGTCGTGGGCGGTGGCAATCCCATACCAAATCCGCCTAGTGGTCGGATCGGCAGCCAGATCCTGGCTGAATTTAGGGAATTTAGTTGCCATGAATCAAAACGGATTCTAGTACGACATTTGAGTCATGAGTGCGGTATGTAGGGGCGCAGAGCCTGCGCCCCCAGGAGATTCCATGACGAGAAACCTAGCCCACCGCGATAATTCGAGCCAGGAAGAAGGCCCAGGTAGTGGCAATACCTCCAAGGAGATAGTGAGCCACACCCACAGCCCGACCTTGAGTGATGCTCAGGGCACGGGGCTGAATAGCGGGAGCTACTTTCAATTTGCTGTGCGCCCAGACAATGGACTCGATCAGCTCTTGCCAGTAGCCGCGACCGCTGAATAGGAACATCAGGCTGAACGCCCACACAAAGTGAGCACCCAAGAACATCAGACCGTAAGCCGACAGAGCGGAACCGTAGGAACCGATCACCTGAGAAGCCTGAGCCCACAGGAAGTCGCGCAGCCAGCCGTTGATGGTGATCGCACTTTGGGCGAAGTTGCCACCGGTAATGTGAGACACCGTGCCATCAGGGCTCACTGTGCCCCAAATGTCGGACTGCATCTTCCAGCTGAAGTGGAAGATAACAATCGATAGGCAGTTGTACATCCAGAACAGGCCCAGGAACACGTGGTCCCAAGCGGAAACCTGACAGGTGCCGCCCCGACCCGGACCGTCGCAGGGGAACCGGAAGCCCAGTTCGCCTTTGTCGGGTACAAGCCGAGAGCTGCGGGCGTACAACACACCCTTGAGTAGAATCAGTGCCGTTACGTGGATGGTGAAGGCGTGAATGTGGTGCACCATGAAGTCGGCGGTGCCGAGGGTCATGGGCATCATCGCTACCTTGCCAGCCACGGCCACAACATCACCGCCAAACACAGGGCTAACGCTAGCCATGGCGTTGGGTGCGGTAGCTCCGGCAGCGGCAGCGTGGAACCCTTGCACCCACTGGGCAAAGATCGGCTGTAGCTGAATCGCGGAGTCAGAGAACATGTCTTGGGGACGGCCCAAGGCGCGCATGGTGTCGTTGTGGATGTACAGACCAAAGCTGTGGAAGCCGAGGAAAATACAGACCCAGTTGAGGTGGGAAATGATGGCATCGCGAGACCGCAGCATGCGATCGAGAGCGTTGTCCATATTCACCGCCGGGTCATAGTCGCGCACCATAAAGATGGCGGCGTGAGCACCGGCTCCCACAATCAAGAAGCCGCCAATCCACATGTGGTGGGTAAACAGCGACAGCTGGGTGGGGTAATCCGTCGCGATGTACGGATAGGGAGGCATGGCGTACATGTGCTGCGCCACGATGATGGTGATGGAACCGAGGATGGCCAGGTTAACCGCCAGCTGGGCATGCCAGGAGGTGGTCAGGTTCTCGTACAGGCCATCGTGGCCCTTGCCACCAAAGAGCAGAGGATCGCCCTTGTGGCCTTCCAAAATTTCCTTCATGCTGTGGCCAATGCCCCAGTTGGTGCGGTACATATGGCCCGCAACAATAAAGAGCACCGCCAGGGCTAGGTGGTGGTGAGCCGTATCCGACAGCCAGAGGCCGCCAGTCACGGGGTTCAAACCGCCCTTAAAGGTGAGGAAGTCAGCATATACACCCCAGTTCAGGGTGAAGAATGGCTTCAGACCCTCAGCAAAGCTGGGGTAGAGGTCAGCCATCAAGCTCTTATTGAGGATGAATTCGTGGGGCAGGGGAATATCCTGCGGAGCCACGCCAGCATCCAGCATTTTGTTAATGGGCAGCGCCACGTGGATTTGGTGACCCGCCCAGCTGAGGCAGCCCAGACCGAGCAGGCCTGCCAGGTGGTGGTTCATCATCGATTCCACGTTTTGGAACCACTCCAGCTTGGGAGCCCGCTTGTGGTAGTGGAACCAGCCTGCAAATAGCATCAGGCCAGCCATCACCAGCGCCCCAATGGCGGTGCAGTACAGCTGGAAGCCATTGGTAAAGCCAGCAGCGCGCCAGTACTGGAACAATCCAGACGTAATTTGAATACCGTGGAAGCCACCCCCCACATCGGCATTCAGGATCTCTTGACCGAAGATCGGCCAGACCACCTGAGCGCTGGGCTTGATGCCCGTGGGGTTGGTCATCCAGGCTTCGAAGTTTGAAAACTTAGCGCCATGGAAATACATGCCGCTGAGCCAGATAAAAACGACGGCTAAGTGACCGAAGTGAGCGCTAAAGATTTTGCGCGAAATGTCTTCTAAATCACTGGTATGACTATCAAAATCGTGAGCGTCGGCGTGAAGGTTCCAAATCCAAGTGGTGGTTTTGGGTCCCTTAGCTAAAGTCCGATCAAAGTGACCCGGCTTGCCCCACCTCTCAAAAGAAGTAGGTACTGGATCCTTATCAACGATGACTTTGGCTTTCGCCTCCCGCTCGCGCGGGGTAGTTGTCATGGAGACTCTCCTCTCTCTAGACAAAAGCAAATCGAGAATCAATCGCCTTGGCTAAAACTGTACCCAAGTGCGCGATCGCTTACAGGCACAACCGAGACTTAGGCGGTGATTGCTCTTGAGCATTATAGTCTCGCAATTTGACGCTTTTCGACCGAGGTTAACAATAATTCAAGCTGCGGAATCCCTTGATCTACAGGGCTTCCAGAAATGCTCTGTTCACAAAATTGATCTCTAGATCGGGGTTCTATTAACAAAACTCAATAAATGACCGAGTCAATCTTCCCAAACTGCCAATTTGACGCTCTTTTTGTTAATTAATATTAATTAATGGTGCTCGATGCTTGATCTTTAGCGGGTTGTAAAGGGCTTGAAGTATCCGAAATAGCTGGCGTTGAGGCTGTAGCTGAGGGTATGACAACTCAGGAGGCATCGACCATGACCAGGACTATTTACCTTAAGAGCAGCACGATAGCGAGAAAGATCAATAGCTTTGCGCCTATCCGTGAGGGGCGGGGATCGGGGCGGTAGGGCGCGGTATGGGCTGTCCCTAACTGTTACATCCGCTTAATCTTGTTTTCTTGAGCTACTTCTCGAACTCAGGTTTGATCTACATAGTGACGGATCTACATAGTGATGCTCGATATAGCGAACCGGCCCATCGCGTGGGTATGATTTTCCCAGCTTCGCTTTGTATTCACTGCACTACAGCTAGCCTGCACTATGACTTCAAAACCTGAGGTGGCGATCGCCATTCTCTACCAGGGCGATCGCTTCCTCCTGCAGCTGCGTGACGACATCCCCACCATTGCCTGGCCGGGGCACTGGGCCTTTTTTGGCGGCCATTTGGAACCGGGTGAATCGCCCGAGGTTGCAGTGTATCGGGAACTGCAGGAAGAGATCGGCTACGACGCGCCCCAGCTAGCGCTGTTTAAACGATCAGAATCTGACCCTGTGGTGCATCACGTTTACCACGGGCCGCTGGTGGTACCGGTGGAAAGCCTGGTGCTGAAAGAAGGACTGGATTTGGGTCTGTGGAGCGTTGAGGATATTCGCCGAGGCCAGCGCTACTCTGCCCGCGCCCAGGCAGAACGCCCGATTGGGCCGCCCCATCAGGAACTTTTGCTCTCTTTTCTAGGGCAACGTAGGATAGAACAGGCTATCTAGACTAGACAGAGTGCCGTCTTTTGCTGCCCTATGGCCGAATCATCCGAACAGCTCCAGCTTTTTTCCGCTGACCCGGTGGCGCTGCCCGATTACCGGATTCGGGAAAGCAGCCGTGCCCGCCATGTTTCGATCAAAGTGCACCTCAATGGCCAGATCGAGGTGGTCATTCCAAAGGGCTTCGACCACGCTCAGGTGCCTGATCTGCTGCATCGGCGGCGCGACTGGCTGTGGCGATCGCAGCTCCGCTTGGCTCATCAAACCGCTGGCCTCACCGACGACCACTTTGACGAAAAACCAGGACAGATTGAGGTGCGATCGCGCCACCAGACCTGGCAAGTCGAATACCAGCCCGCCGCTGCCCGCACCCTGGCACTGACCCAAAGTGCCCCCCAAACCCTGCTGCTGCGCGGCCCCGTCGACAACAGCACCGTCTGCGCCGACCTGCTGCGCCAGTGGCTGAGTCGCAAGGCCCGAGCCGAGTTTGCCCCCTGGCTGCGCGAACTCAGCTTTGTGCTCAACCTGCCCTTTAGCCGCATTTCCATACGCGGTCAAAAAACTCGCTGGGCCAGCTGCTCTAGCAACAAAAACATCAGCCTCAACTACAAACTACTGTTTTTGCCCCCCGAACTTGTCCACTACGTCTTTGTCCACGAGCTGTGCCACACCGTGCACATGAACCACTCCAAGGCGTTTTGGAAGCTGGTGGAAGAAAAGCAGTCCAACCACCAGCACTGCCGCGACCAAATCCGCGACGGCTGGCAGTACGTTCCGCGCTGGGTTGAAGACTAAAAGACAAGTTACACACCTACTCATCTACTCATCCCATCGGTTCCCCCATGCTCCACCCTCTACAAACTCCCCACAGCGGCTACCACTGGGATGGGCAGTCGAGCCGATTCTTCGAGGGCTGGTACTTTCGTGTCACCCTGCCTGAGCTGCGCCAGACCTTCGCCTTTATGTACTCCATTGAAGACCCTGTTGGGGGGAAGTCCCACAGCGGCGGCACGGCACAGATTCTTGGCCCCGACGACAGCTACTTTTGCCGCACATTTCCCAATGTGGATCAGTTCTGGGCCTGGCCTGAGGGCCTGGGCCTGGGCCACTGGCGTGGAGAAGCCAAAACGAATCCCCGGCTGCTGCCCTCTACAGAGTTTGAGGACTACGTCTCAGAAGGCTATCAGGTCACCGCAACCTGGCACCGGGGCGATTTGAAAGATCCGGTGGGGGGTGCTGTGGCCTGGGAATACCACACCGAGCCTATCTACGGCTGGGCCAGCACCGGAAAGCCGCAGCAGTCTACCGCTGGCCTGCTCTCTAGCCTGCCAATTTTTGAGCCGGGGTGGCAAATTCTGATGGCCCACGGCCACGCTACGGGTTGGGTTGAGTGGCAGGGCAAGCGCTACAAATTTACTGACGCGCCTGCCTATAGCGAAAAAAATTGGGGGCAATCGTTTCCGCAAAAGTGGTTTTGGGTCAACTGCAATGCCTTCGATGGTGTGGCCGATCTCGCCATCACCGCTGGAGGCGGTCGCCGTCAGGTGCTGACCTGGATGGAATCGGTCGCCATGGTAGGTATCCACTATGGGGGCAAATTCTATGAGTTTGTGCCCTGGAATGCGCGCGTCACCTGGCACATTGACCCCTGGGGCTACTGGTACATGCGGTGTGAAAAACTGGGTTATACCGTAGAAGTCACTGGCACCACCGCCCTTGCCGGTATTCCGCTCCGCGCCCCAACCCAGCAGGGAATGATTTTTTGCTGCCGCGATACGGCGTTGGGTAACGTCAGCATCAAGCTGTGGCGGCAGCATGGGGGAACCCTCGAACTAATTGTGGCGGCTAGCAGTGCCCAGGCGGGGTTAGAGGTCGGTGGCGGCCCCTGGGATCAGCCGTGGATAAAAGCGTAGGGGTGGCAAGCTCTACCAGGGCAAAATCTCGCCGTTAGAGTGCCAGAAGGTGCCAGAGTTCTCTAGGGTGAGCCCATCAATCCTGGCCAGCAGCCCCTTAACCGACTCGGCTGGGGTAATGCCACTCTGGGTAAACCCCGTCATTCGGGTTTGCACCAGCCCTGGATGCAGAATTGCTACGGCAATGCCCTTGGGCTTGAGGTCGTGAGCCAGCGACTTGCCGGCCATCGACAGGGCCACCTTCGACATGCGGTAGCCGTAGGACCCGCCGGAGGTATTGTCGGCGATCGAGCCCATACGACTGGTCATCAGGGCCACCTTAGACCCATTAGAAAGGTTAGGCACCAGGGCTTTGGTAACCCGCAGCGGCCCGATCGCGTTCACCTCAAACTGCTGGCGAATGCTTTCGAAGTCTAAATCATCTAGGGTGACGCGCTCGGCAATACCGGCATTGTTGATCAACACATCGAGCGTGGTGCCCTGAAGGCGCTGAACTAGGGACTTAACTGAAGCCTCATCGGCAATGTCGATATCTGACTCTATTTGTACACCCAGGGCTTGAAGGTCTTCGGATGGCTGGCGGCAAACGGCGATCGCATGGTCGCCCCGCTGCTGAAGCTGCCGACAATATTCATAGCCAATGCCGCGATTTGCACCGGTAACGAGATAAGTAGCCATAGGGTGAGTTAACGCTAGGGAAATACGGTAGGGATAATGATATAAACCATACCGACGACAAAGGGGAACGGTCTAAGACAGTCCCCCTTTGTCATGGGTTGGCCCCGGGATGCGGTGATCCGCAGACGCCTAGTTAGAGGTATCGGCTGGTTCGGCTGAAGCCTCAGGGGCTGCATCAGGACTAGCTTCGGGCTGGACGGGTGCAGCCGGAGCGGGCGCGGGCGCGGGCGCGGGCTCAGGCGTATTCAACTCGACATTGATATCGGGCGGCTGCGCCGAACTCGGAGCGGGGATGACCTCCTGAGTACGCTCGACGGTGCGCTCAATAATCGTGGTTTCATTGGCAGGCTCTGGAGTAACCGCCTCCGGCGTCGGTACCGCTGTGTCTGGAGCGGTATCGTCAAGGTAAACATAGATGAGGCCGCCCACCACTGCGGCTAGAGCCGCTAAAGCCAAGCCGAGAATTAGGCCAGCGGAAGCTCCACTGTCAGCCTTCAACCGAGCATTTTCTTCGTATAGTCTGGCTTCAGCAGCTCGACGGCGCTCCTGCTCTAACTGTTCAGCTGACTTACCTCTAACGTAACCATCACGATAGGCAATCTCGTCGTTGGTTACAGGACGGGCGTTAATCGACGCATCAAACTCTTGATTGCGGGGGTCGGTATTTTGAGTAGCCATACTGTAAATGGTCTCCTGTGAAAGAAGAAAATGTTATATCGCTAGTAAGTAAAACGTTTTATTTTGCTGTAAGAGCACCCTCTAGCCTGACCCAAGGTAGCAATTGCAACATAGGTATCACCTCTACCCCAGTAGGTAGCGGCAGGGATGAGATCAGGTCTTCAGGGATCTATCCTCGGTTGATGCGGGTTTCAAAGCCCTACCAAAGAGCTTTGGCTTAAGACTGGCCCTCCGAGCCCCTCTGTGTGACGTTATAGAGCTGGTAGCGCTCTTCGATTAGGCGATCGACGTCGGCAGCGGCCAGCCGTTTGACGTAGTTGAGCTTAAACTCTTCGAGAAAGTTCACCACTAGGGCTTCGAGTTCTTCAATGTCTTCGTTTTCCTTCAGCTGCAAGCGAAAGGTCGTCACCAGCTTTTGCACCAGGTCTTCAGTCAGCTTACCTGCCGACCGATCCTCCAGGCCGCCCTTGAGCACGCCGTAGAGATTGGCCGACAGCTGAGCCACAACCCGCTGGGCCACCTGATCGGGCAGGTCGCCAATGCCGGGCAGTTGCCGAAACCCGTGATAGCCGGGGGTTTGGTCAAACGCCTGAGTAATGGTGTGCTTCAGCAGGGCGTCGATTTCGGGTTTGACTTGGGGCAGCACGTTGTAGACCATCAGCGCCGCCAGTCGTTTGGAGAGCACTTCTAGTTCGTCGACGCCGCCCACCTCAATGTATCGGCGCGCATTGGGTTCGAGCAGCGCCTGGGATACACTGCCGTCGCGCACCAGCGACTGCGCCTGGTCGATAATGCGCAGCACCACAATTTCAGTAATTTCGACCGCCACATGGCTAATCACGAAGCGGCTGATGCGGCTCTGGATCGGCTCTAGATTAATCAGGTTGGACTGGTTGACGCGGATGGTAACGGGAATAATGCGCAGGAGGGCCAGCCAGGGCAGATTCAGGGCGCTAAACGGAATAATGAGCAGAATGTCGTACCAGCGCCAGAGAATGGCATCGCGCCAGGTGAAGTTTTTGTAGCGGCGATCGAGGTACAGGCCGCGGGCCAGCAGCTCTAGGCCAAACAGCAAGTTAAACCAGATACCGATCCGCCAGAACTGATTTACAAACCCACCGTGAACGGCAATGCGGCGGAAGAAGTTGGTCTCAATCAGGGGCTGAATTTCGCTGCTGAAGAAGCTCATTTCCGAGGAAAAGCCAGCGTCGCTTAGGTAGTCGGCGCTCCAAAATTCGGTAAAGGCAGCGGTCGCTGACTCAACGCCGATGCGATCGCGCATTTCGTTCTTAATTTGCTCTAAATTGCCGGAGCGATTGGCAATTTGGAACGGATTTTCGGTGATCATGGCAGCGCTCTGTTGCTGTAGATCAGCCAAAATAGACTGCGCCTGAATGGAGGTCAGCCCCGTTTGAGCCACCTGCTCCTCAAGTTTATCGACCGTAGCGAGGTAGTTGGTCGTAAATCGGTAGGGCTCTATGCCCTTGAATGTCTCGCCGTACCAAGTCGTCACCCCTGGCAAAAACCGCAAATACACGTCGCGCATCGGGATATAGCTGAGGTCAACGATGACCAGGATCAGATTAAGCAGCGCCACTGCCGCCATTAAGCGCTCAAACCAGAGCGATTTGGTGCGGCGAGCATCAAACTTAGAAAATTCGCGACGGTTCGACGACTTACGGGGGCGAGATAGGGCAGCCATAGTAGCGGGCTTAAGAGCATTCCTCTGAAACAATGCCTGGTATTCGCCGTTTTGTCACCCTTACCAGGCCTAGGCGGTCAAGATTCGCTACCATTTTAATTAACGTTTGTTTACAGAATCGCGGGCTCCAGTCCTATGTCCACCGCCTTTGCCCCTCAATCTACCAGTTCACCCCAAGGTACCTACTGGTACTGGCGCGACCAGGCCATTCACTACGTCGTGGCTGGAGAGGCGCACGATGATCGCCCGCCCCTGCTGCTTGTTCACGGTTTTGGCGCGTCTACCGACCACTGGCGCAAAAACATTCAGGGCCTACAGGCTGATTTTCAGGTGTGGGCGATCGATTTACTGGGGTTTGGGCGATCGGCTAAACCCGACTGGGATTACAGCGGCGACCTGTGGCAGGCCCAGCTGCACAAGTTCATCACCGAGGTAATCGGTCGCCCAGTGGTGCTGGCAGGCAACTCCCTTGGCGGTTATGCGTCGCTGTGCGTGGCGGCCAACCATCCCGAATCAGCTGCCGGGCTGGTGCTGCTCAATAGTGCCGGGCCATTCTCTACCCCGGCCCAGACCCCGCCTCCCCCGCCAAATCCGATCGCAAAAGCCATTCAGTCCCTCATGCTGCAGCCGTTGCCGAGCTGGCTGCTGTTTCAGTACGTGCGTCAGCCCGCTACCATTCGCCGCACCCTCCAGCAGGTCTACCTAGATAAATCGGCGATTACCGATCAGCTGGTCGAAGACATTCGCCGCCCTGCCCTCGACCCCGGTGCCCCGCAGGTATTTGCCTCGGTATTTAAATCCCGCCAGGGCGAAAAGGTGGACGTGCTGCTGCAAAAGCTGGCATGCCCATTGCTGATGCTCTGGGGCGAAGGCGACCCCTGGATGAACTGCCGCCAAAAGGGGGCTCAGTTCCGCGAACACTACCCGGCCCTGACGGAGCATTACTTACAGGCGGGCCACTGTCCCCACGATGAGGTTCCAGACCAGGTGAACAGCCTGATCCGGGAGTGGGTACTGTCGTTTAGGGGACGTCGATAACGATAGTGGATTCGATCTTCTCGCCGTTGTGGGTCAGGGCCTGATGGCCATTGGCGTTGAGGCCAACAGTAATTTCGTTGCGGCCGCTGGGCAACTGGGGCAGGTGCAGCCAGGGGCCGTAGATGCGCGACATTTTTTCGCCATTGATATAGATATGGCCGTGGCCTGCGCCTGGGCCGTTGGCCTGGTTGACCTGCTCGGGGGCAAAGCTAAAGTTGGTGGTCTGAATTTCCAGGTTCCAGCCCTGTACTGGGTCAGGATGAGCCACCAAATTAACTGTTGGCACCGGCTGTCCCGCTGGGATTTCGAGAGTGCCGTGATGGCTGTCGCTATGGCTGTCGCTGTCGCTATGGCTATCGCTCATGCCCGGATTGGGAGTGTGGCCATGACCCATATCGGCCTGGGAGGCGAGGGGGCCAATGCTGAGAGTCAGGGCCAGAGTCAGCAGGGCCAGAGTCGGTTTGAGCAGCGTTTTGGAAGTGGTATGAAATGGCATCGGTCTTTCTGTTTGTACTTTCGATGAATAAAAACGGAATTGGCTGAGCTAGGCCACTCTAGCCTAGTGATGTGCTGGGAGTTTGCCACTCATTGAGCAGGGTGAGAATGTAGTGGTGCAGGTGGGGTTGCCCCTGGGCCTGGGCGCAGTCTGCGGCCTGGTGCAGGTCGGCCAGGCTACCGGCGCGATCGCCTAAGGTCTGCCTTAGCACCCCCCGCTTCAGGTAGGTGCGGGCGTGGTCGGGTTCTAGGGCCAGTACCTGATTGAGATCGACCAGAGCATCGTTGAGACGACCGAGCTGGTGACAGGCGCAACCGTGGTTAAACAGCGCCCTTGTATCGTTGCTATCAATCGCCAGAGCCTGGTCAAAGTCGAGCAGAGCCGCCTGGGGCTGGGCGGCCATGAGCTTGGCCAGACCGCGATCGTCATAGATCTCGGCTAGGGACATTGGCTCGGAGGTCAGCATCGCGGCCTGGTCAAAATCGGCGATCGCATCTGCAAAGCTGTGCAGGGCAATATGGACCAGCCCCCGGTTGTAGTAGGCCCGGTAGTCGTCGGGGTGGGTGGCTAAAACCTGGGTGTTGTCGGCGATCGCCTCGACAAAATGGCCGCTGCGGTAAAAGGCTAATCCTCGGCTGAGGCGATAGTCAGCGGCTTCCGCCTGGGGATTGATCGCGTGATCGATCGCATGGGTGCAGGCGGCGATCGCCTCGTCGTAGCGCCCCTGCTGGACGGCTAACAGGCAGCGATCGCTGCCTGCGATCGGCGGCGAGGGGAGCGTCCCTGCCTGGGCCAAACCTGTCCAGCCCAGAGAAAGCAGTAGCCCCAAACAAATTGCTATCAGTCGAGAACCATTCATAGCGCCACCTCTGACGATAAAAAACCCCACTTGCAAAGTTATGACGCGCAAGCAGGGCAAAGGGAACTGGAGAAAGAAACCTGAACCTACCAACCCTGCTCAGCCTGGCTGAGTACGTAGGCGACTACGTCGGCAATATCCGCATCGCTTAGCCGCCCCTTAAAAGCAGGCATGGCATTTTTACCATTAGTTATCTGGGTCGTAATTGCCTCGATCGACGCCATGTCGTACTTTTCTAAATCAGTCTGTTTCAGGGTTTTAGCTCCGTTTACCACGTTGCCGCCGCCGATGTGGCAGGCCGCGCAGTTATTGCCAAAAAGTTGTCCGCCGTGCCCCAAATCAGCAGCTTGAGCCGCAGGAGCCATCCATAGGGTGAAGGCCGCCAGTGCCGCCGCCAGTGTCAAAGCGATTTTTCTCATTACTGTTCACAACTCAAAGTCCTCTCTTGCAGGATTGTCTAGGCAAAAGCCATTTCTATCAAAAGACAGCCCGTCAAGTATTACGAACCGCAAACCTGTCGCCTAGCAGCGTCTCGGTCTATCCCCTAAACTAAAATCTATCCTCCCCCCCATACCCCTCATCCTCCCTATCTCTCTATGTCCCCCCTGCCCCGCCACCGTCCCCAACAACTGTCCCTCGGGCCGCTAGAGACCGAAATTCTGACCATTATTTGGGCCAAAGGTGGCGCTACGGTCAAAGACATTCACGACCACATTCTGGCCGACCCCGATCGCGACCTCACCCAGGCCTCGATCACAACGGTGCTGCAACGGTTAGCCAAAAAGGGTTGGCTACGGCGTGAGACGGCCCCAAGAGGGGGCGTGGGGAAACTACGGCAGGTTTACTGCTGGCAACCCACCGTTTCGCAACAAGATGCCAAGTTATTGACGGCCCATCAGCAGCTGCAAAACTTTTTGGCCATCGGCAGCCCTGACATTGTGGCCGCCTTTGCCGATAGTCTAGATACCGCCGACCTTGAGAAGCTGGATGCGATCGCCGATCGTTTGCGAGCCCTGCGCGACTCCCAGCAGGAGGACGCCTAATGCACAGCAGCCTGATTTTGTTCGCCATTCTGTTGGCGGTGGTCTGGCGGTGGCAGTGGCGCGGTGGCCAAGGCCAAGCGCCCCATGTATCCTGGCAAGTCCGCTGGGAGTCTGCTCTGGGACACTTCTGCCTGCCGCCTCTGATGATTGTGTTGGTAGCTGGGGCGGTGCTCTCTATGGGGCACCACGGCACCATGATGGGCTGGTCGGTCAGCCCGGTGGGGTGCTGGGTCAGCCTGGGAGTGCTGTTCAGCTTTTGCGGCGTGCTGGTTTACTCCTTAGGTCGCGCTCTGCTGACCCATTGGCAGCTGCGGCAATACCCAACTATCACCCTGCCGCAGGGAAAGGTCGCTCGCTGTGTACCTACCCATGTACCGATGGCCGCCCAGGTGGGGCTATGGCGATCGTCACTGTTGGTTAGCCAGGGCTGGCTCGATCAGCTCACTCCCTCCGAACAACAGGCTGTACTGGCCCACGAATACGCTCACGCCGATTTTCATGACCCGCTGTGGTTTTTGGGACTGGGCCTGCTGCGGCGCTTTGCCTTTTGGCTACCCAACACCACAGCCCTGTGGGAAGACCTGCTGCTGCTGCGAGAACTTCGGGCCGACCAGCGGGCGGCAAACAGCAGCGATCCCCTCCTAGTAGCGGAACTGTTGGTAAAGCTGGCCCGCCAGATGACTCTGGCCAAACAGCCTCCAGAGCTAGGAGCTGGCCTCGACGCCTGCGTGGGGTTTAATGAATCGCTGTCGCTCAGTCGCTTAGAACAGCGAGTCAATGCGCTATTAGCCCCAACCCCTGAGTTTGAAACCCAAGCTCCAGGGCTGGGGCGTTTGGCCTGGCTGGTGGCGGCGGTGCTGCCCCTGGCGACCACCTGCCTCCACAGCTAAGCTTTTTCTGGATATCAAGGATTTAGCTGAGCTTGCAGGGCCGGTAGATCTGCTTTGAGAAACACGGCCATACGGCCCAGGTAGGCGTTGCCAGCGCGATCGTAGGCAATCTCTTGCCAGTAGGCGAATCGTTCACCTTCACGCACTTCACCCCGCAGAAACAGGTTGGGGTTGTCGGTTGGTTCCGGTCGAGTGCCCCGCTCTGGATAGCGCATCAGCACTTCGGCCTGGCGATAGTCATTGAAGATTTCCTGCCCATAGATGGCCCGCAGCGACTCAGCCAGGCGATCGCTGTCAATAGGGTTGGCGTAGTCGACCAGACCAAAGCGCTCGGTGCGAATCTGGCGGCGATCGGTGCTGGGTACCACACCGCTGACTGGAAACACCGATGCCTGAAAGGTGAATCGCTGCCCAGGGGAAACCAGGCGGTTAATCGTCAGACGCTCGTTGGGGCCAGGTTCGAGGGTAGGATTGTTGCGAATCCATGTTTCGGTAAGGTTTACCGTTTGACCCGGCAGTGCCCAACCCGGCTGGGCGGTGAAGGCCAGAGCCGCGATCGCCCAGCCCAGCCCACGCTTAAACCCTATTGCCATTGCCCCGCCTCCCAAGAAACCCGTGCTCGATGATAACAACTCTGTAGCAGAACGAACTATCCAGATTGGTTATTGGTGAAAGCGCCTCAAAGGCTGCTTGAAAGGTCTGACAGCCATCACCAGATCGGTTTCAATTGCAGTTCGGAAGTGCCCATGGTTTGCTCATGGTTGTATGGGATAGCCGTCTCGGCTGTCCAGCCATGACAGACAGAACACCTCCCCATAAAGGAATACAAAGCCTCCAAAAACGCCCCGGTGGAGAAGCTTCCACCGGGGCGTTTCGCTACCGCTCTAGGCTTAGTATTCAGGAACTGAAGGGTCTACCTCTTTGCTCCAGGCGGTGATACCGCCCTTCACGTTGGTGCCTTCAACGCCGTGCTGCTTGAGAATGCCCAGGGCTTTGGCCGATCGCCCGCCCATTTTGCAGTGGGCAATTAGGCGATGGCCGTTGAGCAGCGACTTCACTTTCTCTACACCGTCGCCGTTTTCGATGTCGGGCAGCGGCACCAGCACCGAACCCGGAATGCGGGCAATCTCGTACTCGTTGGGGTTACGCACGTCGAGCAGCAGCACGTTGTCGTCACCACTGTCGAGCACCTGCTTGAGCTCGGTCACGCTCATCTCAGCGAGGCCAGCTTTCTCTTGTTCTTCTTCCATACGCGCC
This sequence comes from Nodosilinea sp., assembly GCA_049646445.1. Lineage (GTDB taxonomy): Bacteria > Cyanobacteriota > Cyanobacteriia > Phormidesmidales > Phormidesmidaceae > Nodosilinea. Next base: position 110,106 of record JBARVV010000056.1, on the reverse strand, counting down.
TGGGGAATACCGCAAAACTCTTCGTAGTCGATCAGCTTTTCGATCACTGGGCGCACCGGGTTGGGGCGCAGCTTTAGCTCTCTAAAAGTCATCTCCAGGGCATTGTAGAGCAGCAGGCGACCGCTGAGGGTATTGCCCGTGCCCAAAATCACCTTGATGGTCTCATTGGCCTGAATGACGCCGATAATGCCGGGCAGCACGCCCAGCACGCCGCCCTCGGCGCAGGAGGGCACCAGCCCCGGCGGCGGCGGTTCGGGGTAGAGATCGCGGTAGTTGGGGCCATCTTGATAGTTAAAGACCGTGGCCTGCCCCTCGAAGCGGAAGATGGAGCCGTAGACGTTGGGCTTACCCAGCAGCACGCAGGCGTCGTTGACTAAGTACCGGGTGGGGAAGTTATCGGTGCCGTCAACTACGACATCGTAGGGTTCAAAAATGCCCAGGGCGTTATCGGCGCTGAGGCGGGTTTCGTAAAGGTCGACCTGACAGTGGGGGTTGATTTCGAGAATGCGGCTCTTGGCCGACTCAATCTTGGGCTTGCCCACCCACGACTCGCTGTGGATCACCTGGCGGTGCAGGTTTGATTGATCAACAGTGTCAAAGTCGACAATGCCAAGGCGGCCAATACCGGCGGCGGCCAGATAGAGCAGCAGGGGCGAACCCAGACCACCAGTACCCACGCAGAGCACGCTGGCAGCCTTGAGCTTTTTCTGCCCGTCAAGGCCAACTTCCGGCAGAATAATGTGGCGAGAGTAGCGCTCGTACTCTTCTTTTGTGAGCTGAATATCGTCCAGATTAGGGTTGAGCATGGCCTCGGCAAGAAACTGTGGCGGTAAAAACAAAAAACGGTTTGGGGCACAACCGTTTTTCACATCATTTCAGCTTAGGACAAGAACGGGGCTTTGTTGGCAGATCCTCCAATCATTTTTACAGGCTCGGGCCGGAACCGGTTTTGGTCGTCGAGCCGCCAGCTTTTCAGGTCGGTGGCCTCGCCCTGCATTACAGACACAATGACATAGGAATAAACGGGCCAGGCCAGGGCGCGATCGCACTCCGAAGGTACCGCCGCATGGTCAGGATGGGAGTGATAGACGCCAATAATCTCTAGCCCCTGCTCCCGCACCTGTCGCTGCACCCTCAGCAGATCGGCGGGGTCAATCCAGTAGCGATCGCGCTGGCTACGGCCCTGTTCCCCGCCCTGGGCATCGGTGTAGTCTAGCAGCGAGTCATCCCAGGCATTGGCCACAGGCACGATACCAGTCACCATTCGATGGGTTTCATCTGTGTCCCCGGCGGCAAACACGCGCCGCCCCACCAGCAGGCCGCAGCCTTCGCGGGGGTAGCTAGCAGTGACCGTCTGGGCGATCGCCCGCAGGTGATCAACTCCAATATGTAGAGCAGCATATAGATCAGCCATAGGCATTCACCAGAGGCGTTTGCTTTCGCCCTAAAATCCAATATCGGGAATTTCAGGAGTGGCTAAATTGCTAACCGCTCGCTCCAGGCGAGCCAGGGCGCGATTGTAGTCGAGCACGGCGGTCACCAAATTGCCCTCGGCCTCAGCCAGTTCGCGGGTGGCGGTAAGCACATCGAGCTGGGTACCAACCCCGGCATTAAACCGCAGCGTAGCCAGGTCTAGCGCCTCCTCAGCCTGATTGACGGCTACAGACGCTGTATCGATGTTGGCCTGGTTAGCGACCAGGGTGTAGTAGGCCTCTTCTACCTGAATGCGAATATCGTTGCGAGTGCTTTCAAACTCAAACTCGTCGGTTCGAATGTCAAGTTCGTTTTGGGTGGCCCTGGCTCTGGCCGCACCGGCATCAAAAAGCCGCCAGCTCAGCTGTGCCCCCAGCGAAAACCCATCATCTAGGCCGGAGGTGACACCAGTTGATGAACCGAGGATGCTTTGCACGCCATACTGACCAAACAAGCCTAGATTAGGGCGGACAGAGGCCAGACTGATCCGGCGTTGAGCGTCGTTAAACTCTCGCTCAACTAAAAACTGCTCTAGCTCCGCCCGATTTTGGTAGGCCAGCACAATGCTCTCCTCTAGAGAAAGCGGCCAAGCGCCCCCAATATTGACCGCCAGAGTCGTGAGATCGATAGAAGGGGGTACATTGAGCCGTCGGGCTAGCTGTCGTTGGGAAATTTGCCGTTGGCTAGCCGCCTGAGTTAGGGTTTGGCGGGCATTGGCAACCTGTACCTCGGCGCGCAACACGTCAAAGCGAGTGCCGACCCCCACCTCTTCACGCAGTCGGCTGTCGCCCAAGTTGCGTTCGGCCTCCTCCAAAAAGGCTTGGTTAATGCGAATTTGCTCGATCGCTTCTTGAACCGCATAGTAATCAGTAGTCGTGTTGAGCCGCAGGTCTTCACGGGTTTGCTCCACCTGCAGTTCAGACAGACGCATCTGCCGCTCTGCCGCTGAAATTCGGGCCGACCGCTCCCCCGACAGGCCCAGATCGTAGTCGGTTCTGAGGTTACTCGATGCGGTAGTAGTAGTGACATCGCCGCCGCCAAACTGGCCCCCACCCCCCGAGGACGATTGGTTAACCGTTTGCAGACTGCCGCTGAGATCTACCGTTGGGTACAGCGATGCCCGCTCTGCCCGCAGCCCGGCCTGACTCCGCTCTAGCTGTAGTAGGGCAATACGGAGCTGCTCACTGTTGCGGTAGGCCAAATCAATAGCGGTTTCGAGCGATAGGGGTTGGGTACCTACAATCTCGACTTCTTCGGGGCGAGTGGGCACCAGCAGCGGGTTGACTTCGGGGGTTAAGTATTCAGGCGGAACATCAAACCCTTCGTCAGTTGGGCGGTCTGCTTGGGGCAGCGGCAGGCCAGACCGACTCGAATCTGGCAAAACTTCCCCATCGCCGTCAACAGACAGCGGCACGGCCTCCTCCCCTGGCTCTAGGCCCTCACTCGCTGGGCTAGCAGATTCAGGCTGGGCTTCGAGCGGTAGTGGCTCTGAATTGTCTGGAGTATCAGCCTCGACCTGGGCGATCGCCCCCCCAGCCACATCACCAGTTTCGGCCCCAATACTAGGGACAGCTAGCCCCACCGTAGACCAGCCAGATAGAGTAATGCCTAAGCTTAGGGGTACCAGGCAGCGGCGATAGGAGTAAAGCATAGATACCATGGGCTATCAGTAGCGAAAACAAACCACTAACCGGGAAAAACGAGATTCTCTGCTTCAGCTATTTAGCATATCGGCATCAGGGATAACTTTAGCCAGCCCTCGACAATTTATACCCTTAGGCAGAGCCAAACTTACCCCATTAGGCAGACGGATTAACCGCAAAAAATCTCCGACCACAGCTTAGCAAACTAAACGGTTTAGTACAATCAGTTTGGAGTCCAATACCCGACGGCAGGCTGCAAATCGGCGAACTGGCGTGCGGGCACCTCGCCACAGCAGGCTTTGACCAGGGTGTCGGTGTCATCTACGGGCAGCACCGAACAGCTAAGCTGCTGGCTTACGGTAGCCACGCTCATGTCATCCAGGAATAAGGTGTCTTTAGGATCCCCAGAGTCACTGGGTTTAAGCATGACCGTAGGCAGCAGCAGGGCATCTCCTAAGGGGCGATCGCGCAGCCCCAGCAGCAGATCGTGCCCAGTCAGCAAGCCGGTCACGGTCATATCGCGGCCCCAGTAGTCGCTGGCTAGGGCCGCCAGATGCACCGTTAAGCCCTGCACTTGGTTAAGGCGATCGACAATGGGCTGAAAAGCATGCTCGACCGCATTGCCCACCACCCAGGTAAGGGTGCGGGGCGGACTTACGGCTCCAGGCAGGTACTCCTCAGCCGACTGCTCAAAGGCTTTGAGAAACTGACGAATCGACCCGACGCCATTGCCCAGCTGGGGATAGTCTTCGTAGTGGCTTTCGTTTGGTATCTGCTGTTTGGCGATCAAGAACCACTCGTCTGCCAGCCAGACAAAATTGGTGCCAAACGACTGCTGAAACTCGTTCTGAAATGCCTGCACCTGGGCAATCACCTGCCGGGCCTGGGCCTGGGTAACTGGAGTTAGCTCGTCATCCTGGGGGCGAAACCGGGTGAGGCCGACGGGCACCACCGCCGCTGAAATCACCGCCGGAGTATCGCCCTGGTGAAATCGGGCTAGATCTCGCAGGGTAGTCTCCAGGTGATCACCATCGTTAATGCCGGGGCAGACCACCACCTGAGCATGAATTTGCAGCCGCTGATCCTGAAACCAGGCTAGCTGGTCCCGGATTTGGCCTGCTCTAGGGTTTTTTAGGAGGCGCGATCGCACCTCCGGCTCCGTTGCATGCACCGACACATACAGGGGCGACAGCCGCAGTTGAGCAATCCGATCCCACTCCTGGGACAGCAGGTTAGTGAGGGTTAAATAGCTGCCGTAGAGAAAACTTAGCCGATAGTCGTCATCTTTTAGGTAAAGTGTGCCTCGCTTGCCGGGGGGCTGCTGATCGATAAAGCAAAAGGGGCAGGCATTGTTGCACTGCATCAGCCCGTCAAAAAGAGCGGTCTCAAACTCCAGTCCCAAATCGTCGTCAATGTCTTTTTCAATGTCGATATGGTGGGTTTTGCCGCGCCTGTCCAACACCTCCAGGGCTAGATCTTCATCGGCACAGAGAAAGCGATAGTCAATTAAATCGCGCGGCTTTTGGCCGTTGATGGCTACCAGGGCATCACCTGGCTCAAAGCCAATCTCTTCGGCAATAGAGCCAGGCAGTACGCGGGTAATGCAGGCAGGACGGATTGCCAAAGCAGCCATAGCGAATTGGGCCTTAGACGAGCAAAATGTGCCTTCCTATCTTAGATGTTTTGCATTTTTCCAGTCGCAAGGGCCAGCAAAATAGCTACACCAAAAGCCAGGCGATACCACACAAAGACCCAGGTGCTGTGCTGCTTGAGAAACTGCAGTAGCCAAAAAATGGCTAGATAAGACGAGACTACCGCCGCCAGAATGCCACCAATTAACGGTACCGGACCAGCACTACCAAATCCGGTTTCAAAGAGACCCTGGAGTTCTACCAGCCCAGACAGAGTAATAGCAGGCACCCCCAGTAAAAAGGAGAATCGAGCGGCTGTCGCTCGCTCTAGCCCCATAAACAAACCTGCCGTCAGGGTAGCCCCCGATCGCGAGACGCCCGGAATCAATGCCAGGGCCTGGGCAAAGCCCATAGTGACGCCGTCCGTGAGGGTTAACGACTCAAAGGTGCGCTTGCGGCGGCCTGCAAGTTCGGCCCCGGCCAGTACCAGAGCCATAATAATAGACACAATGGCGATGGTAGAGGCGTTGCGCAGGGGCGAGTTGTCAAAGTCGGGAATAAACGACTTGATCAACAGGCCGCACACCACGATAGGAACCGTGCCCAGCAAGATTCCCAGCCCCAGGCGAAACTCTGAAGAACTAAACTGCTGGGTCATAGTCGCCTTGACCATACCCACGCTCACCTGGCGCAGATCATCCCAAAAGTAGTAAAGAATAGCCGCAATGCTGCCCAGCTGAATCACGGCGGTAAAGGCCACCCCCGGATCGCCCCAGCCCAGCACCACCGGCACCATTTTGACGTGGGCCGTGCTGCTAATTGGCAAAAACTCAGTTAGCCCCTGCACAATGCCGATCACAATGGCCTGAAACAGATTCATCTCTGGTACTGCTGGCATATTGATCGGGTTGGGCGGGGTAGGAACAGCGTCACTGACCTGAGCCAGTTGAAGCGCTAGGCTGACCAGCGGGGATAAACCAGATATTAGATGAGTCATAGTGCTTAATTTATAGTCATAGAAGTTGTATAACGTTGTCTCAATAATCTCAATTGTCGATGCTCCAGTTATGCTTTTGGCAGCCCTAGGCGGCACCTGGCCTGACCTCCTGGCCTAATCTGGCAAAGCTGGGGGCAACAGCAAACAGCACAGCAAGACTGTTTGAGCGCACCCTGGAGCTTTTTCTTAAAAAAAGTACACTGAGAGTAACGGATCAAACGTTTGATCGAGCTTAGCCAAACAGGCGGCCAGACGACTGCTCCGTATTGTATGAGTTCAAAGTAGCTGTCTCCCCTGCCGTTGAGCTTCTTTTCACAGGCTTAATCTGCACCAGAGGCAACATGAACCTGAAAACAACCTTTAATCGTTAGCTAATCTACCCCGGGGTCGAGCAATGCCCCCCCGGGGCATGTTATGTTAACAATGATTAACTAAACATTCAGAATCCCCAGAACCCAATTGAGCCTTTCCTGTAGTTCCGAATCAGTCAAAACAGCGTCGCCGTGGTTAGCCCAGGTGCGAAACTGGATAGCGCGCTCTACGATGCAGCTTAAGGTGTTTGGGGTGGCGCTGGCTCTAGTCATTTTGCCGGTTTTTGTGCAGGCTCCTCTGGTACGCTACTTTCCCTGGGTGAGTCTGGCGATCACGCCCCTGTGGCTGTGGCTGGGGACATGGCTCATGCAGCGCTCCCGGTGGCACCTTTGGGGTGATTTAGTTGTTGGGTTTGGCTGGATTTGGCTAACGGGTTCGCTGTACTGGGGCTGGTTTCGTTGGGAGCCGGTGGCTCATCTGCCCGTTGAGGCTCTGGGTTTACCGATTGCGCTGGTCTGTCTGCGCCAGGGCTGGGGACGGGTCGGCAGCTACTTTTTCTTGGGTTCGCTGCTGGGTACCGCCGTCACTGACCTCTACATCAACTGGATGCATTTATTCCCGAGCTGGCGGCAGCTGATGCTAACCAGTCCTGACTTGGCCCCTTTGGTGTTGCGGACGGCGAGCGCTAGCCTAGAAACCGATGTCGCTGCCTGTCGCGCTATTGTGCTGGTTCTGTTTTTGCTGGTGGCTACTGCGATCGCGCTGGCTACCTCCCGACAGCTGGCCTGGTGGGCCTTTGGTGGGGCTGTGTTTAGTACTCTAATTGTTGATGGTTTATTTTTTCTGACAGCGGCTCTGGCCTAGTCGCCGTGACAGGGCCTAGGTCTCCTGTCATAATGGGGTCAGCTCAGGGATATCGTGGTGGTGGCTGCGATTGCTGTCTGGGTCTTGAGGCATAACTTTCGCACGATCGCGCCCAATCGACCTCAGTCTGTGCCCTTACCATACTGTCGTGATTACTTCTTCTGGCCCCTACCTTGCGCTTAAAACCGGCTCCGGCGATCGCCAGCTGTCTTTGGTAGGCGGCAACTATTGGACGGTAGGCCGAGGCGACGACAACAATTTTGTGCTGCCCGATCGGTGGATTTCCCGTAACCACGCCATGTTTCAGGGCACTGACAACGGCAAGTTTTACCTGATTGACCTGGGCAGCCGCAACGGCACCTTTGTAAACGGGCGACGAGTCAGCGTTCCGATCATTCTGCACGATGGGGATCTGCTCACCTTTGGTCAAACCGAACTGCGGTTTTACTCGCCGGTCGATGTGTCTTCGGCTGTTGATGTTACCATAGGCGGCGCTCGCAGCGGCGATAGTACCGCTACGGCCATGCTCCACGTGCGGCAGCTGATCTCGGTGGTGGTGGTAGATATTCGCGACTTCACCGCCATGACCCGCCAAACTGACGAAAAAATTCACTCCGAGGCGATCGGCACCTGGTTTCGCCGGGCTGGAGAAATCATTGGTCAGTACGGCAGCTGGGTCGATAAATATATTGGCGATGCCGTAATGGCAGTATGGATTCATGGTCCAGAGGGGGCCGATGACGCCAGTATGCTGCAAATTTTACAAGCTGTTAGCACTCTGGCGGCGATGACGGGGCAGCTCCACCACCAGTTCCCGCTGCCCTTTCCGCTCAGAATTGGGGCAGGCATCAACACTGGCTACGCTATGGTGGGCAATACCGGCAGCAGCGATCGCCCTGACTACACCGCCCTGGGCGATACCGTTAACGCTGCCTTTCGCCTAGAGACATCCACCAAGCAGCTGGGGCTTGATGTTGCCCTGGGTGAGACCACCTTTAAATACCTCCAAAAAGTTAGCTGCCACACCGCTGACGCTCAAAAAGCCGACTTGAGCGACTCATGCTTTAAGCGCTTCACCGTAGAGATGAAGGGTTACGAAGCCCCTATAACTATGCGTGCGGGCACCTTTAACGGCCTCGACCAGTTTCTGGCCGAAATCCTGTAGCCGGGACGACTTAGGGCTAAGATCGGTAGGCAATGTTTCTTGCGCGAGTATGACGGCCTTTTCTACCGCTCCCTTTAGCCCCGCCGAGATTGCCGCCGAAGGCATTAAACCCGATGAGTATGACGATATTGTGCGCCGGTTAGGCCGCCACCCTAACCGGGCCGAGCTGGGCATGTTTGGGGTGATGTGGTCTGAGCACTGCTGCTATAAAAACTCGCGGCCATTGCTTAAGCAGTTCCCGACTGAGGGACCGCGAGTACTGGTGGGGCCGGGAGAAAACGCGGGCGTGATTGATGCCGGGAACGGTCTGCGGGTAGCGTTCAAAATTGAGTCTCACAATCACCCTTCAGCGGTAGAACCTTTTCAGGGGGCTGCTACCGGGGTCGGCGGCATTCTGCGGGATATTTTTACCATGGGCGCGCGCCCGATCGCGGTGCTCAACTCCCTACGGTTTGGCGATTTGGCCGACAGCCGCACCCGTCGCCTGTGTCAGGGAGTGGTGTCGGGCATTGCCCACTATGGCAACTGCTTTGGGGTTCCCACCGTAGGCGGTGAAGTCTATTTTGACGCCGCCTACAACGGCAACCCGCTGGTCAACGCGATGGCGATCGGCATCATGGAGACCGAAGATATTGTTAAATCGGGCGCGGCAGGCCTGGGCAACCCGGTGGTCTATGTCGGCTCTACCACCGGGCGCGACGGTATGGGCGGGGCCAGCTTCGCCAGCGCCGAACTCACCGATGAATCCGAAGCTAATCGCCCTGCCGTTCAGGTCGGCGATCCGTTCCTCGAAAAATCGCTGGTAGAGGCCTGCCTGGAGGCGTTTAAGACGGGGGCGATCGTGGCCGCTCAGGATATGGGGGCTGCCGGGCTCACCTGTTCAACGGCTGAAATGGCGGCCAAGGGCGGGGTCGGTATCGAGCTAGATCTAGACCTGATTCCGGTGCGGGAGACGGGCATGGTGCCCTACGAGTACCTGCTGTCAGAGTCTCAGGAGCGAATGCTGTTTGTGGTCGCCGCCGGACGCGAAGCTGAAGTAATTGAAATCTTTGAGCGCTGGGGCCTTCACGCAGTCGTGGCCGGTAGGGTGATCGAAGACTCGATCGTGCGGATTCTATTTAAAGGAGACATCGCGGCCGAAATTCCCGCGCTGGCGCTGGCGGAGAATACGCCGATTTACCACCGCGAGCTGCTGAGCGCCCCACCTGACTACGCTCAAAAAGCCTGGGCCTGGAGCCAAGACAGTCTGCCCCCATGCTCCACCAATGGGCTAGCGCTAGCTGAATCTGGCGATACACCCTGGACTGAGGTGCTTCACACCCTGCTGAGCCAGCCCACGATCGCATCTAAGCAGTGGGTCTACAGCCAGTACGACCACCAGGTGCAAAACAACACGGTGCAGTGCCCCGGACAGGGCGATGCCGCCGTCATTCGCCTGCGTCCTTTAGAATCCGTGCCGGAATATCAGCCGGGTGCCGTGACCCGTGGGCTAGCCGCGACTGTAGACTGCAACGCCCGCTATGTTTACCTCAGCCCCTATGAAGGAGCCAAGGCCGCCGTAGCTGAAGCTGCCCGCAACCTGAGCTGCGTCGGTGCGCTGCCTCTGGCCGTGACCGACAACCTCAACTTTGGCAGCCCCGAAAAACCCGTGGGCTACTGGCAACTGGCCGAAGCCTGCCGGGGGTTAGCCGATGCCTGCCGCGAGTTTGAGACCCCCGTTACGGGCGGCAACGTTTCTCTCTACAACGAAACTGTGGACAGCCAGGGCAACCCCCAGCCCATTTACCCCACCCCGGTGGTCGGTATGGTCGGCCTGATTGATGACCTCAGCCGCACCTGTGGCCAGGGCTGGCAGCAAGACGGCGACTTGATCTATTTATTGGGAGTTTCTGTTGACCAAACGACAGCGGCTACTGTAGATGGCAACCCCTTGGTCACCCTGGGTGGGTCAGAGTATTTGGCGGCCCTCCACGGTGCTGCCACTGGGTACCCGCCAGCCATTGATATGGCGCTGGAAAAGCAGGTGCAGGCCGCCTGTCGCCACGGTATTGCCCAGGGCTGGGTGCGGCAGGCTCATGACTGCGCTGAGGGCGGGTTGGCGGTGGCGTTGGCAGAATCCTGCATTAGCGGGCAGCGCGGGGCGACAGTTGAGCTTGCCGTCGCGTCAAGTCAGCCCGACCATCGGTGGGATCGGCTGCTGTTTGGCGAAGGCGGGGCCAGAATTCTGATTTCAATCAGCCCTGCCCACCAGGCGGACTGGGAGGCCTATTTGAGCGATCGCCTGGCCGGTTTTTGGCAGCGGCTAGGTACAGTGCAGGGTGAAACCTTAACCCTGACTAGCCAAGACAACCAAGCCCTGATCACCGCCGCTGTGAGTGCCCTGGCTCACACCTGGAGCACCGCCATTGAGCAGCGGCTAGCGGGGACGGCTTAGGCTACTGCCTCAGCCCAATTTCCCCTTCAGCGGGTCAGCGAAGGGTGCGCACTGCCTACCCTTCGAATCAGCCTGACGTTCTGGGGATCCCCATTGCTGTGACCTCTACCCAGCTCAGATTTTGCCCACGCGCTATCCCCCCGGTAGGGAAACCACAGGTGTTATGATCGGTCATATGTTAAGGAACCATTAAATAGTTTAGGGAAGTTCGGTAGTTTCTAATACCGCTCATAAATCCCTCACCCTATGATGAAGCTGGGCTCGCATTAAGGGCAAAATGCGGCAGCCAAATGTGTTGAGACGTTCTGCTCCTTTGCCATCGCGTTCCTAAAGCCACCTGCACCACCCATGACGTTCCCTTCTAAATCTTCCCTCGACGAGTCTTCTGAGTCCTGTCAGGATCGCCCTGATAAGCCTGAAGAAGCCTGCGGCATCTTTGGCCTCTACGCTCCCGACGAAGAAGTGGCTCGGCTGGCCTATTTTGGCCTGTTTGCTCTGCAGCACCGGGGCCAGGAGTCAGCCGGTATTGCTACTTTCGATGCGTCGGGCACCCACTGCTATAAGCACATGGGCCTGGTATCGCAGGTGTTTGACGACCACATTCTAAAAGACCTAACAGGCCACATCGCGGTAGGGCATACCCGCTACTCCACCACCGGGTCTAGCCACGTGTGCAACGCTCAGCCCGCTGTTGTGCCCACCCGCTTGGGCAACCTAGCCCTGGCCCACAACGGCAATCTAGTCAACGCTGCCGACCTGCGTGAAGAACTGATCGATCGCGATCACGACCTGATCACGACCACCGATTCAGAGATGATTGCCTTTGCTCTGGCCGAAGCCGTCAACGACGGAGCCGACTGGGTGAAGGCTGCCGAGACCGCCTTTAACCGCTGCTATGGAGCCTTTAGCCTGGTAATTGGTACTCCCAACGGCATCATGGGTGCCCGTGACCAGCAGGGTATTCGTCCTCTGGTGCTAGGGGTTCTAGATCACGACATTTCTGAGGCGGGTCAGCCTGCCCACTACGTGCTGGCTTCAGAAACCTGTGCCCTCGACATCATTGGGGCCAATTATGTGCGCGACGTTGCACCAGGCGAACTGGTGTGGATTACGCCCGATGGGTTGATCTCTCATAAGTGGGCTGAAGCGACCCAGCGCAAGCTCTGCGTGTTTGAGATGATCTACTTCTCTCGGCCCGATAGCATTGTTAACGGCGAGAGCCTCTATAGCTATCGTCGCCGTCTGGGTCACCAGCTGGCTAAAGAATCGCCCGCCGATGTGGATCTAGTCATGGCGGTGCCTGATTCGGGTGTGCCCGCTGCGATCGGCTTTTCACAGCAGTCTAAAATTCCCTACGCTGAGGGGCTGATTAAAAATCGCTATGTGGGGCGCACATTTATTCAACCCACCCAGTCGATGCGGGAGGTGGGCATTCGCATGAAGCTCAACCCCCTCAAAGACGTTCTACAGGGCAAGCGGGTGCTGATCGTCGATGACTCAATCGTGCGGGGCACCACCAGCCGCAAAATTGTGCAGGCGCTGCGCGATGCCGGGGCGACCGAGGTGCACATGCGAATTTCATCGCCACCGGTCACTCACCCCTGCTTTTACGGCATTGACACCGACAATCAAGACCAGCTGATTGCCGCCACCAAATCGCTAGAAGAGATTGCTAATCAAATTGATGTCGATTCGCTGGCCTACCTGAGCTGGGAAGGCATGCTAGAAACCACCTATCAGGACCCCGATAGCTTTTGCTCTGCCTGTTTTACGGGCAAATACCCGGTGGAAGTTCCTGAACCCTTTAAGCGGGCCAAGCTCAAGTTTGAGGCCAAAGAGCCTGTGGCCACCTGAGGTTGCCTAAGTCGGCCCGCTCAGAATACTATCGGTTTTGCGAGGGTAAACAGTTTGCCCTCGCGATCGCCGTGGGGTGCGACTGGAAGGGCAAACTGTCGGCGGTGATCTATGCGATCGCCATCCCCCTAGCGTTTCTCAGTGCCAGGCTGGCTTTGTTGCGCTACATCCTGGTGGCTATAACGTGGCTAATTGATTACCGGATCGAAAAAGCCCTGTTGCCTTAGCGACAAGCATCCTACAGGGCCGACAGCACAGCTCCCAAAACAGCGCCAGTCACAGGATTGACGACCACAATGTGGTTGCCTAGCATTACCAACGCCGTGTTTTTGGGCTGCCTGACTAAGGCTGCGATTGTTTGGGGAAGGCGCAGTCGTCTGACTAGAGCCGTAAGCAACCAGCGTCTGCGGCTTACCTGTTGCTCAACCCCCGCCAGGGTGTCGAGAGGGGTTAAGACCTCGGTGGGCAGATTGGCAATAGTGCCAGTACTGGCTGTCTCTTCTGCGGTTGAGATGATCGCTGCGATCGCCTCAATCTGCCCCTGAGAGAGGTTCGCTAAAACCTCCGTGGGCACCAGCGCAGCCTCTGTCGCCGGATCTGCCACTGCCATCAGGTCTATTAGGTCTGCCGAGGAGATAGGCTCTACCTCCGCCAGAAACTCAGGGATGGCTAAGCTGTCTGTTGCCTGGTCAATTTGGGCTTGGTCAACTTGGGCCTGGTCAACCTGGGCCTGGTCAACGTGCATCAGCAGGGGCTGGTCAGAAATGTTCTCCAGCCCCGGAGATGCCTGGGCTACAGTCCACAGGCTGCTGGCTGCTACTAAACCTAAACCGACGCCTATTGTCCGCCGCCAAAGGATCATGAACGTTCTCCAAGCAATAGTGATGTTTATTTAACCAACCGAACTGGCAATCGAGTCCTGACTCCTAACTGCAAGAGAACGCGCAGCGAATTTCCCTAGAATTTCCCTAGAGTTGAGCAAGAGCCTGCCAGGGGTAGAGCAGCGGTTACCAAAGGCACCAGCTCTCTCTCCACAACATTAGACCCGCTCTCAGCATTACCCTGGCAGGCTAACGGTTCAGTTCCCTAACTGGCTCGATGGCAAGAGAAACCCTATGTCCGACGCGCCCCTGCTGAAAAAATGTTCTAGTTCAATTGCTCAGCCAAAGTGGCCTTATAAATTACATCCACAATAGATTTCGGCTAGGGCTAGGGCTTAACGCCGAGATGATACTTAAGCACTCGCCAGCGGTGGGCGTGGGTGGGCAGCCGCAGCCAGTAGGCCCAGCGACGCGAAAATGCCCCCAGCCTCCCCGTAATACAGAGCCCAAACCCACACACCACCGCTTCCCCTTGCCCCAGGGTAAGCATATCCCCCAGGTGGTTATACCTAAAGGGTTTAAGGGGACGCTTTGTGATCAGGGCAATTAGATTGTGGGCGACCGCCGGGCCGGCCTGATAAGCGGCTTGGGCCGTGGTCGGGGCGCGATTCCGGGACGGATCGCTCTGCGAATCGCGGCCTGGAGCAGGCATAGCGGCCATATCGCCCAGCACAAATACGTTGCTGTGGTGGGGCAGTTGCAGGGTTGGCCGTACCTGGCACTGGCCGAAGATGGTTGGTTCGAGGTCATATTCCCCAAGCCACGATCGCGGCACCGTGCCGACCGTCCAGAGCATTAGGTCGGCCTGACAGCGGCGAGTTTGGCCCTCGTAGCTAAAGGTTAGCCCGCTAGCATCTACCGCTTCAATGGCGGCATCGAGGTAGATCTCTACCCCACGTTTGGCCATAGCCCGCGCTGCCGCTCGCTGAATGCGGTTGGGGTACGATCGCAGAATGTCTCCTCGGCGATCGACCACGGTAACGTGGCCCTGGTGACCGAGGCGATCGCTCAGCTTGCAGGCCAGCTCGACTCCGCTGGGGCCAGCCCCGGCCACCACCACCCGTACCTGGGGCAAAGAGTCGAGTTCGCCTAGCCGCCGCTCCAGCTGTTCGGCATCATTGAGGGTGTTAAACGGCAGCGTATGGGTCTGGCTACCGGGAGTGGCGGGCGGCCGCATTTGGCTGCCCAGGGCCACTACCAGGTAGTCATAGGTAAGAGGTTCGCCGTGGCGCAGCGTGACCCGTTGCTGAGCTAAGTCGATGTGCTCGGCCCAGTCCTGGCGCAGGTCAACAGCGGTGTGTTTGAGCAAGTCTCGGTAGGCAGGGGCAATCTCCCAGGGGGCCAACTCGTGGGTCAGCAGTTCGTACAGCAGCGGGGTAAAGTTGAAGCGATCGCGCGGCTCTACCAACGTAATACGCGCCTGCAACGCTTTGCCCAAGCGTTTATGCAGGCTCAGAGCGCAGTACAGCCCGCCAAACCCACCACCCAAAATACAGATATGTGCCGCCCCCTCTGGGTTAGGGGCAGACGGTCTAAAGGCGGCATGATCACCTGGGGCAGAGGCAAAGGGCTTGGGTAGCATAGGGCGATCATAGCGGGGGCTATACCAAGGGTGCCCAGCTTGCTGCACAATAGCGCTAGGTTCATCTCTTGCGATCGCCCCGATCCTTACCCATGCCTGAGCTAGTCCGGGAGCTGCCGTCATCTTCCAACTCTGCTGCCATTGACCTCTGGCTGATCGCGACTGATACGGTCGAAACAACCGTATTGGAGAGCTTGCAGAATGCCCTATCTGCTGATGAACAGGCCCAACTCCAACGCCGTCGTCTGCCCGCCGCCCAGCGCAGCTTTGTCCTGAGTCGAGGCTGCTTGCGCCACCTGCTCAGCCGCTACGCCGCCCAAGCGCCCAGCGGCTTACGCTTTACCTACGGACCTCGCGGCAAGCCAGAACTAGGCCCTAGCGGCTCTTCCCCAACACCAGCCTGTCCGGCGCTAATCTTCAATCTTTCTCACAGCGGTGCGTGGCTGCTGGTCGGCGTGAGTGTGACACCAGGCGTCAGGGCGATTGGTGTCGACCTAGAGCAACTGCGCTGTCTAAAGCAGTTGTCGGGATTATGCCATCGCTGTCTTACCCCAGCTGAGGCCGAGACAGTGCTGGCCCTAACCCATCCCCAGTCTGACCATCGTTTTCTGCGCTACTGGACAGGAAAAGAAGCCTGCCTCAAAGCGCTGGGTCTAGGCATTGCCGACTCGATGCAAACCTTAGAACTCAAGCTAGCCCCTGCGGAATTGGCTTTAGCGCTAGTCCCCACAGTCGTCGCTACCGATTGGCCCAATTGGCCACAGCACCCAGGACGGCTGTACCAGTGGCAACCCACAGCAGGCCACGTGGCCGCGATCGCGGTGCAGTCTCACATCCACCAAACCTTTACCTTTCAGCTCAGGCAGACCACTCCTGCTGCGCTAGCCGAGAAAAACTCTGGCTATTGATCTGGCTATTAATTTAGCCCACCCGCCGCCCATTCAGTCTGGGTTTAAGCATCCCCTAAATCGGCAATGCCCAGGGGTGAGAGAGCGTTCTCCTGGTTCCAGGAGATATCGGGCATGGTCAAGGATGCTTCCCGCAGGGAAACTTCCCAGTGCTTACGCATCTTAATTAAGTAGGGATCCCCAGCCCGAAACTGGGCTCGATGGCGGATCTCAAAGCTGTTGGCCTGATACATCACCATGTGAATCGGTGGTCCCACCGACAGGTTCGATCGCATCGTCGAATCGATCGAGAGCAGGGCGCACTTGGCTACCGCACTGAGGGGCACATCAAACCCCAGGGTTCTATCTAAAATAGGCTTGCCGTACTTAGTTTCGCCAATTTGCAAAAACGGCGTCTCGGGGGTGGCCTGAATGCAGTTGCCCTGGCTATACACCAAAAATAGCTCTGGCACTTCCCCCTGCACCTGCCCACCGAGCAAAAAGCTGCACTGAAAGTCAATCTTGTCTTTTTGTAACCAGGGTCGGTCGGTCTCCTGTAGGGCGCGAATTTGGTCGCCCAAGTAGCGGGCTATATCGTAAAGGGTAGGTAAGCTATACAGGTTGGGGACGCGATCGCGCCTGATATCCTGGGTCAGCTGGTGCACTACCGCCTGGGTAATCGACAAATTGCCCGAGGTGCAGAGCAAAAGGGTGCGATCGCCGGGCTTGGAAAACTCAAATAGCTTGCGGTAAGACGAGATATAGTCTACCCCGGCATTGGTGCGCGAGTCGGCGGCCAGCACCAACCCCTCCTGCACCAAAATGCCTAAACAGTACGTCATAGGTTTGATAGAACTGTGCGATCGCTGCTGCGGGCGCGGTTAAAAGCGGCCAAAATACTCAACAAAAAAGCGCCAGTTAGCCCAGCGCTTTAAACACCTAGCCCCCACAGGCTGGCCTACTGACTCTAATTGACCCAGTACAGACCAGACCTAACAACAGGCTATGAACCCGTTTGCTTGCTGGAGGTCTGGATATATAGAATCAGCAAAAAAACCGTCGGCACCAGAACAAAGAGAATGCTGGCTACAAAACCAAGTTTATTAACTTCCATGTTTGCCTCTACTCTCAACCCAAAAACGTCGCCTCAGAACCTCTGCACTAGCGGCAGCTATCTCACCCCAGGGGCGGCCAGCTAACTCCCTAACTTGTCAGAACTCCGATGACTTTAGGATATCACTCTACCCGATGAGAATGCCTGACCAGAAACGCAGCATAGACATTCTGCTACGAAGATCCCCAAAATTAAGCTTGACGGCCCGCTAGGCACTCTTCGATGCCTTAGCAGATGCCTTCGCTTTACGACTCGGTTTTGTCACCACTGAAACTGGGCCTTGTACCTTAGTCTGACAGGCCAGTCGGCAGCTCGGAGGCCACTTCTTCAGCTTGCGTTCCTCCACCTGAGTCCGGGGAGAGAGATTCTCACCACCCTCCACTACATCGACTACACAGGTGCCGCACTGACCATAGCCGCCGCAGTTCATCAGCTTGCCGCTAAAGGTGTAGATATCAATGCGGTTTTCTAGAGCCTTAAACCGCAGGTTGGACCCATCGGCAACATTAATTTCTTTGTCTTCGTTAACAAACTTAACATTAGCCATCAGGGAAAACTCCTTTACGTTCTGCGTCAATAATGGCGGTAGCTCAAGCCTTTCGCTGCTAGGCCTGGTGCTGTTGTTGCCGCAATTGCTCGCGATCGCCTCCGCCTAACGGTAAAGCTGCTTGCGAGGGTAATTCGGACTAGTTACACTTCGTTAAGTAATTTCATTGTTACATCTCATCTGTACCAAATGATTCTGCATCCAACAATGCGTAGCCCATGGGGGCAACACTGGGATAATGGCGTCAATTGGGGCGGTTCTGGGAGCCTGATTCTGATAGGCTAATCAGTATCTGGCAATGCTTAAGACAATTCACAAAACATCACTGTTTTACCTAGAGGAGGAGCGTAGTCAATGGGACTACCCTGGTACCGGGTACACACAGTCGTCGTCAACGATCCCGGGCGACTGATTGCTGTACACCTAATGCATACGGCCTTAGTAGCTGGCTGGGCCGGCTCAATGGCCCTGTTCGAACTGTCTACCTTTGACCCCAGCGATCCTGTATTAGATCCCATGTGGCGGCAGGGCATGTTTGTACTGCCCTTCATGTCTCGCCTGGGGGTGACCGAGTCCTGGGGTGGCTGGAGCGTCACGGGCGCAACTGCCGTCAATCCTGGCTTTTGGTCTTTTGAGGGCGTAGCTGCCGCCCACATCGTGCTGTCGGGTCTGCTGTTTTTGGCCGCCTGCTGGCACTGGGTCTACTGGGATCTAGACCTGTTCCGCGATCCTCGCACTGGCGAGCCGGCGCTGGATCTACCCAAAATGTTTGGCATTCACCTGTTTTTGTCGGGGCTACTCTGCTTCGGCTTTGGCGCTTTCCACCTAACTGGCCTCTGGGGACCCGGCATGTGGGTCTCTGATCCCTACGGGCTCACGGGGCACGTGCAGGGAGTCGCTCCGGAATGGGGCGCCGCTGGCTTTAACCCCTTCAACCCTGGCGGTATTGTGGCTCACCACATCGCCGCTGGTATTGTGGGCATTATTGCTGGCCTCTTCCACCTGACGGTGCGCCCACCCCAGCGGCTCTACAAAGCCCTGCGGATGGGTAATATCGAAACCGTACTCTCTAGCAGTATTGCGGCGGTGTTCTTTGCGGCCTTTGTGGTGGCAGGCACCATGTGGTACGGCAGTGCCGCTACCCCTATCGAGCTGTTCGGTCCCACCCGCTACCAGTGGGATGGCGACTACTTTAAGCAAGAAATTCAGCGCCGGGTGCAGGCAGATGTCAACGCCGGGTATTCCCTGGCTGAGGCCTACGACGGTATTCCTGAAAAACTAGCCTTCTATGACTACGTGGGCAACAGCCCTGCCAAGGGCGGTCTGTTCCGGGTTGGCCCCATGGTTCAGGGCGACGGCATTGCTGAGGGCTGGCTAGGCCACCCCGTCTTTGAAGATAAGGAAGGTCGCGAACTCTTTGTGCGCCGTCTGCCCAACTTCTTCGAGACCTTCCCCGTGGTGCTGGTCGACAAAGACGGCGTTGTCCGCGCCGACATTCCCTTCCGCCGGGCTGAGTCTAAGTACAGCTTTGAGCAGACTGGGGTTACTGCTACCTTCTATGGTGGCGATTTAGGCGGTCAAACTGTTACCGAGCCTGCTTTGGTTAAGCGCTATGCCCGTAAGGCGCAGCTAGGCGAACCGTTTGAGTTTGATCGCGAAACCCTTGGCTCCGACGGGGTGTTCCGTACCAGCACTCGCGGCTGGTTCACCTACGGCCATGCCGTATTTGCGCTGTTGTTCTTCTTTGGCCACATCTGGCACGGATCTCGTACCCTGTTCCGGGACGTGTTTGCTGGGGTAGACCCTGAACTGTCTGCCGAGCAGGTGGAGTGGGGCTTCTTTCAAAAGGTGGGCGATACGTCTACCCGCAAAGAAGAAACTGTTTAGTTTCCCCTGAGTTAAGCTGCCCGGCGGTCGAGTATAGACCTTCATCCGTCGGGCACTTTACTGACAATCCTTGTAGACTAAAGATAATCTGGCCGATTAGGAGCCTCTTTAACCATGGAAGCTGTCGCTTATATTTTCATTTTTGCCTGCATTATTGGCACGCTGTTTTTTGCGATCGCCTTTCGCGAACCCCCTCGTATTCCTAAAGACTAGTTCTGCTAAGTAGTCTTTAGTAGTCTTTATAGGGCTGCAGTGGTTCTGGGCTATCCGTAACTTTTGCGAGATTTCGAATCATTTCGATTGTTTTCTCACAATTTAATTACTATAGAGGCAAGTCTTTCCTACCGAGGAAGGGCTTGCCTCTATATTTTCCAAGCTCCCAGGCTAGAAAGGGCGGCTTGGCTACTTTTCTCCCGTTGGGAGTGTGTCTATGCATTGCCCGTTTTGTCAGCACCTAAATAATCGAGTTTTGGAGTCGCGATCGGCGGAGGCGGGGCGTAGCATTCGCAGGCGGCGAGAATGTTTGCGCTGCCTGCGACGGTTTACCACCTACGAACGCATCGAGTACGTACCTGTTACCGTGATCAAACGCAGCGACGATCGAGAACTCTTTGAACGCTCCAAGGTGCTACGAGGTATTGTGCGGGCCTGTGAAAAAACGCCGGTTTCGTCGCTGACAATGGAAGCCATTGTGGACGACATTGAGGCTGAACTGCAGCAGCGGGCCACCCGCGAGGTTATGAGCGCAGAAATTGGCGAGATGGTCTTGGCCAAGCTCCAGGCTATGAACGAAGTTGCCTTTGTGAGGTTTGCCTCGGTGTATCGCCAGTTTCAAGGCATTCGCGATTTTGCCGAAACGCTGAGCGAGCTTCAGGACGATCGGCGCGATCGCTCTCTAGACGAGACCGAAAATGACCAATCGCCAAACTATGTAGTTTCTGCTCAATCGTTGTAACGCAATAGTTCCAGCGATCTCTGCGATCGACATTGACCAATCCTGGGGTTGAGTTATCAACAACACCTCCAATTCAGCTATAATTTTAATCCTGTGGGTTTATCGGACTGTCTATGTCGGCACGCTGCTGCGTGGGGCAGACTGTCATATATCTGAGTTGATTGTTTTGTACGTCTACACGGAAACCGCAGTACTACGGAGAAATAATAGGACAACACTAGCATGCTCAATCAGGACGTAAAGGACGCTGACATCGGGTTTACACACGAAGACTTTGCTGCGCTATTGGACCAGTACGACTATCACTTCAACCCAGGCGATACCGTCTCTGGCACCGTGTTTAGTCTTGAGCCCAGGGGTGCCCTGATTGATATTGGTGCTAAAACAGCTGCTTATCTGCCCATTCAGGAAATGTCAATCAACCGGGTTGACCATCCTGAAGAGGTGCTGCGCTCTAACGAAACCCGCGAGTTCTTTATTCTCACCGACGAAAACGAAGATGGCCAGCTGACCCTCTCTATTCGTCGAATTGAGTACATGCGAGCTTGGGAGCGGGTGCGCCAGCTGCAGCAGGAAGATGCCACAGTGCGGTCTGGCGTTTTTGCCACCAACCGAGGCGGTGCTCTAGTCCGAATTGAGGGTCTGCGCGGCTTTATTCCCGGTTCTCACATCAGCACCCGCAAGCCCAAGGAAGACCTGGTGGGCGAAGACCTACCTCTGAAGTTCTTAGAGGTGGATGAAGAGCGCAACCGTCTGGTGCTCAGCCACCGTCGGGCGCTGGTTGAGCGTAAGATGAATGGCCTACAGGTGGGCGAAGTGGTGCTAGGGGCCGTGCGCGGCCTTAAGCCCTACGGTGCCTTTATCGACATCGGCGGCGTCAGCGGTCTGCTGCACATCTCCGAGATCTCTCACGACCACATTGATACGCCCCATAGCGTGCTCAACGTCAACGACGAGATCAAGGTCATGATCATCGACCTAGATGCGGAGCGGGGTCGAATCTCCCTCTCGACCAAGCAGCTTGAGCCCGAACCCGGCGATATGGTAAAGAACCCTGACTTGGTTTACGACAAAGCTGAAGAAATGGCGGCTAAATACCGCGAAGCTATGCGTCGTCAGGCGGCTGAGCAGGCAGGTGAACTGGTTGACGAACCCGAAGAGGTCTATGTAGAAGAAGAAGTGGCTGTGACTGTTGATTAGTTTGGCTGCCAATCAAACAGGTCGTAGTCTAAGTTCTCTCTAAATGCTGTAAGTGCCTGCTCGATGATACTGTCGGGCGGGCACCATTTATATTGGTTGAGGTCAACTCGGCCCCGGTGGTCAAACTCAACTCCCTCGTCTTCTAACATGGCTTGCTGAATGTAGTCGGTGCCGTTGCGTCGGGGCGACTGAGACACCTCACCTTTGGCATTGATCACGCGCTGCCAGGGTACGTCGGGAATGGTCATGTCAACCCGGTAGAGAGCATACCCGACCAATCGAGGCTTACCCACCAGTCCCGCTAGCTCTGCCACCTGCCCATAGGTAGCAACTTTGCCCCTCGGAATTTGGCAAACTACGGCGTAGATGCGTTCGTAAGTCATCATGGCCTAGGTTCCGGTACTTTTAGCTCGCGGGCTGCAAAGCACTACTAACGAAAAGTCGGCGACGGCGATCGCGCTGCCCGGCTTATAAATTTGCTTGTCGCTGCAAAAGCCTGTCGGTTCATTGGTGTTTAGCACCATCGACCAGAGTTCTTTCTTTACCTCTGGCGGAATGTGAAAATCTTGGGGGTCGGCCTGGGCATTAAAGAACAGCAAAAAGCTGTCGTCTATCAAGCGCTGACCAGCGGTTTGAACAGCCATGAGTTCTTCGCCATTAAGGTAAACCGCGATCGCTTTAGCCGAGCCATCGTGCCACTGATCGGCGCTAATTTCGCTACCGTCCGGGTTGTACCAGCCCAAATCGTGTACCCCAGAACCATGAATGGCGCGCCCCTGAAACCAATGGCGGCGAGCAAAGGCAGGATGCTCCTGGCGCAGCTCAATCAGCTGACGCACAAAGGCCAGCTGATCCTGCTGGGTTGAGTCAAGGCTCCAGTCAAACCACGACAGCCTACTATCTTGGCAGTAGGTGTTGTTGTTGCCCTGCTGGGTGCGGCTAATTTCATCGCCCCCCAGTATCATGGGCACCCCCTGCGACAAAAACAGCGTGGCCAGCAGGTTACGCTGCTGGCGACGGCGCAGGGCCAAAATTTCTGGGTCGTCGGTGTCTCCCTCAGCCCCGCAGTTCCAGGAGCGGTTGTAGCTCTCACCGTCACGGTTGTTTTCGTAGTTGGCCAAGTTGTGCTTTTCGTTGTAGCTGACTAAGTCCCGTAGGCTAAAGCCATCGTGACAGGTAATAAAGTTGATGCTGGCGTGGGGGCGCTTGCCATTGGCCTGGTACAGGTCTGAGCTGCCGGTGATGCGAAAGGCAAATTCACCCAGGCGGCAGTCGTGGTCACGCCAAAAGTCGCGCATTGAGTCACGGTATTTGCCGTTCCACTCTGACCACAACAGCGGAAAGTTGCCCACCTGGTAGCCGCCCTCCCCTAAGTCCCAGGGTTCGGCGATCAGCTTAATGGTAGACAGCACAGGATCTTGGTGAATGATGTCGAAAAAGGCGGCCAGGCTATCGACCTCGTAAAGCTCTCGCGCCAGGGCCGAGGCCAAATCAAAGCGAAAACCATCCACGTGCATCTCCAGCACCCAGTAGCGCAGGCTGTCCATAATCAGCTTGAGGACTTGGGGATGGCGCACGTTGAGGGAGTTGCCACAGCCGGTGAAATCCATGTAGTAGCGGGGGGCTTCATCGACCAATCGATAATAGGCCGCGTTGTCGACGCCCCGCAGGCTAAGGGTTGGCCCCAGGTGGCTGCCCTCACCCGTGTGGTTATAGACCACATCTAAAATTACCTCAATGCCTGCCTGGTGCAGGGCCTTGACCATCTGCTTAAACTCGTTCACCTGCTCACCGTTTTGCCCGGCGCTGCTGTAGCCACCGTAGGGGGCAAAATAGTTAAGCGAATCGTAGCCCCAGTAGTTGCGCAGCCCCGTGTTGGCCAAATGCCCTGGGTAAGCGTGGAAATGGTGTACGGGCAGAAGCTCTACAGCGGTAATGCCCAGCTGAGTGAGATATTTAATCACAGCTGGATGGGCCAGTCCGGCGTAGGTGCCCCGCAGCCGTTCAGGCACCTCGGGATGGAGCTGGGTTAGCCCCTTAACGTGGGTTTCGTAAACAATGGTGCGGTGCCAGGGATTGTCGAGGGGGCGATCGCCATCCCAATCAAAGCCAGGGTCGACTACCACCGCCTTAGGCATAAAGGGAGCGCTATCGATCTCAGAAAAGGACAAATCGAGATTTTCCAGATCATCGGTAGCCTCAATGTCATAGCCAAAGATGGCCGGGTCAAACTCTACGTCACCGTCTAAAGCGCGGGCATAGGGGTCAATGAGCAGTTTGTGGGGGTTAAACCGCTGTCCGGCCATAGGGTCGTGGGGGCCATATACTCGAAAGCCATAGCGCTGCCCCGGCTTTACATCAGCCAAGTAGCCATGCCAAACATAGTTGTCAACCTCGGTGAAGCGGATCCGGGTTTCTTGATTGTCAGCGTCAAACAGACAGAGTTCAACAGCCGTTGCGTTCTCTGAAAACAAGGCGAAGTTTGTGCCCGTGCCATCCCAGGTGGCACCCAGGGGATGGGGACGACCTGGCCAGACTTGCATTCCCATAGTGAGCGTGGCTTCCTAATGACTCCAGGCGGTGTGACGCTAAGGCGACGATGCCTCTAATTAGGGTAGCAGGCCTGAGGTTAGCAGGCCTAGAGAATCCGCGCCGAGACGGATAATCTGGGTATTGGCTTTCTGGGGGTAGCTCTGGCCTTTAGTCTAACCGTGCTAACGATAGCCTATGCCATTAGCCATATTTCGCCCAGCTGCCCATAACCCAGCGGTGTCCTTGGGTTTGTAGGCGGCTGGGCGGTTTCCTAGCGGAGAACTGCTGCCCTATGTTTTGGCCCAGGTTTTGGGCGGCATTCTAGGGGCAGGCATTGTCTGTTTCGTTGCCTGCCATTGGTCAGCCACATACATCTGCACTGAACTGGGGGATTGCCTCTCCCGTTTTTTTGTAGTTTGTATGAAGTGTAGAAGCTATACCTTTGTAGCTTTTTGGGCTGTAAAGCCTACTGGAGTTGGTGGCCACAACTGCCGCAGAAGCGATCGTCAGCGCTGATGGAGCTACCGCACTGGGTGCAAAACTTCTTGGTATCGGGAGAGGTGGCGTTGCCCATACTTAGCGTCATGTCGCCCATTTTCATTGTCATGGGGTTTGCTGAAATTTGCATATTGCCCATTTTCATCGGTGTCATGGGCTGCATAGGGGGCATGGGCTGCATAGGGGGTAGGGCTGATGCCCCAGCCTCTGTCGGTTGCAGAGAGACTGCCTGTTGATCTGGCCAGGAGGCGATGTCAGCGGTGCCAATCTGTGTGCCCTGCACTTGCCAAATAAACACCCCTTGAGCGGTAACACAGCGAAGTAGCACGCCGCTACCTGCTCGCGCTGCCTGAGGGACCTCGGTCCATGGCCCTGTTTGTATCCGAGTGCCCGACTGCTGCTGCTGCCCTGGACTAATGCTAGCAAGAGTAATCACAGTGGTAGAGCCGGGGTTATCTAGATATATTTTTTGGCCGCCGCCAAGGTCGTACTGGTAGGGCATAGTTAGCTCTGGCAAACGCTATTAACCACTCAAAGCTGACTGTCTCAAGCTGTTTTCTTAGCTAGAGCAGCCCTACAAGTATGCCAGGCCAAGTTCAAACCCTTTGGAAATTTCCTAAATTCTTTCTGGTTTGGGTCTGTCAATCTAGTTTGATTTAGGCTGGAGAAGGCTTTTGCAGGGCAATCGCACTCAATTTTCTTAACTGTATTTGAACATCGACAGGGCAGGGCAGGGCAGGGCCGCTGTCTCAAGTGCCAGATTTGCCCAGCCACCGACAATGGAGCAAGTTGGCTACCCTCGCATCTCGCTCGCTAAATTCGTCATTGCAAAGTCAAAAAAAACTGCCAATCGGCTTTCTTATCCAACTATCTATCATTATTAAAGATGTTGAAGATATCTAGAATGTTGAAGATGCCCCCAAGAGGTCCGAGAATTGGTGTTAGGGCGCGACTAATATTGTCAATGCCAACTAGATAGCCTTTTTTGGGAACCAAAATGACATCCCCATCCTGAATCTGATAACTATCTACTAAGCTGGAAAGATCGACTTTTTGATCTTCAACTTGTCCATTTTCTGAAAGCCGTACGAGTCTGACCTCTCCAAGCGCAGCATCAGAGTTTGGCCCTCCTGCGGCAGCGATCGCGCCCGAAACAGAGCTATTCGGCTGTACCTGTACTTCTCCTGGCCGAACTACACCATCACCGATGACACGTACCCGAACATTGTCTGGGGCAATACTTGAGCTTGCCACTAATGCGGGATCAATTTCTGTGTCTGCCAGTGCCCTAGGTACAAAAATAGCGTCGCCGTCTCGAAGGACTATATTATTGCCCTGCCCAGCATTGGATATAGCATCCCATAGATTAACAGAAATATCTTGCGCTTCACCATTCGGCAACTGTCGTCTGACAATAACCGACGTAATGTCTGCCGTGCGCCGTATTCCCCCGGCGGCTACTAACGCTGAAGAGAGGGTTGGCGTAGTAGTAGCTTGTGTAATCCTGGCATCAACATTGAGCTGTGTTTCTGCCGTTGTTAAGCTACTCAACTGCACAGGGCCAGGACGATAAACTTCGCCTGCTACATCCACAACCACAGGCCGTAAGGCGGTGAGGCTAACGTTCACAACCGGATTAACTAAGTAAGTATCGAGTCCTTGTGTAATTTCATTAGACAAGCTGTCCACAGTTTTTCCAGCAGCTTGAAGAGACCCTAAAAATGGGAATGGCATGGTGCCATCAGGTAGGACTACTCGAGCACCAGTAAATTCTTCATATCCAAATACCACTACTGCAACTTGGTCGCCAGCACCCAAAATATAATTTCCAGGTGCTTGAGTGACTGCCGAAAACTCGGTCAGTGGAGTGTTAAAGTCAGTGCTCTGCTGAGCATTGGCTAACCCTAAACCCCACACACAGTTATGAGCTAATGCGGCTGAGAGTGAAAGTAGCGCAATAGAACGTTTATCTAGTTTCATAGTCTTAAAAAATAAGTCTAACGAGCCGTTGTTTGCATTTCTGAGAAAGACATTTTGCCGTATTCGCCGGCTCTAATTCGGGACACATAGTCGCCATGCTCATTGTTGATGTCTACTCCGTTGGCGACTACGCCCAAAACGTTGGCTTGAGAGCGCTGCAAGAATGATTTAGCCGCTAGGGCGTTGGCAGAATCTACCTTTCTTGGCCTTAGAACTAGCAAAACACCATCTGACATGCGACCCATCACGGCTGCATCTGCAGCCCCTAGAAGAGGAGGGGTATCAATTATGATGTAATCGTACTGGCGCTTTAGCTGCTGGAGTAAATCTGCCATCCGCTCAGAGTCTAAAATAGCCAAAGGGTTGGGAGGAAGGGCTCCTGCTGTCATCAGAGTAAGGTTTTCAAAGATTTGATAGGTTACATCCTGCTGAGTCTCTTCTCTGATCAGCACCTGGCTCAGTCCAGCTCGGTTAACCACATCCCAGATATGATGCTGGGAAGGCGATCGCAAATCGGCATCAATAAGTAAAACTTGCCTGCCAGAGTGAGCTAGGGTTGCTGCCAGATTGGCCGATACCTCAGACTTACCTTCTTCTGCAACTGAGCTGGTGATGGTGATAATGCGATGGGACGTGTCTGAGCTAGTGAACTTTAGATTTGCCTGCAGCATTTGAAAGGCAGCAGAAACCATAGGTTGGTCGCGATCTAAAGCAGGAATATAAGCAGATAGACCTGATGCACCTAGTCTGCCTGCCAAGTAAGCCGGTGAGCTATCGCTACCGGCTCTAGAGCGAAACTTAGGTACTAAACCCAGCAAGGTATAGCCAAGGAGCATCTCTCCATCTTTGGCTGTCTTGACTGATTTATCGACCAAATCTAGGAAGAATGCACAGGCAATACCCAACAAACTACCAATAAACGTGCCGGCCACTAGAGCGGGCATAAGTAAGCTGCCAGCCGCCTCAGCAGGCTCTGCCCTTTCTAAAATCTCGGCACTACCAACGGTTTGATTTTCGGCTAGCTGCGTCTGCTGAAAGGCAGCCAAGAGGTTTTCGTAGTTTAGCTGAGCCGACTGCAGTCGCTGAGTTAGCTCTAGCTGGCGTTTTTCAAGGGCAGGAAAGGCTTGTATTCTCTCAGCATAGCGATTTCGAGATTCGACTAGGCTCTGAAGCTGACTAGCTAGGCTAGAGCGATTAACTTCTGCCGTGGCCAACTCTGTCGTGAGCTGTTGACCTAGAGGACTCATTTGTAGGTTGCCCAGACTAGACAGAGAAGATGTGCCTACAATGTCTTCAACGCGATCGCTTAAGAGGCTTTGCAGTGACTCAACTCGTCGCTCCAGATTAATAATGGTAGGGTGCGTCTCTCTGTACAGGCTACGCTGGCTGGCTAGCTCAGCCTGAGCTAACTGCAAGTCTGCTAATGCCTGCTGAACAGCCGTCGACTGGCTTAACGTTTCGATTTGCTTAGCTTGTTCTAAGGGAATTGCTAATTGTTGCTGTAACTCGTTTGCCTGGGTATTGGCACTGGCAAGAGTAGACGATACATCGCGAATTTGGGTATCTAGCTGAGCGATCTCATTAACTGCAACAATAGCCTCATCCTCAAGCACAACAATACCGTTGGCATCTTTGAACTGTTGCAGCGCTGCTGCCGCGCGATCGAGATCAGCTTCTGCAATGGGAAGCTGCCGTTCGATAAATTCACGGGCTGTAGCCGCCTTCAAACGATTGCTGAGAACATCTCTTGCCAAGTATGCATCCATTACTGCATTGACAATAGCAGCAGCCTCTTCTGGATCATCTGATTGAGAGGAAATTTGTAGAATATCGGCCTGCTCTGCCGACTCGACTTTGATTTTGTTGCCCAATTCCGCTGGCTTGAGGGGCAATCCGTCATCGTCTGTAAGATCTAGATTGTCAACAACAGACTGCATAACTGCAGTTGACAGGACAACAGAGCTTTGGTTCTGCAGGTTATTTATAGAAAGAGGTAGCTCTCGAATATCTCTCCCAAGCCCGGTTAGGGCCGGTGTCAGATCGGGCCTGACTAGTATGCTACCCTCTGCGCTATAAGACGGTTCTCGTGTCAGGGCAACCAGTACCGAACCTGCTACACAAGTTCCTAGCACAAGAGTTGCTGGCAGCCAACGCCGCTTGAGCACCAGCCAGTAGCGTTGTAGGTCAATCTCTTCGACGTAGTCTTGGTAGGTCTTGTTAGTCATAGACGGATAGAAATGAAATACGCCTGAAAACAGTCTGTCTGTTCACTGGGACATCATACTAAGGAGCACGAGCAAATTGCCCTATGTTGAGCCGATCGCCAAACCCTCTTTAAGAGCATCGGTTTTCGGCATCTGACCAGCGGTAACTATCCAAGTGTCTCCCAACAGTGAACGGCGGTAGATCTGAATAGTGAGTCAAAGACTCGTATAACTACCTATCTAAATTTAGATATAGATGCATAAACCCTTCTGGCCAGCATATCTTATTGAAGCGGGAGTAGGGAAAGGCCGTAGAGCGGTCTAGTACTGTCTTAATAATGATGACGGTTGTGTAATGTAACCACAGCGCGATGCCATAGACTAGGCACCCTTTCTCCTTAGCTGCTGGCGGGACCACCAGACTAGAATGCCCAGAGGTTTTATGGGCACCAGTAAAGAGCCACTGCACTTTTACTTGGCAGCAAGCCTCTCAATGCTTAAGTTCAATACCTACTCTGCCTGGCTGTGTTTAGTTTATGAAGGCTATCTGTCAGGATAGCCAGATAGCGTGAAGGCTGACACTAAGGCTAAATAATCCAGGGTGGCTATGTCAGCCTGAAATCCCAAAGGCAATCTTTTGTCATTAAGTTTTGCTACACATCGAAAAATTGAGCCACTGACTCACAGATAGATACTATCTGTGAGTCAGTGGCTCAACGAACGTAATAGCGCCTAATAGGCATCCTGAAGTTCATAAAAGTCAGGGGAGATGTAGTCTTTGCGTAAAGGCCAACCAACCCAATCTTCAGGCATGAGTAGTCGCTTGAGGTTGGGGTGCCCTTCGTAGACAATGCCGTACATGTCGTAACTTTCACGCTCTTGCCAATCGGCGGCTTTCCAGATCCAGTAAACAGAAGACACTCGGGGATTATCGCGGGGCAAAAACACTTTTACCCTAACTTCCTCTGGTCGATCAGCATTATCGTCCAGCTTGATTAGGTGGTAAAAACTTACTAGCTCCTTGCCAGGGCCATCATCATAGGCACCTTGGCACTGAAGATAATTGAAGCCGTAGGCATACAGGGCTGTACAAATTGGAATCAGAAACTGAGGAGTCACGGTAATCACTTCTACCCCTAAGTGATCTTTGAGGGCTAGCTCGTGGTCGAATCCATTTTCTGTTAACCAGCTTGAAACAGCGCCGACCTCAGCTAAAGGAGATCCGGTTTCTGAATCGGGCGCAGATGACTGCTCGGGTGAGGATGCTTTAGATTCTGCTTCAGCCATTTAATTTTCCTTATCTTCAGGAGCAAACTCCGCGATCGCCTCAGACATGGGCATCCCCATCGCCTCCATGAGTTCTTTTGGCGGAACTGCATGAGTACCAGTCTGTAAATATTGGCCTGTTAGGATTGGAGGCACTGTCTTGAGCGCGTGGCTGCGCTCGTAGAAACGATGAGTTTGCAGCGTGTAAGCCCTGTCCTGCATCGATTCTGTCGCCACCTTTTTGCGCAATTTGATGATGGCGTCAATAATGGCCTCGGGTCGGGGCGGACATCCGGGGATGTAAACATCCACAGGGATGAGTTTATCAACACCACGAACCGCAGAGGGAGAGTCACTGCTGAACATGCCGCCAGTAATGGTGCAAGCGCCCATAGCAATAACATATTTTGGATCGGGCATTTGCTCGTAGAGCCTGACCAGAGCTGGAGCCATCTTCATCGTGACGGTACCGGCAGTGATGATCAGATCTGCTTGCCTGGGGCTAGCTCTGGGGAGCAAACCAAAACGATCGAAGTCAAATCGAGAGCCAATTAGGGCGGCAAACTCAATAAAACAGCAGGCTGTACCGTACAGCAAGGGAAACAAGCTAGATAGCCGACACCAATTATACAGGTCATCTACCGTCGTCAAAATGACATTTTCTGACAACCCGTGGGTGACAGCAGGAGGGGCCGAAGGATTAACTAGGTTCTCTCCGGGTGCCAGGGAGACCTTATCGCTTTCTGCAGCGGGGTTTAAGACCATTCCAGGGCTCCTTTGCGCCAAGCGTATACAAGACCGACAACTAAAATAGCAATGAAAATGAGTGCCTCGATAAAGGCTAACAGGCCTAGCTGGTTGAAAGCTACTGCCCAGGGGTACAAGAAAACAGTTTCTACGTCGAAAATGACGAAGACTAGGGCAAACATGTAGTAGCGAATGTTGAACTGAATCCAGGCTCCGCCAATTGGCTCCATGCCAGACTCATAGGTAGTTCTGCGAGCTGGGCCACGACTAACAGGGCGCAGAAGCTTTGATGCTGTTAGGGCCGCCACAGGCACTAGGCAAGACACCAACAGGAAGACTAAAAAGTATTCGTAGCCGGATAAAACGAACACGAGTTCACCACTGCGAAAGGCTAGTACACAAGTATGTAGCCTGAGCTTAAGTTAAACAGCCCATAGGCTATCAGATGCTATCTTAGGTCACTTTAGCGGAAAAACCTGCTGAAGGGGAGGGATAGGCACGCAGCAGAAAAATATCGCGGCAGGGAGAAGAAGGCAAAATGAGAGTGATGGCCTGGCTATGTCATAATTGTTTACAACGAACGTTCTGCTGCCTATGGGCTAGCGGGGATGCCGATGAATAGGGGCTGAAACAATCGCCCCGATAGCTCTTGTTGGATTTTAAGGTGCCTAAATTCTATGAGTACTGAATCTGAACCTACAGCTAATTCACCAGAACCAGTGGATGTGGTGCTTGAAGGATCAGAAATGCCCGAAGCCGACAGCTCTGAGGCAGTCGTGCTTTCTCCTCAAGACATGGATCGCTATGAGTGTCGGGCCTGTGGCTATTCTTACGAGCCGACTAAGGGAGATAGTCAAGCCAAGATTCCTGTAGGCGTTGCCTTTGAGGATCTGCCTTTGAACTGGCGTTGTCCGGTGTGCAGTGCCTCGAAGAAGCAGTTCAGTAATATTGGCCCAGCAGGTTCGCCGTCTGGGTTTAAGGAAAATTTGAACTACGGGCTGGGGGTCAATCGTTTGACGCCTGGGCAGAAGAACATTTTGATTTTTAGCGCTCTAGCTGTAGGGTTCTTATTTTTCATTAGCCTTTACGGCTTGAAGTAATGCGGTTAGTGCTCTAGTCAGGTTGAGGCGGGGGCGTTGACGGAGCGCGAGTAGCCGTCGGTGTATCCAAACCGACGTATTGTGATTTGAGTGTTGTTTAGCAAGTACGGGTTCGAGTTACTTATGCACGCTGCGTTTGACTGGTTAAAGCGAGGACTGGTAATGCTGGTGGCTGTTGCCTTAGCGACCGGCTGTTCTGGTTATTTTTTGGCGGACGCAGATGTGCATCCTTGGCAAGCAATCCAGGTGCCGGTTGAGTCTACCCTATCTGATGTAGCGTTTACCCAAGATCCTAGCCATGGGTGGATTGTAGGTAGTCGTAATACGCTGCTAGAAAGTCAGGATGGCGGTGATACCTGGCAGGTGCGGGAACTTGCACTGGGAGATCAGCCCTACACATTTACGTCCATTGACTTTGCCGGTGACGAAGGCTGGGTTACGGGTATACCATCCGTGCTTTTGCATACTGGTGACGGCGGTAAGACCTGGGAAAATGTGCCTTTGAGCAAGGAACTGCCGGGTTCGCCCTTCTTGATTACAGCAGTTGGATCTAGCGCGGCTGAAATGGCTACTGATATTGGTGCCATCTATCGGACTGAAGATGGTGGACGCACCTGGAAAGCCTTGGTTCAAGGCGCGGTTGGGGTTGTGCGTAATATGGTTCGTTCCGAGGATGGACGCTACGTAGCGGTGTCTTCGCGGGGTAACTTCTACTCAACCTGGGCCAAGGGGCAAGACCAGTGGATTCCACATAACCGTCAGAACTCTAGACGCTTACAGAATATGGGCTTTGACAAGGACGGTAAGCTCTGGGTAATTGCCCGAGGTGGTCAGGTACGATTCTCTAACTCTCGGGCCTCAGACGATTTTACCGAGGCGATTAGCCCTGAGTTTGGCACTAGCTGGGGGCTACTTGATATGGCCTTTCGCACCGACGATGAGGTTTGGGTGACTGGGGGCGGTGGCAACTTGATGTGCAGCTTTGACGGTGGTCAAACCTGGTATAAGGACAAGTCTGTGGGAGATGTGCCGTCAAACTTTTATAGAGTGAAGTTTGTAGGCTCTGAAACGGGCTTTATTTTAGGACAGCAGGGCACTATTCTCAGGTATCGCCCCGAGACCGCTTAGGGAAATTTGGAGATCTTAGCTGAAATAGCTTGTTAGGGTTTCCGGGGTTCTCTATGATTAAGTTAGATTCTTCGTGTTCAGAGAGGAGACGTTGACATGGCAGGTTCTACAGGGGAGCGCCCCTTTGGCGATATCGTGACCAGTATTCGCTACTGGATTATCCACAGCATTACTATTCCCATGCTGTTTATTGCGGGCTGGCTCTTTGTCAGCACTGGCTTGGCCTATGATGCCTTTGGTACCCCCCGACCCAACGACTATTACCCCGATAACCAAATGCAGCTGCCGATTGTGACCGATCGCTTTGAGGCGAAAGATCAGATCGACATGTTTTCGAATCGATAACACTTTAGTTATTCCACCGTTTGATTGAACCTATGCAAAGTAATTCTCCCAACGAGCCAATTACCTACCCGATCTTCACCGTGCGCTGGCTGGCTGTCCACACTCTAGGGGTGCCTAGCGTGTTTTTCCTAGGGGCGATCGCGGCAATGCAGTTTATCCAACGATAAGAGAAACCTATGGATCGCTCTCCAAATCCCAATAAGCAACCTGTAGAACTAAACCGCACGTCCCTCTTTTTGGGCCTGCTGATGGTTTTTGTGCTGGGTCTGCTGTTTTCTAGCTACTTCTTTAACTAGGCTGGGCTTTTTGCTGAAGCGGCGTTAGCCGTGTGCTTAGGCTGTGTTGAATCGTTTACATGATGAGTAGGAGGTCGAGGTTATGCTTCAGAGTGGAAAGATTCCCTTATGGATCGTGGCAACTGTTGCCGGCACTGGTGTGCTGGTGGTGGTGGGTCTATTTTTCTATGGCTCCTATGCTGGCGTAGGCTCGGCCATGTAGCCTGTATCAAAAGGTTGATACAGCTGGGGCGAACAGGGTAGAACCTATTCGCCCCAGCTTTTTTAGGACTGACCGATACCTTTGAGATAGCTTATTACCAGGTTATCGACTCCGGTAATAGCGGTGCCGACGACCACAGTGTAGGCACCAAGGTCAAGAGCCTGACGGGCCTGGGCTGGGGACGCGATGCCCCCTTCACAGATCACCGGGACAGAGCATTGGGTGACCATGGCTTTAAGCAGATCAAATCCTGGCGGGGTTTGATCTTGAGTGTTTTCGGTATAGCCGTAAAGAGTGGTGCCGACGCAGTCTGCGCCGGCCTCTACGGCCCGCAGGGCATGATCGAGGGTGTCAACATCGGCCATAACAACTTTACCCAAGTGATCGTGGATGTGCTGAATGAGTTGGGCCAGGGTTTCGCCGCCGGGGCGGGGGCGCTGGGTGGCATCAATGGCAATGATGTCGCTGCCGGCCTGGGCTACGGCCTCAGCGTGGTGAAACTGCGGCGTGATGTAGACCGATGAGGGGGGGATGACCTGCTTCCACAGGCCAATGATGGGGCTGTCGCAGCGCGATCGCACGGCCTGAATATGAGCGGGTGTGTCAATACGCACCCCAACGGCCCCGCGTTTAAGGGCGGCCTCGGCCATTGCGGCAATGACCAAAGCGTTGTGCAGCGGCGAATCGGTCGGGGCCTGGCACGAGACCACCAAGCCGTCCTGCAAGGTTTCCAAAATAGTCTTCAATGGAAAGAGTGCTCCTATAGTAGTGCTGACCTGAGCGTTGAACTAGGCGGTCTAATTTTATGGCAGTACGGATCTCGAAAACCCTGCTGGTTGCTGCTATTGGGCTGCTCGCCCTGGTTATTGTGCTCAACAATTTGACCGACTACAATGCCAACTTTAGATATATCCAGCACGTGCTCAGTATGGATACTGTATTTGCCGATAGCCAATTGACCTGGCGCGCCATTGTTTCGCCAGCGCTACAAAAGGCCATCTATGGAATAATTATGGCCACCGAGGTTGCCATTACGGTACTTTGTCTGGCCGGAGCCGTGAGGCTGGCTCAAGCCATAAACAGCAGCGGCATGGCCTTTGACCAAGCCAAGACTACAGCAACCTTGGGGCTCACCCTGGCCTTCTTATTCTGGTTTGTGGGCTTTATGGTGGTGGCTGGGGAATGGTTTACCATGTGGCAGTCTGCCGACTGGAACGGACAGCAGCCTGCCTTTCGCTTTATTGGCTGTGTGGGCTTTGTGCTGCTCTATCTCAGCCTGAGCGATCGCGACGTGCTCCCCTAATACCAACTCCTGACTGAATACCCTCAGTTTGTAGGGGCGTAGCATGCTACGCCCCTACGGGGTTCCTGATTACGAAGCCGGGTTTGCCAAATCGGATTTCGTATAGAGCTTCAGAGAGGCCGGGACGGCAAAGTTCCTAAACCCGCGCTAGGGTAACCTGTTCGGACTGATCCTGGTATTTACCACGGCGGGTTTCGTAGCTGACCTGACAGGGTTCACCCTCAAAGAAGATCAGCTGCACTACTCCTTCGCTGGCGTAAATGCGGCAGTCAGCGCTGGAAGAATTCGAAAATTCTAGGGTGAGATGCCCTCGCCAACCGGCCTCAGCAGGGGTGAGGTTAGCAATAATGCCGCAGCGGGCGTAGGTTGACTTGCCAATGCAAATGACGCTGATGTTGTTGGGTACAGAAATTTTTTCGAAAGCTACTCCCAAACCGTAGGAATGGGCAGGCAAAATAAAGTAGCTGCCACTGGCGTCCGTTTTTAGCTCGGTGGGTTCTAGGTTGGCGGGGCTAAAGTTTTTGGGATCAACCACCGTGCCGGGAATGTGGCGAAAAATTCTAAATTCAGCCGGGGAAAGGCGAATATCATAGCCATAAGACGACAGGCCGTAGCTAATCACCGGCTGCCCTGAGCTTTTATCAACTGGCTCTAGCTGTCGCACTAGCGAGGGCTGAAAGGGTTCGATCATGCCCTCATTGGCCATTTTGGCAATCCAGGCGTCATTTTTAATCATGGAAATGGGTTTTTGGGGGGTTAGGGCAAAATATTACGACGAAATTCTGTCACCTGGTCGGCTGCGTTGAGCAAAGGATCTGGCATATCGGGGCCAGTCAGAATGACATCGACCTGAGGCGGGCGCTGCTGAAGAAAATCCACCACATCTTGGGTAGGGATGAGGCCATAGTTGACGGCCAGGCTGAGTTCATCTAGCACCACAAGGCCGTAGCGACCCCTGGCGATCGCGGCCTTAGTCTGTACCCATAAATCTTTGATCACATCCCGTTCACTGGGGCTTACCTCTGGGCCATGAATGCAGCGGGGCATATCGGCACGAACCCAGTCCAGGTTTTGGCCAAACTGCATGGGCTGAGTCGGCCCCTGGTGAATGCCACCCTTGAGGAACTGCACAATTAGCACGGCCTTTCCCTGATCAGCAATCCGCAGCGCCTGCACCATAACATTGGTGAAAAAATTGCGGTGTACGGCAGTGAAGACCTGCACGGTACCCTCCACCGTTTGCAGCAGCGGATGACGAACGATAGAGGCAGGAGATGGGCTGGGGGAAAGAGGTTTGAGCTGAGAAACCATGGGCAATTACAGCAGAGGCAAAGAAAGGTGGCTGCCCATCAACTACGCCAACATAAAGCAGCTTGAAGCACACTGCCAGCCTGGAGTAGCCATGATAGCTGGGCTAAATATAGCGTGATTTTCCCCTAATAAATCGACGAATTACTCTATATGTATCTAGTGGTGCAAGCGCACTACAAAAGTCTGAGGTTAGCGCTGCCACGGACTAGAGCTAATCCAGCAGGAAGCTGAAAAAGCAGGCCGACTGTAATCGGGTGCTGTATTCTAGGGAGGGCGATCTAGGCACCACCTGAGGCACCTTTTATGGTTTGGCAACGTCCAGACGGGCGACAACCCCATCAGTTGCGTCCTGTAAGCTTTGCGCGACAGTTTACGACCTTTGCGGCGGGGTCGGTGCTGACTCGGTGTGGCAATACTCAGGTGCTCTGTACCGTTTCGGTAGAAGAAGGTGTACCCCGGTTTTTACAGGGCTCAGGCCGGGGTTGGCTAACGGCAGAGTATCGCATGCTGCCTGGGTCTACTCCCCAGCGGCAGCCTCGCGAGGTCATGAAGGTGTCGGGCCGGACTCAAGAAATTCAGCGCCTAATTGGGCGTAGTCTGCGATCGACCCTAGATTTTGAGCTATTGGGTGAGCGCACTTTGCTAGTAGATGCAGACGTGATTCAGGCGGATGCAGGCACCCGCACGGCCTCGATTACCGGTAGCTATGTAGCTCTAATGGATGCAGTACAAAGCCTGGTAAAACAGGGAATGCTGGCGCGATCGCCCCTGGTGCACAGCGTTGCCGCCGTATCGGTAGGCCTGATTGAAGACGATGTCTTTCTCGATTTGCAGTACGACGAAGACGTGGCCGCCGCCGTAGACTTTAACGTGGTGCTGAACGAAAGCCTCAATATTATTGAAGTGCAGGGCACCGCCGAAGAAGGCAGCTTTAGCCGTCAGCAAATGAACCAGATTTTAGAGGTAGGTGAACTGGGCGTAAAACAGCTATTAGCGGCCCAGCAGGCGGCATTCCTGTAGATGCTTTAGTCGAGTTTAAGTGCCTAGCCTATCAAGGCTAAACTGACCGTAGAAGCTGATGATAATGAGGCTGCCATCTTTAAAGTGCAGATTTAGACTTGAGCGTTGGCCCAGCAAAAACGCTGTATCTAATAAGATTAGCGGCTCATTCAATACAGCAAAATTGATGATTGTTCTAGGCTAATCGTCGGGTCTAGTACTCCGATTTTCTAAAACCTTGGCAGGTACGCCTACAGCCACAGAATAGGGAGGAATGTCTTTGGTTACTACGGCCCCTGCACCAATAGCGCTGCCATAACCAATCGTGACGCCATCTAAAACTTTAGCCCCGCTACCAATCCAACACTTACCTTCGATGACAATGCCCTTTTCACTAGCGCCAACGTGGTGATGCTGATTGGCGTATATGCCGACCATAGATGCAATCATGCAGTCACGACCAATCTTGACATGGCCAGGTCCAGACAAGCACGAGTAGGGGCCTATGTAAGTATCGTCACCAATATCAATGGTACAGTTATCGCCTAGCCGAATACTAACACCTCGGTCTAGGGAAACGTTGTTACCTAGCCTGAGCAGGCTATTCTCAAAATTGCAGTTCAGAATAGAATTTCTAAGAATTCTAACATTGTCACCGAAGACAATCTTATCAGTACCCAGAATCTCAACCCAAGCCTGGATATAAGGATTTTTGCCCCATTTTTTAGATAGAAGTGGGTAAGCAAATTTTCTTAGAACCGTCCCTAGCGGACGAGGAATAGGTTCAAGAAATAAGAACGTTAATTTCCCCAGAAAATCTCTTTGCGAACGTTTCGGGGACGTTTTTTCTGCCTGCTGCTGCTCAAAACTTTTAATCTCCGATTTCTCTTGGGCATTCATCTCAGCAACTCCTTAAATTTAATTGATTCTGGCTAAAACAGTTGTGAACAGTACTGCTTCATGACAAAAACGCCCCTCAAAAATAACTTAGTCCAATCTGATAAATAAGAACTACCGGCAGCAAGCCTTAGTCAACTAAAGTTCTTTTTCGAATAGTAAGCAGTCTAGCTTGCTAACAGGTAGCTTTTGGATTTAGGCTGAATATGATTGAGCTGAGCAGCAATCTCTTTATTACAAGTTTGCTAACCACGCCTAATACCCATAGCATGCATATCTGGATTGTGCTGCCGCTTTTGCGAGAAATAGGAAGTTTTTCTCTGCTGTTAGCGGTAGCAGTATATGCACAGTAGCTATAAACCCTTTCTCCAGAGTTTTAGCGACTTTGAACCCAGAAAAAAAGAGGTGATAGCAAAAAGAAAGACCGACATATCCGGTTTGATCTATCTCAATTGCTGCATAACGCTTAGTTGTGAAGACTTGAGCTGCTAGGAGACTCGGCAAAACATCAACTCTTACTGTCGCT
This sequence comes from Nodosilinea sp., assembly GCA_049646445.1. Classification (GTDB taxonomy): domain Bacteria; phylum Cyanobacteriota; class Cyanobacteriia; order Phormidesmidales; family Phormidesmidaceae; genus Nodosilinea. The sequence goes on along the minus strand of JBARVV010000056.1, from coordinate 71,346 downwards.
TAAGCGTTTGCAAATTGTGGCTAGGTTAAGGGGGAGTCAAGCCGCCTGCAAAGCTAACTGTTAAGATGGGCAGCCGTGCCCATCTTAAACAATCCAGTCGCAGTTCTTTCAGCGGCGGCTGGTAGGTATTGGCGTAGAAGTCTGATTTGTTGAAAGTTGAAACGAACATATATCAACTTCGGACACGCTCTATGCTATACGCTAAAACCTTAGATGAGGGCCTATCGCAAGCTGCATTTAGTGTACTGCTAAACCTCTGCGGCGACAAGAATTGATTTTGGCAGCGGGCAAAAGCGTGGTTCGTTGGCATGTATGGCTTGGTGTTGGAGGCGATCGCACTCTAGTCTTGGCCTTACTTATCTAACCGAATTGACCTGGTGAGATTGGTCTGGGCTGAGGTTGCCCCAGTACGATTGGCGCTTTGCTAAGTTGGCCCTGCACAAACATGCGGCAGTTAGGTCGACATAGCCGAGGCTGGCCCAGTGGAGGGGAACCTCGATTTTGCCCAGCTTGGGGCTAGCGCAGGCGCGATCGCTGGCCTCAAGTCATTACTGCACGTCGAGGAGCTAGAGATCCTGTGCTTAAGCCTTCGTGAAGACTTCAGCGAAATACCTAAAAAGCGATGAACTTCGCCAGTTTGCCCTGATGTTCGCTGTTTGCCTATGCCAATATCAGAACTATCGCAGGGAACGCAAACGCGATCGTAGCCGCTATCTACCTTCGCCCTTGCACCTATCGGAAACCTGTTGCTAGGGGGTTGACTAGAACTGTTCAGCGCCTGTAGGGCTTGGCCCACGACTTGTAGGGCTCGCTCTAATGCTCGCCCTTAGTTCTCCACCTAGGTCTCTTTGGCCAGAGCTAGCGGGAACCTTTTGGGAATCAATCTTTTATGCCTTTGCTTTTCAACGGTATAGACAGATAAGCCCAAACAGCTGCCAAGGCTGCTCTGAGCGAAGAGCCACAAAAATCCTGGTTTAAACCGGCTTTACCAGTCGGAGAACAATCGTCTCTTTGATCAAAAGGGATCAAAAGCCACCGTTCGGTAGAGGTTTCTAGCGGCGGCTGCTTTTTGATGCCAAGACTACTGTAAACAACTATCGAAAACTGTAGGTTGATATGACCGTAGCTAAAAACCGTACTAAGCAATCTGCACCTGGGCAGCACCAAGATGTCTCCGCCCAGACTTACTCTACAAATAAGCTAGATTTTTCTGTTGATAGCCCACTTTTAAATCGCGTGACCAATAACATCAAACCTCTGCTAGAGAGGGTTTACCCTCCCGAAACTGCCGAGTGGCTGACCACCGAGATCTTTGCCCTGATCAAAGATACGCTGTGCCCCTCTGGCCGCGAAGATCTCAAAAAGTGGAACCACAACAACGTTCTGCTGATTACCTACGGTGACACCATTAGTAACGGCGATCGCCCTCCGCTGTCGGTGCTGGCCGAATTTCTGGAAACGCACCTGTCCGACACAATCACGGGCGTCCATATTCTGCCTTTCTTTCCCTACAGCTCTGACGATGGCTTTGCCATTATCGACTACCTCAAGGTCAACGCCGAGCTGGGCAGCTGGGCCGATATCAAGCGCATTGCCACCAACTTTAACCTGATGGCTGACCTGGTTATTAACCACATCTCCAGCCAGCACGAGTGGTTTGAGCAGTTTAAGCAAAACGAGCGGCCCGGTTGCAACTACTTCATCACCGCAGACCCCAGCGAAGATCTATCCCAGGTGGTGCGACCCCGCAGCTCGCCGTTGCTCACCCCGGTTGAAACTGCCAAGGGCGAAAAGCATGTCTGGACAACCTTCAGCGCCGACCAGGTCGACGTCAACTTCGAAAACCCCGACGTGCTGATCGAGTACGTCAAAATTATCCTGGCCTATGTGGAGGCCGGAGCTCGCTATATTCGCCTCGATGCCGTGGGCTTTTTGTGGAAAAAGCAGGGTACTGACTGTATTCATCTGCCCGAAACCCACGCTATGGTGCGCCTGTTTCGCGAAATTTTGCAGCTGATTGACCCCGGCATTTCGCTAATTACCGAAACCAACGTGCCCAATCGAGAGAATCTGAGCTACTTTGGCAACCGCAACGAAGCCCACATGATCTATAACTTCAGCCTGCCGCCGCTGCTGCTGAATGCGCTCATGCAGGGCCGCTCAGACCACCTTAAAACCTGGATGATGAGCATGCCGCCCGCCCCGATTGGCTGCGCATACTTTAACTTCACCGCCTCCCACGACGGTATTGGTATGCGCCCTGCCGAGGGACTGCTGGCTGTTGATGAGTACGAGCAGCTGATCACCGCTATGCGCAACTTTGGCGGCAAAATTAGCATGCGCAGTCGCCCCGACGGTACCGAGTCGCCCTACGAGATTAACATTTCGCTGTTTGATGCTCTTAAGGGCACAGTGAAAGGCGAAGACCAGTGGCAGGTGGAGCGCTTTCTCTGCTCCCAGACGATTATGCTGGCTCTAGAGGGCATTCCAGCCTTTTATATTCACAGCCTGCTCGCCACCCACAACTACACCGAAGGAGTAGACGAAACGGGCCACAATCGCACCATCAACCGCTACAAGTGGGATCTAAAAACGCTGGAAACGGCCTTAGCCGACCCAGCCACTCCCCATGCCAGGGTGCTCAATGAACTCAAGCGCTTGATCAAAATTCGTCGCCAGCAGACAGCCTTTCATCCCAATGCTACTCAGTACACGCTGCACCCGCTAAACCAGGCGCTGTTTGCTTTCTGGCGGCAAAGCCTGACCCGCGATCAAAGCATTTTTTCGGTGCATAATCTGAGCGACCGGCCCCAAGAGCTACGCCTGAGTGATCTCAATCTAGTCAGCACTGACGATTGGTACGACCTGATTAGCGATGACAAATTTCCTGACCTGGATATGGCCTATATGTTGAAGCCCTATCAGTCGGTTTGGATTACCAATAAGCCAAACTCGGCCCAGGACGATACGATGCCGACGTTGCTATAAATTTACAAGATAAAACGGCTTCAGCTAGCTGAAGCCGTTTTATTTGGATTTTGAATTTACTCTAAAAAGTTATGCTCGTCGTCGAGGCAGGCATCCCAGCTGGCAGAGAGGGCGTCGGCGACCATTGCTTCTAGAGCAGCGGCGTTGACCGATCGCGTCATGTGGTCGTGCATGGGGTCAGACAGTGGAAGCAGGCGCAGCCGTCGGTTGTCTTGCACCAGGTCAAAGTGATTGCCATCGGCATCGGTTTGACCGATTTCTAGGTAATCGAAGCTGTAAACATTGATATAGAGTGTATGATTAGCCACGAGCGTGGCCTGCTGACTGTCAGCAAACACTTCCATAACCAAACCTTGACCTTCAGAGAGCGAAATGCTGTCTTGAAAGTGGCGGTACTGCACTTGTCCCAGGTCTTGCAATAGCCTGAGCATGTCGGTTTTGTTGACAACGACCCCGCTATCGATTAAACAGGGAGCAGGGATGCTCAAATTGCTGGCACGCTCGCGATTCATGGGTCTTTAACCACGCTACGTTGGCGGTGGGAGCAAAGCTTGCGGCGATCGCTCCTGTTGGTCTATATCCACGATACTCGATATCGCTGGGAATGATCTGCCCCGCGATCGTCCAGCTTTGTGAAAAACTCTGAGCTAACTCTGCCAAAAGCCCAGGGGCTAAGCTTTCTGCCAGAATGTAGAAGGCTCTGCAACGGTGCCGAAATGTTTTCTCACAGTGCAGATAGTGCAGAGGTGGATCCGTGACTCCGTTGCCCCCGGCGCAGCCCGGTGAGATCACTCCCAGGCCCAGCTGGTTTGCCCGCCTAGGGGGAGCCGTTCTGTTCTATACAAAGCTGCCCCTGCCCCCAGGATGGCAGCCCCGCTTTGAAGGCATTGCCCCGCTGGCTCCGGTGGTTGGCCTGGCTTTGGGCCTGGGCCTAGTCGGCGTAGATTTTGGCCTGGGGCAGCTGGGTATGCCAATGCTGACCCGCAGCGCTCTGGTGATTGGGCTGGAGGTGTGGCTGACCGGCGGCCTGCACCTGGATGGGGCGATGGATACGGCTGATGGTCTGGCGGTACTGGAGCCTGAGCGACGGCTAGCGGTGATGGCCGATAGCCAAAGCGGAGCCTTTGGGGTGATGGCGGCGATCGCTATTCTCGGCCTTAAAACTCTGGCCCTGGCCGAGCTAGCCACTGGGCGCGGCTGGGTGCTGGTGGCGGCGATGGTTTGGGGTCGCTGGGGGCAAGTTGTGGCGATCGCTTGCTACCCCTACCTGCGGGCCGAAGGCAAGGGGGCGCTGCACAGAGAACACCTGCGATCGCCTCAAGACTGGCTGCTAGGGCTAGGGCTGGGGCTGGCGGTTCACGGCCTTTGGGTATGGCAAAACCCCAACCAGTATCTGCTGATTGGCATCAGCCTGGTCGGTGGCCTGGTTTTTGCCCTGGCTACGGGGGCCTGGCTCAATCGTCGGCTGGGGGGCCACACTGGCGACACCTACGGGGCCACAGTGGAATGGACTGAAACCCTGCTGCTGTGCCTCGCTACCCTGGGCTAGGGCACCGTTCTTTCCGCCATCCGCAACCTACCGAATGGCTCCCAGTGTATTTTTCCAGCTCAGCTCTTTGCCCAGCACCATCAGCGCCTTTTGGTCGGCCCCTGTAAATAACCCGCTGTCTACCAATTCGGCCAGCACCTGCTGAGCCAGCTGGGCGGCAAACACGCCCCCTGACCTGAGCAAATGACTGTAGTAGCTAAACTGCGTCTGCCCATCCTGCTTACAGTGAAAGCTGTGAACCTGCTCCGGCGGCAGGCAGTAGACCGGCGTGTTGGCAGGCACCACCACCCGAGGAATACCGTGTTTGCCGTAGCGCTGGCTATCTTCACCTTCTAATGTGCCTACCAGCACTATCCCCAATAGGGTGCGAGTTTCCTGCACCAGGTCGGGGGTAAACAGAGGGTCGGGTTCGCTAGAGAGACGTGGCCCACTGTTGAAAAATAGCGGATTGAATAGCTGAGAGTTGTAGACCAGACCCACCGCCCAGTGGCGATCGCTATCAAAGCTGACGAACTGGCCAAAGCCGCAGTCTTCGGGCGTAGGCGGATCGCACACGTCCTGGGCATCATCCACCTGCACCACGTAGTCACAGTGAGAGTTTGACTTCACCACTTTGCCAAGGCGGCAGGGCGATAGGGCCGGAGGAGACAAAACCATAGGACGCTCTAAGGGTAGAACACGGGGGGTGGAACATGGGTACTTATTGTAGACCCTTCCGCTATGGGTGAGTACTTTGGCTTTGACCTGCTTGGGATCGTGAATTGAATAATTTGTAATACGCAATCCGATTTGGTAAACCCCGATTCATAATCAGGAACCCCGTAGGGGCGTAGCATGCTACGCCCCTACGAATCGGGGGTATTCATTCGGAATTTGGTATAACGGCTGGATCCTCTGTAAGGGCGAACAACCGTTAGCCCCTACCCAAGAATTTCACTTTAATAAATCCACCTTTCTTAACCGCTGCCAGCCTGGTTCTAAAGATCAAAGCTCTGGTCGAAGTCGCTGCGGGTCATCGGCTGGCTAACTTCGAGCCCCTCGCCGCCAAGCAGCGTTAGCGGCTTGCCGTCGACTGAAATCCATACGGGAGCATCAGGATCAAAGGCGGTGGCGGTGTAAATCACCTGGCCTAGGCGGCCCATCATTGAGGCACTGCCGCCGCCGGTTTCGAACTCACTCGACAAATCGACGTGAACGCCGTCAGCCTCGACGGCAGCATTGAGCAGCTGGGTTTGTTCAGGAATGGTGCTAAACGCCTGCTGGCTGGGGTCGCCTGCCTTTGAGAGTAGATCGCTAAAAGCGGCGGTAACTTGCCCTGAAGACGAGGTATCGGCTGCGACGGTAATGGGCTGGGCTACTAGCGTAAAGCCTGTCCCGTCATCTTTTAGCCAGTAGACCTGGCCGGTGACCTCGGCCGGGGCTGGCTGGGTAACGGGGTCTTTGGGAGCCGGTTCTGCCACATTAGGGGTGGTTACTGGGGCCGAAACCTCTGGCAGGGCCAGCATGGGGTCGGTCTCGATGTCAATATTTGGAAACTCAGCTACCGGGGGCGTCGGATTGAGGGCATGCCAGGTAAACCAAGCCACAGACCCGCCCGATGCCAACACTAGGGTCGTCAACCCAGCCAGAATGCCGAGGGGAATTTGCCGTAGCCTATTTCTGTAGTGCATGGTGGGTTACCAAACGGGAATCACATTCTAAGCCTAGGTCATCCCAAGCTAGCTTAGGGCAGGGCAGGGACAGCTGCTTGAGCTGGCTGCCGAATTAAGAATGGGGAGGTTGGATCTATTCTGGCAAAGATGGCAATATCTAGCTCATTGTCACGGACTTTAAAGTCGATCACGCGGGCTACTACCCCGAGGGCTTCTAGCCGCCGCAGAGTGAGACGCTCTTGAGCACCCTGCACAAAGGACTCGATCAGCTGAGGCGGAGTTTCTTCACCGTCTACGGTAATGGTGGGATCGACTAGGGCAAAGCGATGGCCGTTGAGAACGGCTAGCCCTAGGTCGATGCTAATGGCAATGTTTTCTTGGGTGACCCGGTCTTGGAGATCGACCACAATTCGGAAGCGATCGCCCTCTAGAAACTCCAGCGAGGGGTTGGCCAGGCCGTAGCGGTTTTGCTCGCGATCGCCCACTGCTCCCGGTAGATTAAACTGCAGCGTGTCGAGCCAGCCCTGCACCAGGGTTGACTGAAAGAAAGCATTCAAATCGTCGTCTTTGAGGCGCAGGCGCAGAGCCGCCTGGGCTGGCTCGTCGAGCACTAGCTCGCCCTGCTGCAAGCGGGCCAGATCGACATCCACCGCGTCGGTTTCTAAATCGATCGAGTCAATGCGCAGGCCGGGCAGCTGACGGGTTTCTACCCCTCGGGCGGCAATTCTAGTGTGGTCAATGCGACCGCTGGCCAGCTGGTAGTTGGGCACGTTGTCGATGCGTACCTGGAGATCTTCGGCTCCGGCCAGCTGGCCGCGCAGGGCAGACTCGGCCAGGGTGTCGACCACTATGCCCCCGGTAGCAACTACGCCCAGCAGGGTCGAGAGAATAATGGTGATCAGTTCCATGGCCTGTCCTTGGCGTGGGGATGAGGATGAGGGCTAGCGACTGGCGATCAGTTCTTCGTCAATCCAGCCCTTGACTAGGGCAACCACCTCGGCCAGGGCCACCTCCTGCACAATGCCAGTGGACCGCTCGACCACTTCGACCTTGCCGTCGCCCAGGGCGCGCCCGGTAACAATTCGGTAGGGAATGCCAATTAAATCGGCGTCTTTGAACTTGACCCCGGCCCGCTCGTCGCGATCGTCGAGCAGCGCCTCGATTCCCACCGCCAGCAGCTCTGTATAGATCGCCTTAGCGGCTTCGACCTGCAAATCGTCGCCCATGTTGGGAATCACTACGATCGCCTGGTAGGGCGCGATCGCCACCGGCCACACAATACCGTTTTTGTCGTAGGACTGCTCCACTGCCGCCTGGGCCAGTCGCGACACGCCGACCCCATAGCAGCCCATTACCAGGGGCACCTCGGCCCCGGTTTCGCTGGTGTAAGTGGCCCCCAGGGCCTGAGAATACTTGGTACCGAGCTGAAAAATGTGGCCGATCTCAATGCCCCGTGCGGTTTGCAGGGTTTGGCTGGGGTCGTGCAGGGCGCGATCGCCCGCTGCCGCCTTGCGCACATCTACCGCAATTTTAGGCAGAGCAAAGTCTTGGCCCCAGCTGCCGCCTACGGTGTGGTAGCCCGCCTCATTTGAGCCGGTGACAAAGTGTTTTAGGTCAGTAGCGGTGCGATCGACCAGGCGCAAAAACTTAGGCTCAATATCTTTGCCGCTTTTAATGTAGTCATCTTCTAAGTTGGGAGCCATATAGCCCAAGGGCAGGGGCTTGGCCGCCCACTGGCGCTGAGCCTCTTCGTCGGGCACTGCCAACGACAGCACCGCTGTGCCGCCATAGTCGGCGGCGAGCTTGCTCAGCTCATTGGTGAGCTTCACCTCGTTGACATCCTGGTCGCCGCGCAGGCTGACCAGCACCAGCAGCACGCGGCCATTGTCAAACGTCGCCTGGTACAGCACATTTTTGACGATCTGAGTGGGCGAACACGTGAGAAACTTGGCCAGCGACTCAATCGTGGGGGTGTTGGGGGTCTCCAGCTTTTCAAATTGGGTAAACGTCGAAGGCACCGCATCGGAGGGGCGCGACACAGCCTTCTCCACGTTGGCGGCGTACTTGCCGTCTTCGGTGTAGAGCACTTCGTCCTCGCCCGCCTCGGCCAGCACCATAAACTCAGTCGAACCCGACCCACCGATCGCCCCAGAATCCGCATCCACCGCCCGAAACTCTAGGCCGCAGCGGCGCAGAATGTTGCTGTAGGCGGTGTACATCTCCTGGTAGGTCGCTTTGAGGCTGCTCTCGTCGGTGTGGAACGAGTAGCCATCTTTCATAATGAACTCGCGCCCGCGCAGGAGGCCAAAGCGGGGCCGAATCTCATCGCGAAACTTAGTCTGAATCTGGTAAAGGTGCAGCGGCAGCTGCCGGTAGGATCGCACCATGTCGCGAGCAATGGTGGTGATCACCTCCTCGTGGGTGGGGCCAAGGCCGACCTCCTGCTGGCGGCGATCGACCAGGGAAAACATGATGCCCTCAGCCTTGGTGTAGGTATCCCACCGGCCCGACTCGCGCCACAGCTCAGCGGGCTGGAGCTGGGGCAGCAGGCATTCCTGCGCGCCAGTGGCGTTCATTTCGTCGCGCACAATATCTGAAATTTTGTTTAGCACTCGCCAGAGCAGGGGCAGGTAGGCATAGACCCCGCTAGTAATACGACGCATATAGCCCGCCCGCAGCAGCAGCTTGTGGCTGGGAATCTCAGCTTCGGCTGGTTCTTCCCGCAGGGTGACAAACAGCATTTGGGATAGACGCATGGCCTTTGGGGTCTACTCTATAGGGGGCGTTATACCCGTCTAGAATAGAACATTGCGGCGGAGACAACAGCGCAACTTTGTTAGTAAATCTTGGCCGCTAGCCGCCACCGCCAATCAGCGATTAGGACACCTCTAGCTCCGAGGCTGCTTGGGACTCGACTTCTTTCTGCCTCATCAGCTTTAAACCCAGGCCCAGCAGACCTGGTAGCAGGGCCGGGGTTGGCACTGTCACGGGCTCTGATTCCTCCTTCTCCCCCTCAGCTGGAGGAAGAATTGTAGTCGGGGCATTGGCCCCGTTAGTGGTTAGCGTTGATGGGGCTGTCGGTGGCGCTGGCTGGGCAGCAGCGGTACGTCGGTTGAGGAGGTTATAGATGATAAGAGCAAGGGTAACAATCAGCGCAAAGGGAAGGAACCCGTTGCCGGAAGCATCCCCAGGTTCCTTTTGAGACTGATTAGCTGATGATCTATTGGCGGTAGATGAATCACTTTTGGTGGAAAAAATGCCGATTGCCGCGCCTGTTTCTTCTGCTTGAACACCCGATGCTAGGGGCTTGTTTTTGGCAGAAGAGGGCGGAGCTAATGTTGAATTTTCCAGATTGAACTGGTAGTTTTTCTCAAGGTTTGAGCTGTCGGTAAACTGGGCGATCGTGCTAGCCTGAACGGGCAAAATTCGAGTAAATCCTAAGCCAAGTGCTATCAACAGAGTAGCGGCCAACCTAAATTGCTTTACTGAATGACGGGTCATATCTATGGAGTCCACGTAAGGCTGAAAAGGTGAATGAATGCAGCAGACAACCCCTGAGGATCAATGATGCTCAAGTTATAGTGCTTAGCGTCATCGCTAAGCTTGACAACCTTAATTGAGTGCACCCGAAACACAAATGAACCCGCAAGCTGAGTTGCAAGAAAGGTTCGACAGGAGTGATCAACTCCGTGTTATTACCCAATCATAAGTTGCATTTCTTGCCAACAAGGGTAGATGGAGCCCGAGTTCTTAGAAAGTTTACGAGTTCTTAAGCGGCCTGGGGCTTTTGTGAAAGTGCATTAAGGCCTCGACCCCAATGCCGCGAATCATCCGGATTGCTAAGGGCACCCCAAAATCCGCTAGAGTGACAAGACACCTTTCGGGCTCACTGATCAGCTGCTAAATATTTGGCGTAGTTTTCTTTACTTTGTCGCTTATCGGTTTCTAATGAAAAAAGTCTTCGTCCTCGATACCAACGTATTGCTTCACGATCCGATGGCAATGTTCAGGTTTGAGGACAATGATGTGGTGTTACCGATCACTATTATTGAAGAACTCGATCGCTTTAAGAAGGGCACCGCCGACACGGGCCGCAACGCCCGCTACGTGTCGCGCACGCTGGATGAACTGCGCCAGCAGGGCTCACTGGTGCAGGGCGTTGAGCTAGAAAAGGGCGGCACCCTGAAAGTAGCCCTGTGCCACCGCGATACCCTGCGGCAGCTGCCCGCTGAGCTAGAGGGCGATCAGGGCGACAACGCTATTTTGGCCGTGGCAATGGAGTACAAGCACCACCACGACAGGCCCGTGGTGCTGGTTAGCAAAGATACCAACCTGCGGATTAAGGCTGATGCCGTGGGGCTAGTGGCCGAAGATTACGAAACCGACAAGATCGATATTGACGATCTCTACACCGGTACCCTGGCGGTGATGACCTCCGCCGAGGCGATCAGTCAGCTGTTTGGCGACGGCCACCTAAAGCTGGATATACCGCTGTATCCCAACCAGGCCATTACCCTGGTGGATGAGACTAACCCAACCCACACGGCCCTGGCCCTGGTGCAGGGTAGCAGCGGTAAGCTGGTGCCCCTGGGCAAGCTGCCCCACGCTGGGGTGTCGCGGGTGCAGCCCCGCAACCGTGAGCAGCGCTTTGCCTTTGAGCTACTGCTGCAAGACTCAATTTCGATGGTGACGCTGGTGGGCAAGGCGGGCACTGGCAAGACCTTACTGGCGATCGCAGCCGGGGTGCAGAAAGTGGCCGACGAGCGCCTCTACTCGCGCCTGCTGATCGCTCGCCCGATTGTGCCGCTGGGCCGTGATATTGGCTACCTGCCCGGCGATATTCGCGATAAGCTCAACCCCTGGATGCAGCCCCTCTACGACAACTTTGACCTGATCTTTGGCACCCAGGATATGCGCGGTCGCCCCGAACACTGGCGGCGCGGCCACGAAGAGATGATTGAGCAGGGGCTATTGCAGATTGAGCCGCTGACTTACATTCGGGGGCGATCGATTCCAAAGCAGTTCCTAATTGTGGATGAAGCTCAAAACCTCACCCCCCACGAGGTCAAAACGATTCTCACCCGCGCCGGAGAAGGCACCAAGATCATTCTCACAGGTGACCCCGAGCAGATCGATAACCCCTACGTTGATGCGTCAAGCAACGGCCTCACCTACGTGGTCGAGCGCTTTAAAGGCGAAGCGCTGGCGGGGCACATCAGCCTGGCCAAAGGGGAGCGATCGAGCCTGGCCGAGCGGGCCGCGATGCTGCTGTAAACCTGTGACCCACCTCAGCCCGATTGCCGCGATCGATTGCCGCGATCGCTGATTTAACCGATCGGGCGTCTAACTGTACTTAAGGTTACATTACTAGAGGCCCTAGCCCCTTAGCGTTTAGGGGAATGTAATTGGCTAGTACTGCCATGGTCAAAACCCGCGCGATCGCATCCGCCACTGCCCCAGCACTAGACTTTCGCGACATTCGCCTCACCTACTCGGGTAAGGGCGCACCGCTGACGGTGATCGACCACATCTCCTTTCGGGTCGCCCAGGGGGAGTTTGTGTCGCTGGTGGGGCCGAGCGGCTGCGGCAAAACCACCCTGCTGCGCATGGTGTCGGGCCTCAACCCGGCTGAGGAGGGGGCGGTTTATTTCCACGGGCAGCCGATCACCGGGCCGCTGAAAAATATTGGCATTGCCTTCCAAAACCCGGTGCTGCTGCCCTGGCGCAACACTCTCAACAACGTGCTGCTGCCCCTGGAGGTGGTGCAGCCCCACAAGCGCCGGTTTCGCCAAAACAAAGCCCAGTATGTCGAATCTGCCGAGCATCTGCTGGCTACGGTGGGCCTCAGCAGCTTTCACCACCACTATCCCTGGCAGCTCTCGGGCGGTATGCGCCAGCGGGCTTCCCTCTGCCGGGCGCTGATTCACCAGCCCGAGATCTTGCTGCTCGACGAGCCCTTTGCCGCCCTCGACGCCTTCACCCGCGAAGAGATGTGGGGGCTAACCCAAAACCTCTGGCAGCAGACGGGCTGCACCGCCCTGCTGGTCACCCACGACCTGCGCGAGGCCTTGTTTCTCTCCGACACTATCTATGTCCTGGGGCCTCGCCCCAGTACCCTGGTCTACGAGCTGACGGTCAACCTACCCCGGCCCCGCACCCTCGACCTGTGCTTTACCGACGAGTTTCACCGCATGTACACCGAGCTGCGTCGCCATATTCAGCGGAGCTAGATCTACCGGGCCCAATGAATCGTGCGCTGCTCGATCAGGGCAAAACAGCCGTAGAGCACAATACCCATGGCCGCCAGAGTCAAAATTGCCAAGAACGCCAGGGGCACGTTGAAGCTAGCACTAGCCGACACAATCACGTAGCCAATGCCTCGATTAGAAGCTACGGTTTCGGAGATCACCGAGCCAATAAACGCCTGGGAAATCGCCACCTTGAGTGAGGCAAATAGGTAGGGCAGCGAGTGGGGAAAGCCTACTTTCTGAAACACCTCCCAGGGGGAAGCGCCGAGCGATCGCAGCACATCCTGCATTTCTGGTTCCACCGTGGCCAACCCCGCCGCCACGTTCACCACAATCGGAAAAAACGCCAGGGTAAAGGCGGTGATGATGGCGGGCATGGCCCCAATGCCAAACCAGATCGCCAGCAGCGGCACCAGGGCCACCTTTGGAATCGTGTTGAACCCCACCAGCAGCGGGTACAGCACCACGTAGGCTAGCCGCGAATAGCCGATCAAAAAGCCCAAAAACACCCCCAGCCCTAGCCCCAGCAAAAACCCCATCATCGTGGTGCTGAGGGTGTGAATACCGTTTCTCCACACCGTGGTGCCGTAGGTTTGAGCCGCGGCCCACACGTCGCTGGGGGCCGGTAGAATAAATGTCGGGATTTGAAACAGCCGGGTGGCCATCTCCCAGACGATCAGCAGCAGCAGCAGGGCCACCATCGGGAGAAGGTAGGTGGCAAGCTTGGTTTTGAGGAATTTGTTCAAGGCTTCTGTTCTCAAAGTAGTGCAGACTACTAACTTGCTTGTATGCAGCCACTATATCTAGAAGGCAATTCAGATTTAGTCAACTGGGCCACGGAGTGTTCCAAACTATGATCCCAATTCGTTCTATTGCGGGTTCCTTACTGCTGGCCGCCACCCTGGGTTTGGTTGCCTGTGGCGGTGACGCTGAAGTGGCCACAACCGAGACTCCCGCCGCCGAAGAGACGGCTGCCCCCAACACCGATGAGCTAACACCGGTGAGCTTTACTCTCTCGTGGTTGTTGCAGGCGGTAGATGCTCCCCTGGCCGTCGCCCTAGAGCAGGGCTACTTTGCCGAAGAAGGCCTAGAGGTCAGCTTTGAGCGGGGCTTTGGCTCCGCTGACTCGATCACCAAAATCGCCGCCGGGCAGTACGACATCGGCGAAGGCGACATGTACTCCATGATCGAGTTCAACGAGCAAAACCCCGACGACCAGCTGGTGGCGGTGGCCATCAAGTTCAACCGATCGCCCTTTGCCATTGTTACTAAGGCCGATTCAGACTTCGATACGCCAGCCGAGCTGGGCGGAGCCAACCTGGCCGCCCCAGCGGGCGACGGCCCTCGGCGGCTGTGGCCGGTGCTAGCCAAAGAGGTGGGCGCTGACCCCAACAGCGTGGAGTGGACCAACGTGGAACCCCAGCTGCGGGAGAGCCTGCTGGCCCAGGGCAGCGCCGACGGCATCTCCTGCTTTTCGATCACTTGTCTACCGGTGCTCAACCAAAAGCTGGGTCTGCCCCCCGAAGATCTCAATGTTTTCTACTACAACGACCACGGCCTTGACCTCTACGGCAACGCGCTGATTGTGCGCAGAGACTTTTTAGAGGCCAACCCAGAAGTAGTGCAGGGCTTTGTGGCGGCTTACCTGCGCGGCCTGCAAGACACCCTGGCTGACCCCGATGCCGCCCTTCAGGCCGTGGTTGACCTGGCTGATGACGAGCTACTGGACGTGGCCATTGAGTCAGAGCGGATGGACATTGCCCTAGAGCGGCTCTATACCGGCCCCGAAGTAGATACCCAGGGCCTGGGCGGGGTCAACCCCGATCGCCTGACGACCACCATTGACCAGGTGGTAGAGGGCTTTGGCCTATCGAGCACCCCCAGCGTAGAAGAGGTATTTGACGACAGCGCCCTGCCTCCCCAGGGCGATCGCATGCTGTAAACAAAGCGGCTTAACTAACTGGACAGTTAGTTAAGCCGGTGCAAACGCCTGCCAAATCAATTCCGATGGCTATACAGATTGAATAGAAATTAACCTTGATACATGCTCCCCATAGGTTTCCATTGAGTTGTTAGGGATCGCCACGAAACCCATAGCAACTGGAGATGCTATGACTCGCTTCCTCGTAGCCGTAGTCGATGGTGCCCAAGCTCGGTTTTTGACGCTAGAGCCCGTAGCCTCCCCAGACTTGGAATCTGGCCCTGATTTAATCAATCGTTGCGAACTGCAAAATCCGGCCATAGAAATGTTGGGTCAAGACCTGTGGGCTAACACCAAAACGGGCCGTAACCGGGGCAGCGACAGCCGAGGTCACAGCTATGACGACCACCGAGGCAACCACCTGGTAGAGTTTGAGCGCCGCTTTGCCCAGGCGATTGGAAACCAGATGGAATGCCCAACCGCCAGGTGGCACTGGCAACGACGGGGCGATCGCGGCGGGGATAGGGGCAAACGATCTAGGCTGAGTCGAGATCGTCGATTGCTAGCGGCTGGCCTACCAGCCCTAGCGCTTCGGGCAGCGGTAGGGGACGACTAAACAAAAAACCCTGACCGATCTCGCAGCCCATGCTCCGCAGCGCCGACATTTGAGCTGGGGTTTCAATCCCTTCGGCTACAGTGGGTAGGCCCAGTTTTCGGGCAATGTCGATAATAGCGCCGACCAAAATTTTGGCGCGATCGCTGGTGCATAGCTTTTGAATAAACGATCGGTCGATTTTGAGACAGTCGATTTCGCAGCGCTCCAGGTAGTTGAGGCTAGAGTAGCCGGTGCCAAAGTCGTCGAGAGACACCTCAAACCCGGCGGCGCGGCACTTACTAATTGAATCGATCGCTTCTATTTCATCTAAAAAAATGCGCTCGGTGACCTCCAGCTTAATTTGCTGGGCGCTTACCCGATGGCGTTGGGTGCAGGCCATCAGCCGATCAAAAAAGTCGCGCTGCTGAAACTGCTTCACTGAAATATTGATGCTGATAAAAAAGTCGGCGTTGTCCTGATCCATGTGATCAAGCTGGTTTTGGAAACGCCGCAAGTCGGCACAGGAATGATCTAAGATCCATTCGCCCATGGGCAAAATTAGCGACGTTTCTTCCGCCAGCGTAATAAATTGCTGAGGGCTCACCAGGCCTCGCTGGGGGCACTGCCACCGCAGCAGTGACTCAAATCCCATAATGCTTCCGGTATTTAAGTTTAAAAGCGGCTGATATACCAAAAAAAGCTCGTCGTTACGCACCGCATTTTGCAGATCAGATTCCAGTTTTATGTCGTCTAAAAGCTGCTGATACTGCTGATTTTTAGCATAGGCTTTTTCGGAAACGGCTGGGCTGGGCAGGTTTACCTGAGGGGTGGAAAGGGTTTTGAGGTAGGCACTATAAGCGCGGTTGCGATGCAGCGACATGGAAATGAACAGCCGCACCATGGGCGACGACGACTCTATTCGCTCAGCCACCTGGGCCGCAGATACTACAATGCAGCGGCAGGGGCAGATGGCTTTGGCTGAGGCCGACCGAGGCGAGGCATCGATAATGCCCATTTCACCAAAAATGTCGCCTGGGCCCAGTACGTTGAGCTGAAGCGAGTCTTCCCCGGCTCCCACAAAAATTTCGACGTAGCCCGACTCAATAATATAGGCGCGATCGGCAGAGTTGCCTTCTGCAAAAATGGTATCTCCAGTATTAAAGAGGCGAATATTGCACTCGGGCGATACGGCAATATCGGCGACTAGGGCACTGCTGTCATTTTCGGGTGGAATGGCGTTTGCAGGAACTAACCCCTCCGCCATCAGGGGGCAAGTTAGGGAGGTGATACTTTTCATGGCAGGAATGATTTCAGGAATATTTTCAGGGGCTATGTCTAAGCATCTCCTATTTCTTTGAAGTCTCTCATGCCTAAATTGTGAAGTATTAGTAAGTATTTTGGAAAGGCCTGGGCAATCACAAAAATTTCGTGTAGTGGTCACGTTCGGCCATGATCTAAATCACAATAAAGGAGTTCTAGGGCTGTCATCAGCCAAAATTATGGGCGGTGCCCTGGCTGATCTTTTTCTTTCGGCGCTAGAGCACTGCGATCGCTGACATTTTCCCTATCTTTAATTAACGCTATGACCGCATCCTCTGCTTTGTCTGCTCACTCGTCTAGTCAGGTCAACACGGGCCAAGTTACGGTCGTGGGGGCTGGCAATGTGGGCAGTACCCTGGCCCAGCGCCTGCTGGAGCACAACCTGGCCAACGTGGTGCTGATCGATATTGTGGCGGGGCGGCCCCAGGGTGTGGCGCTAGACTTGGCCCAGGCGGCGGGTAGCGAAGGCCACAACCGCACCATCGTGGGCACCAACGACTACCAGGACACGGCCAACTCCGACATCGTGGTGGTTACCGCTGGGCTGCCCCGCCGCCCCGGCATGACCCGCGACGACCTCACCCAGGTCAACGGCAAAATTGTGGTGGAAACGGTGCGTCAGGCGCTGGCGGTATCGCCTCAGGCCAGCATTATCGTGATTACCAACCCGCTCGATGTGATGACCTACCTGGCCTGGAAAGCCAGCGGGCTGCCCCCCCAGCGGGTAATGGGTATGGCCGGGGTGCTCGACTCGGCCCGGTTTCAGCGCTTTATTGCCTGGGAACTAGGGGTGCCGCCTCAGGATGTCTCGGCTATGGTGCTGGGCGGCCACGGCGATTTGATGGTGCCTCTGCCCCGCTACACCACCGTCAGCGGCGTTCCGGTGGGCGAGCTGCTGAGCGCCGATCGCCTGGCCGCGCTGATCGATCGCACTCGCAACGGCGGCGCTGAGATTGTGCAGCAGCTCAAGCAGGGCGGGGCCTACTACGCCCCGGCCTCGTCAGCCTGCGTGATGGTGGAAGCGATACTGCGCCACCAGCGGCGCATTTTGCCCCTGGCGGCCCACCTGACCGGCCAGTACGGGCTCGACGATCTGTACCTGGGGGTACCCTGTCGGCTGGGTCAGGGAGGTATTGAGGAAATCCTGGAGCTGTCGCTGACAGCCGCCGAACAGGCGGCGCTGGCGCGATCGGCGGCCTCGGTCAAAGAGCAGCTGCAGGGGGCTTTAGCCTTGCTGAATTCCTAGGGGATAGGGTGTTGCCACCGATCGGGATGTCTGAGCCGATCGCAAGGCACCGTGCAACAGTTATTAAAATGGCAGAATCGATAGGTACACTGTCTGTTAGCACGGTTCCACGCTCCAGGTTTTGTGATGACGGCCTCCATCCCCGCCCTTTCTGCCCAGTACGACCCCACTCAGACCGAGACGAAGTGGCAAACTCAGTGGGAAGCAAATCAGGTCTTTAAGGCCGACCCCGACCACCCCGGCGAACCCTTCTGCGTGGTGATTCCGCCGCCGAACGTGACCGGCAGCCTGCACATGGGCCACGCCTTTGAGAACGCCCTGATCGACACTCTGGTGCGCTATCAGCGGATGGCGGGGCGCAACACCCTGTGGCTGCCCGGTACCGACCACGCCAGTATTGCGGTGGCGACCATACTAGATCGGCAAATGCAGGCGGAGGGCACTAGTAAAGAGGACTTGGGGCGCGATCGCTACCTGGATCGGGCCTGGGAATGGAAAGCTGAGTCGGGCGGCACCATCGTCAACCAGCTGCGCAAGCTGGGCGTTTCGGTGGACTGGTCGCGGGAGCGCTTCACCATGGATGAGGGGCTTAACACTGCGGTGCTGACCGCCTTCACCCAGCTCTACGACGAAGGGCTAATCTACCGGGGCAACTACATGGTCAACTGGTGCCCGGCCAGCCAGTCGGCGGTGTCTGATCTGGAGGTCGATCAACGCGAGGTGGACGGCCACCTGTGGCACTTCCGCTACCCCTTTACCGATGGATCGGGCTATTTGGAAGTGGCCACCACCCGCCCCGAAACCATGCTGGGCGACACGGCGGTGGCGGTGAACCCCAATGACGATCGCTACCGAGACATGGTCGGTAAAACCCTGATGCTGCCAATTGTAAATCGCGAGATTCCGGTGATCGCCGACGAGTACGTCGATGCCGAGTTTGGCACTGGCTGTGTCAAAGTCACCCCGGCTCACGACCCCAACGACTTTGCCATGGGCCAGCGCCACGGCCTGCCCATGATCACCGTCATGAATAAAGACGGCACCATGAACGAAAACACCGCGCATTTTCAGGGGCTAGACCGCTTTGAGGCCCGCAGCGCCGTGGTGCGACAGCTGGATGAAGAGGGATTTCTGGTGCGTACTGAGGACTACCACCACACGGTGCCCTACAGCGATCGCGGCAAGGTGCCCGTCGAGCCGCTGCTCTCCACCCAGTGGTTCGTCAAAATTCGGCCCTTGGCTGACAACGCGCTGGATTATCTGGATAACCGCCAAGAACCGAAATTTGTGCCCGAGCGGTGGACCAAGGTGTACCGCGACTGGCTGGTGAATCTCCAAGACTGGTGCATCTCGCGCCAGCTGTGGTGGGGCCACCAAATACCCGCCTGGTACGCGGTGAGCGAAACCGGCGGCGACATCACCGACACCACGCCCTTTGTGGTTGCAGCCACCGAAGCGGAAGCTAAGGAAAAAGCCACCGAGCGCTTTGGCGAATGGGTGACCCTGAGGCGCGACCCCGACGTGCTCGATACCTGGTTTTCCTCGGGTCTGTGGCCCTTTTCCACCATGGGCTGGCCCGATGAATCGGCCAAAGACTTGCAGACCTACTACCCCACCACCACCCTGGTCACCGGCTTCGACATCATCTTTTTCTGGGTGGCCCGCATGACTATGATGGCGGGGCACTTCACCGGTACCATGCCCTTCGAGACCGTCTACATCCACGGCCTGGTGCGCGACGAAAACAACAAAAAAATGTCGAAGTCGGCCAACAACGGCATCGACCCGCTGGTGCTGATCAACAAGTACGGCACCGACGCCCTGCGCTACACCCTGATTCGCGAAGTCACCGGGGCGGGGCAGGATATTCGCCTGGAATACGATCGCAACACCGACGAATCGGCCTCGGTGGAAGCCAGCCGCAACTTCACCAACAAGCTGTGGAACGCCTCCCGCTTTGTGATGATGAACCTGGGCGGGCAGTCTCCCGCCAGTCTGGGCAAGCCCGATACGGCCAATCTTGAGCTGGCCGATCGCTGGATTTTGTCTCGCTTTAACCAAGTTGTACAGAGCGTGCGCGACAACCTCGACCAGTACGGCATGGGCGAAGCCGCCAAGGATCTCTACGAGTTCGTTTGGGGCGACTTTTGCGACTGGTACATCGAGCTGGTCAAGCCTCGCCTCCAGGGAGAGGGATCCTCGAAGTTCACAGCGGCCCAGCAGACCCTGGCCTTTGTGCTCGACGGCATTCTCAAGCTGCTGCATCCGTTTATGCCCCACATTACCGAGGAGCTGTGGCACACCCTCAACCAGGTGGGCGACGACCAGTTTTTGGCGGTGCAGCCCTACCCCACGGTCTTCGCCGGCCTGGTCAATGACGATCTAGAGCAGCAGTTTACCCTGGTGTTTAATACCGTGCGCACCGTGCGCAACCTGCGGGCCGAGGCGGGCATTAAACCCGGTCTGCGGATCGAAACCATTCTGGAGAGTGAAAGCAACGACGAGCGCCACATTCTGCACGCCACGGCCGACTATATCAAAGACCTGGGCAAAATTGACACTCTGGTCATTCTCGGTGGCCAGCAGCCGGTCTCTACCGCCCGCGCCGTCGCCACAGGGGCCAATCCCAATCGGTTGGTGAAGCTCAGCGATAACTCGGTGGTGGCCGAGGTGCAAGACTTTTGGCACACCATACTGCCCCTGTTTGAAGAACCCCTGCACTATGCTAGAGCGTTCTTTGCCACGGTTCGCCGTCCGGCCTTCACCCTGCTGTGGATTTTGGTGGGGCTGGTGGGGCTTAAGTTTGCTGGGTCTCTGGTGGCCGCAGTCGACAGCACGCCGCTGTTTGGCACCCTGATGGAGCTGGTCGGTCTTTGGGTTGCGTTTAACTTTGTGCGACAGAACTTGATGACTAAGGGCGATCGCGAGCAGCTCGGCCAAACCTACCAAACCTGGCGTCGCCAGGTGCTGGGTTCTGGTTCAGCCTCCCTCAAACCGGCACCTGAGCCCCAGCTGCAGACCGTTCCCGCTGTGACTCACCCTGGGAGTGACAGCAGCGCGATCGCCCCGGCTGCAGCCCCAGCCGCATCGCCCCAAAAGCTCTTTGCTGGAGTTACAGGCACCGTGCAGGTGCTGATTCCCCTGACCGGCATTGTCGATGTCGAGGCGCTAAAAGCCAAAGTCGAGAAAGACCTAGGCAAGGTCGAGGCAGAAATCAAGTCGCTCTCGGGGCGGCTGAGCAACACCGGCTTTGTGGATAAAGCCCCCGCTGAGGTGGTGCAGGGAGCCCGCGATTCCCTGGCCGAGTCTGAGGCCCAGGCGGCGATTCTGAAGTCGCGACTGGCCATGCTGTAGAAAATTTGCCGCGAATTGCTGACGGTTCAGACTCTCGCCGCAGCCCTTCTGCCGCCCTGATGACCGGGGCAAGGGCGCTTTGCCTGAGCAACCAGGCCTTCAACTCAACTGGGCTCGATCTTTCGATGCGTACACAGGATAGATCCATTGCCCAGTTCACAACTGGCGCAGAGGTTAGGGCATTTTTAGCCTTGGCGGTACCCCTGGCCAGTGCCCAGGTGGCCCAGGCGGCCGTCGGCTTTGTCGACACGCTGATGATGGGGCGGCTGGGCACCAATACCTTGGCGGCGGGGGGGCTGGCGGCAATTTGTTTTCAGCTGCTGATCGCCGTTGTGGGCGGATTTGTGATGGCGGTGGGGCCGCTGGTGGCCCAGGCTTTTGGGGCGGGGCAGCGGTCAGAAATCGAGGCGATCGCCCGCCAGGGGTTTTGGCTATCGCTGGGGCTGAGCCTGCCGCTAATGGCCATACTCAGCCAGATGGATCGGGTGCTGTTGGCCCTGGGCCAGCCCGCTGCAATCGCAGATCTGACCGGCCCCTACTTCCAGTGGATTTTGTGGGGCGCTCTGCCAGCGCTGGGCTTTGCCATGCTGCGGGGCTACGTCTCGGCGCTGGCCCAGGCCCAGGTGGTGATTGTGATTGTGCTGGTGGGCACGGCCTTTAACATTGCCGGTAACTACGCCCTGGGCTTTGGCAAATGGGGCTTTCCGGCTTTGGGGCTGGGCGGGCTGGGGCTGGCCAGCGGGCTGAGCTACTGGCTAATGTTTGGCCTGTTTTTGCTTTACACCCTCAAACACCCCAGTTTGAAGCAGTATCAATTTTGGCGGCGGTGGTATTGGGTGCAGCCCCCGCTGATCGGGCGCATGGTGGTGATGGGGGCAGAGCTGGCGATTACCATTGCCTTGGAGTTTAGCCTGTTTGCCGTCGTTACGTTTCTGATGGGCATTCTTGGCCCCGAGGTGCTGGCCGCCCACCAGACTGTGTACCAGACGATTTACCTCATTTTTATGGTGCCTTTAGGGCTGTCCTATGCGGCGACGGCGCGGGTGGGGCAGGCCCTGGGGCAGCAAAATATGGCTCAAACGCGGCGGGCGGGGACGGTGGCGATCGCGATCGCCGCCGCCTTTATGCTGCTGGCCACCCTGGGGCTGCTGCTGTTTCGCCAGCCGATTATTGGCCTCTACCTAGACCTGAGCGATGAGGCCAACGCGACCGTGGTGGCGCTGGCCATGCCGATGTTCTTGGTGGCGGCCCTGGCTCAGCTCACCGATGGCGTGCAGCGGGTGGCCTCTGGAGCGCTCTACGGCCTGCAAGACACCCGCATGCCGATGGTGCTCAGCGGGTTGGCCTTTTGGGGCGTGGGCCTTACCACGGGATATTTGCTGGGCTTTGCGCTGGGGCTGGGGGGGGTAGGGCTGTGGATTGGCCAGTCGATTGGAGTCGCTACGGCTGGAATAATCTTTGTGGCCCGCTTCTACCGGCTGACGCGCCCTAACCCGTCGTGAATCAGTACATATAAACTATTAAACTGCTAGGTGTCGCCATCCACAGCAGCCGGGTTTGACGCACAATTAGAGCTACCCCACTTCCACAGCGCTATGGTTCAGAATCTCAAGTTTGATACGGTCAGCGATCGCCTGCCACCCCAAAATATCGAGGCCGAGGAGGCCATTCTGGGCGGTATTTTGCTGGATCCTGAAGCGATTGGCCGGGTGATGGAGATTCTCACCCTCGACGCCTTTTACACCGGTGCCCACCGGGATATTTACCGAGCCGCCCTGGCCCTGCACGCCAAGGGGCAGCCCACCGACCTGATGACGATCGCCGTGTGGCTTAAAGACAACGGCAAGCTTGAGCAGGTGGGCGGACAAACTCGCCTGGCCCAGCTGGTCGATCGCACCGTTAGCGCCGCCAACATCGACCAGTACGCCACTCTGGTGATGGACAAGTACACCCGCCGGACGCTGATTCAAACCGGCGGCGAGATTGCCCAGCTGGGCTATGACACCACGCTGCCCCTGGAAAACGTGCTCGACCAGTCGGAGCAAAAGCTGTTTGGCATTACCCAGGTGCGGCCCCAGGGCGGGCTAACCGCCACCTCAGATATTTTGATCGACACGTTTTCGGAGATTGAGCAGCGATCGCTCGGTGTGGTGCTGCCCGGCATTCCCTGCGGCTTCTACGACCTCGACGCCATGACCCAGGGGTTTCAGCGATCGGACCTGATTATCGCGGCGGCTCGTCCGTCCATGGGCAAGTGTTTGAGTGCTGACGCCCAGATTGTGGTGGCCGATGGCAGCCTTCAGACCATTGGCGATGTTTACCAACAGCAAACCGCCTCCCTACTCACCCTAGGAGCTGACTGGCGGTTCAGGTTGATTGAACCCAGCGCCTACGTGGATGACGGCCTTAAGCCCGTGTTTCGGGTGAGAACGCGATCGGGGCGAGAAATTGAAACGACCCTAAGCCACCCTTACCTAACGATTCAGGGCTGGCGATCCCTAGCGGAGCTGACGGTAGGTGAAAAAATTGCCGTGCCCAGGGTGCTGCCCGTATTTGGCACCGAAACACGGCCTGAGCATCAGATCAAACTGCTGGGCTACCTCATTGGCGATGGCTGTCTGACTGGCACTTCGCCCCAGTTCACCAACGAAAACCAGGCTATTCAAGTCGACTTCACCGCTGCTGCCCTCAAGTTTCCAGGGGTTAAGGTGCGGGAAGAAACCTCCCAAGGCACTCGCACGCCAACGTTCTACGTCACCTCCGATAGCGAAGATTTGCAGCAGGCCCGTCAAATCTTTGGTCAACGGCTAAGAGAGTTGATCAAGGGCAACGGAAAACCTGCCCGATGGTTGGCTCAAACCCTTGAGGTCTCCCCTGGCTTGGTGACTTTGTGGCAGCAGGGCGTCTGTGCGCCCAGCCCAGACACTTTCGAGCGCCTGTGCCAATTGCTTCAGGTTCTCCCCGAGACCCTGGCCCCCGGCGGCCTCGCCACCATCCGCTGGATGAGTCAAAACAATCTGACGCTGTGGCTGCAAGAGTTGGATCTCTGGGGCAAATCGGCTCACCAGAAAACTATTCCAACGGCGGTGTTTCGGCTAGAGCGATCGCTGCTTAGCCTCTTTCTCAACCGTCTATTTGCCACCGACGGTTGGGCCACGGTGCTAGCCAGTGGTCAAGCCCAACTCGGCTTTGCCACCGTTAGCGAAACCCTGGCCCGCCAGGTTCAGCATCTGCTGCTGCGATTTGGCATTTTGTCTCAGCTCAGATTGCGATCGGTAAAGTATCTCGATAGCCGCCGCCCCGCCTGGCAGATCGACATCACCGATGCCACCTCAATCAAAACTTTCCTGAGTGAAATTGGCATTTTTGGCAAAGAAGACGCACTGACCAAGGTTGAAGCCGCCCTGGCCAGCCGCCGCTACCAGACCAACCGCGATCTGATCCCCGTTGAGGTGTGGGAGGTGCTTCGTGCCGCCAAAGGGGACGAGTCTTGGGTATCCTTAGCGACTCGTGCCGGTCTTCAGGGAACGAGCAATATCCATGTCGGTAAACGGGCTCCAACCCGCGATCGCCTCTTTGCCCTAGCTACGGCCCTAGAGCACCTAGAGCTTCAGCAGATTGCCACCAGCGATGTGTACTGGGACGAAATTGTCGCGATCGAACCCCAGGGACACAAGCAGGTCTACGATCTCACCATCCCCGATACCCACAACTTTGTCGCCAACGATATCTGTGTTCACAACACCAGCTTTGTGCTGAATATTGCGCGCAATATCGCCGCTTTGCAGAAGCTGCCGGTCGCGGTCTACAGCTTAGAGATGTCGAAGGTGCAGCTGGTCTACCGCCTGCTCTCCGGCGAAGTCGAGATGGAAAGCAGCCGCCTGCGCACGGGCCGCATTGCCCAGAACGAGTGGGAAAAGCTGGGCCGTGCCATTAGCGAGCTCTCCCAAATGCCGATCTTTATCGACGACACTCCCAATATTTCGGTCACAGAAATTCGATCGCGCTGCCGTCGCCTGCAGGCAGAACAGGGGGGGGCCCTGGGCTTAATCTTGATCGACTACCTGCAGCTAATGGAAGGCGGCGGCGACAACCGGGTGCAAGAGTTATCAAAGATGACGCGATCGCTCAAGGGTCTGGCCCGCGAGCTAAACGTACCGATTATCGCCCTCTCGCAGCTCAGCCGTGGCGTCGAGTCGCGTACTAACAAACGCCCCATGATGAGCGATCTTCGTGAGAGTGGTGCGATCGAGCAGGACGCCGACTTGATCATGATGCTCTACCGCGAAGAGTACTACGACCCCGACACCCCCGATCGCGGCATTGCCGAAATCATTCTCACCAAGCATCGCAACGGGCCTACCGGCACCGTCAAGCTGCTGTTCGAGCCGCAGTTTACCCGCTTTCGCAACCTGGCTACACCGGGAATGTAGAACATCTGGGCACATTCCCTAAAACGTAGAACCGCGATCGCTAGACTACCTTTTTGGCAAGTTATACCGTGTCAGGGTCGATGCCCTGGGCACGCAGCAGGGCGGCGAGGCGATCGGCCCGCTGGCGCTCGGTTTCGGCCCGCTGGCGCTCAGTTTCGGCCCGCTGGCGCTCAGTTTCGGCCCGCTGGCGCTCGGTCTCAGCCTGTTCTGAACTCCAGAGCAGCAGGTTGCCGTCGGCATCCCACCAGCGCAGCCAGTGGAGGGTTTGGGCCAGCCGCTCACCGTGCCACACTCCCAAAAACAGCTCTAGCTGAGGAATCCAGAAGTGCCCCAAAGCATTTGGAGCCTGAGGTTCGTAACGCCCATTTTGCAAACACCGCACCTCTAGCCTGGCTCGCTGGGGGGCATAGATAACGTAGGTCGGCACCTGCAAAATTTGCTCATAGATGTACAGCTTGCCATAGGGCGGAAAGGTTCGAATCGATAGCTCACCGTTGTCGTCTGCCGACAAAAACTCCATCACTACGGCAACTGGATCGCCCTCTAACGTGGGGGTATAGCTCCGGCGCACGGCTCCGGCAGGCGTAGGGTTTACCCGAGGCGCATAGAACCAGTCTGGGGCTTTGACGACGGTTTCTCCGTCGACTCCGGTCACTAGGCCAAAGTTAGAGCCAATCAGCATCTCAGGCTGAATGCGCTGGGCCGCGCCTAGGGCATCGGTGAGGGCAGCGGCTAGGGGCGGCTGTTGAATATTTTCCACCGGGTCGTCCAGTAGCTGAAAGTCATCGGGCAGAGGCGGCCAGGTAATCGTGGGGCCAGTGCGGGGTTGAGCTTGAACCATAGCACGCTTGTCCTGGACAACAGTAGGGGGCAAAAGCAAGGGGGCAAGAGAATGGACAACGGCAACGCGATCGCTGCTCTTACATCCTAATCGCTGGCTTTGTCGGGCTGTGGAACCCTAAAAAAATCAGCCAGCGCCCGCTCCCTTCGACTCCGCTTAGGGAACGGGTGCTGGCCCAAATTGACCCTACAAAACCGCTAATGCCTAGCGAACGGCACCAACGCGAACGGTTTGCAGGCTCTCGGCTAGCTGGCGCACGACGGCGACCATCGCCAGCGGGTTATCCAGCTTGTTGACCGCCGAGCCCACGCCGACACCCGCTGCCCCAGCCGCGATCGCCATGGGGGCGGTCACATCCGATAGGCCCGACGCACACAGCACCGGTACCGCCACCGCGCGAGAAATGGCGTGGGCAGCCGCCAGGGTGGGCGCTGCTTTCTCAATCAGACCCAGGGTGCCGGGGTGAGCGGGCTGGCTAGAGGTGCCCCCCTCGGTTTGAATGATGTCGGCCCCGGCGGCGACTAAATCTTCGGCCAAGCTGACCTGTGCGTCGAGGGCCAGAATGTGGGGCACTGTGACCGACAGGGTGATTGCGGGCAGCAGGGCGCGGGTGCGGCGGGTTAGCTCCAGCACCTCGGGCGCTTCAAAACGGCGGCCCTGGGCGTAGAATGCGTCGAAGTTGCCGATTTCAATTAAGTCGGCCCCGGCGGCAACGGCGGCCAAAAAGGCCTTGGGATCTACGGCAGAGACGCAGATGGGTAGGGTGGTTTGGGTTTTGGCCAGGCGCACCAGGTCGGCATCGGCGGCGATATCGACAAAGGTGGCCCCGCCCTGGTCGGCGGCTTTGACCACCGCTGCCACCCGCTGATGGTCGTAGTTGGTGAGGCCGCTGATGATTTTTAGAACCGAGTGGGTTTCGAAGGCTCGCTGCAAATCAGAACGCATAGGTATTACTCTCAATCGCTGGTCTAGGCCCAGTTTAGGCGAGGGGCAACGGCAATGGCCCACCGCCTAAACAAGGGTGGATTGGCAATATTGTCGCATCCTGGGCGGGGTTGCGGAGTTCGATGTCAGAGAAAGCGTGAATCTTGCGCGATCGCCCGGCTAGTACTCGGCGGCTGAAATATACCCACCATTCCGAATCGCTGGGCTCCCTAGCTCCCCTGCTCTTTAGCCCCAAGAAAATAGTAGCCAAACTTGCGCCTCAGAGGACCAGTACAACGTCAGGACTTAATTTTGGGGCAGACAGACGCCAGTTTGCAGCGTGCGTCGTCTACTTTCATCTGCCAGTCAACCCCGCGCTGGATACTGTTGCCATCGCATGACTTCTGGCTAACTCCATACAGAACAGGGTATCTCAGTCTTCCTGTTAACCCTAATTCTTAGCACTGACGCTGCACTAGCTGCTTTGCCTGATGGGCAAGAATTCTGAGCATAGCTTTCTCAAAAAACTATGTGCTTTTTGGGCTGTAGTACTGCTGGCTTGTCTATACAGGTCGCCCCGGATCGAGATGGTCTAGCGCTTTTAGCACTGCACCCACATCCATTGACAGATACTCGCCAAGGCGCAGGATGTCGTTGACCTGGGCGCGGCTATCGGACCCGAGGGGCTTTCTAGCTACCGCCGCTTGCTTGAGTAGGGCAAACACCTGGCGATTAAGGTGCTGGTAATACAGCTCCTGGGGGTGTTCTAGGGAGAGGCCCAGGGAAAGCTGCTGGCCCAGATTCACCAGCCGCCCGAGCCAATCTACATCTGCGGCGAGAGATTCAGTCGGTGCCTGGTTGAGAATTTGCCACACCGATCGCCCAACCAGACGCTCCAGCATGGGCTTGGCCGCCGCTAGCGAAAGGGAGGCATTGCAGGTGCTAGCTTCGGTGGCGATCGCCTCCAGTTCATTTAAATAATCTTTGCCCTGGCGTAGGGGGCTAGCGGTAGGGTCGCTGGTTTCGCGCTCTAGAGACTGGAGTATCTCCATGGCCCGGTGGCTGAGGGCAATATCGGCGGCCACCTGGAGTTCTTTCGGCACGGGCAGCCCGTCGCGGTGGAAGGCGCGCAGCACGCCGTAGTTGTCGCGGTAGACCTGGGCGTAGAGCTGGTCGAGGCGCAGCAGGGTGTCTTGGGAGAGCAGCCTCATCATGCGGTGGCGCTCTTCGGCAAACAGGTCTTGCAGGCCGTAGGTGTGGGGGCCAAAGGCGCTGTTGATGGCGAGAATGACCTGGGCGGCACTGGCCTGGCTGAGGCTTTCGAATACCGCTGCTTTAGCCCGGGTGTAGGCGAGGCGCGATCGCATCGTGCTGATCCCGCAGTGGAAATCCCAGCCGCCCAGGTGCACCACTGCAAAGGCAATGCTGAGGCTCTCGCGGGTGATGGTGGAGGTGATTTCGACCTGGCCCACGGCCAGCGATATTGGCCCCATGCGCTGGCGACGGTAGTCGTGCTGCTTAACGGTATAGCAGTAGACCGTCTGCTCGCGGTGGTAGTCGGTAAACAGCGACCCCATGGCGTAGTGCGCCACCACCTGCTCTAGGGAAATGCGGGAGGGTTTGACCAGAGCCTCGTAGACGCCAGCCCCGGTCGCAAAGTCGTCGACGTTGCTGGGGGCGTGGCCGAGCCGCTGCACAAACTCCTGCTCTAGGGCGATCCCAGCCACTTCTCCGGCCAGTTCAATGGCGCGGGCGGCGTAGCGCAGAATCTGGGTGCCCTCAGGACGCGAGAGTTCTTCAAAGAACCAGCCGCAGCTGGTGTACATAAACAGGGCGTGGCGCTGCATTTCGAGCAGCTGCAGGGCCGTGACTCGCTCCACGGCAGAGAGCTTGTGGGTTTGGTGGGTCTTAAAAAAGGCGTTGAGGTTTTCGGGGCTGCGATCGCCCATCACCGCCACATAGGCATCTCGCGCCGCCCAGGGATCGCGCAGCAGGGCCGCCCCGTGCTCTTCGTACACGGTCGCCAGCTGGTCGCGCAGCCAGTTGAGGGTATCGCGCAGGGGCCGCCGCCACTGCTGGTTCCATACCCCGCCGCCGCCACAGCCGCAGTCATCCTGCCAGCGATCGACGCCGTGGGAGCAGCTCCAGGCGGTGACGGGCTTGAGTTCGGCTTCCCAGGTAGGCGGGTGGGTGGCCAGGTAGTGGGCGTAGTTGGTCACCGTCCAGCCCTGGCGGGGAAACTCGTCGGTGACGGCATAGGCCAGGGCTTTTTCGGCCCCGCTGCGGTGGTGGCCAAAGGTTTCGCCATCGGTGGCGACCGAAATTAGCTGAAAGGGTCGATGATCGCCGTGGATGGCTTGGCCTACACGACCAGCAAAGTGGGACGAGGCGCTGAGCACATCGTTGAAGCCCATATCGCGGGAGATCGGGCCGTCGTAGAAGAAGATGTCGATGTGGCGGCTGGGGTCGGGGCTGCCGTCAGCATTTTTGAGAAAGCAGCGGTAGGGGCGGCTGGGATCAATCTGGCCGCCGCCGACTTCTTGCCAGACATCGCGCTCGCCGTTGTAGCTGACCAGCGGGCGGCAGCGCTGCACCTGCGACGGAGCCAGGATGGTGAACCTGATCCCCTCGGCGTGGAGCACGTCTAGGGTGGGGTAGTCGATCGCGGTTTCGGCCAGCCAAATGCCCTCGGGCTGGCGGCCAAAGCGGCGGCGAAAGTCCTCAATGCCCCAGCGCACTTGGGTGACTTTGTCGCGCTGGTTGGCCAGGGGCAGAATGATGTGGTTGTAGACCTGGGCGATCGCGTTGCCGTGGCCGCTCAGCCGCTCACAGCTGTTGCGATCGGCATCGAGAATGCGCTGGTAGGTTTCTATGTCGTAGCGCTCCATCCAGCTCAGCAGGGTGGGGCCAATGTTGAAGCTGATGTACTCAAACGTGTTGACAATGCGCACCACTTCGCCGCGATCGTTGAGAATGCGGGCAAAGGCGTTGGGCCGATAGCACTCGTGGTGAATGCGCTCGTTCCAGTTGTGGTAGGGGGCGGCGCTGGGCTGCTTCTCGATCGCATCTAGGTACGGGTTTTCGCGCGGCGGCTGGTAGAAGTGGCCGTGAACGCAGACAAACACCCCCGTACTGACGGCGGGGATCAGCCCATCGTGGGGGCCATCATAGGACGGGTGAGCTGCAGGAACCTGCAACGCCGAATGCTGGAGTGAATCAGCCATAGGAGAAGGAAAATGAGTGAGGAATTGAACATCGAACCAGGCAGCCAGCTTGAACCGGGCTGTGCTGCCACCAGGGATCGGATTCTAGAAAAAACTTAGGCCGGGGATCAAAGCCCTGAGGGCGATTCGGCAGATTGGATGAGTTCAAAAAGGCAGCAACACTTGCCCTGGGGATCACCTGAAATTAGGGAGTACAGCTGGGGCGGCACAGAAAAGTAGGAGCAATCGCCGCGATCGGCGTACCTTCCACCAGGTACAAATGTCTTTGATGTATTTTCTGAGTTTAACGATTTTAGCTCTCTTTTGGTCAACAAGCCGGAGCGCTTAACCTCTGTTGACGTTTCGCAACAGCTCGCGCCCCCGATTCTCTCACCCCAATCAATCCTGCGCCTCCCTACCTACTCAACCAATCCCCTGGGGCAGCAGCACCGTCACCGTGGTTCCCTGCCCGCACTGGCTCTCCAGGTGAATGTGGCCCCGGTGGGTCTCGACAATTACCCTGGCGATCGCCAGCCCCAGCCCCGTTCCCTGTTCGCCACTGCGCAGTCGCGATGGATCGGCCCGGTAGAAGCGATCGAAGGCGTGGGCCAAAGCCTCTTCATCCATACCGATGCCGGTATCTTTGACGGTGACCTGTACCCCCGGCTGGCCCTGGTGCTTAGCAGACTTGACCTGCACCGTGACCGTGCCGCCTTCGGGGGTGTACTGTACCGCATTGCTGATCAGGTTGGTAAAAAGCCGGGTAAGCTGGCTGGGATCGCCCAAAATCGTTGAGCTAGCGGTAGGGGCGACCAGCAGGCGTGGGGAACTAAGCCGGTGTTTGCCTGAATCTTCTGTAGAAACAGAAACCTCAACCCGTAGGGTAATCTGCTGCTCGGCAGCCATCACCTGCTGCTCTTCCACCACATCCTCCAGCAGCCCCTCCAGGCTGAGCGAAGCCGGGGCCAGGGCAATCAAGCCGCTCTCTTGGCGAGCGAGAAACAGTAAATCATCCACCAGCCGCCCCAGTCGCCGGGTCAGCCGCTCGATTACCTGAAACTGTTTTTGCTGAATCTCAATGTCGGGATCGGGGTCAGACAGCGCCACCTGGGCGTTGGTTTGGATCACGGCGATCGGGTTGCGTAGCTCGTGGGAGGCGTCGGCGGTGAACTGCTTGAGCTGATGGTAGGAGTCGCGCACCGGGGCCATGGCGATCCCCGACAGCAGCCAGCCGATCGCGGCCACTGCACCCACCATCAGGCTCGTGCCCAGGGCCAGGTCGACAATCAATCTGCGGCTGGGTTTTGTCACTTCAAACCAGGGATGGCTAACCCGCAGGTAGCCCAGCACCTGGCCGTCGACCTGCACCCGCTCGGTAATCTGGCGAAAGAAGGACTCTTGCCCCACCCGCACTGTTTCGCCTGCCGGGTTCACGTGCAGGGGCACAGGCTGGAGGTCTGTAAAGGTAGACCACAGCAGTTGCCCATCGGGGCCAAACCACTCTAGGTCAATGTGGTCGTCTTCGACGGCACGGGCGTTGTCGCGAAAGCTGGCTTCTACATTGACCCGCAGCGGCGGACCATCGGCATTAACAGTGGTGAAGATATGATCCCCGGCGGCATCGGGTTCTATGACCAGCGATCGCTCCACAATTTCCACTACGTGGTCGAGCGTGTCATCGACCCGTTCCACCAGGGTGGTACGCACGTAGAGGTAAAAGCCGCTGGCAAACAGCAGCAGCAGCACCGCCGTTACTGCCGTATACCAGAGCGCTAGCCGCCGCCGTGTCGCCTGAAACATAGCCCTGTCCAACCGTAATGGTTTTCATCGTAGTGCTGCAAGCGCTGGCTCACCGCGGCGACCAGGCTTTCGATAAACTAAACCTAGAGAATATGATTAGGGCTATGGTTGCAACGCGCCCCACAACTGTCGAACCATCCTCGCCAACTATTGTGATGCGGGGGGTAAGCTGGCAAACCTACAAAACCCTGCTAGCCGAAGTAGGGAGCGATCGCGCCTGGAGAATCGCTTACGATCGCGGCGTGCTGGAGCTGAGAATGCCGTTAGAAGAGCACGAAGAACCAAAGGGCCTACTGGAAAGCTTAGTTGAAGCGATCGCCGACGAACTTGAAATTGAGGTGAGAAAACTAGGGTCACTCACCCTAGAACGGGAGGATCTGGCCCGCGCCGTTGAACCCGACAGCTGCTTTTATATCCAAAACGAAGCGGTAGTTAGGGGTCGAAAAATTGATCTTCCCAATCATCCACCGCCTGACCTGGTCATTGAGTCAGACTACACCAACTCTTCAGTAAACAAGCTGCCAATCTATGCAGCCCTGGGTGTGCCCGAACTGTGGCGCTACACCAATCAAATCCTACTGGTCTATTTGCGGGTCGATAATGGCTATACACAAGCCGAAGCCAGCCTGGCGTTTCCCTTCCTGCCCATTGCAGACGTAGGCTACTTTATTGAGCAAAGCCGCACTGTTGGTCAACGCAGTGCCGTAAGGCTCTTCCGCCAACGGATTCGAGAAATTCTGGCCAGCCAGATTCAGTCATAACGCAGCCCTTACTCGGTTTTGACTGATTTATTTAGACCGTTGTACCTTTTATAAATCAGCCCAGCGGCGACATCAAAGGCTACCCTGACAAAGTAAAACTCCCCAGACTTTGCCGTGGTCAAACTGTCTTCAGCAAACTCAATACGATCTCAACGGCGAGGCAAAGCAGCCCAATCTTCTCCCACGGAGGCACCCGTAAGCCGCAAAGAAGAGCGAGCTAAGAAGCGCCAGGCCCAGAAGGCGCGGAAGGAACTGATTCAATACCTGTCGGCAACGCTGTTTGTGGCGGGACTGATCGGAGTCTTGCTGGCGCTGCTGGGGGAGCCCAAGCTGGGGCTGGCGGCGGTGGTGGCGATCGCCTGTCTCGCCCTCTCCTTTAAATATCCCCGCCAGGCCATCTACGGGCTGATTATCTATGTGCCCTTTAGCGGCACCGTGGTCTACGCCCTGGGGGGCAGCGGTATTTTGCAGCTGGCCAAAGATGCGATCTACATTCCAGCGCTGCTTGGGGTGATTCAGTTTTGCCGCCGCACCCGGCAGCCGCTGATTATTCCCCAAATGATCAAAATTCCGCTGCTAACGCTGCTGGGGTTGTGCAGCCTCACCCTGCTAGTGGTCAACGGTGGGCAGCAGCTCGATCCAGCCGGAGGCGAGGTGCCGATTTTAATCGGCGTGCTGGGGCTGAAGGTGCTGATTGGCTACGTGCTGATTATTCCGTGTATTTACTATCTGCTACGCGATCGCGAAGACGTCTACTTTCTGCTGCGCCTGCAGGTGGTGCTGATTATGGTCTGCTGCTGCCTCGGGTTTATGCAGTTTCTCATGCTCAAAACCGGCCTGTGCCCCGGCACTACCGGCGAGGGTGAAGACCTGTTTAAGGCGTCGCTGCAGGCCCGCTGCTTTGTGGGTGGGTCGTTGCTGTATGCGCCATCCCAGGGGCAGATTCGGCTGCCGGGCACGTTTAATGCCCCCTGGCAGTGGGGCTGGTTTTTGATCTCCAGCGGCTTTTTTGCCTTTGGCACAGCCTTTAGCGATCGCAGCCCAATCTGGCGCATCGTCGGTCTGGTTTCGCTGGCGGCGGTGGGGGTGATGGCGGTGGTGTCGGGACAGCGGATTGCCCTGGCTCTGGTGCCGGTGACCATTGTCGGATTGCTGGTTCTCACCGGGCAGGTGGCCAACCTGAAGCGGTTTTTGCCGGTGGGCATCGGTTTGGCCGTCATCCTCACCGGGTTTATGGCCCAAAACCCGGTGGTGGTCAGTGAGCGACTGGCCAGCTTCCAGAGCCGCTGGGCGGCCTCGCCGCCCCAGGAATTTGTTGTGCAGCAGTTTCAGTGGGCGCAAAAACAACAGGAGGGCCTTTTGGGCCGAGGGGTGGGTCGCGCCACCAACGCCGCCCGCATTTTTGGCAAAACCGAGCTGGTCGAAACCTACCATCCCAAGCTGCTCTACGAAATCGGCCCCCTGGGGCTACTGGCCACCCTGGCGGTTTACCTGACGCTGACGGTAGCTACATTCAGATCCTACCGCTCGATCAAAGACCCCAACCTGCGAGGCTACGGCGCGTCGATGTGGGTGTTTGTGCTGTTCATCAGCATTTTCCCCTACTACTACCCGCTGGACGTGGATCCGGTGAACGTGTATTACTGGCTGGCGGCAGGCATTGTGCTGAAGCTGCCCGAAATTGACCAAAAAGAGCGCTTGCAGCAGCGCCTAAATGAAGCCAGTCGTCGCCGCAAGCTTACGCCCCGAGAGAAAAAGCAGCTTCAGAAGCAGGAAACGATCGTGTTTGAGTAGCGGTTAAGTCGGCTAATCGAGCCAGCGATCGCAGCCAAAATGATGTGAACTCACGGCTTCGGCAGCTCAATTTTAATAGTACACCTGAACTTTGTGCGCTATACTTCCTTCGTTGATGGTTTGGGAGAAAAGGCTATGGCTCAGGTGAAGAATGGCGCAGCGGCGGCGGCCGAAGTGGAAATGGCGGCAGCGGAGGATGCAATCGCGCCAGCCGATATCGAATCTGTCGACGCCGACCAAATCGACGATTTGTTCAAAGACCTCAAGACCCTGCTGAGCACGGTCGAAAAGCTGCAAAAGGCCCGCCAGGATGTGGGCGATATCAAGCCCCTGATTCTGCGCCTGCTCGATGGCGAACTGCTCTCCGGCGACGAACTGGAGGAACTGCGCGGCGGCATAGGCGGTCTGTCAAAAATTCTCAAACTCTACAACGATTACCAAACCGCCCTGGAGCGCGCCCAGCCCGCCCGCACCATTCTCGATCAGCTGATGAAATCGTAGTCATTTGTAGGGTGTCATTAGGCGGCACATCGCCCCCGCGATCCAGCATCTAGATTACGCCCGCCGTAATGCACCGCCCACGATAGCGAGAAATTTTCGGTGGTGCATCGCTGCGCGGATGCACCCTACG
Organism: Nodosilinea sp.; assembly: GCA_049646445.1. Lineage (GTDB taxonomy): Bacteria > Cyanobacteriota > Cyanobacteriia > Phormidesmidales > Phormidesmidaceae > Nodosilinea. The sequence goes on along the minus strand of JBARVV010000056.1, from coordinate 36,086 downwards.
GATCTACCGGCTGTTCCAAGCGGCGGCGGCATCGCTGACGGCTTGGTCTACGGTTTTTTGGCCGAGCATAGAGGCCTGTAGGTTGTCGTAGATAATTGATTGCAGCTCTTTGATGCCGTCCATAGCCGGAATCAGCACCTCGGCCTGGTTCATTTGCTCGGCGCTGACCGATCGCGCCTTTTCCACCCCCTTGGTGCCCTCGGCGGCGAAGTAGCCATCCTCAAGCGCCGACGCCGTCGATGGCAGCACGTTGGCCGCCTTGGCAAAGGCCAGCTGGTTGGCGTCGTTGGTGACATACAGGGCAAAATCGATCGCCGCATCGGGCACGTCGGTACCTGCCGGAATCACCACATTCATCACCGCCACGTTGGTTTTGCCGGTGTCGCCCGTGATTTGGGGGCCGCTGCCGGTGACGGCGGCAATGTTGGGCGCGTTGGCCTCGATCGTGGGGAAGAACTCTGCCCCGGTCGACAGCAGCGCCACTTCGCCAGCCTGGTAGAGATCGATCGCGCGGCGGTGGCCCTGGGTCAGCACCTCCTGGGGCAGCAGCTCTTGCTGGTAGAGGTCAGTCCAGTACTGGAACACGGCGCGGCCCGCGGCGGTATCAAAGGCGGCCTGGCCCTGGTCATCCACTAGCTCTACCCCCATCTGCACAAAGGATTGCAGCACGTCGGCGGAATCTTCGGGCACGAAGGTGGTGAAGTAAGCGTACTTGCCGGTTTTTTCTTTCACCTGGCGGGCCACTTCGGCTAGCTCGGCGTAGGTGGTGGGCGGCTCGACCCCGGCGGCGGCGAGCAGGTCCTGGTTGTGCAGGGTGACGTTGGTGGTCAGATACCAGGGAATGCCGAAGCTCTGGCCGTTGAGGGTGTTGGCGTCCCAGATATTGGGTAAGTAGACCTGTTTGGCCTCAGCGGACACGTTGTCATCCAGCGGCATCCAGGCGTTGCGGCTGGCCAGCTGGGCGGCGAAGTCGGGGTTGAGGTTGACCACATCAGGGGCAGTGCCAGCGGTGACGGCGGTGAGAATTTTGCTCTGCATGTCGGCCCAGGGCACGTCGACCCAGCGCACGGTTGTCCCAGGGTTTTGGGCCTCGTAGTCGGCAATTAGCCCGTTGAAATAGTCGGTGAAGTCGGGCTGGAGCTGCATCGTCCAGAACTCCACCTCCTGACTGCCATCGGCGGCGGGGGCGGTGGCGCTAGGCTGGCTACCGCAGGCTACCAGCCAGCTCATCATCAGCCCTAGCAGGGCGAATAAACCAAAGCGGGCGTAGGAGCGTAGTCTCATGGAATTTCCAGGGATAGGGGCCACCGCAACACAGTCAACCTGACTCAGCCATACGCTTATGGCGCTGACGAGGTAATTATTGCAAACATCTTTATCGGTTAGGACAGGTTCGACGTAGGGGCATTGCACTGCAATGCCCCTACCAGAGTCCGCCAGTCAAAGTGTCCTGACTCAATCAACGGCTGCAATACGGTTGTTTATTTTCCCTTAAAGTGGGCGGCATTGGTGGATCTATGTGACCAATCAGCGGACAATTTGTTCGTTTACAGGATGACCTGTACGGCGCTGGCACAGGCGATCGCCCGTTCCTTCGCCTCTCCCACCGTGTCGCCCAGGGCCATCGCTACCCCCATGCGGCGGTTGCGGTGGGCCACGGGTTTGCCAAACAGCCGCACCTTGCTGGTAGGCACCTGAAGGGCTTTATCCAAACCAGAATACTGGGGATGGTCGCTCTGGCCGTCCGCCAAAATCACCGCCGAAGCCCCTGGCTGCACCAGGGAAATCTCGCCGATGGGCAGGCCCGCGATCGCCCGCACGTGCAGCTCAAACTCTGACTGGTGCTGGCTCACCATCGTCACCATGCCCGTGTCGTGGGGGCGGGGGCTGACCTCGCTAAAGTAGACGGTCTGAGCTTGATCCGGTGCCCCAGCAATAAACAGCTCGACGCCAAACAGACCCCAGCCCCCCAGGGCATCGGTGACGGCTTTAGCGATCTCCTGGCAGGCGGCCAGGGTGTCGGGGTGCAGGGCGCAGGGCTGCCACGACTCGCGGTAGTCGCCCGCCTCCTGGCGGTGGCCGATGGGGGGGCAAAAGTGGGTGCCGTCTGCCGCCCGCACCGTCAGCAGGGTGATCTCGGTGTCAAAGGGCACAAAACCTTCGACAATGACGCGATCGCTCTTGCCCCGGCCCGCTTCCCCGGCATACCGCCAGGCGGCCAGCACCTCAGACTCTTCTCTCACGGTGCTCTGGCCCTTACCCGACGAACTCATAATCGGCTTGACCACGCAGGGCAGGCCGATCGCCGCGATCGCCTCTAAATACTCTGCCTCGCTGCCAGCAAAGCGAAAGGGCGAGGTCTTCAGGCCCAGCTCTTCTGCCGCCAGCCGCCGAATACCCTCGCGGTTCATGGTCAGCTGGGTGGCCCGCGCGGTGGGGATAACCCGCCAGCCTTCAGTTTCTAGCGCCACCAGGGTATCGGTCGCGATCGCCTCCACCTCCGGCACAATCAGCCCTGGCCGCTCCTGCTCGACCACCCGCCGCAGCGAGTCGCCATCCAGCATGTCGATTACATGGCGGCGGTGGGCCACAGCCATTGCTGGGGCATGGTCGTAGCGATCGACGGCAATCACCTCTAGCCCTAACCGCACGGCCTCCAGAGCGACCTCGCGGCCCAGTTCGCCCGACCCCAGCAGCAGCAGACGCTGGGCGTTATCAGTAAGCGGCGTGCCCAGGGGCAGTAGGGGGGTGGTCATAGTCGGTCACTCCAGAGATAGAGAAAGGCGATACAAAGCAATATTTTCTCAATATTAAGTGCTCACTTTTCAGAATTGTGTGTAACATCGCTGGTGATACCGGCTATACATTTACTCGGTATTCCTTCAGGAGCAGTGGCGAAACCATCGGGTGCGAGTTGCGTAGATCGGCCTTGGCCTGTCTTCTAGACAAGAAAACCAGCGCATAGAAAAGAAAAGTGGAAAAACTGAATTAAATTGTGTACCATTCGTTAGCACTTTTCCCTATAGGGACAGTTGCTGGGCCATTCAACCCTTTCTAAATCGCCCATAGCGGGCTTTCGGTAGGGGCGAAAATAGGCTCGTTTGAGTCTGCTTGGTTGTCATTAAACCGGGCAGGTTTTCCGGTTACCCACCTGTCTTTCGGATACTGCTGTGGATAGTCTCAAAGCCATTTTTAGTCGCAAACCTCGGGGGGTTGGTATTGAGCTTACCCCCGAGAAAGTTAATTTGGCCCGGCTGAAAAAGCAGGGAACCGCCCTTAAGTTAGAAACCCTGGCCTCGGTAGAACTGGCCGAAGGGATCTACGAAGAGGGACAAATTTTAGACACTGCCGCTATGGCCGACGCCATTATCACGGTGCTGGCTGAAAGCAAGCTCAAGGTCAAACAGGCCACCACCGCCATTCCGGGGCGAGCCATTACTCGCGTTATACCGGTGCCCGCTGAGCTAGACGACGAAGAGCTGCGAGAAATGGTGCTCAACCAGGAAGCCAGTCTCTACCTGCCCTTCCCCCGCGAAGAGGCCGATGTCGACTACCAAAAACTGGGCTACTTCGTTGACGAAGACGGCATTGAAAAGGTGCAGGTGCTGCTAGTGGCGGTGCGCAAAGACCTGACCGACCCCTACATAGAGGTGTTTCAGCAGGCGGGGCTGATGCTTAACGTGCTCGAAACCTCCAGCTTTGCGCTGATTCGCACCATTCGCGAGCAGCTGCGGCAGTTTACTCCACAGGAGGCCGCTGCCGTTGTCGATATTGAGTTTGAAAATACTGAAATTTCGATTGTGGTCGACGGAGTACCCCACTTCTCGCGCACTGTACCCATTGGCACTTTTCAGATTCAGAGCGCCCTCAGCCGCGCTATGAATCTGCCCCCCTCACGCAACACCGAGCTGCTTCAGGGCATGACGGTGCCGATTCAAACCATGGATACGGTCGGTGCGCCCCAGATGGGCAATACCAACCCCGGCACCACGGCTATGCTGCGGGTGCTGGGCGAACTGTCGGACGAACTGCGCCGCTCCATCGACTTCTACCTCAACCAGGGCGAAGACATGGAGGTGGCCCAGCTGCTGCTGGCGGGGCCTGGGGCTTCCATCGGACAGCTCGACGAGTTTCTGGCCCAGCGGCTGAGTCTACCAGCCAGCCAGATCGACCCGATCTCAGCCCTGTCTTTAGATGTTGATGAAGACATTCCCGAGAGTCAGCGGGCCGGGTTGGCAACAGTAATTGGCCTTGGCCTGCGGGAGGTGTAGCTATGTACGGTCTCGATATTAATTTCCTTAAAGACCGCGAAGTTCGGGTCTTTGATACCAAGCCCCGATCGCGAGGCGGTGGGGCAACGGTGGCTGGCGATCGCAGGCCGCTGTACCTAGGGCTGGCGGCGGCGCTGATACCGCTGGCGCTGGTGGGCGGCTACTGGGTCGTCACCCGAGGGCAGGTCAACCAGCTTCAGGCCCGCAGCGCTGAGCTAGACGCCGAAGCAGCAACGTTGCAAAGCCAGCTTCAGGAGATTAGCGGCATTCAGCAGCAGATAGACCTGGTGCGGGCTGAAAACAATGCCTTTGTGACGGTGTTTAACGACATCATTCCCTGGTCGGCCTTACTGCAAGATATTCGCACCCGGACCCCGGCCCGGGTGCAGATTGTCAGCCTGAACCAGACCGAAGGTGTCCCACTAGAGGTTGACCCCGCTGACCCCAACGCGGCTGTTTCATCACCGGCTGGGGGGCTGACGATTGAGGGAGTGTCTTGCTCCTACGATTCTATCAACGACTTTGCGCTGGTCTTGCAGCGATCGCCGCTGCTGCAGTCGCAGACCGTAGCCATTAGCCAGGCCCAGCAGCAGCCCAGCCTGCTCGACCCCCAAACCCAGGGGCGCTGCCCAGGTGCTGCTGTCGATGACCCCGACTTTTTAATCGACTACGGCATTGGTGCCAATATCACCGACACTCCGGCCTCGCAGCTGATTGAGGAGCTTGAACGCCAGGGTACGGTCGGTTTAGTCACCCGTCTTCGGGCCCTGAGAGAAAAAGGAGTGATCGAATGACCGCCACAGGAGACTTCCTGCCCGGTGAAGATAACCAGGGCCTAGAACAGGTAGGACCGACCTATCCGACGGTCTTTGGGGTTGAGCTAACGCCAAAGATACAGGCGATTAGCCTGGCTGTGCTGGGTTTGCTGGGGGCTTTTGCCCTCTACAATTTCGTGGTGCAGCCCGTCCGCGAGCAAAAAGTGGCTCTTGAATCTGAGGTGGCGGGAAAGCAGGCCCAGGTCAACCAACAGCGGGCCAGTCTACAAGACCGCGCTGCCCTGCAGGCTGAGCTCAATACAGCCCTAGAGCAGCGAGTTGGTATTTACAGCCTGCTGGGCGAGCAGCAAGCCGTCGATACACTGCTGCTCGATATTAACCAGCAAATTCAAAACAGCAACGCCGCGATCGCCGACGTCCTTCGGGCCGACCCGGCCCGCCTCGACAATGCCCAGCTGGCGGCTCTAGGCCTCAACCGCGAGCAAATTCAGCGGGTTAAAACTACCTTTCCCGGTGATGCCCAGCTGCAAAAACAGCTCTATACCTCCGAACTGCTGCGGTTTAATCCCAGCCCCCCGGTGATACTGGCCGAAGAGGATGGCCCGCCTGAGCTCAACGGCAAACTAGAGCGCTACACCGTAGATGTATCAATGCAGGCGCTGTTTCCCCAGACCCTGAGCATCATGCGCAACATTGAGCGCCTAGAGCCACTCATCGTTATTCGAGATTTGCAGCAGAGCATTGCGCCGCCGCCAGAGGGAGCCACTGAAGAGCAGCTTTTAGGCATCAGTCGCCTGCTGCTGACCGACTTCACCCTGGAGCTTCTGGTGCCGGTCGCCGATCCTACTGTGCCACCAACGCCGCCACCCCCCGCCGAAGGTGAAGCCCCTCCTGAAGGGGGTTAACTCAGCTCTTTGGAGCCCATTTTCTATAGCCACGCCCGTGCCCCAATCTACCCACCTAGCCTAGTTAAACCCCGTGCGGCCTCGCCGCATCTGTGATGGAGGAGTGAACCGTGAACCGCTTGATGAACCTGCACCCGATTTTGCTTGGCAGCGCCCTGGTTGCCCTGGCTGCCCAGCCTGGCCTAGCCTCAGTTACCAGCATTACCAATGTCCGCCTCAATACCACCGCCACCGGCCTCGACCTGGTGTTTGAAACCGAAGGCGGCGACAACAGCAATATCTTTACGGTCAACCAGGGCAACAGTCTGGTGGCCGACATTACCCGCGCTCAGCTTAACCTGCCCGATGGCGGCAGTTTTACCCAGGCCAATCCTGCCCCTGGCATTATTCAGGTCTCGGTGGTGCCCCTCGACGCTAACAGCGTGCGAGTCACTATTGACGGCGATGGCCAAACTCCTGTTGGCGAAGTGGCCTCTAGCAGCGATCGCGTTGTGCTATCTGTTCGCAACGACGGCCAAACTGCCCAGGCCCCTACTCCAGTACCCACCGAACTAGAAACTGTACCGGCCCCAGCTACGCCTCCTGCGATCGCCCAGGCCACGCCAGCCCCAGAAGCGGCTCCAGAGACTGCACCAGAAGTTCCGGCCCCGGCCAACCCTGATGTCCTGGTGCCCAATCCTGAAGTCACCATTGACGGTGCCCCTGTGCCCCGCCCCCAGGTGCAGCAGGCTCCTCCCTTCTTGCCTCGGGCCGTTGCTCCCCCAGTAGGTGATATATCTGTAGCTGAGGGGTCGCCGACCTTCGGCAGCATCAACCTGGGCAGCAACGAGCGCATTCCCAAGCTGCTGCTGCGCGATGCCCCAGCTCGTGAGGTGTTGTCGCTGCTAGCGCGGGCTGCAGGTCTCAACCTGGTCTTTACTCCCGCTAGTGGAACCGATGGCGGACAGGCGGACGGAGCCAGTGCCGACGGCCCGCCGATCAGCCTAGATATTGAGAATGAGTCGGTACAAGACGTGTTTAACCACGTGCTGCGGGTGACGGGTTTGCAGGCCAATCGGGTGGGCCGCAGCATTTATGTTGGCCCCACCCTGCCGGTTTCCGCCCAGAACGTTGTGGCTAGAACGCTGCGCCTAAACCAGGTCGACGCCACTGTTGCGACTAATTTTCTGGTTGCCCTGGGGGCTGAAAGCGCCATCAGCCGCGAGCGATTGGTCACTAACGTGAATGCTGTAACGGTCGAGGAGGGGGTGCCTCCAATTACCGAAACCCAGACTTCAACGGTGGATCAAATTGAGGTAAATCGGGTTGATTACGAAGACAGCCAGGGAATTTTGCGTGGTCTACAGGTCGTTGCCGACGAGCGCACCAACTCAGTAACTCTTGTTGGTCGAGCTGACCTAATTGCCATTGCTACAGAACAACTTACCCGCATTGACCTCAGGCGACGACAGGTTGCTATTAACGTTAGGGTGATTGACATCGATCTGAATGCTCTTGAAGCGTTTGGTACCAGTTTTTCTTTTCAAACCGGACTCTTTGGACTTATTAGTTCTGGTGGCTTAGGAGTACTGAATTTCGGTGCTGGTGTTCCCTCATTCCCAATTTCCCCGACAGTTCCTACTGGTACACCCATAACGCCAAGAGGCATAAGTGGACCTGGGGCAAATGGTACTTCAGGGAACTTTTTGATTCAACTGTTGGCTACTGTGCAAAATGGCAACGGTAAGATTATTACCGATCCAACTTTAATCGTTCAGGAAGGTCAAACTGCAACTGTTCAGCTTACTCAAGATGTTGTAACTAATATTGAAACAACGACAACGGTTACCGACGGTCTGGTCACGACAGAACAACAAATAGAATTGACTCCTGCTGGTTTGATACTTCAGGTTGATGTTGATCGTATTGATGACAATGGTTTCGTTTCTTTATCTGTAGCACCTAGTATCTCGGCACCTACGGATACTTTTTCCCTGGCGGATGCTAACACTATTTTCTTGCTTTCACAAAGGCAACTTAGCTCTGGACAAGTGCGTGTCCGTGATGGCCAAACTCTTTTGTTGTCAGGAATAATTCAAGAATCAGAACGTTCTAGTGTGAATAAGATTCCAATTCTTGGAGATATTCCAATTCTCGGTGCGCTCTTCCGCAGCACTGTTACGGATAACCGACGCCAAGAATTAATCATTCTGCTAACCCCCCAAATTCTAGATGATTCAGATGAGTCAACATTTGGCTACCAGTACACTCCTAGTGAAGAGGTGGAAGAGATTTTAGAAAATCGGGGTCGCCCACAGGCAGAGTAGAGCCTCAATACGCACATTCCGCACCTCCTCGCCCGACCTGCGGAATGTGCGTTTCAGCTCCAGTTTGCCCAAGTATTGGAGCGCCTTACAATATGAACCTTCCGTTCAGAGAGCCGAATCTAGCAATCTTGGAACCTAAATATGGATTGTGGCCTTATCTCGGCTGGGGTACATACGTGCAGTGGCAGAACAATACCTACTGACCCTCAAGCCCATTTACCTAATGGAAAGAGGTAGCATAATCAAACAAGCGCTTTAGGGCAGATTCTATGCGTACTAAACTGTTGATTGGAATCACTAGTTCTATAGTGCTTGTTGTTCTCTTGAGCCAGGGGTTAATAATCTACGCACAAGCCTCTTGCGGACAGTATCGTGTTTTTGAACCGGCCTGTTCAGAATTACTCAGCGATACAAAGACGAAAGAGCTTTTGCAGAGCAGGCAAAGTGCTGTTGATGAACTTATGCAAATTAGTCCAGGGATGATAGAAATCTCTGTTCAATCACAGTCTCGTTGCTCAGGCAAAAGCATAATTGTGGTTTTTCATCCCAGCGAAAGAGACTGTGATTCGTTGAATGAAATACTACGTAGAAATTTTTCTGATATCCCTTATAAAATTGTCAACAACTAAAGGCTCTTACGCACTTTGGGTGCTCGTAAAAAATGCCGCCGGATAGCTCTACACGATGGTGATCACTCCCTCGGAATACATCGTTTAGTCATCAGCCAACACCCCTGGGGAAGTTTTCCTCAGGGGTGTAACTTTTTAGTCGTTAGAAGCGCTTTACTGAGCCGACAGCATCAGGGGTGCGTTGACAGTCAAGCTCAGGTCGCGGCTGGGGTTAATGGCAATTACATCAACCCGGTTGCGCCCAAAGATTCTGCCCAGCGTGGCTCCGGTGGCGCTTCCGGCCAAGACCTCTAGGGCATCGACCCTTTGGTCACCAGTGGTGCGGGCGATCGCAGCCGCCGCGCCCGAGCCCAGCACCGCGCCCGCCAGCGTCTCGCCAAAGGAGCCACCCTGGCGAATTGTTTCGGTGGTAGTGACCGTTTGCGAGGTGGCGTTAATCGCCATACGCTGTCCCCCCGGCAGCACCAGTTCTTGGGCAACAAACTGAGAGCCATTGGCGCTAGGGCGCAGTTCTCCCACCACCTGGCTACCCACCGGAATCAGCACCCGTCCAGTGCTATCGGTGACGGCTTGAGCCACATTCAGAGTCAGCGCAGCGGTTTCGTCGGGAAGCACGACCACTTTGTCGCTCTGTTGGTAGGCCACGCTGAGCACGGTACCGGCGGGTACGGTGAGTTGAGCCGCTGTCTGCTGCTGCCCCACAATGTAGGGAGAATTGATGGTGGCCACCTGATTTTGGCTGGCCAGAGCTTGGTAGATAAAGGCTGCTACATCGGCCCGAGTCGCTGTTTGGTTGGGCCTCAACGCCTGCACATCGGGGTAGTTAACCACTATGCGCCGTTCTGTGGCTGCCGCTAAGCTGGCCACCGCATACTGAGGAATTTGGGAGGCGTCGCGATAGACTTGAACGCTGTTTTGGTTGCTGGCAGTGTAGTTCAGTCCGTTGGACAGAGAAACAAGCACCTGAGCCCGAGGAATATTTTCGTTGGGGCGGAACACATTGCCGGGGTAGCCCGACAAAAATCCCATCATGTTGGCCTCACGAATGGCGGCGGCGGCCCAGTAGTCAGCCGGTACGTCTACAAAGGAGGTAGCGCTCCGCACTGTGGACTGGTTAAAGGCCTGGCGAACCATAGCGGCAAACTGGGCGCGGGTTACTGGTTCATCGGGCCGAAAGGTGCCGTCTGGGAACCCGGCAATAATATTTCTGGCTGCCAGTGTGGCAATGAATTCACGCGCCCAGTACCCCGAAGACACATCGGTAAACTGGGTTTGAGTTTGGGTTTGGGCAATCACAGGCGCGGCGGTCATGATCGGGGCAACGGCCCCAACGCTCAGCCCTAGGGCCAACAATAGGGCGGTTCCAGACTTAAAGCGGAGAGAATTAGACATAGGAGAACTCCAAAGATAAAAAAATGTGGATCTAGGACTGGTAGATTTGGCTTGCGATCGCGAAGCTCAGGCAGCCTGAGCGTGTATTTCCTGGGCTAGATTCTATAAAGTCAGCTCTAGGAACTGCTAAAAACCTTCGTTCTTTAGATTCGTTCTTTAGAAACTAGAAAAAACTAGCTCAAGACCTTTTCGGTGCAACTACGGGGTAATTGTGTGGTTCTTACAATCTTTTTTTCAAATGCGAAGGGTTACTTTGCTTCGTCATCTTTAACCAATCTAATGCTGCTTTTGCTGTAGTTATCGAGCATCTTTCCGCTATTTCAACTGTCACAGTGCAAATCGCTTATTCACGGGAAGGCTACTGCTTTTGCAAAGAGGGGGGACTGGTGAAGATGCTCAAAAGTTCCAGCTCTTGTTGAAGTTAATTTGGAAGTTGCTCGACTAGATCTGCTGGGTATATCTAGAGGCTGAAATTTCTTTAATTCACCTTAAAAGGGGAACTTTTATCCGGATCTGTATTTGGCCACCCTAAAGGCCCAGGGTGGTGAGGCGCTGCACTCCGGCGGCGATCGCAGCTTCGTCCAGCTCGCTATAGCTAAAGATGAACTCGTGGCCGGGGCTGGGGCCTAGGTAGTAGGGGCTGGCAGAGATCAGCCCCACGCCGACCTGGGCGGCCCTGGCGATTAGTTCAGCATCGGGGATTTGGGTTTGGAACCGCACCATCACGTGCAGGCCCGCATTTTCGCCCAGAATGGTGACGCGATTGCCGAAGTGCTGGGTCAGGGCCGCCACCAAAACCTGCCGCCGCTGGTCATAGATCGATCGCATGCGGCGAATGTGCCGCTCTAGATGCCCCTCGCTAATGAAATCAGCCAGTACAGCCTGCTCTAGGCCGGGCACCTGGCGATCGCTCAGCCACTTGGCCCGCCGAAACACCGGCACCAGGGCCGGGGGCAGCACCATATAGCCCACCCGCAGCGACGGAAACAGCACCTTTGAAAAGGTGCCTACATAAATGACCGACTGCCCCTGGCCCAACCCCTGCAGGGCCGGAATCGGGCGACCCGTGTAGCGGTATTCGCTGTCGTAGTCATCCTCAAAAATGAGGCTACCGCGCTGCTGCGCCCAGGCCAACAGCGCCAGCCGTCGGGGCAGCGACAGCACCGCCCCGGTCGGAAACTGGTGGGACGGGGTGACGTAAACCAGGCGAATGGGCGCAGTGACCTGAGTTAGAGCATCGACATCTAGGCCCAGCCCATCGACGGGGATGGGGTGCAGAATCGCCTGCTGACTGGTAAAAATGCGGCGGGCGCTGAGGTAGCTGGGTTCTTCCAGGGCGATCGCATCGCCAGCCGACACCAGTATCCGGGTGGCCAGATCGAGGGCCTGCTGAGTACCGTTGGTGATCAAAATGTGGTCGGGCTGGCAGTGGACGGCGCGAGCCTGGCTCAGGTAGGTGGCGATCGCCTCGCGCAGCGGCCAGTGCCCCATCGGGTCGGTGGCGTAGTCGAGCCAGTTGCCGCACCGACAGTGGCGCGATAGCAGCTGCCGCCACAGGTCTAGCGGAAAGCGATCGAGGGCCGGGCGACCGTAGCGAAAGCTAAAGTGGGCGGCGGGTTCAGGCGTGGGGCTATCGGCAAAATCGACCAGCTGGCGACCGTAGGCCGAGAGTGACACCGGCGGTGACAGTGGAGCTGAGGCAACATCTGGAGCAGGGGCGTGCAGCATGTCTTCGGGCAGCTGGTTGCATACGTAGGTGCCCGACCCCACCACGGTTTGCAGGTAGCCCTCGCTAAACAACAGGTCGTAGCTCTGGGTCACGGTAGCGCGTGAGACACCCAAACTATTGGCCAGCGCCCGAGTGGAGGGCAGCCGCTGCCTGGGGTTTAACCGCCCGGTGAGAATGGCCTGCCGCAGCGCCTCGTAGATCTGCTGGTAGTAGGGAACTGTGCTGTAGGAGTCGAGGGCTAGAGCAAAGTCTATAGGCACGAGGGGATGGGGAATGAGAAAAGTGGACTGGTTAAATTTATTAAAATTGGCTCTTGTGGCCAGCCAATGCTCTGCCTATGCTAAGTCACATCGGCCTTTTTGTTTGGGGAGGGCAGCTAAATGTCCCTTATTTTGGTTCCTGAGTCGGCTCAGGTGGCAGATTATCTGCTGCCGTCGGCGGTGGTTGATACTGACCATCCAGCGATCGCAGACCTGGCCCCGACTTTAGTTGCAGGCCTGCCTGCATCGGTAGATCGAGCGAAGGTGCTGTATGAGTGGGTGCGCGATCGCATTGCCCACACCTGCGACATCCAGGCCCAGCCCGTCACCTGCACCGCCTCTGAGGTGCTGAACTCGGGCCACGGCTTCTGCTTTGCCAAGGCCCATCTGCTCGCCGCCCTGCTGCGCAGCTGCGGTATTCCCACCGGGTTTTGCTACCAGCGCTTAATCTTCGACGATGCTGACCCCACTTTTCACACCCTCCACGGGCTCAATGCCGTCTATATGAAAGAGTCAGAGGAGTCAGATCGCTGGATTCGGCTCGATGCCCGAGGCAACAAACCCGGTGTGCAGGCGGAGTTTGGCTGTAACCTCCCAGGGCCAGACTTCATCTATCGCGAACAGCTGGCCTTCCCCATCCGACCCCATCTCGGCGAAATCGACTATCCCACCATTTTTACCCAACCCCACGCAGCGGTTGTAGCTGCCCTGCAAATCCACCCCACCGCCGCCGATCTGATTGCCCACTTACCCACCACCCTCTAGGAGCCACGTGCCATGTCCACCCCTACTGCTCCATCTTCCTCATCGTCTTTTTCCTCCCTTCCCCCAACCCCGCGCACCCAGGTCAAGCGGGTGCCCCAGCGGGCCAGCTACGATCGCCAGCAGGTCTACGCCATTCTCGATGAGGGGCTGGTGTGTCACCTGGGCTTTGTAGTCGAGGGACAGCCTCTTGTGATTCCCACCGCCTACGGACGTCTGAATGACCAGGTTTACATTCACGGCTCCCCCGCCAGCCGTATGCTTACTTCGCTAGAGCAGGGGATTCAGGTCTGCCTTACCGTAACGCTGCTGGATGGGCTGGTGCTGGCGCGATCGGCCTTTCACCACTCGATGAACTACCGCTCGGTCGTGCTGTTTGGCACCGCCACCCGCGTTGACAATGCCGATGAAAAAATGACTGCCCTCAAAGCCTTTACTGACCATGTTGTGCGCGATCGTTGGGATGACGTGCGCCCCCCCAACCACCAGGAGCTAGCCGGTACCCTGGTGCTGGCTCTGCCGATCGCCGAAGCTTCAGCCAAAGTGCGCACCGGGCCACCTGTCGATGCCGCAGAAGACTACGCCCTTCCCGTTTGGGCCGGAGAAATTCCCCTGGGGCTAACCGCCGCTGCCCCTGTTACCGATCCAAAGTGCTTGCCCGACCTGGCGCTTCCCGACTACGCCGTGAACTATTGCCGCTAGGTCAGGTCGCCGTTAGAAATCAGGACTTTTTGTAGGTTGGTAGAACAAAATGTAGCTTAACGGCGCTGGCTTGGTTGGGTGCCGCTGACGCTGCGCTGACATTAGAATAGCATCTCTATTTTTGTGCTCCAGCGCGGCTCCCCCGCTAGAGATGTTCCAAATCGCCAACTCAATCTATTGAAGAACGTGCAAAGTTCTGATGAAACTTACGCTAGCTCAGACGACCAGCATTGCCACTGGCAAAACAGTACTCATAAGATAGATATGTTAATCATATTGGTTATTTCAGCACCTTATTCACAAATACTTGAGTCATACCTGTAAGTGCTTTTACCTAAACTGAATTAAGGCTGCCTAGAAGCTTGGCTTTGGGATAGCAATTAGATCTGACAACAGATACTTTGTTAGTCTTATCCGAAGCTTAAGAGCTTTTCCATCGGCCAAGCCTCCCATTTGAGTTGGATCTAGCCGGGCTGAGCCAGTCAACATTAGCAATACTGATCTTAAGTTCGAGCTAATTTTGGGCACATTTGTAGAACTGAGTTCTGAAGTCTAGACGTTATTCAACCGGCCTGCTGATATTGCCTACGAAGGAGTAAGTGATGAAGTTTATCGATTATTTTGATCGCGTCTACGTACTCAACTTGCCGGAGCGCCGCGATCGCCGCAATGACATGGTCAAGGAACTGAACAGAGTTGGTTTACCCTTGACGCCTGGTAAAGTCGAGATCTTTGCAGCCATTAGGCCTGCCGATCCTGGGTCCTTCGAAGGGATTGGTTTTCGAGGATGCTACCTTAGCCATCTAGAAATGTTTAAGCAAGCGCGCGATGCAGGGGCAAAAAACCTGCTCATCCTAGAGGATGACCTGCAGTTTAGACCAGACTTTTGCGACCACGAAGACGCCGTACTGCAAGAGCTGATCAACCAAGATTGGGACACAGTTCAGTTCAGCTACATGGCTGACTGGGCTGACCCCAATGCCGAGATCAGCTTTCCACTTCTCCAGCCCTTCGCCGGAGAAGTCATTGGCACTCACTTCCATGCCATCAACGGGAAAATGCTGCAGCCGATGATTGATTTCTTTGAGCTGTTGCTCAGCCGCCCTGCCGGGCACCCCGATGGTGGCCCCATGCCCCCCGACGGTGCCTTGAACGTGATTAAGTGGCAACACCCCGAGATGAATCGGCTCCTAGCCATGCCCGTTTTGGGTACCCAGCGCAGCTCTCGTAGCGATGTTACCCCTAGCTGGTACGACCACCTGCCTGTAGTCGGGGCACTGGCTAGTTTTGCCCGCAGCACTGGGCTCGCCAGTGCTTTAAAGGGTAAGCTTGTTCCGGCTCAGGCAGGTCGCTAAGGGGTATGCGCTGACCAGCTGAAACCAAAAGGCCCTTGAGAGCATGCTCTCAAGGGCCTTTTGGTTTGGCGACAATAACCGTTGCAGGCGGCCTTAGTAGGCAAGACCCATGCTGCGGGTTGTTTCGGCACCCAGGTAGACCCGAATGCTCAAGAAGTCGGTGGGGCAGGCGGTTTCGCAACGCTTGCAGCCAACACAGTCTTCGGTGCGAGGGGAAGAGGCAATTTGCCCGGCTTTACAGCCATCCCAGGGCACCATTTCGAGCACGTCGGTCGGGCAGGCGCGCACGCACTGGGTGCAGCCAATGCAGGTATCGTAGATTTTGACAGAATGGGACATTGAATACAAACTCCAATGTGGGTCACGACTGGGTTGACAGCTTTAAGGATGGCCCTCAAAGGTTGGGTCAAAACGGTCTATACAGTAAGGGTTTCCTAATCTTTGACCAGTTTATAGCGAGAGATTTCCGCTCTCATCGCTACCCCCTATAAACCGTAACGGATCGTAATATGGATAGGCGTTTAGACTCATAAACGGTCTGAGAACGGGATCCTCAGCCTCGTTCTGCCGCCGTCACTAGAGAATTGTTAATCCAAGTAATTAATTCCATCGATCGATGCGATCGACCTTTCTAAAGGCCATCACCATGGCGTCGTCTGTAGCCAGGCAGGCAAACGACTGGGGCTTGGGGTTGAGCAAGATCTCAACGTTGTTTGCTTCTTGCTCTTCTGGCAAGGAAGAGAGATTCTAATGGTGTACTTTGCTGTCACTGAGCTATATGGGCGCTGGACCGTCTGACTCTATTGACCTGACCGACTATGTCGATGCCATGGCCGCAACCCTCGGGCTATCTATCCCCGATGAGATCAAGCCAGCGGTGGTCGCCAACGTGGAACATGTTTGGGCGATCGCACAGCCCGTCCTCTCCTTCCCCCTGCCCGACAACCTAGAAAGCGCCGCCACCTTCGAGCCATGAGCGAAAGCGAATTTCAGACTGCGATCGCTCAAGCCGCCGCCATTAAGGCAGGCAAACTCTCGGCATCGGCCCTGCTAGAGGCTACCCTGGCCGATATTGCGGCCCGCAACCCAGCTCTCAACTGCTTTACCGAGGTAACGGTGGCTCGGGCGCGATCGCAGGCCCAGGCCATCGACAACGCGATCGCCGCTGGCCAAGACCCCGGCCCCCTGGCCGGAGTCCCCTTTGCGGTCAAAAACCTGTTCGATATTGAGGGCATGACCACGGTAGCTGGGGCCAAACTCAACCAGGGCAACCCGCCCGCCGCTCAGGATGCCACTACCATTACCCGCCTAGAGCAGGCCGGAGCCGTACTGGTAGGCGCGCTGAATATGGATGAATACGCCTACGGCTTTGTCACCATCAACGCTCACTTTGGCACCACCCCCAACCCCCACGACCCCAGCCGGATGGCGGGCGGATCGTCCGGTGGGTCGGCGGCGGCGGTGGCGGCAGGGCTGGTGCCTTTTTCCTTAGGCTCCGACACCAATGGGTCAATTCGCGTACCCGCCTCGCTGTGCGGCGTCTATGGCCTCAAGCCCACCTACGGGCGGCTGTCGCGAGCCGGGGCATATTTGTTCTCGGCCAGTTTGGATCATGTGGGGCCTTTGGCGCGATCGCTCGCCGACCTCGCCGCCGTCTACGACATCATGCAGGGGCCAGACCCAGTCGACCCCGTCTGCACCCAGCGGTCCCCCGAGCCCGTGACGGGTTTACTGACCGAGGGCATCGACGGACTCCGGCTTGCTCGCCTGGGCGGCCACTTTGAGCGCGGCATGGAGCCGTTAGTTCGGGATGGCCTCAGCGAAGTTGCCGCCGCTCTGGAGATTACCAACACGGTAGAATTTCCCGAAACGCCCCGAGCCAGGGCCGCCGCCTACCTGATCACCGCCTGCGAGGGCAGCCAACTCCATCTCGACCGGCTGCGCCAGAGCCCGATGGAGTTTGACCCGGCCACCCGCGATCGCTTCTTGGCCGGAGCGATGCTCCCTGCCGCTTGGTACGTGCAGGCCCAAAGGCTGCGGCGCTGGTACCGCGATCGCGTCCGTGACATTTTTCAAAATGTGGACGTGCTGATTGCCCCGACCACCCCCTGCGTTGCGCCGCCTCTCGACCAAAAAACGCTGGACATCGACGGCGAAACCTATCCCCTGCGCCCTCACTTGGGCTTCTACACCCAGCCCCTGTCGTTTATCGGCTTGCCGGTGATTTCCGTTCCCATCCACCGGCCCAGCCAGCTCCCCGTCGGAGTGCAGCTGATTGCCGCCCCCTACCAGGAGGCGAAGCTGTTTCGGGTTGCGGCCTGGCTGGAGGCACGGGGAGTAGGTTGGTAGGTGCCGCCCCTTACCCGCCTACTCTTCGTTTTCCAGTATCTTCCTCGCCTCTTGCAGCCGATCCAGGTGGTTTTCTTCTAGTACGGGATAGGCCAGGTTGAGCGATCGCAGCTTGTGGTCTATCAGGCTAGCTACGGCCAGGCGGGTAAACCACTTGTGGTCTGCCGGAATCACATGCCAAGGTGCCCAGTCGGTGCTGGTATGGGTCAGGGCCTCTTCATAGGCGGCTCTATAATCATCCCAGTACCCCCGTTCTCTGGCATCGGCCAGGGAAAATTTCCAGTTTTTTTCAGGGCGATCGATGCGTTTGAGAAAGCGTTTTTTCTGCTCCTCCTTCGAGACATTCAAAAAGAACTTCATGACCACAATGCCGTTATTGGTCAGGTACTTCTCAAAGTTATTAATGTCGTCAAAGCGCTGCTGCCAGATATTGTCAACCTTGACGTTTTTGGGAATCTGCTGGTTGACGAGCAGTTCGGGATGGACACGTACCACCAGCACCTCTTCGTAGTACGAGCGATTAAAAATGCCGATATTGCCGCGCTCGGGCAGGGCTTTGGACGATCGCCACAGATAGTCGTGATCCAACTCTTCGGTAGAGGGCTGCTTAAAGCTAACGACTTGGCAACCCTGGGGGTTAATGCCCGACATCACGTGCTTAATGGTGCTGTCTTTACCCGCCGCATCCATCGCCTGAAAAATCAGCAGCAGGGCCCAGGTATTTTGGGCATAGAGCATGTCTTGGTGGCGAGCCAGCTCTTCAACCCCTTTCTGCAGCATGGCTTTGGCCTGTTTTTTCTCAAAACTGCCGGTAAAACCGGGGTCAAAGTTTTTAAGTTTGACCTGAGTTCCAGGCTTGACCACTATGCGGCCTTGCTTGAGGGCATCGAGAAACGGTTGAGAGTCCATGGAGGGTAGGTCGTAGTGGTACGCTTTTGCTGATGAAAATTGGTTCAGTAAAGGGGTTTAAAGCATAGCTAACCTTAGCTGTACCGCCCCTGAATCGGTCTCATCGCTTAACGATTGTTGTCCATATGGCCCGCTCGCCAAACCGTTGGCTGCGCCCTATGGGGCGGGTTGGGGGATGACCCACTAGAGCAATGCCCCCGGTCGGCTGGGATTACGTCAGAATTGGGAGGTAGAGCAGGCAGGGGGCTAAAGAAGCACTATGGCAGGGGCTTATTTCACGGGATGTGCGGTGTGGGCCTACAAAGATTGGCTGGGCGACTTTTACCCCAGGGGCAGCAAGGCGGGAGACTTTTTGCGGCTGTACGGCGATCGTATGACTGCCGTAGAGGGCAACACTACCTTTTATTCAATGCCCGATGCTAAAACCATCGATCGCTGGGCCGCCACCATGCCCCCCGGTTTTCGGTTTTGCCCCAAACTGCCCCGCGCTTTCTCTCACCAGGGCAAACTGGTGCCCTTTGTCGAAGATTCTCACCGCTTTCTCAAGACGCTAATTCCTCTGGGCGCTGGCGCAGCCTCTGCATCGGAGAATCGCCTGGGGCCGCTGTTCATTCAGCTGCCGCCCACCTACAGCCCCGAGCAGGTTGCCGACCTGAGAGAATTTCTGGCTCGCTGGCCTCGGCAGCAGTACCCGATCGCGGTAGAAGTACGCCATCTGGACTGGTTTGCCGAACCCTTCGCCACCCGCCTCAACCAAATGCTGACCGGCTTGGGCGTAGGCCGGGTACTGCTCGATACGCGCCCGATCTACGACTGCATCGATACCTGCGACGACGACCCGCAGATTGGCTCCGAGCGCAAAAAGCCCAGGGTACCGCTCCAGCCCGAGGTGACGGCCCCGTTCACGATTATTCGCTACATCAGCCACCCCGATCTGGCCTACAACCAGCCCTATTTTGACGAATGGGTGCCCCGGCTGCGCCAGTGGTTGAATGCGGGTACTGACGTGTACTTCTTTGCCCACTGCCCCCAGGAGGCCAAATCTCCAGCGGTGGCCCGCCAGGTTTATCACCAGCTTCAGCAGGCCGGAGCCGCGCTACCCGCGCTGCTGTGGGATGTGGCCGAACAAAAAAGGGCCGAGGAAGATACTTCCTCGGCCCAGCTCAGTTTGTTTGGATGATATTTTTTCTTTAAATAAAAAGCCGGAGCACCGGCAGGAGCCTAACCCTAGTCGTTTTCCCAGTCTTCGCGGCCCATCAGATCGCCGACGCGATCGCGCAGCAAAAACCCCGAAGTCTCTAGCTCAGACTCAACCAGCGCCCACTCGCGGGCGGGAATATGGCGACAAAGCGTATAAATAGGCTGCTGACGGCTGACTACACCTTTTTGAACCAGCTGTCGAGCCTCGTCGCGGATGATATCGATGGAATAGTGGAGGGACTGAAGCATAGATAAACCCAGTAACGACGAAGTAGCTGCACGTGACAAATGTCAAACAAGCCAGACAAGAATCTTTAGATTCCGTATCCCAGTTTACTGATACTTTCTAGGGTTTGGCTAGCAGCTTCGCTTATTTTCGCCTTAATCTTCGGCCTATGCCATTAACAAATGCTGTATTTTTGCCCCTTAGCACACTACCGACTGTTACGAATCTGTAATATGCAATTTTTGTGATAATTGATGCATTTATCGCATAATGCCGCCCGGAGTTCTGGTTGGTTTGAACAAAGCCAAAGGTTCAAACCGTCTGCACTGGTAGCCTGCCCCAGCATCTTCAGAACCAATCTTTGGGGCCAATCTTCAGAGCCAGGGTCTGACGTTGCGACCCCTTAATTTTTCGGAATCGCGCTGTTCTGTTGGGTAGGCTAAGGCTAGGGCCACTGCTGGCGCTGTTGCGGATTACCGGGTGGGTCGCCGCTGTACGTCCTTGCCCAGGGCTGCCAGCGCGCCCAACGCCGTAAACCCCCTACAGGGAGGACAGGTCGTGAGCGTGACCAACGAACTCTTTCACCGGGCCAACGATCTGTGCCGCCGCCGCGCCTACGAGCAGTGGCATCGGCGGCAAAGCAAGCAGCAAATTTTGCGATCGCAGGTGGGGTTCCAATCTCTGCCGCCGACCCGTCCGCAGCCCTGTCAGGGCTGTACTAACTATCACGGTATTGCCTATGGCACTAGCCGCGATCGGCGCAGCCCGCTGGTGTGCGCCATTCATCCCAGCGGGTGGCAGGGGAGCAGTGGCTGTCCTGACTGGCTAGGCGATAGCTAACTCCTCAACACCCCCCGCAGCTGCTGACTCACCGCATCTACTGCGAAGGTCAAGACAACAAACACCACCAGTGTCACCAGCACGCCCCTGTAATCAAAGCTGCTGATTTGCTCCGTCAGCAGGCGACCCAGCCCGCCCGCACCAACCAGGCCCACAATCACGGTCTCGCGCAGACAGACTTCCCAGCGGTAGAGAATGTAGGCCAAAAAACGGCCCAGATTTTGGGGCAAAATGCCGTAGGCCACGACTGCACCGGGGCTAGCTCCCAGGGTGCTGAGGGCGCGGACGGGGCGATCGTCCAGATTTTCATTCACTTCAGCCATCAGGCGGCCCAGAATGCCAAAGTTGTGCAGGGCCAGCGCCAGCGCCCCCGGCAGCACGCCGGGAAACAGCATATACAACAGCACCAGCGCCCAGATTGGCGCGGGAATGGCGCGGCTAATCAGCAGCACCAGGCGACTCAAAATCAGCAGAGCATAGGCCATCGAGGGCTGTCTACGATGCTGACCGATAGGAGACAGCAGCCCCCCCGGCAGCAGCAGGTTTTGGGCGGCGGGCAGCGAGACGAGAATGCCAAACAGGCCCGCTAGGGCGATCGCCACCATCGACATCGCCACCGTGAGCCAGGCGAGCTGGGCTAGATTTACCAGCTCAGCCCAGCTCGGCAGGGTTGGCCAGCCGGTACCCAATAATTCTCCAAACAGCCGCTGGGTGCGCGCCGACCACAGCACCGCTACATCCAGCTGCAACCACCACCAGCTCAATGGCACCGCCAGCACCGCTCCGATCCACGACAGCCTCAGAAACCCGTCTTGTTTGGGGGCTTTGGAGACAGATTTTGCTGAACTCCCCGGTTTGCGCCCTGGCTGGCGATTAATGTCAAGGCGGCTGGTAAAGCCCATCCGGCGGCGCACCAAGGCGCTCCAGGCATCGACTGCGCCATTGAGAATAATGAGGGCGTAGAATCCTGTCCACAGCTGCTCGTAGCGCAGCGATTGCAGACTGAGAAAAATCTCGTAGCCCAGCCCCCCGGCCCCGATAATGCCCAGCACCGCCGAGGCCCGCAGCGAGCACTCAAACCGATAAAAGGTGTAGGAGAGTAGGTTGGGCAGCGCCTGGGGCAGCAGACCGTAAATCAGGGCAATTAGCGGCGGTGTACCGGCGTTGAGCAGGGCGTGCAGCGGCTCAGGGGGCGTTTCGTCTAAGATTTCTGAAAAAACCTTGGCTACGATCGCCCCAAACGGAATCGCGATCGCCAGCACTCCCACAATGGGGTCAAGCCCCAGCACCTGCAGCAGCACCAGCCCCCAAATTAGCTCGTGGATAGCGCGGGGAAAAGCCAGCAGCCCTCGGCTGCCCAACCACAGCCCCTGCCGCAGGCCCCATTTATTCTGAGCAAACAGGGTTTGCCACCACACCGCCGAGGAGAGCAGCCCCCCAACTAGCCCCAGGCCAATGCTCAGGGCCGTGCCCAACACGGCATAGGCCAATGTGACCAGGGCGGCGCGGCCCATCAGCGCTACAAACTCGGGGCTGAGGTCGGGGTGCAGACTGGCTGCCAAAAACTCGCGCAGCTGCGGCCAGCCGCCCCAATTAATCAGCTCGGCTCTAGGTCGGCCCAGCCCAGCCTGATAAGCGGCAAGGCCGAGGGCGATCAAAACCCCTAGAGCGCTGACTGTTTTGGGGTTCCAGAGGCTCGGTCGCAGCGGTATGGTGATAGTCTGTTGGGTGTTAACCATGTTCAGGTCGTCACGGTGCCATGGACGTTATGCCCCAGCCTCACGGTTATAGTTTGCAAAGTGCTGCTCAACCCCTCTCGATAGACACGATCCTACGCCCTGTCAGCCTAGGCGACGGCGGTAGTTTCAACGGCTATTTTACCGGAGCTGAGCTGCCGGAAGTGGTCGGGATGACTGGCTTCTCGCCGTCTTCAGAAGCCCTTTCGCCAGTGCTAGCCCAGCAGTTTGACCAAGACATTCTCGGCGATATAGTCAGCATTTGGAATGGCTTTGTCGAGTCGGGCCAGCTCTGGGCGCTGCTTTTTGGCATTGTTTTGGGCTATTTTATTCGCAACCTGACCGCGTTCTAAACCCGATCGCCTCTACATGGAAATGCCCCCTCCCCAAACCTGGAGCCAGCGCTTTGAAACGGCCCTGCATCCAGCGATCGCAATTTTTAACGCCAGCATTGGCTTCGATATTCAGCTGATTGAGTACGACCTCACTGGCTCGGCGGCCCACGCCAAAATGCTGGTCAAAACCGGCATTATCAGCCCCGAAGAAGGGGAACAGATTGTGAATGGCCTAGAAACCATTCGACAGGAGTTTTGCTGCGGCAGTTTTGCCCCCGGCGTTGAGGCCGAAGACGTTCATTTTGCTGTTGAGCGGCGGCTGACTGAGCTGATTGGCGATGTGGGCAAAAAGCTGCACACGGCCCGATCTCGCAACGATCAGGTGGGCACCGACGTGCGCCTTTACCTGCGGGCCCAGATCGAAGCGATTCAGGCTCAGCTGCGCCAGTACCAGCAGACTCTGCTGGGCCTAGCCGAAGCCCATGTCGAAACCCTGATTCCCGGCTATACCCATCTGCAAAGGGCCCAGCCCCTAAGCCTGGCCCACCACCTGCTGGCCTACTTTGACATGGCCCAGCGCGACTGGGAGCGACTCCAAGACGTGCAAAAGCGGGTGAATATTTTGCCCCTGGGCAGCGGCGCGCTGGCGGGTACAACATTCCCGATCGATCGCCAGTATTCAGCCGAACTGCTGGGGTTTGAGCGCGTCTACGGCAACAGCCTGGACGGGGTGAGCGATCGCGACTTTGCGATCGAGTTCGCCTGTGCCGCCAGCCTGATTATGGTGCACCTGTCGCGCCTCTCAGAAGAAATGATTCTCTGGGCCTCTGAGGAGTTTAGCTTCATCACCCTCAGCGACAGCTGCTCCACCGGATCCAGCATTATGCCCCAGAAGAAAAACCCCGATGTGCCTGAGCTGGTGCGGGGCAAAACGGGGCGCGTGTTTGGCCATCTGCAAGGGCTGCTGGTGATGATGAAGGGGCTACCCCTGGCCTACAACAAAGACCTGCAAGAAGACAAAGAAGCTCTCTTCGACACGGTGCAAACGGTGCAGGGCTGCCTGGAAGCGATCACCATTTTGCTGGCTGAGGGGGTCACATTCCGGGTGCCGCGCCTGCGTCAGGCTGTGAACGAAGACTACTCCAACGCTACCGATGTGGCCGACTACCTGGCCACCAAGGGAATCCCCTTTCGCGAGGCCTACAACCTGGTAGGCCAGGTGGTGAAAACCTCTCTGGCGGCAGGCAAACTGCTGCGGGAGCTTACCCTCGAAGAGTGGCAGGCGATTCACCCCGCCTTTGAGGAGGATATCTACGCCGCGATCGCGCCTCAGCAGGTGGTCTCGGCCCGCAATAGCTACGGTGGCACCGGCTTTGAGCAGGTGCGCCAGGCCCTCCAGCGGTCTCGGAAAGCGCTGGGAGAGGGGTAATGATTAGCCTTTGCATGATTGTGAAAGACGAGGCCGCTAGCCTGGCCCACACCCTGGCGAGCGTGCAGGGCAGTTTGGGTGAAACCATCGTGGGTGAAACCATCGTGGTTGATACCGGCTCGACCGATGACACGGTGGCGATCGCTCGCGCCCACGGGGCCAAGGTTTACAGCTTCGACTGGGTCAACGACTTCGCCGCCGCCCGCAACGAGTCTCTGCGCCACGCCACGGGCGACTGGGTACTGGTGCTCGACGCCGACGAAGTGCTGCTGCCCGCTACCGCTCAGGTGATCCAGGCCCTAGACCAGGGTCAGCCCTTGGGCAATATGGCCGCCGAGAACGTGCTGGCGGTAAACCTGCTGCGCCAGGAGCTAGGCTCACCCCAGGCTCCTTATACGCTAATTACCCGATTTTTTCGCCGCCTGCCCAACCTCACCTTTAAACGTCCGTACCACGAAACTGTAGACGACAGCATTGCGGCACTGCAGGCGCAGAACCCTCGCTGGCAGGTGATTACCCTGGCCGAGGTCGCCCTGCACCACACTGGCTACGACCCAGCGGTTGTCGTGCAGCGGGGCAAGTTCGATCGCGCCCGCACCATCATGGAGGCCTACCTGGCCGACCACCCTAACGACAGCTACTTGCTGAATAAACTGGCTGCCCTCTACGTTGAGTCTGACCAGGCTGAGGCGGCTCTACCTTTGCTCAACCGCGCCCTGGAGCAGGCTGAGACCCTTGATGAACTGACTCGCTACGAGCTGCACTATCATCGCGCCCTGGCGATAGCCAGTCAGCCCAGTCAGGCCGCCAGCGACTATCAGATTGCCCTAAATCTGCCAGTGCCTCCTCGGCTAAAGCTGGGCGCGTGGATTAACTACGGCAGCTTAAAAAAGGCTCAGGGCGATTTTGATGCGGCTGTTGACCTGTTTCAGCAGGCTGTTGAATCCGACCCGACCCTGGCGATCGCCCACTACAACCTGGGCACCGCCCACCGAGCCAGGGGCTACCTCGATGAGGCGATCGCCGCCTATCGCAGCGCCATCGCCCTCGACCCCAACTACGCTGCGGCCCACCAAAACCTGGCTGTGGCCCTGTTCAAGCTGGGGCAGCTGCCCGAGGCGCTACAGGCCTTCCAGCAAGCGATCGCCCTTTACGACGCGATCGATCCGGCTACCGCTGCGAGCCTGCGCCAGGGAGTGACTAAGCTCGGCATTCCACCCAAGCTGCTGGCCCAGGCAGGGCTGATGTAGGCGAGCTTAAAACGTGGTGAGCAGTGGTGCGCATAACTGCCTCACCATTGCTCTCCTACGTCCTGCTCACCTACTTAGAATAGCGGGCATCATTCCAGTCAAAGTCATTATCTGGAGCTGAAGCTGAATTTGGAGGCTGGCGAGGCGCAGCATGGTGCGGTGAAGGCTGATGCGGTGAAGGCTGGTGCGACTTCTGCCACGACACGTCCGAGCCGTAGGTGCCCGGTCGCCAATAGCGGCTATGGTTGTCGTCAGCTCGTTCGGCACTGGTCATATCAGAGGGGCCGCCCCGATAGCGGGTGCGGTGAGAAGCATCGGCAGGGTTGGCGGCGGTGGGCGATGGTTGCTCGCCCCGACGGCTCAGCACCGTTCGCAAACGAGTGATGGCTCCGTCCCAGCTGAGGTCAGGCTGTCTAAGAATTTCTCTCAGGGCGTTGAGCGCAACGTTGGCAGCTTCGTTGTCCTGCCCGCGCAGGGGTTCAGAGGAGCGAATTGGGTCTACCTGAACCGCCGCAAAGGCTTGACGCACGGCGCTTTTGATTTGGTTGTGCAGCTCGCGCCCAGCTTTTTCGTACTGGTGCTGCCACCCCTTCTCGCTAGAGGCATAGAGTGACGGCAGCCGGTTAAGGGCATAGGTTTCGACCTCTACCCGCTTCAGATACTTCAGCATGCGAGGGTGCATAGCTTTGAGCTGCTTTTCTACCTCTTCGGTAACGAGAAGCTCCATAGCATTCATATAGCTATGTCTGGGAACATCGTGAGCGACTTTCATAATCAACCCCATCTCTATTTGATAAATTGGCGCAATCCGGGAGAGTCGGCGCGCCATGGCGATGCTCCTAATGAGTCACCAACTGCGCTGGCCACACACCTCAAAGACCACAATCAGAGACACCGGGGTGAAGTAGCTGGGGCAAGCGCGCTGCATTAACAACAGTATGCCCGAATGGATTCCGGAAACTTACGGAAATCATTCGGTGGCTAGCTACAACTTTGCCTGGTGAATATGCCTAACTGTCCCTATATTGACAAAACAATACGGATCCCCGCAACCGTAGATAGGAAAACTTCAATGGCTTTTTTTAAAAGTTCATACCACAGGACTGAGCCTGGGGGGAGAGGGGTTCTCCCCTCCCCCCCCAGGAGGTACTACAGGGTCAGCAGTTCGGCGGGCAGCCGCTTGAACGAAAGCCGCTCATTTTCGACATCGACGTAAATCGTATCGCCCTCGCCAAACTCACCCCGCAGAATGGATTTAGCAATCTGAGTTTCCAGCTCTCGCTGGATCGCCCGCTTCAGGGGGCGGGCACCGTAGACGGGGTCGTAGCCCACCTCGGCTAAAAAGTCGAGGGCTGCTTCGCTGAGCTTGACCGCCATTTTGCGATCGGCCAGGCGCTCTTCGAGCCGGGCGATTTGCAGTTTGACAATCTCGCGCAGCTGCGACTTGAGCAATCCGTGGAAGATGATCATTTCATCCACCCGGTTGAGGAACTCGGGCCGGAAGTTGCCGCGTAAGGCATCCATGACGCGGGATTTCATTTCGTCGTACTGGGCATCGTCGCCAGCCACATCGAGAATGTACTGGGAGCCGATGTTGCTGGTCATGATGATGATGGTGTTTTTGAAGTCCACCGTGTGGCCCTGGGCATCGGTGACGCGGCCATCGTCGAGAATTTGCAGCATGACGTTGAACACGTCGGGATGCGCTTTCTCGATTTCGTCAAAGAGAATCACCGCAAAGGGGCGACGGCGAATCGCCTCGGTGAGCTGGCCGCCCTCGTCGTAGCCGACGTAGCCCGGAGGGGCACCGATCAGGCGAGAGACGGCGTGCTTCTCCATGTATTCCGACATGTCGATGCGCACCAGGGCTTCTGCGGTGTCGAACAGGTAGGCGGCGAGAGCCTTGGCCAGCTCGGTTTTACCGACCCCGGTGGGGCCGAGAAAGATGAAGCTGGCGGTGGGCCGGTTGGGGTCGGCCAGGCCGGCCCGCGATCGCTGGATCGCGTCGGCCACCGCAGTCACCGCTTCTTCTTGACCAATCACCCGCTCGTGCAGCTCGTCTTCGAGCAGCAGCAGCTTTGCCATTTCAGACTGCACTAGCTTGCTAACCGGAATGCCGGTCCACTTGGAGATGATTTCGGCGATGTCTTCTTCGGTCACCTCTTCGCGCAGCAGGGTCTTGCCGGTGGTTTGGGTCTCGGCCAGCTGAGTTTCGGCGGTTTCAAGCTGGCGCTGGAGTTCGGTCAGCTTGCCGTACTTCAGCTCGGCGGCTCGGTTGAGGTCGTAGTCGCGCTCGGCCTGCTGGACTTCGATGTTGACGTGTTCGATTTTCTCTTTGATAGCCTGAATACTGTCCATCACATCTTTTTCAGACTGCCATTGGGCATTGAGGGCGCTTTGTTGCTCCTTCAAATCAGCTAGCTCTTTTTCGATCCGCTCTAGGCGCTCCATAGAGGCGGCGTCGCTCTCTTTTTTCAGCGACAAACGCTCCATTTCGAGTTGCAGAATCTTGCGATCGACTTCGTCTAGTTCCTCGGGCTTGGAGGTAATCTCCATCTTCAGCTTGGCGGCAGCTTCATCCATCAGATCAATCGCTTTATCAGGCAGGAAGCGATCGCTGATGTACCGGGTCGATAGGGTTGCTGCTGCCACTAGGGCGCTATCAGAAATTGTTACCCCGTGGTGTAGCTCATAGCGTTCCTTGAGGCCGCGCAAAATCGAGATCGTGTCCTCCACCGTAGGCTGATCGATATAAACCTGCTGGAAGCGGCGCTCCAGAGCGGCGTCTTTCTCAATATATTTGCGGTACTCATCGAGGGTGGTCGCGCCAATGCAGCGCAGCTCGCCCCGAGCCAGCATGGGCTTGAGCAGGTTGCCCGCATCCATCGCGCCCTGGGTCGCCCCGGCCCCGACTACGGTGTGAATTTCGTCAATAAACAGAATGATCTGCCCTTCGGAGTCGGTGACTTCCTTCAGCACCGCTTTGAGGCGTTCTTCGAACTCGCCGCGATACTTGGCTCCGGCGATTAGCGCCCCCATATCGAGGGCAATTAGCTGACGGTCTTTGAGCGACTGAGGCACGTCGCCGCTGACGATGCGCTGGGCCAGCCCCTCGGCGATCGCGGTTTTACCCACCCCAGGTTCGCCAATCAGCACCGGGTTATTTTTGGTGCGCCGCGACAGAATCTGAATCGTGCGGCGAATTTCGTCGTCGCGGCCAATCACCGGGTCGAGCTTGCCCCGGCGGGCCGCCTCGGTGAGATCGCGGCCATACTTCTCTAGGGATTGGTACTTGCCTTCGGGGTTTTGGTCGGTCACTTTCTGGGTGCCTCGAATGTCTTGAATAACCTGCTTGAGCTTGGCTTCGCTCAGGCCCAAATCTTGAAACAGGGTCTTACCAAAGCGGGTGTCGCCCGGATAGGCCAAAATGATGTGCTCAATGGAAATATACTCGTCGCCGTAGTCTTTTTTGTACTTGTCGGCGCGATCGAGCAGGGTATCAAGCGATTTGCCCAGGTACACCGACGAGCCTGACCCAGAGACCTTGGGCTGGCTGTTGATAAAGGCTTCGGTGCGATCGCGCAGGGTCTGCCCGTTGACGCCGAGCTTAGCAAAAATGCTGCTGGCCAGACCGTCTTGGTCGAGCAGCGCCAGCAGCATGTGATCGCTCTCAATCTGCTGCTGCTGCGACTGTTTGGCAATATCCTGGGAGCGCACAATGGCATCCCAGGCCTTTTCGGTAAATAAATTTTGGGTGGGTTGCATGGGTGTTCTTTCTCCCAGGTCGCTTAGCTAGTTTCGTATGTCTGCATTGTAGAAAACGCAGCCCCCAGGGCAGGATCGGTGTTCACCATTGTTCTCAGGCGGGTTGCCGTCTTTAAGCTAATTTTCGGCTACTAAAACCTGGGCACCCCACTGTTTCAACACTTGCAGAACTGAATACAGCTCATTGCCTGGGTTGAGCAACGAAAACAACCGAGAATTGGCGTACTGCGCTGTAGGCTGCCGGGTTGCCTTAATAAACAAAAACTCACTGCCGTTGGTAATGAGGCCAAAGGTCGGCTGGGCTGGCTGGGGATTGCTGAGCATGTAGGCCAGCGCTTGGGGAATGGCCCGTGCTGCGGCAAAATCACTGCGCTTGGACTCAATCACCAACAGCCAGAACTGCTCTTTTAAGACCAGCACATCAATGCGACCCCGAATGACCAGGCCGCCATCCTCTAGCTTCAGATCGATGCTGGCTTCGGTTTCAATCCGAAAGGGCCTGCGGTAAAAACCGGCTAAATCGAGCAGGGGAGAGAGCACCACCATTTTGACGCTGTTTTCTAGCATCGGTGGGTCTTCCATCAGCGCCGCAAAGTTTGCTTTGACGCGATCGAGCAGATGCTGTTCAGCCTCACCTAGAGCAGGCATATCCTGCTGCCATTCACTAAAAAAGGCGGAATCTAAAGACTGCTGTAGCCCAAGCGCCTGTTTGAGATCGCGCAGGGTGACTGTATTTGCCGCGATGGTCTGCACCATAGTTCACACCCTAATGGCTAAGTTTAATATTAATGCTTAACTCGCTTTTCCCTATTGTTCCTACGATCTGCGTAGAATGCCCCCAGTGGCGCTCCTGCGCCGCGCATTGAGGAGACGCAGGAGCGTCTGAAAAGGAGGTGTCAACGCTCTAGCGTTGGCACGATAAAGGTTATGCCAACTCTAACAATCAGGAGCAGGCCTCGAGATCCCTAAGGATCCTGAGGTCTGTCGGTTAGGGTTCCAGGAGTGCTGGCTTGGCCCCTACCAGGGTCGCCAGTTGCCCCAGTCTTCATTGAAGATTGAGGTGTTGGGGAACTTCGTCGGGTTGCCGCTGGCGTCTAGCTCGGCCCGCAGCTGGTCGAGCAGCGGCTCTTGGCTGGGCAGGTTGTCCACCATTTCGTAGGGCAGTACCCCATTGCGCAGCGAGAAGTCGATGGTGTGGGCGGCCGCGGCTCCCACCGACCACTCAAAAGAATGCACCCGATAGGCGGCGGCAGCAATGGTGCTGGCGGCAATGCTCTTGCTAGCCACCAGCATGTTGTCGACCCGCTGGGGAATCATTGCCCGCAGCGGAATTTGGGCCGGGTAGGCCTGGCCGTGAGCCTGGCGCACGCCGGGGCGCTCGATATTGCCGGGGGCTTCGGCGGGGTACTCGGCCATGCAGGGGTGAAAGTCGATCGCATACTGGGCAATGCCGACGGTGTCGGGGTAGAGGCGCGATCGCGTCCGAATCGGAAAATCATTGGGGTCGGCATCCGGCTCAAAGGTGCTCACCGTGCCCAGCCCGGCCAGGTAGCGCCGCAGCGAGGTGTAGGTCTCCTCGTCGAGGTTTTGCTGGTAGTAATCGGAGGCGAAGTCGTTCCACGAAAAATCGACTTCGCTAATCATAAACCCCTGTTCGTAGCCGTAGGCAGGGCGACCAATAATGCGCCGGGCCTCACGAATGTAGGGATACTTCGACAGGCCGTGAGCCGTACCCATCGGTGAGTCTAGCCCTTGCAGGTAGACGTTGTAGGGTTCAGGCTCTTTGTAGGTGTCGGGAATTTGCGAGTCGATCGTGTCGGTGGTTAGCCAGTAAAAATAGCCGATCGCGTTTTCTTCACCCTTGCGCAGGGTGTCGGCCCGCAGACCGCCCAGCCAGCCGCCTGACTCTAGCTGACCGCTGGCCGCCAGCTGGTCTTCGGTCAAAATCAGGTTATCCAGCTCGGTGCCGGGGCGGTAGTCGTTGCCCCAGGTCCAGTTCTGCATCGAGATGTCGCCGACGCTGGGTCGCGATACCCCCGCGATATTGCCCTCCGCCGAGGATGAGGCATTCCACAGCCGCCGGTAGGTAAACACAAAGTCGAAATGATCCTGGGCGGTTTTGAGCGAGTCGCGCTCGCGCTCCCAGCTGTAGTAGGGCTGGTAGGTGCTGTAAAACTCAGGCACATCGTAGGTCTGCGGCTCAGCCGTGTGCTCCATGGCAAAGGTGTAGGTGAAGCCCTGGGTACAGTAGGGGTCGCGCTCCACCACAGGCGAGGATGGGTTGAGCGGCGACCTGGGGTCTAGCCCTAGCTCGTAGGGTACATCCGCCAGCACAATCAGTTCGCCGGTCTCAGTAGCCTCGACCACAAACCAGTCCACTGGGGCTGCGCTCTCGCCTCCCTGCGGCTCCCGGTTGGCGGGCACAAACTGAATGATGTCTTTGGCCAGCCGGGCTGAGTCGTCGTAGGTGTAGGCGTCTTCAATAATTGCGGAGAGAAAGTCAGTGTTCAGCGGCTCGGTGCCCGGTGCCGGGCTGTGGCGAATGGCGACGACCTCGTCAATATGGGTGCCGTCGCCATTTAGACTCAGGTCTTTGATCACTGTATTGGGAAACCACTTCAGCTCGCCGCCGCCCTCACGCTCGGCCTCGGCCAGCATCTCCATCAAAATGGCGTTGGCATCGGCGGGCAGAAAACAGGTGGCGCTCACCCAGCAGTTGCCGGGGTTGAGCTTACCGTACTTGCGCTCGACGCGATCGCGCAACTCCTTATACCCCCGCGAGTAAAACAGCTGGTTGCGCTGCTCTTTCGACTCATCGAGGGCGGTGGTGCCCTGGGATGAGATCTGCCCGCCCACCCAGTCGGTCAGCTCGGTCATGCAGACGGTGTGACCCATCAGCAGGCTCTCGTAGGCGGTTGCTGTACCGGCCAACCCGCCGCCGACAATCAGCAGTTCGCACTCGACCACCTGGTCAGGGGTGCGGGGCAGCTGGGCCACGCGGGGCGCGACCGACTCCTGGGCGCGGGCGTTGCCCAGGGGCAGGGGGAGTGAGCCAGCGACCAGGGTTGAGGCTAAGAGAGGGGCCGTAAGGGCACGAAAGAATCGTTTCATAGCAAACCAAAGGGGGCGAATCGATTGCACAATCTAGCTTATCGGTTGATCGTAGGGTTCTGCTATAGGTAGCGAAAGGTTGCCGGGCTGAGGAAAATGTTAGGTCAGCTCCCTTAGGGATGGAGCAGTTTAAGTTGATCAATCTGCTGGGTTTGCTCTTGTAGCCGAATGGCTAGACGATCGCACACCAGTTCGCAGAGTTCAAAGAGTACGGGGTCTGAGAGCTGATAGTAGACGTTAATCCCCTCTGGATGACGAGTCACCATGCCTGCCTGCATTAAAACCTTCAGGTGCTTGGAGACATTTGCCTGGCCTAAGCCAGTCGCTTCAACAATTTCCGTCACGTTCTTAGTTCCAGTCTTGAGGCAGCACAACACTTGTAGCCGACTCACTTCTGACAAGACTTTGAAATAGTCAGCTATAGGCAGCAGCAGCTGAGGTGTAGGGTCAATCATACCGACTTGAGGCGAAAGTACCACTGAGGTTGGATGCCTTCATATTACCAGTCACTAATATAGTGATAAGTTTATTTTTGGCAGACTAATGGAAAACATCAAGAAAATCAATGACGAATTAGCCGTCGCCATGGGTCAAGTAACCCAAGAAGAATTGCAGCAGGCCGCGCAAGAAGGCTATAAGTCGGTGCTAAACCTGCGATCGCCTGCTGAAGAAGGTTTTTTAAGCGATGAGCAGCAACAGGCAAAAGACCACCAGGGATATCGGAGGGCAAACAACCGTTTGCCCCTACGGAAGATTGGCGGGTGAGGCGATCGCGCAGCATGGCATACAACTCGCCCATGCGCCCGGCGGCTTTTTCGGTGACTTCTACCTGGTTGTTGCCAAACACCGACTTGCGCTCGGTGACTTCCATAAAGCCAAAGACAGCCGTGCGATCGGGCAAATCGGCCAGGGACACCATGTCGATCGGCGTATCGATCTGAGTGTTGAAGTCGTAGACCCAAAACTCGTCAAAATTGCACAGCATGACGTAGCGGGGCCGGTTGGGCACCGCCCGCTGCCAGTAGTCAAACGCTTGAGAGTAGTGCTTGCTGAGGTCGGCTCCGCGCTTTTTCATTTCGATTAGCACGCGGGGCTTCCAGACCAGGTCGGCGTAGCCGGTTTTGCCCTTTTTGCTGCCCTTGGCAATGCGATCTTCGTAGACTGCGCCCGCTTCTACTGCGCCCTCATGGCCAAAGGCGCGAAAGAATTTATCGAGAAAGATCGGCGACTCGCCCTTTTCATCGCCTTTGAGATGTTCTAGAACGAAATTAACAAAGTCTTGCAAGCGCTGGGCAGTGGTGGTCATAGGGGCCAGGCAGAAAGAGCGAGAGGGGCGATCGCCTGAAAGATCCCACCCCGTGGAAGCTTCCAGCTAAAAGGATTTAGAGGGATCCTAACCTTTTGCTCCCCAAAGCAGACCCTTTAAAGCAAACTTTTAGCGACATATCTCACAAGGGACTTCGGCCACAACCACCAGGGAGTGAACTCCCTGGCTGATCGCAAAAGTCTGCTAAAGAGGATTTTGGCTTTGAGCCTTGGACTTCTAGTCCTTGGCTCAGCGGTCAATCCAAGGGATCGACCCCCTAAATCTGCCTCACCTTGACGGGTCTGGGTTGACATGGCTTAGAAAGCACCTGCCCCCTCACGCAGGCATCTGCCTTTTCAAGCAGGCGACCCCCGAGTGGCCAACCTTTACAACCAGCAATCCCTTGATTACCGTGGGGAGTAGCCTTTTGTTCTTTTGTGAACTCACCTCCTATGCAGTACCGTCGCTTTGGTCGCACCGAGCTTCAGATGCCCGTGTTCTCCTGTGGCGGCATGCGGTATCAGCACTCGTGGAAAGACGTGCCGCTGGCGGATATTCCACAGAAAAATCAGCAGAACCTAGAGGCCACCATTCGCCGCGCACTTGAGGTGGGCATTAACCACATCGAGACGGCACGGGGCTACGGCACCTCTGAAGTTCAGCTAGGGCAAATTTTGCCGGGGCTGCCGCGAGAGCGCCTAATTGTGCAAACCAAGGTCTCCCCCACCGCCGACCCTGCCGAATTTCGCCAGCACCTCACCGAGTCGCTAGCCAACCTCAAGCTCGATACCGTTGACCTGCTCGGCATCCACGGCATCAACACGGCAGAACTGCTGGACTGGACTCTGCGCCCCGGCGGCTGCATGGAGGTGGCGCGGGAGTTTCAGCGCCAGGGTCGGGTGCGGTTTATTGGCTTTTCGACCCATGCGCCCACGGCGGTCATTCAGCAGGCGATCGCATCTGACCAGTTCGACTACGTCAATCTGCACTGGTACTACATCAATCAAGACAACTGGCCTGCGATCGATCTGGCCCAGCGCCACGATATCGGCGTGTTTATCATTAGTCCGTCGGATAAAGGGGGCCATCTGTACAATCCTCCCGCCAAGCTAGTGGAGCTTTGCGACCCGCTCAGCCCGCTGGTGTTTAACGATCTGTTTTGCCTCAGCCACCCCCAGATACACACCCTCAGCATTGGGGCGGCGCGACCCAGCGATTTTGATGAACACCTCAAAACGCTGCCATTGCTGGATGATGCTGAGCTGCACCTGAAGCCGGTGCGCGATCGCCTGCATCACCACGCCCAAACCGTACTCGGCGAAGACTGGCTGCGAACCTGGGCGATCGGCCTGCCCAGCCCCGACGATACCCCTGGCAACATCAATATCCCCGCCATCCTGTGGCTGCGGAATCTGCTGCTGGCCTTTGACATGGAAGACTACGCCAAGGCCCGCTACAACATGCTGGGCAACGCGGGCCACTGGTTCCCCGGCGAAAAGGCCGAGAACCTCAGCCAGATGGATCTCTCTGAGTGCCTAGGGCGCAGCCCCCACGCCGATCAAATTCCGCACCTGCTGGCCGAGGCCCACGACAAGCTAGCGGGGCAGGCGATGGCGCGGTTGTCGAATGCCTAGTTGAGTGGTGGGCAGTGCCCATCCTACGGTGCTGGGTGATCCCAGGGGTTCCTCATAAATTGATCGGCAATTCTCATAAATCTAGAAGTTTTGTGAGAAGTGATTTTAAGACTTTGTTACGATGTACACAAACGCACAGGAGAACCATCCACCATGCCGCATACCGCTTCCAACAAAAATTCTGTCGTAATCTCCCCGTCAATTTTGTCGGCAGACTTTAGCCGCCTGGGCGAAGAGATCAAGGCCGTTGACAAGGCCGGTGCCGACTGGATTCACGTAGATGTGATGGATGGTCGCTTTGTGCCCAACATTACCATCGGCCCCATGATTGTCGATGCCATTCGCCCCATGACCCAAAAGCCCCTCGACGTTCACCTGATGATCGTTGAGCCTGAGAAGTACGTCGCCGACTTTGCCAAGGCCGGGGCCGACATCATCTCTGTGCACTGCGAGCACAATGCCTCGCCCCACCTGCACCGCACCCTGGGCCAAATCAAAGAACTGGGCAAAGAGGCTGGAGTAGTGCTCAACCCCGGCACCCCGCTGTCGCTAATCGAGAACGTGCTCGACCTCTGCGACCTGGTGCTGATTATGAGCGTTAACCCCGGTTTTGGCGGTCAGAGCTTTATTCCCACTATGGTGGACAAGATTCGTACCCTGCGCAACATGTGCGACGAGCGGGGGCTAAACCCCTGGATCGAAGTCGATGGCGGCCTCAAGGTCAACAACACCTGGCAGGTGCTAGAAGCTGGGGCCAACGCGATCGTGGCGGGTTCGGCGGTGTACAAAGCCCCTGACTATGCAGAGGCGATCGAAGGCATTCGCCACAGCAAGCGCCCTGCGCCTGAGCTAGCCGCTGTCTAGGGAAGATAATCGGTCTAATCTAAGACCTCTAGAGGGGCGATTGTA
>JBARVV010000055.1:0-25633 GCA_049646445.1 Nodosilinea sp. | reverse complement strand
AGTGCAATCCACCGCCTGCCTGCGCCTCTCAGTCCAAACGAGACACTCTAGACTGCCGCATTGAGTTCTCCAAGGTCGTTTCATTCTCATTCTGAGACTGCTACAGAGTTTTCTGCACCACTAAGGGACTCTAACACAGCGCTATCGGACACAGCGCTATCGGAACAGCAACACCGGAATGTTACTGCCGCGTAGGATTTGAACGGTTGTGCTGCCAATTACAAGATGGCGAATACGATTGTGACCATAGGCACCCATAAGTAGCAAATGGATGTTGGCTGCTTCGATATACTGTGCGATCGCAACTTCTGGATCACCCTTAACGATGTGGCAAACGGGCTCAAATCCCCCCGTGTGCGCCTGTTTTTTGGCTGAGTCTAGGCCAGCCACGGCCGTTTTATCTTCCGCGCTTTTAGTAGCGGTCAAAATGTGAAGTTCTAGACCTTTAAAAGCTGATGAGTTAATTAAAAAATGAAGCATTTTCTTGCAGCTTGAACTGCCGTCGTAGGCCAACAGCAGTCGTTCAATTGGCTGAAATTGATCAGAAGTCACCAAACAAGGCTTATGACTGGCGCGAATAATTCGTTCTGTATTGCTACCCAAATGCCCAGAAGCAAGCTCAGCTGACTCTCCCCGCTTGCCCAGGGTGATTAGGTCTGCCTGAGCTTCAAATTCGTGAAACCGATCGATCAAAGACCCCGTCTCATGAATAAGATTGATTGTCTCTACACCGTGGCTAGAGATTACCTGCTGGGCATCGTGCAGGATCTGTTTGGCACGTTGATGGTTTAGTTTGGCTTTTTCATGTTCTAATTCGACTAGTTTGTGAAGTAGCGTGTCCGATGCGTCAACACCTATAGCGCCGCTAAAATCTTTGGCTTCAGAGGCGGCTTGGCTCTGCTCATTAGTGACATAAAGTACATCTACTGTTGCTGCCAGTCGAATGGCCAACCATGCCACATAGTGGTAGCTGACTTGAGAAGAGGCTGAGCCATCAGTACAGAGTAAAATTCGTTTCATAGATGATTTTCTTCCTCTAGTGGCCAGTCATTTTTTCTAGGGCATCGGGGTCGTTGTGCATGGCCAATCTCTCGACTAGGGTAGCGCTGGCCTCGTTAAGCCCCAAAATCTCTACATCCGCGCCAGTGCGGCGAAAATTAAGCACAACTTGGTCAATTGCTACTACCGCCGATTGATCCCAAACGTGGGCATTGATGAAATTTAGCGTTACTTTTTCTAGCTCTTCGTGAAAATCAAATTTTCCCATAAAATCATCAGCTGAGACAAAGAAAATTTGACCTGAAATGCCATAGGTTCGATGATTTCCATCAGCATTGAGAAAATTATCGACAAAGACAATTTTGGCGATTTTTCGAGAGAAAAAGATAGTACTTAGGGCAACACCAACTACTACGCCTAGAGCCAAATTGTGACTAAAAACAGTAATAAGAACAGTGGTTACCATCGCTACCGATTCGCTCCGGGGCACCTTACGGATGTGCACCAGTGATGACCAATTGAACGTGCCGATAGACACCATGATCATTACTGCTACCAGGGCTGCCATGGGAATCCGCTCTACCCAACTACCCAGCGCCAGCATGAAGAAGAGGAGAAACACCCCAGCGCTAAAGGTAGATAGACGCCCCCGCCCGCCCGCTTTGATATTAATAACCGACTGCCCAATCATGGCGCAACCTGCCATTCCTCCAAAAAAACTGCTGACAATGTTAGCGATGCCCTGTCCTTTTGCTTCCTGGTTTTTATCGCTGGGCGTATTAGTCAGTTGATCAAGCAAGGAAGCGGTTAATAATGACTCTAATAGGCCGACAGTTGCCAGCGTTAGCGCGTAGGGGAAAATAATGGTGAGCGTTTCAACGTTAAGCGGCACCTGCGGCAGCAAAAACGGTGGAAAGGCCGCTGGTAGTTCCCCCATATCTCCTACTGTAGGAACTTCGATGCCGGCAAAAATAGAAATTGCGGTCATCGTAACAATTGCAACCAGCGGCGACGGGAGAGCTGTTGTAAGTCGTGGCAATAGGTAAATAATAGCCAACGCTGCTGCCGTCATAATGTATACGGTTATCGGCACGTTAGTTAGCTGCGGAAGCTGCGCTATAAAAATCAAAATGGCTAACGCATTGACAAAGCCTACCATGACCGCACGGGGAATAAATTTCATCTGGCGGCCTAGTTTTAGCCAGCCAAAAATGATTTGAAGTATTCCCGTTAGAATGCCTGCCGCAAAGAGATATTGCACACCATAATCTTGAACCAGGCTAATCATCAGCAGCGCCATTGCCCCTGTTGCGGCTGAGATTAGACCAGGGCGTCCACCAAAAATGGCCGTCACCATCGCAATAATAAAGGAGGCATATAATCCCACTTTGGGGTCAACCCCGGCGATAATTGAAAAAGCGATCGCCTCTGGAATTAAGGCCAGTGCAACCACTGTTCCAGCTAAAAGGTCAGCTGGAATGTTTGAGAGCCAGTCTTGTCTAAGTGTTTTAAGGTTTAAGAGATTTGCAAGCATACAGTTAAGACATTGAATGTGCTAAATAGCAGCTCTGAAAGACAAAGGCCTATTAAAGTAGTTGCATTTGCCTTGTCTATGCACTAATGCTCTAGACGAGGCGATCGCATGAATGACTTTATCTGCTCCTGGCTTGCGCTCTTTGGCTTTACTACCCGCAAGCCTATGTCTAGATTTGAGCTAAGGCAGCGATGCTGAATAACCCAATTCCTGTACCGCAGGAAGGCTTGGGGTATATACTTTCAGCACCTCCCTTCAACTTCTAGCGAAGAGAAACTTTCACCCATTAGGGTGGACTAGATCGCTTAAACTTGTAATTCAAAATGCCTATAGGTAGATACATAAATAACTGATATACACCTAACTTCGAATAGATTTTTGGGTGAATAAAAGTGCGTTGAGGCAGTTAGTATATGTAAACATGCTGAAATACTACCATAAAAACATACAAGGTTTTGCTTGCGATCGCAGTCAGCCAATGACCACATGCCCGATCACCAAACAGTTATCGGTTAACGTTCAAGACACCTAGTAGGTGCTAGGTTTCCTTTGACGTAGAGGTATTTTAGGCCCAGGCAGAGCGATTGTCTGGGGCTGCGATCGTTCGGAGCAATCGTTCTGTTTGAGTTTAGGTCAGGCGTATAGCTACGGTATAGGACGGTCGCTGCGATCTTTCCCGCTGGGTTTTGACCAGGCGAAAATCTGGGTCGATATAAAGATGATATAGCAGGGGCTTAGCTTTGGAGATTTGCTGATACTGCTTGGCCGTAACGCGATTGCTGCTGGGCATGGGCACTGAGGCTGGCGGTTGAGATTCAGGTCGCTGTTGGTATTTGGCCAATGTTTGATCAAACCAGGTTTGGGCTGCTTCTGCACTCAAAGATCGAGAGCCAAACCGTAAAATCTGGTGGATACCAACATTTTGAATCTCCCAGTATTCACGGCTCGTTTGCTCCGGTGTAAATGACTGATCGGGTGTAGTCAGAGTTTGAACAGAATAGCTCTGCATAATCATAAAATCGTAGCTGAGTAGCCATCGCGAGATCCAGCTCAAGATGGGGGCTTTGCGGCCAGGTTTATAACGGGCCACATTGGCGTAATAGCCACTGTCATCAAAGATTTGGTAAGACTCGTGGTGTATTCGCCCCGGAATGATGTCTTGAAACGGAATGGTAGACCAAATGGAAAACCAGGTTCCTTTCATTAAAGGAATTTGTTGATTTAAATCGGGGGTGGGATTACGGCGCTCAAGCTCGTTGAAAAGCGGCAGCAGGGTGTCGTTGGCAAAACGGACTTTTTTAGCCATTGGCTCTGCCTCGCGATCTTCTACGTGCTTTATCAGGCTGATTTTTAGCGTGGCGGTGCTGGCCTCAGCCAGGGCGGCGGGTTCAAAAGGGGGGGCTAGTAAACTGGATTCCATACCTAAATTAGCCTCACGCAATAAGCCTATAGGTTCCGATCGCATCCAAAGGCCAGTCCTTGAGCCTTGCACCCTCATGCAAACGCTGAGCCACCCATCGACGGGGGCACATCCTGCCAGCGCCCGTTGCCCACCGCCCGCACCGCTTCTTTAAGGCTGACATCGCCCGTGTAGAGGGCGCGACCGACGATGACCCCAGCCACCCCCTGAGATTCTAGCGGCAATAGACTGAGCAGGTCGCGCAGGGCACCGACCCCACCGGAGGCGATCACAGGAATGGAAACGGCTTCAGCCATCGCTCGCATGGCGGGAATGTTTGGCCCCTGCAGAGTGCCGTCGCGCTGAATATCGGTGTAGATAATGGCCGCTGCGCCCCGCTGCGCCATCTGCTGAGCCAGGGCGATCGCATCTACCTCAGAGGTTTCGAGCCAGCCCCGAGTGGCTACTTTGCCGTCGCGGGCATCGATACCGACAATGATCTGGCCCGGAAATTCGCCAGCCAGATCGCTGACTAGCTCGGGGTTCTCGATCGCCGCCGTACCCAGAATGGCGTAGCGCACACCGATAGAGAAGAGATCGGTGACTCGGGCGCGATCGCGCAGCCCGCCCCCCACTTCTACCGGAATATCTACCGCTTGCACAATGGCTGCGATCGCCTGCCAGTTCTCCGGCTTGCCCGACTTAGCCCCGTCGAGATCGACTAGGTGCAGTCGGGTCGCGCCCTGCTCGACCCACTGTTGCGCCACCTCCACTGGGTTGTCGTTAAACACCTCGGTTTGGGCGTAGTCGCCCTGGTACAGCCGCACGCAGCGACCGTCGATCAAATCAATAGCGGGGATAACTTCCATGAGTAGTGGAGACGCAAAGATTCAGCAGAATAGCCTATCCATTCTATCGGGCTATCCCCTATTCACCGGGGCCAAATTCCCGTAGACTCCTAAGTGCGAATCACCACCGCCCAAACGTAACGACATCATGCTAGACCTGACCGGTAAAAACGCCCTGGTAACAGGCATTGCCAACAATAAATCTATTGCCTGGGGCATTGCCCAGCAGCTCCATGCGGCTGGGGCCAATCTGGGTATCACCTACCTGCCCGACGAAA
Organism: Nodosilinea sp.; assembly: GCA_049646445.1. GTDB lineage: Bacteria > Cyanobacteriota > Cyanobacteriia > Phormidesmidales > Phormidesmidaceae > Nodosilinea. Next base: position 20,575 of record JBARVV010000055.1, on the reverse strand, counting down.
AGGGCAGGATGGAAGGCAAAGTCAAGGATCTAGTCGAACCCCTCAACCCCAGTTTGTTTTTGCCCTGCAACGTGCAGGACGAAACCCAGGTCGAGCAGGTGTTTAGCACCGTTCAAGAGCAGTGGGGCAAGCTGGATATTTTGATTCACTGCCTGGCCTTTGCTAAGCGGGATGACCTGACTGGTGACTTCAGCGCTACTTCAAAAGACGGGTTTCAGCTAGCGCTCGATGTCAGCGCTTACTCGCTGGTGACTCTGGCTCGGGGAGCAAAGTCGCTGATGACCGACGGCGGCAGCATTGTTACCCTCACCTACCTGGGCGGTGCGCGGGTGATACCCAACTACAACGTCATGGGCATTGCTAAGGCGGCCCTGGAAATGAACGTGCGCTACCTGGCGGCTGAACTCGGGCCTAACAACATTCGCGTCAACGGTATTTCCGCTGGCCCCATTCGCACCCTGGCCTCATCGGCGGTGGGCGGCATTCTCGACATGATTCACCACGTGGAAGCGGTTGCCCCGCTGCGCCGCACCGTGACGCAGAAGGAAGTAGGTAATACGGCAGCGTTTCTGTGCAGCGACCTCTCGACCGGCATGACCGGGCAAATTCTCTACGTCGACTCTGGCTATTGCATTATGGGCATGTAGGTATTCCCCTGACCGTAGGTGGTGCACTGCGGCCAAAGGGTAGTTGATTGCTCCACAAGCGTTTGTAGCTGCGAGTGCACCCTACGAGTGGCTGATCATAGATAGAATTGTGGGGTGCCTTGGTGCTGTAGCGATTCCATGACCACGACTTCCACTCTGCTGACTTTTGAGGATTATTTAGCCCAGACCGATGGGCTGGAGGGTCGTTGCGAGCTGGTCAATGGAGCACTGGTGGAAATGCCGCCCGAATCGCCCGAAAACCTCGATATTGCTAAGGGGCTGATGTTTGCGCTGGCTCGCTACGTGCCCCTGGCACTGATTGCCTACAACACTGAGATTGAAGTCTCTGGGGGCCGGGCTACCTGCCGCCTGCCCGATTTAGTCGTCCACACTGAAGACTCTAAAGCCGCGATTCAGGGCACAGCCCGGGCCACCATCACCCGCGACATGCCGCCTCCCGCCCTGGTTGTTGAAGTCGTATCGCCGGGCAAGCAGAATCGCACTCGCGACTACCGCTATAAGCACACCGAATATGCCGCTCGACGCATTCCTGAATATTGGATTGTTGACCCTGTGCAGCAGCAGGTAACTGTGTGCCAGTGGGTTGAGGGACGCTACGAAAATACTGTGTTTACGGGAGCGCAAGTTTTAAGGTCTTACGTTATTGCCAACCTAACCCTGACCGCGAACCAAGTAATTGTCCTGGAACAGCAGGGATAGCGATCGCACGACGACCATGACAAAATCTTTCCTAAGACCCAGGCTGTGGATGGTGGCGGGGCTGGTCACAGTGGGCGGGCTGCTGCGGGTGGCGGTAGATTGGCGGCTGCTGGCGCGATCGCTCACCTACCCCGATCGCCCCATCACTTCAACAAACTGGTACCAGCCCCAGCAGAAGGTGGCCGGTATGGCCCCCCAGGCTCCACCGCTGGCCAAGACTGAGACAACCGAAATTTCGCCCGAGGCGCTGCAAACGGCGCTGGAGTTTGCCGAGGCGCAAAACTCGGTGGCGCTGCTGGTCATGCACCGCGATCGCCTGGTGCTAGAGCAGTACTGGCAGGGGCACCAGGCCGCAGATCTGGTTAACTCGATGTCGATGGTGAAAACCCTGCTGGGGCTGCTGATTGGGGTTGCGATCGAGGAAGGGAAAATTGGCTCTATTCAAGACCCTGTGGGCACCTACCTGCCAGAATGGGCCAACGACTCCAGGGGCGATATCACCATCGCCGACCTGCTGTACATGCAGTCGGGCCTGCGCAACGACGATCGCACCGACACCCTGCGCTCCGACCTGGTGCAGCTCTACGGCGGCTCCGATGCCCAAAAACTGGCGCTCAAAATTCCTCTAGATCGCCCCCCCGGCCAGGCGTTTGCCTACAACAATTTCAACTCGCAACTGCTCAGCATCGTGCTAGAGCGAGCCACGGGCGAATCCTTTGGCGATTACCTAAGTAGCCGCCTGTGGCAGCCCTTGGCCGCAGGCGACGGCTTTCTCTGGCTCGATCGCCCCAAGGGTCACGCTAAACCTTTTTGCTGTTTTTTTGCTACCGCCCAAGACTGGGTACGGCTGGGGCAAATGCTGCTGCACGGCGGACAAGTGGGCGATCGCCAGGTGATTCCCTCAGCGTGGATTGAGCAAATGCGGCGGTCGTCGTCGCTGGAGCCGACCTTTGGTTTGCACATCTGGCTGAAGGCGCGTACCGCCGCCTATCCCCAGGTCAACTATGCCTCGTCGGCCCCCTTTGCGGCTGCCGATACGTTTTATTTAGATGGTCGCCACCACCAGCGAGTCTATGTGATTCCCTCTGAGGAGTTGGTAATTGTGCGGATTGGTGAAGACCCCCTGGCCTGGGACGATGCGGTAATTCCCAATGCACTTGTGGAGGGACTGCGGCGGCAATAAAGAGAGTTTAGAAACATTTTGTTTGAGTCTCACCATGCTGTTTAACGATATTCCTATTTTGGATCGAGTGGCCCAGCGTTTGGCCGATGCCTTTGCCACCGGGCTGAGCTGGCCGATGGGGCTGCTGGGGCTGGGGGCGATCGCCCTCTTTGGCCTGGTAGCGCTCCCCCTGGGCCTAAAAAGCAAATTTCTGGTGCGCCAAAGCGCTGTTGCTAGCCCGCTGAGTCTGGGGCTAGACGCGCTGCGCCGCCTGATTGCCCCTGCCCTGGTCGAAGAAACAGTGTTTCGAGTGATGCTGCTGCCCCACCCGCTTGAAGAGGTGCCCGGCGATCGCTGGCTGCTGTGGGGCGTCGTTAGCCTGGTGGCGTTTATTGGGTACCACGTGGTGCTCGATAACACTCTGTACAAGGGGGCCAAGGCTGGCCTCTCTGACCCGCGTTTTTTGGGGCTGGCGGGCTGGTTGGGGCTGGTGCTGATTGGCGCGTACTGGATCACCGGCTCGCTCTGGCTGGTGACTCTGATGCACTGGGCGGTGGTGCTGGTCTGGATTTATAGCTTTGGGGGCTGGGCGCGGCTGGGTGGGGCAACCGCCGTTGCCAGCCAGAGCCGCAAGCTAGCCAAGACCGAACAGTAGCGACGGCTACAGAGGCCAGCCCTGGGCCATTACAGACAATTCAGCCAGCGATCGCGCCAAAGTTTCCTGGTCACTGCCAAATTCCTGTGGCAGAATACCGAGCGGAGCATTGCAGACCAAAGGGTGGCTCAACGCCGCCCGCGACAGCTTGTCTGTCGCTGATGTTTATCTAAAGCAAAGCAAGGGTGTTCCCTATGTCTTTTACAGATTTGTCGCCCAACCAAGACTTTTTTAACGAAGAAGAAGCCGTCGTTGAATTTACCCCAGATGGAGCCTTTTTGAGCAGCAGCAGCGTGCTGAGCCTGCTGATGGCGTTTGACCCCAGCTTTGCCGGCCTGGTGGCTGACTTTGCCAACGATTTACCCAATGCGACTGGTCAGGTGATCGTTGCCGATGGCCTGTTTGAGGCTAACCTGCTGTTAGCCGACGGCACGGCGCTGACCGGCAGCTTCGATGCCCCCGCCACCCTGCGAACCTACGCCAATCTGGCCGCCGTATCCAACGGTACCCTAACCCTGTCGGGGGGTATTTTGGCGGCTGCGATCGCCACGGATGGCCAAACGGCGTCATGGCCAGCGTTTGACCTCTCGGCTGCCACCAGCGCCCTAGTGCTCGATACCATCAACGCCATTGATGCCACAGTACCCTTTACCAACGGCGCTTTTGCCCTCGATCTGGCCACGGCCCTCGGCCCAATCAGCGGCACTATTGACGTGGCTGGGGGCGACCTCAACCTCGACTTGGTCACCCCATTTGGCCAGCTAGTCGCCGACATCGGCTTCGAAGCCGATGCGATTTTCCCCTTTACGACCCCGGTGCCTGGACTGGGCGATGTCAATGGCGCAGTCGATTTCAACAGCGGCAATATCGTCGCCTCCTTGGGGCCTTTTGGCGATCTATCCGTACCGATCTCAGCGCTGAACGGGTCGTTGACCCTGGCCGATGGGCTAGCCAGCCTAAATGCCACCTTGCCCATTGGGTTGGGCCTCAGTTTGCCCGTGGCTACCGATATTGAGATTGGCCCCCTGGCCAGCGAATACATTGCCGAGTTTGTGCAAGACCTTGAGGGTACTGGCACCCTCACCAACGGCATTCTCGATGCCACCATCGCCAGTTCCTTCGGGCTGTTTGACACCACCTTTGATGTGGTGGCCTTCACTAACCAGGGAGCCGACTTCTTTGCTGGCGTTGATGGTGTTATTGATGTGGGCGGCGGCATCGCCACCGCGTTGCTGACCACGCCCCTGGGCGATATCAGCGATAGTTTTGCTTTGGCGACGGTGACTCCCGCGCTAGAAACCCCCGTTGCTGAGCTGATTTAAACTACGCTCAGCCATCAACAGCTAAGCAGGGGAGAGCGATCGCCCTCCCCTGCTTATGCTGGCGTCCATCCTAGAATAGAGCCAGCGCTATACCTAGATTTTTATGGCGAGACTCTGGCCCTACGCCACCCCCGGCATTCCCGATCACCTGTTTGAGCAGCTGCCCGGCATTCCCCTCAGCTGTCGGGAGGTGCGGCGGCTGCTGCTGGGCTACCTGCGGCTCAAGCCCAAGGATGTGCTGTGGGATATTGGTGCAGGCACCGGCACCCTGGCGATCGAGGCGGCGCTGATGATTCCTGAGGGTAAGGTGGTGGCGGTCGAGCGCGACGGCGATGTGGCCGATTTAATTCGGCGCAACTGCGATCGCTTTGGCCTGGCCAACGTGCAGGTGATTCAGGGCAGCGCTCCCGACTGCCTGGGCGAACTGCCCCACCACCCCGACTGCATGTTTGTAGAGGGCGGGCGCAACCTCAAAGAGATTTTGCTTGCCGCCTGGGACTATTTGCCGTCGCTGGGGCGGGTGGTGGTAACGGCGGGCAACCTCGAAACCCTTTACGTGGTGTCTGAAACCTTTGCCCAGCTGCGGGTGCGCAATATTGAAGCGGCCCAGCCCGCCGTCAACCGGCTGGAGACTAAGGGCAACTACCAGGTATTTACGGCGGTAGACCCAATCTTCATTCTCAGCGGCGAAAAGTACGAGTAATTTGAAATTTGGCCTGCCGGTTGAGCGGCGATCGCACCTGCTTTTATCAGCCGCTACGCGTCTAAAACCTGCTGAATCCGGCGCTCTAGCTGATCGAGGTCTAGTCCTCCTTCGTCGCGGCTAATGCGGCGCACCGTCGAGTTGACCTTGGTTAAATCCTGGAGTAGGTCAGTCAAAATCTGCTGCTGCTGCCGCGACTGAATGACCTCCTGCGGTTCCTGCACCAGATCGCGCACGATCGTATCTTCAGCCCGAGAGGCCACAACCGGGTCGGGGTGCCCTTCTAAATATACAAACGTTCGCCGTCCCGGACCGCGATCTTCCTCGACCGGCTGTAGCGATGTCACCTGATCTGATCGCACATACTTACCGAAGCCTAGGTGTACCAATACCGATGATTGAATCTTCATACTGCTTATTACGTCGCATACCTCTATATACCCATGATAAAGATTCTGCTAAATCGATAGACGTCAATCTAGGAGAGGATTGTACGGTATTTTAGGTAGGGGTTTAACCCAGGATTCTTAGGCGCAGAAAATGGGCAAAGCCGCCTGAGTAGATGATCAAAAATTTGGCGATCGCAGAGCAAAATCGTTGATAAACTCAAGGCCAGTTTCCCTTACTCCATAACTTTGCCCATGCCCTCTACCCTACCCCCGTCTATGCAGCATCCCAGCCGTCATGTATGGGATTTTTGGTACTACTTTGATGCTGAAGCTAAGCTTTTTCACCTGTTTTACCTAAACGCCGATCGGGCGCTGGTGGCCACAGGTCAGCATCACTTTGCCTCTCGGGTAGGGCATGCCACCACCGCCGACTTTAGCCACATCGACTGGGGCGACGAAGACAGCTTTAGCATCTTAAACCCTCCCGTTGGCCACTGGGCCAATACATCGATCTGGAGCGGCGATGTGGTCAGGGTTAACAACGGCTATCTGATGTTCTACACCTCCAGAGATCGAGGGAAAGACGACGGTATGACCCAGTCCATCGGCGTTGCCCATGCCACCAATTTAGCCTCCAGTCGGTGGCATATTTTTGAAACCCAAATAATGCCCAAAGCTGACTATCAAACCAAAGGCTTGGCTAGTGATTTAACCCTTCACGCCTGGCGCGATCCCTTTCTGTTTAGGCTGCGAGCAGGAGGCCAAATTTTTATGCTGGCCTCGGCAAAGCTAGCCGGTGGCCCAGTGGGTAGAAATGGCGCGATCGCTTTATTAAAGGTGTCCGATCAAGATTTTGCCCAAGTGATTCGAGGCCAGCGCGAGTGGGATTATCTCAGCCCCATCGTAAAGCCTGCCTGCTACCCCGAAATGGAAGTACCGCAGCTCTATCAAACGCCCCAGGGCGATTATCAGCTACTGTTCTCAACCTCGGCCAAAAACGATTTTTCGCCTACTACCAATCAATCGGGCGGGCTGCAGGGGGTGACCATTCCCAAGCTCTGGAACCCAGCCAGAAACGGCATTGACCTATCGTTGCCTGCCCCAAACATCCATGTCTTGCTGCCTGAAAGACACGGCCTATATGCCTGTCGCGTCATCCCTGAACTGGGCGGCGAAATCATTGGCTTCGATAGTCAAGCGGGCGGCATCCGTCGCAGCGGTATTAAAACCCATTTTCAGTCGATGGATCGCGATTTCTCTGACCTGGCCATTTAACTGGCGCGACGATGTCACCTGGGAGCACGTAAAGCCTAGCCAGGCTGACTATAGTAGGATCTGGACATCCCAGCGCCAGCACCTCATCTAATGCAGAACTCAGGCTTTTTTCGCAGCGCCCAGCGGTGGTTGCTTAGGACCCCAGAGCGTGCCCTCAACCAGGCCTACGAAGCCGCCCAGATGATTGTGGCGATCGAGCGCGAATACTTTGGCGGCAACCCAATCTCAACCCGCTACGGCAGCTACGGCGACAGCGCCATGGAGTATTTTCAGAGCGAGCTGAAAAAATACCTGAATTTGATCAAGGTGCGGATGGCCGAGTTTCGGGCCAGCCGATCGATTGTGCGGGTCAGCGACTCGCGCATTCTGGAAGTGGATTTGCCCGCCTCTGAGACCGACGAATTGGCCGTCAACGTGATTGACCAGCAGGCGATGTTTTTTCGCAAGCTGCGCCTGGTCGATGAGGTGCTGTCTCGCTACGCCAACCTTGATGCCACCCCCGAGCGGGTGATTACCCTCGCCAATGGGGGCAACGGCAGTCTGGAGCCAGCCGAATCGTCTCAGGTGCTGCGGTCTAAGGCTACCCAGGCCCGGAGCAGCGGGCCAAATTTAGCCAATCAAAACGGCGCTACAGCCGCAAATACCAACGTCATAAACCCCGACGGCACTAGGGCAGCGGGCCTCTCCGATCGCGTCAATGTGCTGCCCCGCTCCATTCTGCGCACCGTCGATCGCATTCGCCAAGACCTCGACCCCAACGCCGAGCAGGAGGTGGTAAAGGAGTTTCGCAACTCTAAATCTAAAACCACCGCCGCGATTCGCTTTGTGCTGCTGCTGGTGATTGTGCCGCTGCTGACCCAGCAGTTTACCAAAGCCTTTATCGTCGGGCCGATCGTCGACCGAGTGCGGGCGGGCGGCGAAGAAGCCGAGGTTTTTCTCAATATTGAAATGGAAGAAGAAGCCCTCCACGAGCTGCAGCAGTTCGAAGAGCGGCTGCGGTTTGAGGTGCTAATCGGCAAAGCGCCCCCCCTGTCGGAACTCAACATCGAGCAGCGGGTGCGCACCAAAGCCACCGAGATTGAAGACGACTACCGCGATCGCAGCGCCAGCGCCGTCAAAAACGTGTTTGCCGACATCATGGCCGCGATCGCCTTCGCCCTGCTGCTGATCTACCGCAGGCAGGACGTAGCCAACATTAAGTCCTTTATGGATGAAATCGTCTACGGCCTCAGCGACAGCGCCAAAGCCTTTATCATTATTCTGTTTACCGATACATTCGTGGGCTTCCACTCGCCCCACGGCTGGGAAATTTTGCTGGAAGGGCTGTCACAGCACCTGGGCCTACCTGCCAACCGCGACTTTATCTTCCTGTTTATCGCCACCTTCCCCGTCATTCTCGACACCATCTTCAAATACTGGATCTTCCGCTACCTCAACCGCATCTCCCCCTCCGCCGTCGCCACCTACAAGACCATGAATGAGTAGGAGAGTGGGTGAGTAGGTGAGTGGGCGGATGGGTTAGATGAGGAAGTGAGGAAATGGGGAGATGATGAGGCTTGATGGGGAGAAAAGCAGCTAATCGCAGAACCCTAAAGGCTCATTTGCAGAACAGACGTTTAAACCGATGATCGGTTGCTCCTTTCCGTGAGGTCAAGGACGACGGAACGTCCTTGTCGATGGGGGTCTGGGGCCAGCGAAATGGCCCCAGCAGTAGGTTTGGCTTTTGAGCAAGATTGTGCGCCGCCCTGCCCCACCGATCGCCCTGGGCAAAGTTTGGCTTTTGATAAAGGTTGTGCGCCACCCTACCCCACCGACCGCCCTGGGCAAATGCCATTTGCCCCTACGGCGGCATATAGCCCAACAACCTCCCAAGCGGCAGGACATTATTCTCTCAACACAAATTAAAGTTTCATAAACTTACACCTGATTCCTGCCTCACCAGTGAGAGAATCTGCCCAAACTTAGGATGGCACTAGCTATTGATAGCTGTGATGCCTACCCTATAAAGAGTAGCTTGTTATGCTCAGACCACCCCCCGGTAGGCTCTGGCTACTTCTAGGCGGGCGACTAGAGCCTCAAACCCTTACTATTTACGCTCTTCAGCCCTGTTAGCCCTTAAACTCTCAGGCCCTAAATTCTCAGGATATTCACCGTGTTCGAGTACTTGCCCCCCCTCAACAACCACAACCTGCCCTACCCCGACACCATTCACCCGATTGTGGTGCACTTTGTGATTGCGATGGTGCTGTTTGCCGTGATCTGCGACCTCATTGGATTTTTCACCAAAAATTCTCGCCTGTTCGAAGTCAGCTGGTGGAATATGGTGTTTGCGACGGTGTCTATTTTTATCGCTATCATCTTTGGCCAAATTGAAGCCGGTCTGGCCGAACCCTACTCGGCCGCCGTTGGCGATCTCAATTTGCACACCCTGATTGGCTGGTCGCTCTCGGGCATCATTGCAGCTCTGACGGGTTGGCGCTACATTATTCGCATTCGTACCCCCCAGGAACTGCCAGTGGCTTATCTAGGCTTAAACGGCCTGCTGACGGTAATTGTGCTGTTTCAGGTCTATTTGGGCGACAAGCTGGTTTGGGTCTACGGGCTGCACAGCGAACCGGTGGTAGAAGCTACCCGTGGAGGTCTGCTGTAATGATTGGTTCTATTATCGCTGCGGGTGCTAATAACCTGCCCTACAGCATTCCTATTCACCCCAACCTGGTGCATTTGACACTCGGTCTGTTTATTGTGGCGATCGGCTTTGATATTGTGGGGGCGCTGTTCCCCCTAGAAAAGCGAGTCTTTAAATTTTTGGCCATTCCGGCGACCCGCTCCAACTTGTTTGATGTGGGCTGGTACAACATGGTAGCTGCAGCCATCATCACTTTTTTTACCGTGGCGGCGGGCTTCTACGAGATTTTGATGGCCGATATGTCGGCAGAAGGGGTCAGCGCCTGGGGCCTGGGGTTTAAAGACACCATGATTTGGCACGGCCTCGGGGGCGTCTTAATTCTGACAATGATTGTGGTGATGAGTATTTGGCGCGGGTTTCAGCGCTATGTGTGGCGGCAAGACCGGGCTAGACAGGTGCAGTGGAGCTACCTCCTGGTGGGGCTTTTGGTTTTTGCGCTGATGTTTGCCCAGGGCACGCTAGGAGCCCATCTGGGCGGCGAGTTTGGCGTCCATGTCACAGCTGATCAACTGCTGCGATCGGGCGCTAGCCCCGACCAGCTCTAGAGGAATAGGAATACCGACAGCGCTATGACGACACCGACGACACCAACAAAACCCCGTAGCCTTTCCGTTCGCACGGTTGCCCTACTGATCGCCCTGGCGATCGCCGATGCCGCGATCAGCTACTGGGTGGGGCGACAGGCCTATCTCTGGATGCCGCCCCAGGCTTCGGCTGAAGCTCTGCTGGTTGACGATCTGTTTGGCTTTTTGACCACCATTGGCAGCTTTATCTTCATTGGGGTAACCACCGCCCTGCTGGTCTCGGTGCTGTTTCAGCGGGCCGACAAGTACGACACCAGCGATGGCCCCCCGATTGAGGGCAACCTGCTGGTCGAAATTCTCTGGACCACAATTCCGCTGGGGCTGGTGATCTGGATTGCCACCTACAGCTACCAAATCTACGACCAGATGGCCATCCTCGGCCCCATGGAGCACATGGAACACGTGCCCAGTTTGAGCCTGATGCCCCCAGCTGAGGCAGCTACCCTGCCCGCCGTGCCCGAGAAAACCCCGATCGAAGTCCACGTGCGGCAGTGGGCCTGGGAGTTTTACTACCCCGACCAAAACATCACCAGCACCGAGCTGCACCTGCCGGTAGACGAGCGAGCCAGGCTGCAGCTAACCTCAGAAGATGTGCTGCACGGGTTCTATATCCCCGCCTTTCGCATCAAGCAGGACGTGATCCCTGGCAGCGCGATCGATTTTGGTTTTACCCCCATTCGCGAGGGCCGCTACCGGCTGCGCGACTCAGACTACAGCGGCACCTATTTTGCCGCCAACCAGGGCACCGTAGTGGTCGAGTCAGCCGAGGCTTACCAGCAGTGGCTGACCGATGCCGCCGCCCGTCCCCTTACTGTGGCCGACAACCGGGCCTTTCGCGAGTTCAGCAAATCGGTCGATCGGCCCATTAGCCTGGGCTGGAAAACCGTCGTACCGGCCCCGCCCTCCCGTGTCAACTACGCCAGCCCTGAGGACAGTAGCTATGAGTAATGCGTCGCTAGAGGCGATCGCCGCCAAGAGTGGTCAGCCCTTCCCCGGTGCCCCCGACAACTGGAAGCGGTTTTTCACCTTCAGCACCGACCACAAAGTAATTGGCATTCAGTACATCGTCACCGCCTTTGTGTTCTTTTTAATTGGCGGGCTGCTGGCGATGGTGATGCGGGGCGAGCTGATTACCCCCGAGGCCGACCTAGTCGATCGCACCGTCTACAACGCCCTATTCACCATGCACGGCACCATCATGCTGTTCATGTGGACTTTTCCGGTGCTCAACGGCCTGGCCAACTACCTGGTACCCCTGATGATTGGGGCCAGAGATATGGCCTTTCCCCGGCTGAATGCCGCCGCCTTCTGGCTGGTGCCCGTCTTCGGCACCCTGCTGATGGCCAGCTTTTTTATCCCCGGTGGGCCGTCCCAGTCGGGCTGGTGGGCCTATCCGCCCGTTAGTCTGCAAAACCCTACCGGCAATTTGATCAATGGCCAGGTGCTATGGCTGCTGGCAGTGGCCCTCTCCGGAGTGTCGTCGATTATGGGGGCGGTCAACTTTGTCACCACCATCTTTCGCATGCGGGCACCGGGCATGGGCTGGTTTAGAATGCCGGCCTTCTGCTGGACAGTACTCAGCGCCCAGATAATTCAGCTGGTTGGCCTGCCGGCACTGACGGCGGGGGCCGTTATGCTGCTGCTAGATTTAACCGCAGGCACTAGCTTCTTTGACCCGGCCAAGGGCGGCGACCCGGTACTTTATCAGCACTTCTTTTGGTTTTACTCCCACCCGGCGGTTTACGTGATTATTTTGCCGGTGTTTGGCTTCTTTTCCGAAATTTTTCCGGTCTACGCCCGTAAGCCCCTGTTTGGCTACAAGTTTGTCGTCGTCTCTTCGGTGCTGATTACCATCCTTAGCGCCGTGGTGTGGGTACACCACATGTACGCCAGCGGCACCCCCAGCTGGATGCGGATGCTGTTTATGTTCTCCACCATGCTGATCTCGGTGCCCACCGGGGTGAAGGTGTTTGCCTGGGTGGCTACGGTGTGGGGCGGCAAGCTGCGGCTCGATACGCCCATGCTGTTTGCTCTGGGCGGCCTGGTCTGCTTTTTGTTTGCGGGCATTACCGGCGTCATGCTGGGGGCGGTGCCCTTCGATATTCACGTCAACAACACCTACTTTGTGGTGGGCCACTTCCACTATGTAATCTATGGGGCCACGGTGATGGGGGTCTACGCCGCCATCTACCACTGGTTCCCTAAAATGACCGGTCGCATGTACTACGAAGGTCTGGGCAAGCTACACTTTGCCCTCACCTTTATCGGCGTCAACCTCAACTTTTTCCCCATGCACCCCCTAGGGCTGATGGGTATGCCCCGGCGGGTGGCATCCTACGACCCCGAGTTTGCCTACTGGAACGTGATTGCCAGTCTGGGCGGCTTTTTGCTGGGGGTATCGACCCTGCCCTTTATTCTCAACATGATTAGCTCCTGGGTGCTGGGCAAGCGAGCCCCAGCCAACCCCTGGAACGCGATCGGCCTAGAATGGCTGATCCCATCCCCACCGCCGGTCGAAAACTTTGAAGAAATTCCGATTGTGGTGTCTGGCCCCTACGGCTATGGCTCCCATGAACCCTTAGTTTCCAATAATCCTGCTGGAGAGTTGATCAGTGAGCACAGCTAACCTAGACCCAACCCTCAATACCCACAGCTCCCACGCCGCCGAGCACGAAGAAGAAGACCACCGCATGTTTGGCTTCATCGTCTTTCTGCTGTCAGAAAGCGTCATTTTTCTGAGCTTTTTTATAGGCTATACCGTCTACAAAACCAACATTACCGACTGGCTGCCCGCTGGATTCGAGGGCCTGGAGGTGCGTGAGCCGCTGATCAATACCATTGTGCTGGTGTCGAGCAGCTTTGTGATTTATTTCGCCGAGCGGTTTTTGCGCAAAGAAAACCTCTGGGGCTTTCGCGCCTTTTGGCTGCTGACTATGGCCATGGGCAGCTTCTTTCTCTACGGTCAGGCGGTGGAGTGGATGGGGCTGCCCTTTGGCTTTACCGATGGTGTTTTTGGCGGCACGTTCTACCTGCTGACTGGCTTCCACGGCCTGCACGTGATGACCGGCGTGCTCTTGCAGGGGATTATGCTGGGGCGATCGTTTTTGCCCAATAACTACGCAGGTGGCGAGTTTGGCGTAGAAGCAACCTCCCTGTTCTGGCACTTTGTCGATGTCATCTGGATCGTTTTATTTATTTTGATCTACGTTTGGCAGTAGGGGCGAACGGTTGTTCGCCCTCCCCTTGGCCTAAGGGACGCAAAAGCACTTGTCCATCGGTCTGATTCAGGCATCGGTATGAACACTCAAGTAACTATCACATTGCCAGATGAGGTTTACCAACGAGCGCAGCGCTTTGCCCACTTAGCTAATCGGGATGTAGCTAGTGTTTTAACCGACTCGATTTTACGCTCTATCCCAGCCGTTCGAGAAGAAGCCCTGGCTCTGGCACCCATTGCCTCCCTCGCTGATGATGAGGTCATGGCGCTAACCCAACTACAAATGGAGCCTGAGCAAGATCGCCAGCTGAGCCTTTTGCTCGATCGCCAGCAAGACGGAAGTTTGCTTGAGTCTGAACGCCTAGATCTACAAGACTTGATGCAGATTTATCAGGAGGGATTACTGCGAAAAGCTACGGCTCTCAGCGAGGCGGTTAAAAGAGGATTGATTGAGCCTTTGAGCAGTGAGCCCAATTAATTCAAACCTTCGCGATCGCATTAGGTCACAGGCCAATCATCGGTGTGGGTACTGTCACAGCCAACAGAAGTACGTTTTAGGCGTTTTAGAGATAGAGCATATTATTCCTAAAGCCGCAGGTGGATCGGATGATGAGGATAATTTGTGGTTAGCCTGCCGCCTGTGTAACTCCTATAAAAGTGTACAGATTGAAGCCAAAGACCCGATTACAAGCTGTACGGTGAAACTTTTTAATCCAAGGCGACAGCTCTGGAATCAGCACTTGCAGTGGGTAGACAGTGGCATTTTGATAGAGGGGTTAACCGAGACCGGGCGAGCTACTGTTATTGCTCTACAGCTGAATAATCCCTACGCCGTTACAGTTAGGCAAGCCTGGATTTCTGCTGGATGGCATCCTCCCAGCACCTCTTCTACCTCAAACTCTGATAGGGAAGCACCATGATTATTGACGACCAGCACTACGACGTGATCATTGTTGGCACCGGGGCGGGGGGCGGTACGCTGGCCCGCAAGCTGGCCCCGTCGGGTAAGCGCATTTTGCTGCTAGAGCGGGGTGATGCTATGCCCTTAGAAGAGCAAAATATCAGCAATGTGGATATTTTTCAAAAGCAGCGCTACCACGCCCCCGAGCAGTGGTACGACGAGAACGGGGAGCCGTTTACGCCGCAGATGAAATATGCGATCGGCGGCAACACCAAAATCTATGGGGCTGCCCTGCAGCGGATGCGGGAAAAAGACTTTGCAACGGTGGCTCACCAGGATGGTATTTCGCCCGAGTGGTGCCTTAAGTACAGCGACTTTGAGCCTTACTACACCGAGGCTGAGGCGATGTACCAGGTGCACGGGCAGGGGGGGGTAGACCCGACGGAACCACCCCGCAGCGGTGATTTTACCTACCCGGCGATCGCCCACAATCCGACCATTCAGCCTGTAGTAGAAGGCATTGCCAAGCAGGGCTGCCACCCCTACCCGCTGCCCATGTCGCTGTCGCTGCGGGAGGATGACCCCACGGGCGATGCCGAGGTGTTTGGGGTCGCTCCGGCGCTGGATTTTGGCAATGTGACACTCAAGACTTCGGCCCAGGTGACGGGCGTTCTAACTAACCCCTCGGGGACGGCCACCAGGGGCGTACAGGCCAATATCAATGGTCAGCCCTACCTGTTTTTGGCCGACATTGTGGTGCTTGCCTGCGGGGCGATTAACTCGGCGGCGCTGCTGCTGCGATCGGCGAATGAAAAGCACCCCGGTGGGTTAGCCAACGGCTCAGATCAGGTGGGCCGCAACCTGATGAAGAATCAGCTGAGTTCAATTGTAGAGGTGACGGCCCAGCCAAACTCCGGCAAGTTTCCGCGATCGGTAGGGATAAACGACTACTACTGGGGAGACGGAATCTGGGGTGACGGGCAGGTTGCTTACCCCATGGGCCACATTCAAAATATGGGCGGGGTGCTGCAGGACGCCATTTTTGCTGAGTCCCCTCCGGTGCTCTCGCTGGTGACCAAATTTATGCCCAACTTTGGGCTAAAGCAGCTGGCTACCCGCTCGATCGCCTGGTGGGCCATGACCGAGGTGCTGCCCGATCCTAAGAATCGGGTTGAGGTCAAAAACGGCAGGCTCCATGTATCGTTTAGCGCCAACAATGCTGAGGCCCACGATCGCCTAGTTTACCGCTGGCTCGATGTGCTCAAGGCGGTCGAAAAAGACAGCAATCTGTTTTCGCGATCGGGCCTGCACCCGCGCGGTGAAGTACCCCTGTCGGTAATGGCCTACCAGTGCGGCACCTGCCGCATGGGCACCGACCCAGCTACCTCGGTGCTGGATGTCAACTGCCGTACCCATGAGCTAGACAATCTCTACGTGGTCGACAGCAGCTTTATGCCCTCCAGCGCCAGCGTGGGGGGAGCTCTGACGGTGATCGCCAACGCTCTGCGAGTGGGCGATCACCTGCTGGAGCGGTTGGGCTAGGGGCTCAGTCCATTGTCCCTCCCCAACACAGCCTACAATTAAGGCCTAGATGACGGTTTTAAGGGCTGCACGCGCGAGGTTAACCGATGGTTCAAACGCCTACTCGATATGTGACTCAGGCAGAGTTTGAGCAGCTTTGCCTGGAGCATCCCGACCGCATCCTCGAACGCACAGCCCAGGGAGAATTGGTAAACGTGGCACCAGTTGGGGGAGAAGGCAGTAGCCAGGAGGCTGACCTAATTGGGGATCTGATCATCTGGAATCGGCAAACCAAATTGGGAAAAGTGTTTAGTTCTCAGGGTGCTTTCAAACTACCCTTTGGCTCGACTCGGGCAGCTGATGTCGCCTGGGTTCAACTGGAGCGCTGGGAGGCCCTAACGACTGAACAGCGGATTGGGTTCCCACCTATTTGTCCCGATTTTGTGATTGAATTGCGCTCGCAATCTATCTCCAACGGCATCGTTAAGCCCCAATCCTTAGCAGAGTTGCGTGGCAAAATGACCGAATACCTGGCCAGTGGATTGTGCCTGGGCTGGC
Source organism: Nodosilinea sp. (assembly GCA_049646445.1). Classification (GTDB taxonomy): domain Bacteria; phylum Cyanobacteriota; class Cyanobacteriia; order Phormidesmidales; family Phormidesmidaceae; genus Nodosilinea. The sequence goes on along the minus strand of JBARVV010000055.1, from coordinate 4,232 downwards.
TGATCAACCCCCAGGGTCAGCAGATTGAAATTTATCGGGCTGGGCAGGCGGTTGAACTGGTTTCGATGCCTGCCGTTTTGTCCGGTGAAGCGGTGTTGCTGGGGTTTGAACTCCACGTCTGACGGTAGGCAATGGAGTGCGCTGTTGAGATATCTCGATTAGACGACTAAGGTAACGGTGCCGGTATCGAGGTCGTAGCGGGCACCGACCACCTGAAGCTGGCCCGACTGCTGGCGATCGCGCACTAACGGCGATCGCATTAGCTGCTCTATCTGGTAGCGCACGTTAACCGATACCGCATTGTCCACCGCGTCGCCCGGCTGACCATTCACCTGGGCAACCGCTGGCAATAATCTCAATCTTGTTAACGAGGTGCATAAGCTTAGCTCCACAACAGGTTAATGCCGTATAAATACACGTCAAAACCACCTGCTGATTAATGCCGCTTTTAGTCAGCTCTACTCCTCCCTTAAACCCATTGCTAGCAGTAGATAGAGCGAAAATAATTTGTGCTCCTTGGTGTATTGCGTTGAATCGTCTCCTGTCAATAGTTTCGTCAAAAACTTCGCTGAAAAAGAATTCGTGTAGCGCCCTCCGTATAGGTGCAGTTTGAGACAACTTGAATGTCATTTTTTGAACCGCTTCATTAAAAAAGGAGCTAACCGCTATCGGGCTAGCTCCTAAAACCTAATTGCTAATGAGAAAAATGTCCTTTGGTTGTTGCTTGCCAAAGGCAGCAGCTATTAGCCAGCAGTGGTCTTTTGTAGACCCATTTTAGTTACAGCATTGCGGGTAAAGTTAATCCGCTGCTCAAAGTCAAGCCCTTTAATTTGGCTGACAAACTCTTCGGTATTTTCAGGCAAAGAGTAGTCGTTGGGGACGTTGATGATGTCGCCCGACTCCATACCCTGGGCCAGCAGTAGCCAAAACTCTAGCTTAGTCGGAGGGCTAAGGGCACCATATTCTTTGCTGATCATGGTGTCGGCTCGGTTGGCAATATCGCGCTGAGCCTGGAGCTGGTCATCCTTAGAAAGCACAACAACCTGGTTGTACAAGGTTTGGCCCAGCCCTTCGACCTTGCTGTCGGGGTTGGGGTTGAGCTGATCTTTGATGTCTAGGTAGCCGTACCACAGCAAGGCTAGCTGGGTGTCAGCATCAAATTTTTCGAACTTGTTTAAAGGCTCTTTAACAGCGTCTACAGTTAAGTAGGTCATAGGGACCTCCTGTGTTAAGTTTTCGCGTTGAACTGTTCCTAAAGACTTGAATTTCAAGCCGGACTTGGAGTTAGCTGGATAAAGCTTTCAACGCTTTCGTTACGAATCTTAACGACTCGACGCTGGTATTGTTGTCCGTCAGAAGAAATAACCTAAAACCCACGATTTGAGGGAGTGACAAGATCCTCGTTTGTTGTTTCCAGCTACGCGGTACTGGTTGTTGGGCTGTAGAGAAAACATGCCTATGCCACGACGGTCGGCTTATGCCGAGCCGCTAGGGTGGTCAGCAATGCCTCGGTCAGTCCGGTCCAGCCGATGATGCCGTCCTGGGCGCGTACCATCTCCAGAGTGGCCTGCTTAAATGCGGGAAAGTAGCTCTCGGTGGCATCTTCGACCAGCAGGCACTCGTAGCCGCGATCGTTGGCTTCGCGCATGGTGGTCTGCACACAGACCTCGGTGGTTACGCCAGTAATAATCAGGTGGGTAATGCTCCGGGCCTGAAGATGGGACTCTAAATCGGTGGCGAAAAAGGCCCCTTTGCCCGGCTTAGGAATAATCACTTCATCGGGCAGCGGGGTGAGTTCAGGGATGATGCCGTTGCCCGGTTCGCCCAGCACCAAGATGCGCCCCATCGGGCCGCGATCGCCGATTTTGAGCGGGCCAGAACCGCGATCGCGCTTTGACGGTGGGCAGTCAGATAAATCGGGCAAATGCCCCTCCACAGTTTGAAAAATCGGTAGCCCGTAGCGGCGAAAGGCCTCCTGTAGCGCCTGGACATTGGGAATGATCGATCGCAGCAGGCTGACATCGTTGCCTAGGGAATCGCCAAATCCGCCGGGTTCAATGAAATCGCGCTGCATATCGATAATCAGTAAAGCTAGACCCGTGGTGGGCAGGGCGTAGGGGTAGGGTAGGGCGGGGATGAGCATGTGGGTGGATGGGTAGGGGGTGGATGGGTAGGGGGTGAATGGGTAGGGGGTGGATGGGTAGGGGCAGACGGCGTTTGCCCAATTCTTCGCTATAGGAGATGTTAAAGACGAGAGGATGCGTGAGGTCAGCTCTATTCCTCGATCTGAACAGGTTTGGCCCAGATGGCGAGAACGATGCAGCCGTCGGGGCTGCTGACGGTGTGGCGGGTGCCGGGCGGGTTTATCACTAGCGTGCCAGCCGCGTAGGTACCATTGTTGTCAACTTGGGAACCAGAGAGCACCAAAATATGCTCAAAGCCGGTGTGCAGGTGGTAGGGAACGCTGGCCCCAGGCTGATAGCGCAGCAGCGCAGCGGCGGCCCCGTCGGGTTCAGCCGGGTAGAGCCGATGGATATCGACCCCAGGCCGAAACGGTTCCCAGTCCAGTTCTGGGTCAACCGCTAACGCCTTTAAATCGGATAACACAATTGATTGCATCAAAGCTCTCCTACTCATTTACTCATCCACCCATCCACCCATCCACTAATGCCCAGCCATCTTCTGGCCCAGGGTTTTGATGTCGGCGGTGGCGGTAGGGCTTTCGTAGACCAGCTCGCCGTCGCTGATGACAAAAATGCGATCGCTCAGCTTCAGCAGCTCGTCCAAATCTTCGCTGACCAGCAGCACCGCCACCCCCCGGTTGCGGGCGGCCAGAATTTGGCCATGAATGTAGTCCACCGCTGAAAAGTCGAGGCCAAAGCAGGGGTTGGCGGCGATCAGCAGATTGATATGGGTGGAGGACAATTCTCTCGCCAGCACCGTACGCTGCACGTTGCCGCCCGAGAGATTGCCCACGGGGGTATCGACCGACGGGGTTTTGACCGAAAACACTTTCACCAGCTCCTCGGCCATGCGCCGAATGTTGATCAGGCTGAGCAGCCCGCGTTTGGCCTGGGGCGGCTTGTCAAAGGTGCGCAGGGCCATGTTTTCGGCCACGCTCATGTGAGGTACGCAGGCATTGCGCAGAGGTTCTTCGGGCAGGGTGTAGACCTGGTGCCGGGCCATTTCTTTGCGGGTCGACTGGTAGGGGGTGCCGCTGACCAGAATGTCGCCGCTGTGGCGGGGGCGCTGCCCGGCCAGTACCTCTACCAGCTCTCGCTGGCCGTTGCCCGAAACTCCGGCAATGCCGACAATTTCGCCGCTGTTGACGATCAGGCTGGCGCTGCGCACGGCGGGCAGGCCGTTGTCGCGATCGGCGCACAGTTCCCGCAATTCCAGCACGGGACGGACATCCGCTACGGTGAATTTTTCAACCGGGGTGGCCTCCTTCTTTTCGCCCAGCATCATGTGAGCCATGTCGTCTACGGTGAGGTCGCGCACGTAGCCGTGGCCCGCCAGCTGGCCCTTGCGCAGCACCGTCACCTCGTCGGTAAAGGCCATCACCTCGCGAAATTTGTGGGAGATCATCAGCACGCTGAGGTGGCCAGCGGTGACTTCTTGCCGCAGCAGGCCCAGCACCTCATCGGCTTCGTCGGGGGTGAGCACCGAAGTCGGCTCATCGAGAATCAGCACCCGGCTATTGAGATAGAGCTGCTTGAGAATTTCCAGCTTTTGCTTTTGGCCCGCTGCCAGCTGCGCGATCGGGGTGCGCAGATCAATTTGAAAGGGCGAGGTAGCCATAAAGGCATCGAGGCGCTCGTACTCGGCGTTCCAGTTAATCCACTGGGGGCTGTCGTAGCGAGAGAGCACCAGGTTTTCGGCCACGGTCATGGCGGGCACCGAGGTGAAGTGCTGGTAGACCATGCCCAGACCAAAGTGATGGGCATCCTTGGGGCTGGCGATCGCGCGCGATTGCTTACCCACCAGCACATCCCCAGAGGTGGGGGTATAAAAGCCCATGATGCATTTCACCAGGGTGCTTTTGCCCGCCCCGTTTTCCCCCAGCAGGGCGTGAAAGCTGCCGGGGGTAACTTTGATCGATACCTGGTCGAGAGCGGTGAAGGTGCCAAAGCGCTTGGTCAGGTTAATGACCTCCAGCTCGGGCGGAGTGGTTTTGGTCTGTGGAGCGACGGTGGTGGTTGCCATAGAGGTAGGGGGTGGATGGGTAAGGG
>JBARVV010000054.1:0-137242 GCA_049646445.1 Nodosilinea sp. | reverse complement strand
GATTTGCGGGCCTTAACCCGGTATCTGTATTTCGATAGTTGGGACCACCTGCTTACTTTCATGCTTCAAGGGTTGGAGCTAGATATCCCTTCCGATACCAGTTGAATTTCCATAATGAGAATTGCTGATGAACAGGCGCGATCGCTGGCTCAACAAGGGGATCATGCCGCTAGCCCGCCCGTGATGCGAGCGCTAGCCATCACCGCGATCGTCCAGGGCGATTTGCGTCTGGCGCTGGAGTTAGGGCAGCAGCTACTGGCTCTGACAGAAGCTGAGCAAGACTGCATTCTGGCGGTCGAAGCCCACTACGTCATGGGCGTCACCACCTTCTGGCTAGGGGACTTCAAAGCGTCTCGTGATCATCTTGAGAGGGCGATCGAGCGCTATCGCCCCGAGTGCCAGCAGCAGCACCTGACCCTCTATGCCCAAGACCCCAACGTCATTTGCCTGAGTCGACTGGCCTTTACCCTCTGGTATTTGGGCTATCCAGAGGAATCGACGCAGGCCAGCCGTCAGGCTGTGACCGAAGCCCGCAAGCTTTCCCATCCCTTCACCCTAGCCTATGCCCTCACCTGGACAGCGATGCTCCACAGTCATCGCCGCGATATCCCCCTCACAGCCCAATATGCCTCGGAAGTCATTGCCCTGAGCGAGGAAAAGCAGTTGGGCATTTGGCTGCACATTGGGCGAATGCTGCAGGGCTGGACGAGCGCGTATACGGAGGATGTTGAGGACGCGAGGGCACAAAGCCACCCCGATAGGGGTATCGCCCAGATGCAGGCTGCCCTCCAATCCTTAAAAACCATTGGCGCTGAGTTTCTTAAGCCCTATTTCTTATCACTGCTAGCGGATGCCTATGGTCGAATGGGAGACACTGACCGCGCCCTAGACCTGATTCAGCAGGCATTTGAGGCCATGGAGCAGAGCGGCGAGGGCTGGGTGGAGTCAGAGCTATTTTGGCGCAAGGGAAAATTGTTACGGCACAATTCGGCAAATTCTGCTGAGGTTCAGCAATGTTTTGAACGGGCGATCGCGATCGCCCAGTCCCAATCCATACCGCTCCTCGAATTGCAGGCCACGGTCAGTCTGCAAAAGTTTTCCCAAAGCGCAATCTTTCCTGAAGCGTTATCAAATTGGTTCGCCGAAACACTTGAATCAACGCCGCGAGAACGCTATCCGTCAGTTTTTCAGCAAGCCATAACGCTTTTGCAAACGCTTTCATAACGCTCCTCTCAGTACGTTGATGTTGTGAGTTAAACAGCTCGCACAACACCATTTACAAACTGTGTGGAGAAAACCCATGGCGGCAACCTTGCAACAGTTCGATCCGATTCGCTACAAGACGACTACCCATGCCCAGTGGGAAACCGCTGCGGAAGCGTGGCATCGGTGGGGGGGCTTGCTGACCACATGGCTCGGCCCCGCCACCGAACTGATGATGGATATGGCGGCGATTAAAGCAGGCGATCGCGTCCTGGACGTGGCGGCAGGCGCAGGCAACCAGACCTTAGATATTGCCCGTCGCGTTGGCCCCTCCGGTTCCGTGTTGGCGACTGACTTATCACCCACCATCTTGAGTTATGCCGCTGAGATCGCCAAGGCAGCGGGACTCGACAACGTTCAAACCCGTGAGCTAGACGGCGAATCGTTAACTGAGCTGGCCGCAGAATCCTTCGATGCCGTAGTCTCTCGCGTCGGCATGATCTACTTTCCCGATCAGCAGAAAGCTCTACAGGGCATGATGCACACTCTTAAGCCCGGCGGCAAAGTCGCAGCGATGGTTTATTCCACCGCCGACAAAAACGGCTTCTTCTCCATTCCCGTCTCTATCATTCGCCAACGGGCTAACTTGCCTAAACCGCTGCCCGGACAGCCTGGCCCCTTTAGCCTCGGCGCTCCCGGCGTACTGGACTCGGTGTTTGCCAAAGCCGGACTCCGAGATATCGAGGTTAAGACTGTCGATGCTCCCGTGCGGGTGCCCGCCGCTACCGACTGCCTGCGCTTTGAACAAGAGTCCTTCGGCGCACTCCACCAAATGCTGACAGGGCTATCGCCTGCTGAGCAGGAAGACACCTGGCAGGAGATCGAAGCGGAGCTCAAGAAGTTTGAACAGAACGGTCAATTCGAAGGGCCGTGTGAACTGGTGATCGCCGTGGGTACCAAGTAGCCCATTACATCGCTCAACCCATGGCTTGCGGGCCCTTGATGACTAAGCTATCCGGGGCAAATCACTTTAACGTTAGGAGAACTCCCATGAGTGACATCAAACTGTCAAAGTTCCAAATTATGGCAAGTGGTTCTAGTCGCCGAAAATTTCTTCAATACAGCTCTTTAGCGGCAGGAACCAGTATCCTAGCCGCTTGCACAGACAGCGGTGCTGGCGGTGGCGTCTCAGCAAATTTAGGTGAAGACTCAATGAAAGGTAACGTGATCACGTTCCAACGACCGGATGCTCAAGCCTGCCAGGGCTATTACGTCGAACCTGCTGGCGGTAGCAGCGCCCCCGGCATTGTCGTCATTCAGGAATGGTGGGGGCTAAACGATCAGATCAAGGGTGTCGCAGACCAGCTTGCCCAAGCCGGATACCGGGCGCTCGTGCCGGACTTATACAAAGGCGAAGTCACGCTCGAAGCTGCGGAGGCTGAGCACCTAATGAGCGACCTCGACTTTGGCGATGCGGCGACGCAAAACATTCGTGGAGCCGTGCAGTACCTCAAAGCCGACAGCCCCAAAGTGGCGGTCATGGGCTATTGCATGGGGGGTGCGTTGACGGTGTTAGCCGCTGTGTATGTCCCTGAAACTGATGCCGCCGTGTGCTGGTATGGCGTTCCTCCAGAAGAAGCTGCCGATACTCGCACGATCTCAATTCCCTTCCAGGGCCACTTTGCCCAGCAAGACTCGTTCTTCCCGCCGGAGCAGGTCGATGCCCTTGAAGCCCGACTCAAAGAAGGCGATGTGAACTACGAGTTCTACCGCTATGACGCAGAACATGCTTTTGGCAACGAGAACAACGCCAGCTACGACCCCGATGCGACGCAGCAGGCCTGGGAGCGATCGCTGGCCTTCTTGTCCACACACCTCACGTAACTCAAGAGATTCACCATGAAACACCAACTCGCGATCGTGCAGCATCCCCCAGTGATGCTCAATCTGCAGGCGTCCATTGAAACAGCCATTCAGTATATTGACGAAGCTGCCGCCGCCGGAGCTAGCCTGGTCATCTTGCCGGAGGCATTCCTCCCCGGTTACCCGTCCTGGATTTGGCGACTACGTCCCGGTGGTGATATGGGCCTGATCAATGAACTGCACACCCGGCTGATAGCCAATGCTGTCGATATTGATGGCGGACAGCTTCAGCCCCTGTACGATACAGCGGCGAGGAACAACGTCACCGTTGTCTGCGGCATGAGCGAACTAGACAGTCGCTATAGCCGCTCAACCCTCTACAACACCGTCGTCACCATTGGCCCCGATGGCACCCTGCTGAACCGTCACCGCAAGCTCATTCCCACCAATCCTGAACGAACGGTATGGGGGCGCGGGGATGCCAGCGGTCTGCGAGTGGTGGATACCCCGGTCGGTCGCATCGGCACCCTTATCTGCTGGGAAAACTACATGCCCCTAGCGCGCTACGCCCTCTACGCGCAGGGTATCGACATCTACATCGCCCCCACCTGGGACTGCGGCGAATCTTGGCTGGCCACTATGCGCCATATCGCCCGCGAAGGGGGGTGCTGGGTAGTTGGCTGCGCCAGCGCCATCCAGGCTAAGGACATCCCAGAAGATTTCCCCGATCGCGCTAAAGTCTTCCTTGATGAAGACGAATGGCTCTGCTCTGGTGACTCTACCGTTGTTGCGCCGATGGGTGGCCCAATCTCGGGTTCTCACCATCGCGAGCAAAGCATTGTGTATGCTGAATTTGACCCGGCTGAAGCCGCAGCAGCGCGGCGATCGCTCGATGTTAGCGGTCACTACAGCCGCCCCGATATTTTCCAACTCCAGGTAAATCAGACCAAACTGCTTCCCATTACGTTCATTGAAGATCCAACAAAGGCCCATGAATTCTACGGAGAAAAATACGATTTAAATCCTAGGGAACCGGTGGCACCGCCGGTGATTGTTTGAGTTACGGGCAGGGTAAGTTGAGTAGTTGCCTGCGCGCGCAACTAGTCGTTCTGGCCCCCCCCAACTAAGCCACATTGCCGATCGCACCCCACCCTCTGCTGCCGCATCCACCGACGAGGGCACCATAGGCCTACAGCGGCGATCGCATAGTTGCGAATGTCTACCCTGATATAGCAAACCCCACCGGCACCGCTGGTCCGTGGGGTTTTGTTTTGGAGGGCTTATGAGTAAGCGGCAGCGGGAGTGGTGGCGGGCATTATTTGGGGCGGTGATATGACCGCACCAACGGCGGCGGTTCACCTGGCGGGCAGTGTTAGCGGTTTTGGCGTGGCCCTGGGTGGCGACAGAAAAGCTTAGGCGGGAAATTTACAGGTTGAAATACCGGCGGCGGTAGCCACAGCTGCGACGGCACCCTAGCCCAGGCGCGATCGGGCGGCATCGAGCGTCAGATGACGTTGCTACGCCCAAGAGGGCTACGCTACCGAACTCTTCAGACTCTACGCCAGCCCTGGCCGGGCAAAGCGTCCTAAACCCTACGGGGAAAGCGGTTTAGTAATTGGCAAAACAAAACCCCCAGAGCGATTTCCAGGGGCAGAGGTGAAATTCCATTGGGATTATTGTGCCTTAAACATTGCCCTGGTATTGGCTTCTGCCAGTGTCAGATAGTTGCTTCAGCCGTCCAATCCATTGAAGAAAGTCCTTTTATCGTTCATTGCGAACTCGCATTGTCCGGTCATAACGATCGCCATCTGTTTCTACAAATCTGAAGTGGTCCCCCTAAACTGGACAGGGGGCTAAGCTCTGAACGACTCAAACAATGATAGGAGTAGTTCATGAGTAATAAACGCAAGCAATACAGCCCAGTCTTCAAGGCTAAAGTGGCTCTAGATGCGGTTCGCGGGGAGAAGACGGTCTCTGAGTTGGCCAGTGGGTACAGTCTGCACCCCACCGTGATCAACAACTGGAAACGCCAACTGCTTGAGGGTGCCAGTGACCTGTTTGAGGGTCATCGAAAACCGCAAGCCGAGGCCTCTCAGCAAGCGCAAATTGATGAACTGTACCGCTAGATTGGGCAGCTGAAGGTGGAGCGCGATTTTTTAGCCAGTCGGTCGGCACAGCTCGGGTTGACCAGCGACAAGCCCTGGTAGTGCGCGACCATGAGCAGTTGAGTGTTGTTCGACAATGTGACTTACTAGGTCTGGCTCGTTCCAGCTTTTACTACCGCCCACAAGGCCCGACAGAGGAGGAATTGTCACTATTGCGGTTGCTGGATGAGCAATACCTGAAGACGCCATTCTACGGCAGTCGCCGGATGACGGTGGTGCTTCGCCAGCAGGGCTACCTCGTGAATCGCAAGCGGGTACAGCGATTGATGCAGCAATTGGGGATAGAAGCGATTTATCCCAAGCCGCGATTGAGTCAACGCCACCCTGACCATCAGGTATTTCCCTATCTGCTGCGCGGTGTGTCGATTAAGCAGGCTAATCAGGTCTGGTGCACTGACATCACCTATTTACCGGTGCTGAAGGGGCACTTCTACTTGGTGGCTGTGATGGATTGGTACAGCCGCAAAGTCTTGGCCTGGGCTATTTCTAACACGATGGAGGTGACATTCTGCCTCGAAGCCTTGCAGAGAGCACTGGCCCGCTATGGGTCGCCTCAGATCTTTAACTCTGACCAAGGCGCTCAGTTTACGGCTACCGCCTTCACGAACTGTTTGAAGACCGCTGACATCACCATCAGCATGGATGGTCGAGGCCGATATCTCGACAACATCTTTATTGAACGGTTGTGGCGATCCATCAAGTACGAGTTGATTTATCTCATGGCTTTCGATGATGGCTTACATTTAAGTCGAGAGGTCAATCGATGGTTTGATTGGTACAATCAGCACAGACCTCACCAAGCGCTCGACTATTGCACCCCTAACGAGGTGTATCAAAATAGTCTCACCACTGAATCAGAATCAGCACACGCTTGACTAGGGCATCAGGGCAAAGCTTTCAGAGCTTAAGTTCCCTTTAGAACTGTCCAACCACTTGGGTCCACTTCAATCCTCGCTCTCGAAGGCTTGACCCCGGCCTGGTTCTATTTCCTCAGGGGGGTTTGTAGCCTTTCCTAAGCGTGGGTAGCCTAGTGAACAGATTGCCCAACGGGCTTTACAGCATCACGCTGGAGAGATTTTTTGCGTTTGGAGAACTCAACTGCTTAGCTCTGGGCATTGACTCTCTCTAGCCTGAGCCAGTAGAGCAGCACGAATAATTCGTCATCGAATAGCTCGGCCATACGTGAGCGGCCATCAAATTTTTCAGACAAGAATTCCTTGATCCGCTCCATAGACCATCCAAGCTGTCTCACATTCGACTGTATGGCGGCGTAGCATTCGTCAAAGGGGAGAGAACTAGGGGTGTTTTGAGGGTCTGGTGCCTGTGGAAAACTCGAATCTCCCCCCCGCATCCCCCCATTCGGAGAAAAAGAATTTTTAAAGCCAGCCTCAGGGCTCCCACACTTCATAACCCCCCCGGTGGTGTGTAACACTCCCTGATTACGAGGGTTTTCAGCTTCGGCGATCGCGTTACTGATGCTCTCTCGATCAGCGTCTGCTGACTCTACGCCTTGGCCTGCAACCGTTACAGGTGATTTCTCGGGATGCCACAAATCGGTATTCTGGTAAAGGGTTTGCAAGCTGCTACGAGCGGCATTTGCGATCGCAGCAGCAAGGCTTCTGATGCTAGGAAATTCGATACCTTTCAGGGCGGCCACGGCCTGGGCGATGCGATCGCGGGCGTCGAGCTGGCGCAGGGTGTTCTCACCCCCCGGAATCCGCTGACCACGACGGGTACCAATCGGCCAGTAGTAGCCCTCAACCGACTTGGCCCAGTGCCGTGCCTTTGAGCGAATCTCGTTTTGATGGTGGCAATGCTCTTGAAATCCTGGCGATGCTGTCGCCAACTCAACGATGCGATCGACTAATGCTGTGCCAGAGAGCCCCTCAAATACATGGCTCCGGGTAGCGATCGACTTCAGTAGCCGATTCGTCTGCCCGGAGCCTGTCCAACCCTCCCGGATCTCGATGTCGAGGTCGTCTTTCCACTCTTGGGCTTGCGGCGATAGCGATCGCCGATTGGATTCCTGCTTGCGCGACTCTCTGGCGTGAGGGGCTGAGAGCAATAGCATCTCCAGGTCTTGACCCAAAGCCGCCCATTCCCATTGCTCAAAGAAGGTCGATAGCGAATCGCCCTGGGGTTCGAGGTCGTCGGTCAAAAGCCAGCTGCCCGACTGGGGTTGCAGCGGCAGCCGGTGGCCGTTGTACTCCACAAATTGATCGACCCCGAAGGTTTTGGGGTTCGGGAACACCTCTAGATGTCCTTTCTCTACGATGAACCCCTGAGCTTTTAGGCATTGGGTAAGAACGCAGGCCAGATCAAAGGTTTTGATGGCCTCGGGCAGAGGGATATAGAGGTGCAACCCACCACGATGGCTGGAGCGCACCAAGACCGTTCGATTCAGTCCCACGGTTTCGAGGGCACCTCGGATCTCTGCGATCGCAGAGGGTGTGCAATAGCGTCCACCTGCGTCCAGGTCGAGCATCCCGTAGCGGGTGACGTGACCAAAGCGAACTCCCACCAACACTGTGGGATCGTTCCATTGCTCCCACAGTACTCGGGGGCGTAGCTGATGCTTTAGGGTGCGCCACCGGGCTAGAACAACATTAGGGCTCTCTAACGACTCCCAAAGGTAGTCACCAAAAATAGCGATCAGCTGCTGTCCCAGATCCGAGCCGGGCACCAACGAGGTTGAAAGGCTAAGTACCATCGAATTTTAGGAATTTAGGTTTCTCCCCAGCGCAGGGAAATAGAGGAGAAACCTAACCAAAAAGCCAAAAAGCCATGCTAAAAATCTAGCAGAGCTGTTATGATGCCTTTAGTTAATTTTTCTCCTTTCCCTTTGCTTTGCTTGGAAGGCTTGTGGGGGCAGGGAATGCATTAAGGCTCCTGATTTGCCGTCAGGGGTCTTAATTTGTTTTAGAGGGAAGAGTCTCCTTTTGGCTAAACGAACTGGAAAGCTTGCCGAAAGTTGAAACGATTATTTGGATGATAGCCGAAAAAACTCTGGTTTGATCACCGATCAGGCGATTAGCGGCAAAAGTTGGCGCGTCAGAATAGCCTTCAGTCGATCAGGTTGCACCAGCCTCCCGTCAGATTGCTTTACAGAAAGGGGCAGAAACCTTTCAAGTTTCGGCAATATTGTGGAATCTTGAAAGATTTCCGTGTATTTTCGGAATGCTCCCCCCATAGCACACGCAGATGGCCGATCAGAATGATTCCACATCCCCTCCTGACCCGGAGGCGGAACCGAGCCATAGCTCCCATCGCGTCAGCATCCGCGAAGCCTTGCGAATGACGCTAGACAAGTTTGACGTCAATGCCAGGGATCTGGCTCAGCGATCTCAAGTCACCCAGGGCACGCTCTCGGGGTTTCGTAACGGCAGGCGGGAGATCAATACATCTTCGCTTCAGCGGGTGCTGGATGAACTTGAGCCCGAAGCGTTTGTCTATATGCTTTCGCTCATGCTGCAATCTGAGCAGGCGATGATCGCCAGTCGTAGCGACCAAGCCTCTGGTAGCAATTCCTTAGAAACCGATGCGTTGTTTGCGCTGATTGACACGTATTGTCGACAATGTAGCACCGAAGAACAGCTTGCTCTGCTCCGGGTCGTTTACAAGGCATCTCAAGCTAACCCAAACCTTGACAGCATGTAGCGCGATCACAGGTTAAGTGCTGTGGCCGAGGGCTTCAGTTCGTCCTCTTGTAACGGCCCCCAAAATTCGTAAATAATCCCGATCGCTGCATTGGCGAACAAAATCCTGAATTGCAGACTCCATGAGGAGCACACGGTCTTGGCCATCAGCTGCCAGCAGTTCCAGTTGGGGCAACCCTAGCAAGCGCAGCAAGTGCTCATGGGCTGCTGGGGTCAAGGCTTGTCGAATTCTGTCGGTATCGCTAGTTCTCAAGTCGAAGGTGCCGCGTAAGTACTTTGAGAGGCTGCTTTCTGATATGCCAGCTGAGCGGGCCACGACGCTGGCTTGTGCCCCGTGCACAGCCATAACTTCTCTAAGAGCATCCCTAAATGAGACCACCCCAATATCTGAAGCCATAAACCCTTCCTATTTACTAAATTTTTATTACTTTAAATACCGTCATTCCCTCTACCCAACCAGAATGACTGCTCAAGCGACGATCGGGCATAGCGACGGCTTCAGGGGCATAGTTTCGATCTTCTTTTGCTAAGAAGACGCTAGCAGATCGAGGTAAATTTTTTGGTTGAGCTGATGGATCGTGCGTTCTCTAGCGTAGTCTGCGGCTGCGCGGGCCGCTTCAGCGAGTACAACAGCTACCGTCGGCAAATCGGGTTTAGACTTGGCCGAAATGAGGTAGCCCAGCGATCGCAGGTAGTGGTCCTCTAGATTAGTGGCTGCCAAGAGTCGCAGCAGACCTGCATCACCCTGCTGAAAAGCCTCAAAAGCTTTTGAGCGGGTATCTGTGGTGGGTTCACCCAAGACAGCGAGGATAGTATCAACGGCCTTAAGAACTTGATCGGGGCGGGGTTGGGACATCGTTACACCTTTCTTTCTGGTAATGAACAAGTGGCATCAAAATCAAGCTGGGGAGCATAGTTCGTTGCCCAATAGCGGTCAAAATGCTGGGCCACAATGCGGCTAACGACTTGAGACATGGGGCCAAGGTCAACCAACTTGCAGGTTTTGAGCAGCACCAGATTAAAGCCACCCATCGAAAGTGTGTTGTAAAGTCGCTTATTCTCCGGCCCCGTGGGCACAGGAGGAACAGTGTCTAACGGAGTTGCGCCAAAGGCGGGTCGCCCATCCAGGTAAGGGCGCAGATCGTCGTCTGAGCCATCCCGAAGCGTTTTGTACCAGTCACTAACAGACATCTCTCTAGCTTCACAGTCCTGATAAGCACATTCAACGTAATAGTCGCGATTGACCTTAAAGAACGCTTGAATGCACTGTTTAACCAGGTCTTTAGACGACCAGTGCAGCCCAACACAGGCTTGATCGTACCGTGACCGGGTCTCCGCATCCATGTAGATGTAGTTGATCCTTAAATCGGGCATTAGGGTCAGATAATCAGCGGTCACATCACTAAGCACAAATTTAACTGACCTTGAACACAAAATAGCATTAACAGAACTAAAATTACATTACATAGAATTATTTGTGCTATACATCAGACAGGGTTACAGCGCCCTAGCGTTCACCCTAGTCATTCTCTAAAGTTCTAAACTGCGAGTAACCCCCATGCCTCAAGCCTTTCTCCCCTCTGCTTTGTCTAGCTCGAGCCTGCAAGTCACCCTGGAACCTGATGCCGAATCGGGGCGAGAGATTATCCGCATCTTGGTCATTGGCTCCGCCCACGGTGTTGAGCGCATTGTTCACGAACTTTTTCGTCTTGGCTTTGCCGAAGTGCTTGAGTGGAGCAAGCCGCAACCCACAGGACGCGTTAATGAAATCATGCGGGTGCTCACCCGCTATGTGTTGGCAGAGTGAAGTTGGATGGGCCATTAGCGGCATATTTCCAATTGTCACCCTACACTCCCCAACGACCCTAGATCCAAGCCTTAACGCGCTTGCTCTTTGGCCATGAATCTACCGGCTATAGTTTTTTCTCAATGGTGAGTAGACAGTTGCTTCTTCCAAAAAGGAAGAATTTGATGCCCCATGCGCCATTATTCGCAAGCGGGCTTGTTTGTTGCGATCGCAACATCCTACAGAAGCTGTATGTAGACGATCAAAATTGAACTTCTAGCTAAGTCACACAATAGTTTACAATAGAACCAAAACCTTAGACTTAAACAATCAAATCGTAACTCTCCAAGACGTCATCTATCTTAAGACATAGCTAGAGAAATGATTTAGCGGAAACAAAGTTTATAGAAAAACCATCTTTAACCTAATGTGTTTGGGTGACAGAGAATTTTGCCTCATGAACAAGATGTCGCCTAATTCCCATGTAGACTACCTAATTGACCAGCTAAAAAGGCTTGCACCTGCAGAGCGAGATCGGGTTTTGGCAGAGCTAATGCAGGAGAGCGTATTAACCCTAGTTATTGGTGGCTCTGGCACCGCTAAATTCAAGATCATTACCCAAAGTCAGACCATGGCTCTTCTATCTATCATGGTTGATCAAGCGTCATTTGATGAAGATAGATGCTCATATCAACGTGAAAATGAGTACTCCGAGGATAACCATTCTGAATAACCGCTAACATATCAATTACTGAGATAGTTGTGCCACTCATTTACGGTTAGATTTTGTGTTTTTTCCTGATGAAGTTTGATGGCAGGGGTTCAAATTTAGCTAATCGGCAGGAAGCCCCGCGCGCTCTCGAAGGGGAGCGTCGGGATGAGAGCCAGGGGCGCTGAGGGGGTTCGATGCCCCCGAAGTGCCCGAGTTAGGGGAATCCTGCTGCTCAATGTACCGCTTCAGGACGGATACCGGAACCCCTCCACAACTGGCGATGAAGTAGGCCTCATTCCAAAGCACCGACTTCCAGTAGAACTTATTCACCCGTTCTGCAAACTCAGACCGCAGGCACTGGTTTCTTAACGGGTGACAGATCTCCGCAACCCCTGCTGCATAGGGGTTATAGCCAATTAATCTTGAAATCCCGAAGTCTTTACTAAGCAAGGCTTTCAGCTGTCTACCACCGGCTAGCAGACCAGTGCCCTTCACAACAGAACGAGCTTTTCACAATGGCGACACTTGAGGAGATCGCGAGTCTCAGGCTTGAACAGTCGAAGTAGCCTAGAATGCAATCATGATCTGATCGCCCACTACAACAATTGCTCTTGGTACTCTGGGTGCGATCGCAGCCACCTCAACGCCTCACCCATCAAAATAGGGTCTTCAGAGGCCAAATATCCTTTCATGCGGTCGAGCATTGCCTGCTGAGCAGACTGCTGCTTCATCTGCCGATGGGCAGCCTCTGTCTGAGCCTGCTGCTGCCGCCGCCGCTCCTGGGCCGCTGCGATCGCCTCTCTGATCTGCAACAGCGAAAGCTGCACCGACTTCGCGTTACACACCTCAAGTTGCCCATCCGCCTGATCACAAACGCCACAGCCCTCATCTGGCAATGGGTTACACTCCTCCTCTACCAATAAGCTTGGGTGACTTGCGGGGCTGAGCGCCCCAAAGCGCTCGTGCTCCGCAGTCATCTCTAAATTAACCGGGGGGTCTGGGGAAATTTCCCCAGCGTCAGCTCCGCGCAGATGATTGGGGTGCCACAGGTCTTTGTTCTTATAGAGAGTCGGCCCACCAATCGTAAATCGCTTAGTCAGTATGGTGAACCGCTCCTTCACAGTAATAGGGAGCTGGCCTTCGTCGAGCAGGGTAGCGATTGCCGTTCGAATCTTTTCCCTGGCCTGTTTTGCCTTCTCCTCGTTATAGGCCGAGAGCCCAGGCATAACAGGTGCTTTAGGGGCTCTGTTCAAACCATAGGGGTAATAGTGACTCTGCTCAACCGCCCTGGCCCACTCCTTTGCCTTCTGATCAATCTCGTGGACGTGGTTACTCCACTCATAAAACCCCGGCAGCTCCCGCGCCACCCGAACGATATCTGCCACCAGCGTCTCCCCCACCAACGGAGACTGAGCATAGAGCACATGGCCAAACACATAGCTCCGCATCGCAATTCTGCCGAGCAGGCGATTCGTCAGCCCCGGCCCAGTCCACCCAGGCTCAATCTCAGCATTGAGATCATTGAGAAACTTCTCGGCCTTGGTAGTAACTCGGTATTCTTGCCGCCGAGCACTCTTTAGAGTTTGTTTAAGCAGCTGACTATCAATCGTGTTGTGGCTATTTGTGTGGTGCCAAAGCTCAGCAAATCGCTCTTGCGAACTATAAACCGGTTCAAGGTCGCTGTTGAGAATATACGAACCGGCTTGCAATGGCAGGCGGTGAGCCGCATAAAGAGAAACCTCACCAGTATCGGGGGCAAAAAACTTCCTCGGGTTTGGAAACACCTCAAGCTGACCCGGCGCACACTTGAGCCCGGCATTATGCAACAACGTGGTTACTCCCAGAGCAATCTCCCAACTCACCTGCGGTTGATCAAACGGAAAATAGAGGTGCAGCCCACCGCTATAGCTCGACGTGAGCATAATGCACGACGGCAACCCTAGAGGCTCCAGCGCATCCTGAATGCGGCGCAGCGCCTGGGGGTCAGAAGCAGGATGGTATCGGCTTCCCCTATCAATATCAATGAGCACATACTTTGTGGTAC
Organism: Nodosilinea sp.; assembly: GCA_049646445.1. Classification (GTDB taxonomy): domain Bacteria; phylum Cyanobacteriota; class Cyanobacteriia; order Phormidesmidales; family Phormidesmidaceae; genus Nodosilinea. Next base: position 123,813 of record JBARVV010000054.1, on the reverse strand, counting down.
GGCCAAAGCGAACGCCGTAGAGCAAGCCACCCTGCAAAATCAGGCGATCGCTAAGGGGATGGCGCGACTCAGTCTGCCACGCTGGTTTCTCGTGAGGAGCAGTCTGTTCTGCCCAAATGTAGTCAAATCGGTGGGGCCACAAGCTAAGAAAGCAATTGTCCTGCTCTTCAACACAAGTGAACCGGGTTTGTAAGGTTTTCACGCTGATTAATAATCCCAGAGCGCAACATCAGTGCGCGGGAGCAAATCTGCGTTATTCAGAGCTTAGGTAGCACGGATCTTTGTTAGGTTCTTTTTTGAAAGAATATCTCCAGTTTTAGCCGTATGGTGAACACTGCCCACCATTGAGTAAGGTGTTTTCTAAACGTCAATCGCTCTATAGCGATCGCCAGAATAGTTAAGCCATCGCCCTGATATTCCCGAGCAATGCCTGTACATAGGCGCACAAAAACCACTCGCTTACAGCCGTAAACCAGCACAAAACTCGCCAAGAGCACAATAGCCCTTGATGAATCCGATCTAGCAACCTAAAATGAACGCATAACTCTATCGACAACCCTCAAACTGCTCGCCAAAGCCTTCTCTTGAGGGTTGCCATTGCTTCCCGCAGTGGAGTTTTGAACAAAAGACCTTAGCTGTTTTTGCAGCTGAGGTCTTTTGTCGTAGAGATATCTGTGACTGGTCTAAACACCTCCTTGATCGGTCAAGTGAATAGTGTGAATGTTCTCTTATAGAACATTGGCCAAAGGTTAACACCACCCAAGAATCTTCTCAAGACCTCAAAAAGCCTTATACGCCGGAGTTACAGGACTTACATACGCCGGAGTTACAGGCAAAACTGTACGCCGAAGTTACAGGTGCTTGTTCGACCATACGCCAGAGTTACAGGCAAAACTGTACGCCAAAGTTACAGGCTCTATGGTGGGGATTAAAGCATAGAAAGAGATTTCAAGCCTTCAGCCACAAAAAGTATACGCCGGAGTTACAGGCAAAACTATACGCCAAAGTTACAGGCACTTTCTTATTCATACGTCGGAGTTACAGGCAAAACTATACGCCAAAGTTACAGGCCCAACTTAAAAAACATACGCCGGAGTTACAGGTCCTCTGCCTGGGTGATCACTCTAGTAGGTATTCATTTAGAATGAACTCGATTTTGCGATCGCCTACGAGGGTAGAAACTCCGGTTGAGTAATCTCTCTACGTCTTCTAGCGAAGAGACAACGTTCCCAGTCGATGGGCAGCTCCTAATGGTGCTGCCACGAGCTGGGGTAGCGTTGAGCAACCCAGATGTGCGACTGCCCATCCTCCGCTCAGATGGAGATAGCTATTACCTGGAGATGCGCGTAGATGCCGATGGACGAGATCCTACAGAGGTAGCCGTTACCCGAAGAGTGCCACTTGAGAATGTCTCAGAAGAAGAATGGGAAGAGCTTCAGGCCCAGTGTTCTAACCTGGATCTGCAATCCTTTGTTGACCTGGGCGTCAGCAAGGGGATTGAGAAGATTCAAGACCGCCGTATAGAGCGGTTGTTGATGGCCCTACTAACCTTTCTCAACCCCCGCCAGGTATCCATTGTTCTCTATCTCTACCGCCTGGCCTCTGAACAGGGTAATGGCCCACTGGTCTCGTTCCGTTCCAACGACCTGCTGGAAGCACTGGGGTATACCCGCACCAAAGATGGCGGCTTTGCCTCAAAACTGCGATCGCAGCTCCACCGCGACCTAGTAGCACTCCACCGCACTGAGTTAGTCTTTGCCCAGTCCCTTCGCAAGGGCGATAACCTAGGCGCAAAGGTCACCATCAAAAGCGTGCTGCGCATCAAAGATTATGAGATCGAGAACGTTCCCCGCAACTTCGATCTTCTCAAGGCTGCCGACTACACCTATGAGTTAGCCGATGCCTACACCATCTCCCTTGAGTTCTTCGATGGCCCCGCCCGTACCGGCGACTACGTGCTGTTTGCCAACAGTCTAGACATCAGCCAAAAGCTCGGTGGCAACACCAAGCACGACTACAAAACCAAGCTGCTGGTCTATCTCGCCAGCCGCATGAAATGGGATCGACTGCACGATGGGCAATACCTGAGTATTTCAAAGCGGTATCTGTTCAAAAATTTAGACCTGCTAGGCCGTAACTCTTCCCGAAACAACCAAATTTTTTGGCGCACCGTTGAAGAATTGAGAGAAGATGGATATCTCTTAGGCGCACAGGAGATCCCTGGGAAAAAGAAGTCAGCCAATATTCAATTTCAGATCAACCCCGATAAGCTCGGAGTCGTGGCAGAAGACGGCAAAGCAGCCCAAAGCTAGCCAATACCGTCGCGCAGGTGTCTCGCCTGCCTCAAGTCAGAGGCCCTTTAGGTAAAGCCACTACAATAGGTTCATCTTGACCTTTGCTGAAGAACTTCCCCATGGTTCAAAGCCCTAGCGTTCCCCAGGTTCTTTACCCTGACTCCGATGGCCAGCCCATGGCAGATAACACTATCCAGTATCGTTGGATAGTTTGCCTAGTCAGTAATCTCAAGCGGCTTTTGAAAGACCAAGGGGTGTTTGTAGCCGGAGATTTGCTCTGGTATCCGGTGCAAGTCGAGACGCCCCCTGTTCCGGCCCAGGCCCCAGATGTCATGGTGGTGCTAGGGCGGCCCGATGGTGACCGAGGCAGCTATAAGCAGTGGGAAGAAGACAACATTGCCCCCCAGGTCGTCTTTGAAATTCTCTCCCCCAGCAATACAGCCAGGGAAATGCTGGCCAAGCAGGCCTTTTATGGCAAGTACGGCGTTCTAGAGATGTACTTCTACGACCCAGAGTCCTTTGATTTCTGGGGCCTCATTCGCTCCAGCCCCGAACGCGATTTCACCCCCATCATGGCGATGAATTTTCCCTGGACTTCTCCTACCCTAGGGATTCGCTTTGAGCTGTTTGAGAGTGGGTTAGAGGTGTTCTATCCCAATGGCGATCGCTTCAAAGACCCTGAGCAAGTGATCGAAGAGCGCGACCGTGCCTTTGCCAAATTAAAAGAACTCGGCATCGATCCAAATGAACTTTAGCTAAAGCTCTAAACAAAACCTGATGTATTCTTGGGGCGGGTGTCTCGCCAGCTATGAGCGCTCTGCCAGATCCAACCCAGCGCTCAGCAGGTGGCGGAGGTAGCGTCCCCGTTCCTGGGTGGGAATATCCTTGAGGCGCACCTCTAGCCCGCTGACCTCATCCAGGCTAATGGTGATGGATCTATCTAGCTTGGGGCGTTGGCGCAGCCTCCCTGAGGAATCGCTGTCTTCTGTATCATCTCGATACTCTACCGTCATCCCTCTGGCCATCAGCTGACCCAGCAGGCGTTGGTAAATCTGCCCGCTAGATGAGCGCAGTTTCCCCTTTAGAGAATCTCCCAACTGACTGGACACAAAGCGATTGATACGTTCTGCCAGCTCGCTCGTCACCCGTAAAGTTTGCCTAGATGCTCCTCTTGAGGAGGTCGTTTTGCGGGTACGGCACTTGGCGGATGCTTGACTCTTGATACTCTCCGGGGACTCCTTAGGCTGACGCGGGGTGCCAGGGTTACCGCCCACATCGTAGATCAATAGGGCATTGATGCCATCTTCTCGGTAGGCCCCCAACCATTTCATCGCGGTTACGACGGGTACGTTTAGGTTATGGGCTGCCGTCCTAGCGCTGCGAGCTGCCCCAGTCTTGATCTGAAGCAACAGCGCCAGTCGAGTGATAATCCAGTCCCGGTTGGGGTCGTTGGGCGAAACCTGCTGAATCTGTTTTTCTAGCTGATGGGGTGTTTCTAAGATGTGCTGCGGCCCCCACATCTCGCGGGTTTGTTTCTGTTTTGCAGGATACGTTGACCTTGAATGACCCATACGTGAACCCTTACCTGTATGCCAGAGCACCACGCTCTAACTGGCGGTCATGGCCTACAAATTTAGCCCGTCTGAGGCATCGCCCATCATTTCTAGATGGATGGGAGTAGGGGTGCGGCGGACAGACTTTTCTCCATTGGCGGGGATAGCGTTAGTGGTAGCCCACTCGCGCAGAGCGTTGATCATTGTGGCATTAGCGGGGGCCAACGATGCCGGTGACACCTCTGCGGCGACCTCTAGAAGATCGTCAAGAATGATGTGGTCGCGGCCAGCGTCGAGGGCGGGGTGGGTGGCGTTGTTAACGACCTCGGCGATTTCAGCCCCGGTCATATGAGCCATGGCCTGAGCAGCAGTGGTGAGGTCGCCGTTGCCCAGAGTGGTGTTTCGCTTGGCTAGGTGGATGGCCAGAATATCCTTGCGTTCATCCAGTGTGGGTACGTCCACAAAGACGATTTCATCAAAACGGCCCTTACGAAGCAGTTCAGGGTATTTGGCCTGAAGCTCCAGCAGGTTGTTAGCCGTTGCTACAAAAAACAGTCCGGGGGGATGCTCCTGCAACCAAGTGAGAAAGTCACCCATCAAGCGGGCAGAGGTACCGCCGTCGCCCCCTTGGCCCATTCCGGCAAAAGCTTTGTCGATCTCATCAATGAATACAATGCCGGGGGCGCAGCTATTGACTGTTTCCTGCATCAGTCTAAAGCGTTCTCCGGTCTCCCCTAAGAGCGAACCAAACAGGGCAGAAACATTGATTTGAATGCAGGGCAGCCCCCAATCTTCGGCCACCTGCTTGACGATCAAGCTCTTGCCGGTGCCAGATACTCCAAACACGATCATGCCCTTAGGATGGGTGACCCCTAGGGCTTTACTCGCGGGGGTAGGGTTTTCGGCTAAAAAGAATAGGCGCTTGAACTTATCGAGTCGAGACTTGAGACCCAGCATTCCCCCAGCCTTGGTTTCCCCGGCTGGGGTGAACTTGACCCCCAGGCTATTCAGCTTTTGCACCTTCACGCTGGTGAGGGCCTCGATCAAGTGCGGGCCAATCACCACGGGTGGTTTTTCCTCACCCTCGTCACCCCCGATCGATTGGGCCACGGCTGGCCCCACCACGGCCTTAACGATCGCGCTAGATATTTCCTCCGCCGTTAGCCCGCGCGCGGCCACCTCTAGCCGCCGTAGGTCGGAGGGGATTAAACGGTTTTCTACAACGCGATCGCGGCGCTCCAAGGCCGCTGTGGTTTGGCTCAGCTGCTGAGCTATTCGCCACTTAATTTCAGCCTGGTCAGGCAGTTCGATGGTGTAATGGGGAATCACCCCGTGGGCGGCCCAGCGGGGCAAAAAATCGGTCTTGCTCCCGGCAATAAGCAGCCGTCGCTGGGTTTTTCGTAGACTAGAGGCCAGAGCCTTGAGTCTACGCTGACAGACCACAGAAAATTCTAGGGGTTCGTGCATGTCGAGCATGACAAAAATCCCATTGAGCACAGGGCCGCGTTCTCCCGAAACCCAGTCGAGCACTTGAAATGCCAGATCGGCGGGGGCTTGCTGGGTTAGGTCGTAGCGCAGCCCGGTCCCAAAGTTGTAGAGGGCTACTACCAGTGCCTCAAACGACTCCTTCAGTGCAACCCTCGTCTCTGCCACGGTCGCTGCTGTTGATAGACCCACAGAGGCGGTGATGTCTTCCCACCGGCCGTAGCCATTGCCACGGCTAATCTCAGCTATCTCAGCCAAGTTGCTATGAACTGCCTTGAGCTGTTTTAGCAGCTGGGCTTGGGTCAAAAACTCCAGCCGTCTACTGATCACAAAGGAGCGTCGTAGCCCCCAGGCCATATCAAAGACGTAGATGGGGAAATCGATCGCTGTACCGATCTCTCCCTTGCTGAGGGCGTTGATTAGCTCTTCAAGGGCGATCGCTTCTAGCCCCTCGAACCGCTCTACCAGTTGCTCTGCGGCGGCGGTAGCTGGGGAACGTTGACCTGGGGCATTCTCTGGAGCGGCGGTACTGAGCCCAACGGCCCGCCAACTGTTGAACCTTGGGGCGACCAGAGTGGCTAAGCTCTCTAAGGTGCTGAGTTCCTGGGGTAAGGATAGGGTTGATACCCCTTCCGCCGCGCCAAAGGCTGCGACAAGATTTCGCATCACCTCATCGCTACGACGAGGTGCGGTGACCTCGAGTTCGGCCACGGGTTTTGGGTTCGTGGTGCGTTTTTTGGGCATGGCTAGAAAGTGATGTGGGTACGGTTGTGCTGTTGAGCGGTAACCGTTCCGTGATTGGCCAGGCCATCGCCTTTGGCCTCTGGTTTTAGGGTGCGCTCAACCACGCCCCCAAATCCTGCCTCTATGTCGGCAGTGAGCTGAAGACAGTCTTGGCCATTGCCATTGACGGCCTCAATCTCAACGGCTCCATCCGGGCTGATGTCTACTAGGGCGTAGAGTCCGCTGTCTTGGGCCAATGCCTCAGGTGTCGTTACCGGGATGCCTTGGAAAAAATCTGGAGTTGCAGCCATAACGTCGATTCCCTTTAGGGTGATTAGGTAGATCGGTCGAGTAGACCAGGGTATCTAGAACCGAAGGGCTGGGGCAACGGGGGCGCTGACCCGGTTCTTGATGACTAAGCGAAACCCACCATCCGGGAGATTCACCATCTGTACGTCTTTGGTCGGGTCACCAGGATAGCTCCCATACCCAGTGACTCCGACGAGCGTGTAGGCGGTTGAAATCGCTGCGATCGCCTGGGGTCCAGTCTCGTAGGTATCTCCGTGGGGAATCAGGTGCCCGGTCTTGGGGTCGATGCTAAACCCAAGCTGGGCCTGCTGGCGGCCGCACCAGCTAGTCGCCCCAGTCGGCGGGAGAATGCCCGTTTCGCTGCCGCCAGCCGCCGTGCCAAATGCCGCCATGCCCGTCTCCGTCACCAGGATATGGCAGGGTTCTGACTGCTCTGCTGTGAAGCGGGTAGACCGGGCGCGCGCTGGCAATGCCAGGCGGGTGCAGTTGGTCAGGCTGTAGAAGCTCTGACCCTCGAAGGATGGCCCCATTTGCGCGATCGCACGGCGGGCGACATCGAGGGTGACGTGGATGTGCTCTGCAGGAATTTGGCAGCGGCGCAGCGCCTCTACGAGCTGTAGGTATCGCGGAAATGTCGAGCCGTTCAGTTTGGTGAAATGCGACACTGGGAAGCTGCCTTGCAGTTGTAGAGTTTGCTTACCTATATAATAGGTCAAAGCAAAATGACTAGAAAGTCAACCTTGCGCGTCCCTGTAAGTCAGCAAAACTATGGGAAGAAATGCTGTGTTTTGGTCCTAGCTCCTTGGATCCACCTCCTAGATCAGGATCCCCAGATCCCTCTCTGCAACTGCAGACAAGGGAATTGGTCCAGATTCTCCGTCACTGCCAGCCTCATCACCTAGTAGCACCGTACCCACCTCAGCCCAGTTGGCGAGTCGGTCTGCGCCGTCGCCCTCTATTTGTGCCCGCAAAATTGCCCCCTGCATATCAACTCGGAACCCATCCAGCCGTTCTAACAGGCGATCGCGGCCTTCTCCACCGTTGCGCTCATCTAGCTCAAACGCTGCCTTAAACTCCCGCAGTTGGGCCAGCATTGCTCCTTGGTCAAGGCTACCGTTGCGGCCATCCCCCAGGGCTTGCAGCCGCGACAAAAGCTGTGCCAACACCTCCAACCGAGTCAGGTGGCCCTGCACTCGACCAGCAACGCGAGTGCTAAACCGCCCTCCCCCCTTCACCCCATCTAGGGTATAGAGCGCATCAGCCACATGCCCGTTAAAGTCATCGATCATTTGTTCAATCTTTTCCTGCACGGTTTCTCGCAGGGCCGACATGCCATACAGAGCCGTGCGCCGAATAGCCGCTGCGGCAGCGGCTTCCTCGGCCTGGGCGATCGCCACTTGAGCCTCAGCATTCTCCTTCACCAGAACGACCATCGAAGCCATCGGCTCTGGCTCAGAGTTTCCGAAGCGAATGGCTTTCGCCAGCTTTCCTCGCTTCGGAAATTTCTTGAGTAGTTTGAACTCAAACTTGGGTAGAATCTCTAGCTGCTGCTGGGCCGATCGTAGGGCGGCCAAGTCAGCGGGGTCTGGATCGCGAGCGCGATCTACCGCCTGGTCGATGTTGGCCGAGACCCGGTCGATCTCATTCATCAAGGCCGTTCTGATCTTGCCTACAATTCTTTCAACCCGGCGAATGTGGCGATCGTGCGCTTCGTCATATACCGCCAGGCAAATTGCCACCAGCTGCTCGGCCCGCGCCCGGCCCAGCTCAATGCGATCTAGCAGCGTGGGGAACTGCTCAGGGGCAAACATCCACCCCTCCTCTTTACCGAGACACTCGCCCAGAGATTGCGCCGACTGCGCGATATAAGTGAGCTTATGGTGGCACCAGGCCATCGTCACCACATCCCCCGGCACGATTAGATAAACCTCTTCACCGTCAGGGTTCCGGGTGGTAATTGGGTCTCCTGTCCACTCCGCTTTAAACAGGTCATTCATCCTTGAACTAGAGGAAACCCCCTCTGCTGCCAGGTTCAACGAAGTCTTGGTGAGCAAATTGCTCTTCGGCAGCTGACAGCTCCCCGGCCCAGACTTGATCGAAAACCTAACCAGATACACCGTCTGATCAATGCCAATTCGCTGCGTTTGCACCTTCGCTCCCTTAGGGCTTAGGGAGCTAGCGCTGACGATTGTGGGATTGATGGATTTCTTTGGCATAGTGAGTGCCTTTAGGGTGCTTAGTGATTGCTTACCTATATAAAATAATAAACTACTTTAGCTAAAGCTCAAAAAAACTTGGCAAGAAGAAGCAAACTTCTTGGCCCTGTAGACTGTGGGCCTGGAGCCATCCTTGAAGCCCTGCTAGAACAAGCCAGGGCTGATCGCGTGGCATGGAGGCAAAGCCTTGGCAAATAACTGGCAGAAATGCGCCGCGATCGCGAATCTAACAGCACTGAGCACCGCGCCTTCACCCAGAACATTCAGATTCTGCTGGCTGAGATATCTCGCCTTTGACAACGTCTGGCAAGCTAAAGAAGGGCTACTTTAAAGCTGTAGCAGAGATGGTTATGAGATTTTGATAACGACTGATCGTGATCTGCGCTACCAGAAAAACTTAGCCAACCATCAAATTACCATTGTGGTTTTGCTGTCTACATCGTGGCCACGTATTCAGCAGAATACTGACCACATACAAGCATTTATCGAGAGAATGAATTTTGCTGGATGATAGCGTCGGTGGTTCATTTATCCGTGACTACGATGGCAAAGGGACTTACCGGCTGTCATTGCCTCGCATTATTTCGCTTCTTCTAGCCGGGGAAGATGGCACTCCGGATTTCACGCATTCGTCTGACGTGATCGGCCTCTCGCGCGATGGGGCGGCAAATATCGTCAAAGGAAAGCTGGTGCGGTCACCAACCCCCAAAACCCTCGATCGAATCTGCAATGCACTGAAGTCCAAAGCAGAGGCTGGGGAAGCCTTAGTTGACCCTGACGACCGGCAGAGTCGGCCTATTATCTTTGATGTAGAGCACCTGCGAGGGCTCTGGTACGCCGAACAGGCTGGCAGCACTACAGGGCTAGATTTGCTTGTAAATCAGCCAACCGTAGTGGTTGAAGAGATACTCACTAATGACGTAGTGCTGTCAATAGCTGATGCGGTCATTCTGCTGACCATGATCGATGCTTATCGAGAGCGATACCGCGTCAAAGACGACCCAGCTATGGCAGTAGTTCTGTGGGAGCAGGCGAAGGACGAGGTTAAGCTAAGCAACATTGAAGCTTGGTTAGGAATCCTCCGAAACCAACACTGTGGCCCAGAGCGCCTCCACGATACTGAGATGTTGCTAACCCTATGTGCTGCTGCCCTGCGCCCCCTCCATCGAATTCCAGCATTGGGTGAATCTGGTCGGTTTAAAGGAAGTAACGAGTTGCTGCGGTACCTGCGCGGAGAAATTTGAAGACCTGGCCGGCTGTTTTTGCTCCTCTTTAGCCAAAGATAGCAATCCTATTTGATTCATGAAAAGGATCCATATCGATGCATTTTTGGGAAATCGAACACCTCTAGCCTGAAAAACTGCTCAAAGAGGGCTTTAAGCGCAGAAAAGCAGGGGCGTAGCCCGGACATCCGTCTAAGCCAGGTTTTAGCTTGTAGCCAAGCATCTTCAATGGGGTTCTGGCTTGGGTCATTAGGGGCGAATCGGACACAATGGATCTTCCAGGCGTCAGGGCCTAAACCCGCATTGACTTCAGCGAGAAAGGCCTGGAGTTCTTTAGAACGATGGTAACTGGCCCCATCCCAGAGGATAAGTAATCGCTGCTCTGGCCATTGCGTTTGCAAAAACTTCAAATAGGCAATAGTTCCGGTGGTATCCCCTTTCTCGTGTGCTTGAACGAGCAGGCGTTTGCTGAGTAAATCTAAAGCCCCGTAATAGGTTTGGCGGTCTCGTTCGTTCACGATAGGAACCTCAACCCGCTCACCTGTTCGGCCCCACACGTAGCCCTGAAGGTCGCCACTCATGAGATGACATTCATCGAGAAATAGCACTCTCAACTGCCCGGCTTCGATCTCGTCTCGGTAGCGTGCCAATAGCCGCTGGATCTCGGCTTTTTTGCGGCCACCGCCTTAGCATCTGCCTTTGGGTTCACTTTGCTGGTCTTTTTCCAACTCAAGCCCGCGGATTCAAGCAGGTCATAGTAACTTTGCTTCGACTTGTACACCACGTCGTAGGTCTCGGCGAGATGATACTCCAACTCACTCAACTCCCAGATTGCCTTAGCCTGTAACCACTGCAAAACGGCCTCTCGCTCTAGCGAGGTCAAATAACTCCTGCGACCTTTATGCTGAGGGCGAAATCCGGCTAAGCCGTCTCGCTCATAGGCTTGTTTCCATTTGCTCAAGGCTCCCAGCGATACATCGAGAATCGCGGTAATGTCCTCGTAGCCATAGTCCTGGTAGATCAGTTTGACAGCTAAGGCTTTCTTCACTTGGCGACCATCACGTTCAGTACCGATGAAGGCCTTGAGTTCTTCAATGGCAATAGTTTGGGCGGGCTTAGTCTGGGAAATGGGCACTGCCATCACACCTCGGCATAAGAATTCTGGATCCTAAGTAATTATACTCCCTAGTTTCACAAATCATTTCGGATTGCTAGAGCACCTGAACTAGGGGTCGAGGGGGCAGGGAACAGAATTTAGCCTTAGCCTCGATCAGTAGTCGAGCGTTGCGTAATTTTTAGTGTAAGTAAGCGTTTTTGTAGGCTTTGCTTCAGCTTATTTGTTGATGTTCCCTTCGAGCTAGGCCGTGGCACTGGCTATAATTTAAGGGAGGAAGCTACTTACACTAAAAATTACACTATATAGCAGTGGGTAAACCCAAATTCAGGCTGAGGCCTGTGATCAGCCCTATTTGTGGGGTCACAGCTTCTTGGGTGAGCTTTGAACAGGCTTCTTTCCGTCAGTTCGCTAAGTTGCAAGATGCGCCAAAGCCATGCCTAGACGAATTAATCCACAATGTCTTCACTGTGCCCAGCTTTCTGTTGATGAGGCCCGGCAGCTTCACGGGGCCCAGGGCGATGGATGCTGGGAGGAAAGTCGTTGTCATCGTCGTCGATCGCACTATCGCAACCGACGCGACAACAATGCCTCGCGCCGCAGCACCTATCGCCAATCGGCACAGGAAAATCAGTCGGGCCAGGCCCCTGAAATCATCTCCATACCGATCGCTCAAAAGCCAGTTGCCTACCTATACCTCTACCGGCAAAAGCGCCAAGATGCCCCTTTACATGCAATATCAGTCTCTGTGTGGCAAGGTGAGCAGCACTTGCTAGATGTAACCCCCATCCATTGCGCCGGGATGAGAAACCAAAAGATCCAAGAGTACTTAGTGGATGTGCTGAAGACCCTGCGGGAACGGTATGGAATTACAAAATTTGAGCCCGAAATCCGCCTTGAGCCCACGGAATGTCCTATTAAAACTTGCCCGCTTAAACCTCATTTAGTTGCTGAGCAGAGCCAATGAATTTCAAGCAATTGGAGCTGGAGTTAGAATTGGTTCTAGAAGATGCCGCCGAAAATCCGTTGCTGGCAGACGTTCATTCTCTGTGGCAGCAGATTGAACCGTTTTGGGCTCAATTAGCGATTCAAGACCAACTTCAGCTCGGGGGGAGAGCGATCGAGCAATTGGCTGAACTGCACTGGTCTAAGGCTCAATCGCTATTAGACGACTGGGAGAATACCCATGACCCCCAAGATCCGGCCTTGCCCAATGATTGGTTACACGGCCTCGTTCGGCAGACACAGCACGTAGACCTTTCTGAGTTAACGGCTCCAGTCAAACGAAAACATAAAGCTAAGCCCACCGACTCTAAACGAGATGATGAGACAGTTGTAGGGGCGGTACCAAAAGAAAATATCTTGAAAATGTTAGACCAGGTAGAACTGGCTGAGCAAAAAGTAGCGTCCCTAGCGGTAGCCCATGAGGAACGAGTGCAGGATTGGGTAGCTGAAATTACCGCCTGGTTTCAAACTCATCCACAACCCATCTATCTTTTACAGCTCCGAGAGCAATTGGGATGGCCGTTAGTGCAGCTATGGTTGTGTCTGCTGTTGGGTGGCTTCAAGCTAGAAGTTTCGGATCAGTACTTTTACAGCCTGCATATATTAGTATCCACTGCCCCCATCAAGGCATAGCTATGCATGATGACTTTGCTTCTTCGAGAATGCTTTCCTGCATACAGAATTGGCCCAGCAAGTCATAATGCCGATGTCCCCTGAGAGCGTGATAATTCCAGAATTATCACGCTGTCCTATAGCTAGGATGCCCAAAAACCGTCAGTTCGAAAGAACTTAAAACAACGAAAAAGTCGGCCATCTCTTTGGAGGGGTGTCACAAGAGCGAATGGGGCAATCGCATACGGCGATGATGCTGTGGTCTGCGAGGTAGGTGCTGATAGCAAAGGCTGGGCCCACCCCTACCCATCTTAGGATGGGTAAATGGGATAGTTGCCTAGTCTGGTGAGCTTATCTCAAGCTGAAATTAACGATAAAGATTGCAGTTTCCTCACTAAATACTGGAATTATCAGCTTGCGCCTAATACTATAGGGGCAGGCTACGCTACCTAGGCAAATCAATTATGCTGCAAAAACGAATTGCCATCATGTCAAACAGCGGTGGTGTCGGTAAGACCACGTTGGCAGTGAATCTTGCCTACCAACTAGCTGGTATGGGCAAAAAAGTTGCCCTCTTTGGCTGCGATCCAAATGGCTCCTTAACCCTGTTTTGTGGTTTAGAAGATCCGCTCAACGCCGATGAAACCGTCGATTATGTTTTGAGACCAGAATTTTCCGGCGATTACCCTCTGAACCCAGTTTGGCAGGATGTTATCCCAGGCATTGACGCCTGCTTGGGTGGGCTGATTCTCACTGAAACATCTCAACGCCTGGTGCTGACAAAGCGGGGTGAATACCTCCTCGCTGACAAATTAGAAGACCATCCTCTCCCCCATGACGTTGTCATTTTTGACTGCCCAGGCACCATTGAGCAGGTGCACACTGTTGCCCTGGCGGCATCGACCCATATTTTGCTAACCCTGAAGCCAGAAGATAAAGATATTGACGCCTTAGCGAAATTGCTGAACTGGATTTATGAAACTCGTCGTGATCTACGGCTAAAGCCAACGCCAGAAATTTTAGGGGTTGTTCCCAATGGGTTCAAAGATCGAGCTATGCACCGAGACAACCTAGGCCTATCTCAGCTCGAGGGGGTAGAGAGCTTACCCGCCATTCTTAACCAGATGAAAATCTCTCTATTCCCCACGATTAGAGACAGCGCCTATATCGCTACTGCTGCTGCTGTGGGTTTGCCGTTGGGTATCTATCGACCCAAAGAACCCATCAATGAGATCTATAAAGACATTGCAGTCGCCATCACCCAAGCAACGGTAGGAGAGAACTAATGGCAAGAAATAGCAGACGCCCCATGACCAGTATGTTTGAGCAAGCCGTCGAGGCTCAGAAAGAAGAAGAGTTAGATCGCCTCAGGGCTGAAATTGAGCGGCTCAGACTGGCCCAGACCAATGGATCTGGAGAAACCGGATTTATTCAAATTCCGGTTTCCCAGATTGTAGCTTTGCGACTGCCGGACAACCTGAAGCAACCCCGACGCTATTTCGACCCCGAAAAGCTGGCCAAGCTGCGAGACTCTATCCAAAAACACGGTCAAGTCTTGGAGCCAATTTTGGTGCGCCGCGCCGCCGATGGCCTGTACGAAACCATTAGTGGAGAACGGCGATGGCGTTGTTGTACAGAACTTAAGATTGACTTCATTCCGGCTATGGTGGTTGAGATGAGCGATGAAACGGCGCTCGAAGTTGCCCTGATAGCTCATCTTTTGAGTGAAGAGATTAGCGCTATTGAGGAGACAGATTCTATCCTTAGCCTGCTCAAGCTTAGGCTGGGTCAAACCTTTGAAGAGGTGAAGCAATTCTTGATTGCCATCAAAAACTATCAGTCGAGGGGAGATGGCGCTGAGCTGGTCGAAGCCAATGGTGACAAGGTTGCCATTATCGAAGCAGTTTTAGAAGAGTTTGGCTTGAAGGTCAGCAGTTTTGTCTCCAATCGCCTGCCACTGCTGAACCTCAATCCTCAAATCATTGAGGCTGTGCGTTCTGGGGAAATTAGCCCTACCAGCGCCACTTTGATTAACAGAACACCGGAACATCATCAGGCTGCTCTGATCGAGTTCAGCAAAACGGCTACTAAGACTCAGCTTAAGGAAAAGATAGATCGCCTTAAACAAGTTGAACAGTCACAAAAGGTAAATCCTGAGATTGGGGGTGATAATTCCAGAATTATCATGACAGCGAGCCAGCCTCAAAGCGACGTTGATAATTCTGGAATTATCATGACTACCGTTCCGGTCCAAGAGCGCATTTACACTCGGTTGAAGAGTATTCGGAGGCAGAAGTCGCTTTTGAAGGACCAAAGGGTGCAGGAACATCTCGCTCAAGTGGATTCAGCACTAGAAAAAATTGAAGCTATTGCCAGAGAAAACGGAATTTCTCTTTCCTGAGTAGTGCCTTTTCCCCCGACGTAATTCAACCACTGACTTTAAACCGTTTTTATGGCTACTGACGTTTCAATTGGGGCAGTATGTCCCCCTTTGTACCCAAACGGCTCATTTTCTATAGTTCATTTGTTTTGATCCAAGTTCTCTATCGCAATTGGCTTCTAGGGTATTTGCATGGAGTTTAAGAAGTGAATGGATCCATTTTTATGGAACTAGCTATTGATGCGTTGATGCCGACCTTGGGACTGCCTGGCTGGCCTGCCCTACGGTGACGGCCCGCTGGCCTGAATCAAAATTTGCTCAGCCGCCTGCTGACCAACTGGTCTTATTCCTGAGCTGATCAGGCTTATGGGTTGGCGATAGTGAAGTTTTAACGGAGAGGTTGGGCGCATTCCTTGGGCAGGTGAAGAAACGACGGGATGCTAGCCGAGTTGCTTTGAAGACGATAGTCTTAAACACGAATAAGTAATCGCATTCTCTAACCCCACCCCAGCCACATGGACAAGCGATTGACGGATACCCAGGTGCAGCGCCTGGTGGCGGAGGTACAGCGACTCTCCGACCGCCACCAATCGGAGCTAGACGCAGCAGAGGTGCAGGATATTTTGCAGCAGCTCGACCTGACGCCCGAGTTTTTAGACGATGCCCTGGTGCAGCTCAAGCGCCAGGATGCTCTGTTGGTGCACCAGCGGCGCATGCGTTGGCTAAGCGTAGGGGTAGTGGGAGTAGTAGCGCTGGGGTTGGCCAGTTGGCTATGGCTAGGCCATCAACAGCGGCAGCAGCTGGCTCAGGTGGTGGCCCAGGGCGATCGCATCACCCTGAGCCAGGACAACGGCGGCAGTCTCAGCCGCGTTGACCCCCAGGCGGGCGGCAGCGAGCTGGTCTACCGCATTACCCTGGCCGACGCCCCGGTGGGGGAGCAACTGGCGCTCTCCTGTAGCTGGAGTGACCCCAGCGGCCAGGTGGTGCACCAAAACCAGTACCGCACAAACACTATCACCACAGCGGTGTGGCCCACCTACTGCCGCTATACCGTTGGCCCCGAGTCGCCCAAAGGCAACTGGACGGTGGCGGCATTTGTCGGCGATCGTCAGCTCAGCGATGCCACCTTTACCGTGGACTAGGGAGCTATGGGGTGGGATGCGATCGCAGCTATAGCAACCCAGACCCAGGGTTGTCTCGGCTACTGGGGCTACGGCGATGAAGACTTGCTCCGGCCAGCCCTCAGCGACCTGGTGGTGCAAACGCAGCTGAGCGACTGGCAGTGCCCCTCCATTGATGGCGATCGCCGGATCGCCTTTTCGGCCTCTGGGGTGGATGCCGACGCCTGGGTCACGGTGACCAGCGATCGCCTCACCCTGGGGCGCGACGCCTTTGGCCGCATGCCCCTGTATTGGATGCAGCGCGATCATGTGATTTGGTTTGCCTCGCGGCTGCAATGGCTGCTGCCCCTGGTGCGTTCTCAGGGGAAATCGCCCCCGGTCAACCTGGCGGCGCTGTACGGCTACAGCTGCTTTTCCTACGTGCCGACGCCCCTCACCCCCGTGGTAGGAGTGATGGCGGTGCCTGCGGGTGGTGAGCAACCTTGGGAGGGCGATGGCGCGGGGCAGGTGCGATCGCCCCGCAGCCATAGCCTGGTGAATTGGCGAGAAAGCCCGACCCAACTAGAAGATGAGGCGACGGCGATCGCCCAGCTTCAGGCCTTACTCAAAGCCGCCGTGGAGCGACAGATTAGCGATTTGGGAGATGAGCCGGTCGGAGTGCTGCTGTCGGGCGGGCTAGATTCTTCTATTGTGGCGGCGCTGCTGGTGCAGGCGGGGGTGCGGGTGCGGGCCTATACCCTCGACTTTGGGCTTGATTCTGGTGAAGGCAGCCTGCCCGAATGGCCCTATGCTGAGCAAGTGGCCCAAGCATTAGACATTCCCCTGGTAAAGGTGAAGGCGACTCCCCGCTGCATTCGCGAGGCTGTTTCAGCCACGGCGCGGGCGCTGGATCTGCCCTTTGGTGATGGGGTAACGGTGCCGCTTTACCTGCTCAACCAGGCCGCTAGCCAGGATGTGGGGGTGCTCTTTAACGGCGAGGGGGGTGACCAGCTGTTTGCCGGGTGGACGAACAAGCCACTGATCGCCGCCAGCCTCTACCAGTCCGACCACCCCGAGGGCATCGAACCCTTTGCCCAGCAATACCTGCGTACCTTCCATCGGCTGTGGGGCTACGAGGCCCAGGTGTTTCAGCCTACGGTGCTGGGCGAAATTCAGGCGCTAAATCCCCAAGACTGGCTCTACCCGGCCCTCGACCCGACGGCGGCCCAGGGGTTGTTGCATCGGCTGCGGCGAGCGAGTTTAATGCTGAAGGGGGCGCAGAACATTCACCCTCGGGCGACGAATTTAGCGCTGGCCCAGGGGCTCAAGGTTCGATCGCCCTTTTGTGACTCCGACCTGGCCCAGTGGACCTTTGGCCTGGCCGGTACCCTGTGCCTTCAGGGAGCCTGCGAAAAGTACATTCTCAAGCGGGCGGTGGAGCCCTGGCTGCCCGCCGACATTGTGTGGCGACCAAAGCGCGGCATGGGGGTGCCCTTAACCGCCTGGTGTTTGAATGAGTGGTGGCGCGATTTGGGCCAATGGCTCAATCCTGGTCTGCTGGCTGTCGAGGGCCGCTGGCAGTCGGATTTAGCCCTGCGCACGGCCATAGGCGATCTCAGCGGTACTATTCAGGGGCGGCGGGTGGGCGAAATTCTGTGGCTGCTGGTGATGTGGCAGCAGTGGCGATCGCAGGTGTTGGGCGAACCCGCAGCGGAAATGTTGTGGCAGCATCCGTTTTGGCTACCCTCTCGAGTTTGGAGATACCGCAAGCGATGGCTCTAATCACCAACCCCTCGCTCCGTCCCCCCCTCTTCCCTATGCCAGGGGCCTTCCAGCCCTCAGCCCTGTTGGCCGAAGAACTCCTACGGGGCTACGGGTCGCCGCTGTACGTCTATGAGGGCGATCGCCTCCGGCAGGCCCTGCACTCCATTGCCCAGGCCATCCCCTACCGCCGCACCCACTTTCACTTTGCCACCGTCACCAACGGCAGTGTGGCGCTGCTGCAAATTGTTAAGGATGCTGGCTGGGGGCTGCACGCCAACACCCCCGGCGACATTTACCTGGGCTTGCAGGCCGGGTTTGAGCCTGGGGCGATCGTCTACAGCGGCAGTAACCTCAGCCGCGACGATATGGCTCAGGTGTTGGCCTGGGGCGTTGCAACTCTTAACCTGGATAGTCTGGCTCAGCTGGAGCAACTCTGCGACCTGTATCAAACGCTGGACAGTGCCAACCGACCCCCTTCCCTGCTCATGGGCCTGCGCCTAAACGATTCTGCCCTCACAGGCGACAGCCGCATTGGGGTGCGCTCTGAGGAGTTTGCGATCGCCCAAGCTCTCATCACCAGCGCCAACGAATCCATAGGTACTCAAAAAATTAAGCTCTGCGGGCTGCATTTTTACCGAGGCACGGGCACCAACGCCACCCAGGCTTTTACCCAAGTAGTTGACCGGGTGGTGGCTTTGGGACGACAACTCCCTGACTGGGCCTATCTGGATTTTGGCGGGGGCTTTGGCCACCCCTACCGCCACGGGGGCGCGGCCTTTGACTGGTCTGAGTTTGGTCAAGTTATCACCGAGCGGCTAAACCAGCTGTCATCGCCAGTGGAACTGGTGATCGAGCCGGGGCGAGCTGCGATCGCCGGATGCGCGGTCCTACTGACCACTGTAGTATCGGTGAAATGGCAGGGCGACAAACAAATCGCCGGAGTCGATACCACCGTGGCAAATCTGTCGGTGCCCTCCGTCCACGGCGGCTACCGCGAGATTGTTGCCCTGGCTCTCACCTCATCCTCCCAGACCTACGCCACAGATGTCTGCGGCAACACCACCTACTCCCGCGACTACCTAGGGCGAAACTGTCAGCTGCCAAAACTGGCCCCCGGAGATCGGTTGGCCATTTTGGATGTGGGGGCCTACGGCTATGCGATGGCATCTCACTTTTTGCACCGCCCGCGCCCAGCAGAAGTCCTGCTCCAGGCTGGACAGCACCGCCTGATCCGTCAGCGAGAAAGCTACCAAGTGTTGATTCACAATCAAATTTTTTAGCCTCTATTTTTTAGCTTCTAGGGCAAAGGAAACGGTTATGAAATGCATTCAGTGTAATGCCGACAACAATCTCAAAGACCGCACTGCCAATCAAGGCCGCTGCAAAAACTGCAACCACCCCTTTGCCTTTGAACCCACCACCATGGATGCCAAGCTACGGTTTACCGATGGGTTCTTTGCCAAGGCGTTGGCCGACATTTCGGCCAACGACACGCTGTATTTCACTCCCAAACAGCTGCTTTACTTGTTAGAAAAGCGGCTAGGTCGCAAAGTGGCCATGGGTGAACGAGTTGCTAGAATTATTCCTGGCGTTTTTTTAGTTGCGGTTGGCTTTTTTACGGCTGTCTTTGGCATTGGCCTGATCATAATCCCCATTGGTCTGTGGCTGATCATTTCCGGCCTGCGCCGACCGGTGCGGCGATCTGAGCCCCATCGAGATGTGGTTCTGACCAACACTATGGTGAATACTTGGCTGCAACAGTGGCAGCGGTTTAATGCGCCCTCAGCAAAACTGCTGCCGCTCCCTAGTGCTTCCGCATCCCTAGCTCCCGCCGCTGACGATGTGACGGCCTACAGCTTTGACCGGGTGCTGGTGTGCGACAGCGTGGCGATCGCACAACTCCTAATCGCCAACAATATCCACTTTGAACACAACTGCGCAGTGCTCAGCATTACTGGCTACCCCCGCACCATCTTTGCCACCACCATGACCATGCTGCGCCGCAACCCAGACCTACAGGTGATCGCGCTGCACAACTGTAGCCCCCGAGGCATGGCCCTGGTGCACGAACTGCGCACCAGCCCTGACTGGTTTGCGGAGAACACGCCGATGATTTTTGACCTGGGCCTGCTGCCCCGGCAAATTAAAGCGGCCCAGCAGCAGGCCTACATTCAGGTTTCGACCGAGTCAGCTCAGGCGGCCAAATCCATGTCACCCGAGGTGCGGCAATCCCTGTCAGAGACTGAGCTACAGTGGCTAGAGGCGGGGTATTTTGTCGAACTGGAATCTTTCACTCCCCAAAAGCTGATCCAAATTGTCAGTCGCGGTATTGCCCGACTACAAAACCTGGGCGAAGACGTTGACGAAAATTTAATTTTGGTGGGTAACCTCGGCGACAGCAGCGGTACCTTTATCTACGCCTCCGACAATTTTGGTTGACTTGCAGCCAAATTTCTAGACTGACCAGCAGCCAGAGCTTGACGCCGTAGCGTCGCCAAGGGTCGCCCTGGTAGTCCAGCCAATCTTTAATCAGTAATTGATTGAGGTAGGGGGCGATCGCAGCCTGCCGACTCAGCAGCAACTCCCTTGCCGCCCGCTGCCACTCGCGCTGAAACCCGGCCTGTACGGGCACCATCATTCCGCTTTTGGGGCGCTTGAGAATCGCCTCAGGCAGCAGATCGGCCACTGCCTGCTTGAGTACAGCCTTCTCCTCCACCCCCGACAGCTTGTACTGCGGGGGAATGACCATGCTCAGCTCGATAATGCGCTGGTCAAACAGAGGCGATCGCCCCTCCACCCCGGCGGCGCGGGTGAGGTTGTTGACCTTGGTTAAAATCTGGTCGGCCCCTTTGAATTTGATGTTTAGCGCCATCAGCCGATTCAGGTAGCTGGCTGAGCTGTGCAGATCCTCGGCAAAGCAATAGGGCTGATGCTGCACCGCTGCCCACAGCTCGGGCTTAAGCAACTGGGGCAGGTCGGCAGCGCATTTGCGAAAAGCCAGCATGTACGCCTGAAGCGAGTCTTGAGGGCTGACGGAGCTGTAGAGCTGGTTGATCAGCATCGGCTGGTTTTTGGGGCCGCCAAAGCAGGGATCGCCTCCTTCGCCGTTGAGTACTACCGCCACCTGTTGCCGCGCCAGCTGCCCCAGCAGCAGGTTGGGCACCGTCAGCGGGTCGCCAATGGGGTCGTCGAGCCAGGCCATAGCTTCCGGCAGCTGCTCCCACATCTGGCTGAGGGGAATTTCGAGAATGTGGTGCTCGGTGCCGCAGTGCTGGGCCACCAGGCTCGAAAACTCTAGCTCGTTGGGGTACGGGTCGCCAAAGTGAATAGAGTAAGTGTGGACGGGGTGAGCGTGAAACTTGGTGGCCAGCGCGGCGACGGCGCTGGAGTCGAGCCCGCCCGAGAGAAATACCCCCACCGGAGCCTGGCTCGGGAGACAGTCTTGCACGACCTGGTCAAGGTGCGATCGCAGCCGCTCCCCATGCCATGCCAAAGATTCTTCCCGGCCCTCAGCCTCCAGCCGTTCCTTCAGATGCCAGTAGGGTTGGCAGTTATCCCCAGGCCAGATGAGCCGGGTACCGGGGCGCAGCTCGCGCACATCTTGCCAGAGGGTGCGATCGCCCGGTACAAAGGCGCAGCACAGGTAGTCGCGCAGGGCGATCGGGTCAAGTTCGTTGGCTCGGTAGGGGGCCAGCGATCGCAGATCCCCCGCTGCCCACCGGGTTGAACCTTGGGCGGTGAAATACAGCGTTCTGGCACCTGCCGGATCGCGACTCAGCCACAAGACCTCGCGCTCCCGATCCCAGACCGCTAGGCTAAAGCAGCCTACCAGTTTGGGCAAGACAGCCGTTTGCCACCGTTCCCAGGCTGCAGCTATGAGTTGAATATCTAGTGGAATATCTGACAGTTGCGAGGGATTTTCTGAGGCTAGATCAGTGAGCAGCGATCGCTGCTCTGACAGCCAAATATCCCCTACGACCACGTAGCGACGGGAGGGGCTGAGCGCAAGCTGACTCTCAACCGAACGGCCAGATCCTACGGCGATCGCCAACGGCCCTTCCTGCCAAGCGGCTCCCTCCCATTGGGACTCTGGCCCCCAACCCACGCGCCAGGTTGGGGCAACTGGCAACGGATACCTGATCAGGGAGCGAGAAAAACGGAGCATAAAGCCAATCCAGGAGTGCAAATGAGGGAAATTCTCACCTGCTTTTCGTTAGTAAGTAGGTAACTCTAAATAAACGTGAGAGTGGCGGTGGCGGCAAGCGGTCAGCGCAATTAGAACACGATGTGGTCGAGCTTTTCGATACCGGTTGCGATCGCTCCTTCATCTAGCTCCGTATAGCTAAAGATAAACTCGTGGCTGGGGCTCTCCCCTAGGTACTGAGGAGCCGCTGAGATCAACCCGATGCCCACCTGCTCCGCCCGAGCGATCAGCTGCCGATCGCTGAAGCTTCGGCCAAGGTGCGCACTGGCCCCCCGATCGATGCGCCGGAAGATTACGCGCTGCCGGTGTGGGCGGGAGAGATTCCGATGCGGCTGACGGCGGCGGCCCCGGTGGCGGATGAGCGGTGTCTGGCGCAGCTTGCGGTGCCGAGGTATGCGGTGGACTATCGGCGGGGTGGGCAAGGTAAACGCCGAAAAACTAACCTTTCCAGTTTTGTTTCGCTCTAGAAAAAATTTCGTCTAATTGCTGCTCTTCGTAGATCTGACGAGATATTTCTACATAGTCCGTTGGGTTTTGATTGATTAATGCCAGAAAGCGAAGAGTCGCAGCCATACCCAGTTCTTGTTTCAGCGTGGTCAGAGCTTTGACTCGAAGTTGGGCATCATTTAGGGTTGGGGTGGAATCTGTCATGGGGTTTCTCTCCGAATATAGTCAACTGGATTCATGACTTCACAAGCTAATGCAAGCTTCTTGGCTTGTCGCATCAGGGCATCATCACAGGTGAGGAAGAAGTTTGCATCAGCATAGCTAGCACATGCTACATGCAAGATATCCTTTGTCGAGAACTTGCCTTGCTGAATTAATCTTTGGGCGAGGCTGTAAATAGCGTCTTCTGGACCAATTCTAATCTGACACAGGGTGGAAAGCTCCAGGGCAAACTCTTGTCGCTCTGGAAATGGGCAGAGTAGCGTTTCGTCTTCATGCATAAATGACCAGATTAACCGGACTATTTGAGTTTCTGCCCGATTAAAGATTTCTTGACAGGCTAATGCTTCAATTTGAATGCGAATTTGGCTGGGATCATCAAATCTTCGCTGAAAGCAGTTGTAATCGAGGTAAATCAAGTCCATTCACTTGATCCTCCCTGATTTTCCATCTGTTGCAACTGTTCCTGCGCCCATGCTTGCAGTTGTTTATCGGGGTCATTAAGGGCGCGATCACGCAACAATTCGAGAGTTTTGGGATGGGTAGAATAGTGAGAAATAATAGCTTTAAGGGCTTGTAGGCGTAGATTGTCGTCCCAATCTCGGTCATCCCCATCCTCATTTTCATAAGGATCGTTTCCAGCCATATAAAATATAGCTTCGGCAACTTCGGGCAAATCTCTCCAAGCCTCATTTCTCATTAGAGCTTTCAAAGTTATTCCTCTGACTATATGACTTTCATCTTGCAAGTATTTTTTTAGAGTTGGAAGGGTATCTGGATCATCTTGCCAGTTTATAGCCAATGTGTTTACGGCTGGCCATCGCATGTATGGATCTTCATGAACGAGACATTCTCTAAGAATAGATATAGTCTCCGGCAAATCCATCCAAGTCTCAAATAATCCGAAAATTGCAGATTGTGAAACTGGCGCAATATTTTGTCGATATAAGGACTGCAAAATATTAAACAGCTCCAAATCATTTCTGTCTCCACCATTAGGATAGGTTAATGCTAGAATAGATGCCTTTTGTATACTTCGATCTGTTGAATTTTCTGCTAAAACTTTAATCCATGTTGATACTTCAGCCTCATTTTTCCAATTTGCACCTAAATCTCTTAAAGCTATAAACGATGAATCATTGTCTGATTTGATGATAGATTGTAACCATGTGAATAGAGTTGAGTTATATTTCCAGCATTTTCCTATTAATTCGCAAATTTGAGCACATGGTTCTTCATCATTTTCACCAAACGTTGTTGTAGAGGGATATCTCCATAACTCAACTAAACTCATTAGTAAGTTTATAAGTTTCTCATCCACAGCTTTAATCTGATGACGATTTTTAGTTTCTAACAGACATAGAGAAGCAAGTTTTAGGCTTAAAAGGTTAGAGCTATCTTGATATTGCTCCAATAGATATTCAAGTATTTCCCCAGCAATTTGCGATTCAACTAATCCTGAAAGTAGCAGAAGAACTTCATGCCAAGTTTCATCTTGCCAGTGCTGACCAAATACTTCATCGCGGAGTTGTTCAAAGGTGAGGGTGCGTTGTTTCTCGAAGCGATAGACAATTTCAACAGCACAAAAATATTCCAAAAAGGTGCGATGCATGAAGCCGTAGGTGTCGGCTCCGCGATAGCAGAGGATGAAATTACGATCGCGCAGTTGTTGAATCAACCGATTGGCTTTTTCGCGGGGTTCGCTGAAGCCCTGATCGCGTAAATAGTCGGTCAAAATGCGGGTAAGGCGTTCTGCACTGATGAGATTGCCCTTCAGTCCTTCCTCTCCTGCCTGCATCTCATACGCAATCAAGCGAAGCATTTCCTGTTTTTCCCGTCGCCCGATCGCATCCATCGGTATTTGCAATCGCTTGTGATCCACATCCCAGTGGTAGAGTAGCACCCGCGAAGCCTGGTCGTAGAGGTCAGATCTGTCGCGCGGTAACTCCTGCCGCCGATTCAGAATTGCCATCATCGTCAGCAGCAGCGGATTGTCTGCCAGGTTGGCGATCGCTTTAGACATGGCGATCGCATCCTTCAATCGCTGTTTCAGCCGCACTTTATCGGGGTCATTGCCCAGTGATAGGTCATACCAGCGATCTATAAATTCATGTATTTCGTCAGTATCCAAAGATTGAATTGTAAAGTGCCGGAACTCACTGTGCTGGAGGCGATCGGGACTGTAGCCGATAACCCGAGATGTGACAAGCACCTGGGCTTTGGGATATTGCTGGGAAAAACGAATGATGTCGTCAATGATGGTGGATTGGGTGGTGCGATCAAACACTTCGTCCAGACCGTCAAACATGATTAGCATGGGCAACTCTAGCAAATGCTGATGGAGTTGCTGCTGGTCAAACTGCCAATCTACGCCTCGACCACGATGCAGAAATTCGAGAAAGTTAGCAGATGGATTGAGAGCAAATTCTCGCAACTCAATCAATAACGGCAGTTTTTCGGTATTACCCTCAACCCATTCCAGCGCCAGATATTGCAAAAAACTTGATTTTCCCGATCCCGGATCTCCTAAAATAACCGCCCGCTGAGAGTCGGCTACCGCTTCTAAAACTTTTCGTGTAGGCTGCTGAAAATACTCGTGGCGGTAATGCTCTAAGGCTTCAGGGGATAAATCTGCTTCAAGTTGTCCGCTGGCTTGTAGTTGTCGTTTCAAATCTGAGGGCAGATCGTAGCGCATTGGGGGCAATGCCTCTCGCACCGTTTGCTCAATGAATATTGCCCAGAGTTTGATGGCATCGACTCGGTCAGTACTGTCGAGGGTATACAGCTTCAGATAGCCATAGCTAGACTGCAAACTGTCTCGATAGGTTTCAACATCAAATCCCGGTGAGAGTTGTGCTGTATTACGAACAATATCTTCTAGTAAGTCAGAATTTAGAATCTCGCGCAACTCTGGATTCGCTTTAACAATACCCTTGACCTCGTAAACATATTCTTTGCAGACTCCGCGCCAATCAAACTCCTCTGAAGGGAATTGCCATCCAGAGTCTTGATACTGTTGTGCCCAAATTTGCCCTAACTGTGCATAATCAATCTGCTTGCAATCCTTTTCAAAAGCTTTTCCTAGAATCGGGCGCACCGCCTTATCTTGAACAAATTTCTTAATTACTGCTTTATAGTGATGTTGAATGCTAGTTTCAGGAACGTCATTAATCTGAAGTTCTTTAACAAATCGCTTGATAAAGTAGCCAATTGCTTCTGCCATTGGCGTTTTCAACGCTGAAGCATTCAGGCGACTGACTCCGCTACTCAAGCAATCTTTGAAGAAATCTTGAACATACCCCTCTAGGACAGGCTTACTCAAATCGAGAACCTGCTCTAGCACTAGCTTGCCTAGCTCAATTCCTGTTGTCGCTGCCAACCATTCCAACATACTGATATTTCAGACATGACCCGGCGCTTTCTCTACTATCGCATCCACATTGGGGAGATGGCAGAGATTTCAGATTCAAGCCACAATAGGCACCTTGCCCTACGCTCTCGCCGACAACTCTGGCAGATCGCCACCAAAAGCCATCCGTGCCAACTGCCCCTACTTAAACCAAGTCTGCTTCAGCCCAGCGACATCCCACCCCGCCAATTCAGCCGCCGCCTCGTAAGTGCTGTGCAAAAACCCCAGCAATGCCTGGTCAGGGTCAGCCGCCTCGCGCACCGCCTCGTAGGGCAAAACAAACTCCCCCAACCCCTCATGGAAAAACGCGGTCTCCGGTTGCACGGTGGCGTCTTTAAACCCCTCTGGCACTGGGTAGGCGTAGGAATAAAATGCCGGGTAGCCCAGGCCAGTACCCGGCCAAAACCCAGCACTGCTGACCTCCTGGCAGTAGGCCTCCTGGGCCACATCATCCGGCAGGTTGGGCACACCCCCAGGATGCGGCGGCGCAGACCGCCCCGAAAACCGCGTCACCGCCAGGTCAAAGCTGCCCCAGAAAAAGTGCACCGGGCTGACCTTGCCGCAAAAGTGGGAGCGAAACTCGCGGAAGACGCGATCGCTCTGCAACAGCACCCGCCAAAATTGCTGGGCCGCCTCGGCATCGTAGGCCCCGTGGGTGTCATCCTGCTCGAAGGGGATCGCGTCTGGAATTTCGTTCGGGGTGGTGTGGATGTGCACTGCAACCCCCAACTCCGCCAGTGCCGCCATCACCGCCCCGTAAAAGTCCGCCACGGTGCACGGTTGCAGCGCTATCGCTCGCTCCTGCCCGGCACTGGTGACAATGCGCAGTTGGTGGTCAAAAAAGTCGAAGTCGATCTGAAAAATCTGGTCATCGTGGGGAATAGTGCCCGTCGTCAGCCCCCGCGCCGTCAGGTACAGCGGCACATGCCACGAGTGGTTGATCCATGGCGTTTACACCAGGCGAATTTTGCCCACAATCTGAGTCCACAGGTGCAGCGTGGTGCAGGTGTCTTGCCAATCGTCTAGACTCAGCAGCGGCCAGAGATGAGGCATAGCCATTCCCCCAATAGGTCAAGCACAGTGGGCCAATTTGAACAGCCTCTCGAGTGCCATGCTACTGCACCTTGGGGGCCACAGGCGGCGATCGCTCCCCGCTGCCCAATACCTGCGTATTTGCATAACTTCGGCACCCCCACCAACCTTGACCGAGAGCGGCGCAAAACTTAAATCCTCAGCTCATCAGCCCTAGCTGTGGCGAGAAAATGTAGCTTTAGCTAAAGCTGGAATGTTATGAGTGACCAAGGGCGATCGCCGTCGAACGAGAGGCGGCGTAATCGATCGACCTGATTTTGGCCTGAACAGGCTAAAGTGCTGTGGGCTAAAAGATGTCCGAGTCAGCCCTTCCCACAGCAGAGGTGACCGTATGCCAACTATCTATGACTGCATTGTGGTTGGGGCCGGGCTGTCTGGACTGGTCGCGGCCCGCAATCTCCACCGGGCTGGGCATAGCGTGCTGGTCATTGAAGCGCAAGCGAGCCTGGGCGGTCGAATGGTGGGTCGGCAGTTGCCCTCCGGCCAGTAGATCGACTTTGGCGGGCAATGGGTAGGGCCGACTCAAGATCGGTTTCTTGCGTTGCTAGACGAGTATGGCGTCCGCCGCTTTCCCTTTGCTGTTGAGGGCAAAAAAGTACTGGTGTTCAATGGCATCCGCTACGAGTTTGACGGATTCTTCGAGGGCTTTCCCGAAGGGGAACCCCCCCAGGTCAGCGAGGCGGTCATGGCAGGATGCCATGACCGCCTGGGAGCGGTTTGAAGCTCTGGCGAAAACCTTACCCCCAGGCCATCCCCGCCGCAACGAGCACACGCAAGCGCTAGACCGTCAGACCTTCGCCCAGTGGATTGACGCGAATACAACCACGGCGTTTGGACACTGGTACTTTGCCTATATGGCGCGTACGGTCGGCTTCCTTGGCCCCGCTGAACCCGGCCAGGTCTCGCTACTCCATGTGCTCTGGGGACACACCTGCGCCTCCCAGGCTGAGTATCCAGAGGCCGAACTGATTCAGGGTGGCGCGGGTCAGATGCCCGCCAAGCTGGCGGCGGAACTCGGCGAGACCATTCGCCTGGGGGAACCCGTCCTGCGAATCAACCAAAATGAAACCGGAATTGAGGTTGAAACCACCAAGGGCCGCTTCGCCGCCCAGTATGCCGTTGTGGCCATGCCGCCCCATCTGGCCGGGCGCATTTATTACGATCCGCCCATGCCACCGATGCGGGCACAGTTGACCCAGCGAGTGCCGATGGGCTGCTGTGCCAAGGTGCTGGTCTCCTACGACTACCCCTTTTGGCGGGAGCAGGGGCTAGCCGGTCTTGCGATCGGCAACTGCCCGTGGATTGAACTCTGTGCCGATAGCTCTGACCCAGAAACCGGTGTTGGGGTCATGGCTGCCTTTGTGGTGGGCGATCGCTACCTAGAATGGCGATCGCTGGGCGAGAGCGACCGCCGGGCGGCTATCCTGGCCGATTTAGCGAGCTACTTTGGGCCAAAGGCCCTTTCTCCAGCGACCTACGATGAAGTGGACTGGCCCAGTAACCCCTGGACGGGCGGGGGTTACGCCGCCTTCATGCCACCGGGGGTATGGACGAGCTATGGCGAAGCCCTGACCGCTCCGGTGGGGCGCATTCACTGGGCGGGTACAGAAATGGCCGATCGCTGGCCCGGTTTCTTTGATGGTGCCGTGCGCACCGGGGAGGCGGCGGCAGCAGCTATCCATACCCTGCTTGGTAGGCGCGATAGGTAGGGTGGCTGAAGTCTAGATGCTGCAAATCTTTGGTTCAGACGCACTGTTAAACTAGTGCATTCACACTCCCGATCGCCCATTGAGGCCACCATAACCTTTGAACAACGGCTCAGGTGGAGACGGCGTTGGATGCGATCGCCAAGGGCGACCAGGAGTGGCAGACCTATCTGCTCGACTGGCATCGGGGTTATTTTGCGCCTGCGATCGCCAGTCCCAACTTCTCTCCCTACCGACCTTTGCCGAGCATTCCCCAGCATCGCGAGCGGTGTCATTGGAGCGAGCGCCAGCCACCAGGGCCAAGCCAGCCAATAGGCAACCGACCAAAAACCAATGCCCCACCCGTAGCAAGGCGATGACCAAACTCCCCTCCCGCTCTAAGAAGATAAAGGCTAAGCACTTTCTCAAATGCTCAGGCCCAGCCTGCGGCACGGTGATGTTCTGGAATGCCAAGGCCAAACGCTACGAACTGCCCTAGGCCCAGCGTCAGGCGCTCAATTCGGAGATGTTTATCAATCACCCCTGTCCCGTCTGCGGTGCTCTGCTAGAGCGGTACGCTTACACCAAAGACGGCCAAGACAAAGTCATGCTGCGCTGCTCAATCCTTGAGAATCGCTGTGGCAAGTGTCAGGAGGTGGCTTTTTTCCAAAGCCGAGGGGAGTTCTGGTCGCCGAAATTCGGCACCTTAAAAATACCGGTCCCTAGCCTTTAAACGACCATCATGGGATTGGAATTGTTAAGGGGCTTACCACCATAGTGCCATGAATCTACAGAACTGTATGCAAGCCATTTCCTCCCACACCCCCTTTGACCAGGAGGAAGCTGAGTCCATCATCGCCATGCTGGCTTTCTTGGGAGAGCAAAGCAGCTTCTGGCAGCGAGACAACTACATGGGCCACCTCACCGCCTCCGCCTGGGTGGTCAATGAAGCCAGATCCCATGTGCTGTTGACCCACCACCGGAAGTTTGACTGTTGGCTTCAGCTAGGTGGTCACGTAGATGAGGGGGATGAAACCCTGTTGGCAGCAGCCCTGCGCGAGGCCAGGGAAGAATCGGGCATCCAGGCGATTGAGCCTCTAAAGGCCACCATCTTTGACGTTGGCCACCATCCCATCAATACCGCTAAAGAGCCGTCCCATATGCATTACGACATTCGCTATTTGCTGGTGGCTAAGACGGTGGACTTTGTAGTGTCTGAGGAATCTAACGACTTGGCCTGGGTTCCCCTGGCAGGGGTGGCGACCATCAGTAGCTCAGCCGCCCTACACCGTATGGCCCATAAACTGGCTAGTTAACGTCGCCCCTGGGCATCGTTTCAGTTTAGATAGGTGTTAACAAAATCAAGAATGGCCTTGTACCCGCGAATCTGGTTTTCCTTCTTGACGAACCCGTGGCCTTCATCCTCAAATACCACATAGTCTACCGGGACGTCTCTGGCTCTCACGGCTTCTACAATCTCGTCAGATTCCACCTTAAGCACTCGGGGGTCATTGGCACCCTGTAGCACCATTAGGGGTTTGATAATGTGCTCCGTGTGGAACAGCGGCGACTTGGCTCTCAAGAATTCCTCATCCTCAAAGTCACCCATTTCCTGCTCCAGGGCCTTACGGTACGACTCCCACCAGGGAGGAATGCTCTGCAGGGTGCGCACCCAATTGGAAACACCAAAAATATCAACCCCCACATCGAAGGCATCGGGCCGAAAGGCTAGAGCGGCCAGTACCATGTAGCCACCATAGCTGCCGCCAATGATGCCAATGCGTTGGGGATCGATATAGCCTGTCTCAATCAGCATCCGCTTGCTTTCCACCACATCCCCTAGGTCGGCATCGCCATGTTTGCAGTCATCTAGGTGATAGAAGGTTTTGCCATAGCCGGAGCTACCGCGATTGTTGATGGCGTAGATGGCGTACCCGTGGTTGACCAGATATTGAATCAGGGCTGAATAGCCGATCCGGCTTTGGCCCCCCGGCCCGCCATGGACCCACACCAGGGCTGGCACCGGGGCATTTTCGCTGGCTTGCAGGGGCCTGTAGAGAATGCCAGGAATTTCCAGGTCGTCATAGGAGGCATACCGCACCACCTGGCCCTCTACTAGATCTTGATGATCGATATTGGGGTTCAGGGAACGGGTGAGCCGAATGGATTCTTTCCCCGAGAAGTTGTAAACAAAGAGGTCGCGGGGCATTTTGCTACTGCTGGCATAAAACGCCATTCGGTCTTCAGTGGCGGCGATTTTGACGGCGCTGATTTCAGTGTCAGGCGGTTGGGGCAGGTCGATGGGGGTAAGGGTAGCGGCGTCATAGAGGCGCAATTCGGTCTTGGCATCGTTATTGATGCTCAGCACTAGATATTTCCCCTGCTTGGATCGGGAAGCGCTCGTAATATCCCAATCAGCAGACAGGAGTTTCTCATGGCTGCCGGTCGCTAGCTCGTAGCGCACCAGGTACAAAAACTCGCTGTCTTTGTCCGTGAGGTAATAGAGGAATTTGCCATCGGGACTGAACCCTGAGGGGTAGTGGTTGATGTCGCTTTCGTGGACGGTGATTTTGGCGAGCTGGTTCGTCTGGCGATCGTATAGATAAATGTCGCTGTCGGCGTTGGTCTCGGTTTTGCTCAGGGCAATGGTGCGGCGATCGCAGGTAATGCCGCTAAAGTTCAATCCCTCGTTGTTTGCGTAAATCAGATCTCGTTGATAGGACTCGATGTGGTACTCATAGGCGTCGAAAAAGCGGCGATCGCGCTCGTTGGTGCCCACAAAAAAGGATTGATCATCCTGTGCCCATCCCAGGAATATGGCTTTTACCTCATTCCCTGGTGTTAGGTCGGTGGCAGTGCCATCAGGGGACTGAACGTAGAGGTGGCTGAGTTCGTTACCGCCGCGATCGCTCTCATACAGGAAACGCTCGTCCTGAGGGAAGTAGGAGATGGCAAAAATGGAATCGGTGATGGAGTGAGTCAGGGGGGTAATCGTGCCGTCGCTGATGCGAATGGTGTAGGCGTTATAGATTCCCGAAGCATCGCTACTGACGAGTAAAGTCGTATTGTCGTGTGAAAATGAGGCCCCTGCGTAATTGGTCGTGCCCAGAAATTCTTCGATTGAATAGGTTCTTGGGGTGTTCATCCGAATTGTTCCTGATTCGCCTACTTCTCTATTCTTGAGCTGATCAGCCTCAATTTCAATCTCGGGCTGTGGCACCCGTGAATCACGGAAGACATCGCAGTTCACTACCAACCGCTTTCGGCCCCGAGAGCCGCGGTATGCCAACTCAGAATCGCTGGTGCTGCCCTACGTACGCGACCAACGGCACTCCTGATTTAAGGCTTGGGTTAAGAATCGTGTCTCGCATCCTGTCGCCATATGCAGGGGATATTCGGAATTTATAGTCCAATTTAGTGCTTTGGAGGGCGGGTATGGAGATCGGATCGGGCGATCGCAGTTCGAGGCAGGACAGACTGCTGGGGCAGGATGCTGCCGCTATCGACTTGTTTGGCCACCTGCTCAGTGAACTGCTGATCGATGGCGATGACTCTTTTGCACCGTTGGCAGGGAGGAACTTGCTAACCGATCTGGTTGAGGTGACGCGAGATTTAGAAGACATTTGCGATCGGTTTTCTGGCCGTCCTCTAAATGCGTCTCAGATGAAGCTGTTGGCCAATATCGAATTGCTTTCAGGGTCGCTCTCGGCGAAAGCCGCTGACTTCGTAGCGCTATTTGAGGAGTAAATGATGGTGCAGTTTATTAGCCCCGGTGAGGCGAAAATAATTCGGGCGTCCCTTGTGGATGTAGCGGCGATCGGGGGAATTGGCATTCCTCTGCTATTGGTTCTCCGGCTGCTTGCCCCCATTAGCCACATTCCCAGCGGGTCTATGGAGCCTGTCTTGAAGGAAGGCGATCGCGTCCTGGTGAACAACATGCAGTACTTAACCAAAGACCCGGAGCGGGGCGACATTGTGGCCTTTGACTCTGGCTTTAGAGGTGGTCTCTGGAATAAGGAAAAAGTTCGCTTCGTCAAACGAGTTGTGGGGCTGCCAGGGGATGAGGTGCAAATCCTCAATGGCGATGTCTACATCAACGGTCAGGTGCTCTCAGACCCCTATGCTGTGGGGCATGGCGATAATATAGCTTTAGTTAAAGTTCCTTTCGGGCACTATTTTCTGATGGGTGACAATCGGAAGCGTTCCTATGACTCTCGCTATCTTGGCCCGATACCGGCAGAGCGCATTCAGGGCAAAGTAGCCTTTATAGCTCGGCCATCGGCCTTTAGGCTTGGCCTTTGGTGAACAGCGCCGGACTGGTGAGGTTGGCTTGATTGATTTGCCCTGCAAGGCACTGGGTGCAGCCTTCCGAGGTGGTGCCTTCACAGGTGGCACAGGGCAAAAAATGCGTTGGGGCAGTGCTCTTGATAGCTGAGGATATGTCATGGTGCAGCACGATCGCATCACAAAAGAAGTAGCCTCCGGCCCTCTCGGTGTGCAAAAAGGCTTCTCGAAACCCCTGACCTACTTGCCAGGGCTCGACAAGGCCATCCAGGGCAGTTTTTATGGCTCTTCGTAGGCGGTAAACGTTGCCATCAATCAAGCGAAGGTCAAAGGTGTCCATGATCCTGGTGGATTCTACTTCTTCGCCCAAGCGCTCTAGCAGCTCTGGTCGCGTCCAGATTCGTTTTGGGTGCTGCATAAAGTACTTGAGCAAGATGAACTGAACTTGCCCGACGCTCAGGTGGGCCAGCAGTCTGCCCTGCTGGGTTTTAACAAAGACATCGTGGGTGTGCAGGTTAACGAGTAGGTGATTTGAGGTCACGGTTCTGCGAGATAGCCCCATTCTGCGATCAATGGCGGCCACTTGGGCCATCAGCACGGGCTCCCTGATGGGCATCTCGGCAACCAGATCAAACCCCATGTTGTAGAGGTGCCCCACATCTATCGATTCGTGGTTGGTGATGGCGGTGATAACTGGGCTGTAGCCATTATTCAGCGGCGCATACAACCGTTGAAATTGCAGGAAAAAGCTGGGCAGCGACAGGATATTCCAAATGGCGACAAAGACCAAGTCTGGCTTGTCCTGGCCGATGGCAGTTAGCGACGCCTCGCAGCTGCAGAGGTTGACCTCGTGACCTGCTTCATCCAGGCATTGCGCCAAGGCGGCTAGATGTTCAGGCTCGTTGCAGACCATAAGTGCTCTCACGATATCAAGCCCCTAAGTTACTACTTTCGATAATCTTTCCGCGCTTTATTGGGTATAGCCCGAAGCCTTTAGGTTTCTTTAGGAGTCGCTGCTAATAGGAGTATTTCGACATATTTTTTAACATTTCTTCATCTCGTGCGTGTGGTCAGATGACTCGCGGACAAACTTAGTCAGAAAAAGGGCGCTTGCGACATGGGGGCGAAATTCGGTTGATAGGGTTGCTCCAGGGTTGAACCCCAGTTTGATCCACCTATCCCTTTCCCCTGTGGTTCCGCTATGAACACAACTACGCTCCAAACTTTGAGTATTGAAGAACGAGCAGCGGCCTCTCGTTTCTCAGCCAAGGTTGTTCAAGGCATGAGAGATCGAGGCATTGCCCGTGCGCTATCGGTTAGCCAAAGCAATTTGTTTAAGTCTCTATCCGAAAATCGATTCCTCAGTACGGTTGCTAAGGTGCTGCCCTGGCTTGCGGTTGGCGGTTTTGCTGGACTCCGACTGCTCCAGTTATCCCCCACGATGGCGCTCGGCTCGGGCCTGTGTATGGCTGTCGCGATGATTCTGCGTCGGGCGGCGAAAAAGGATGTTGTCGCCAGTCGCATCTTGAAGAAGATTGGCTCCCCCCGTGTCTTTCGGCTGGTGCTGGGCCTCCTCTTTGGTTCTAGCCTCTGGATGAGCCAAACGAACCCGCTATTTGCGCAGTTCTTTCAGGTAGCTGAAGATTTCTTTAATACCACTTTCCCTGATGCTGGGGATGTTGTTCCCCTGGTGTTTGGGGTAATTCGAGCACTGTTTTTGCTCTACATTGCGGTTTCTCTGGTGCGCGTTATTCAATCGGCCAGAAATGACGACGATTGGCAGCAGCTGGCCCGCGCTCCCATGATTATCGTCATGGCGGTGGTTATTGGGGACGTGCTGGCGACCCTGGTAATTGGTGGAGCCTAGCCCGTGGTGGTTAGCTCGATACAAGCGATGCCTGGTATGACGCGACTCTCATCCCAATGGCTGTGGCTAGAGCGATGGCCATTGGGATGTAAGGGCAAACGGTTATGCAACTCTATTCTTCAGCAGAGACTAATCCTCCATGTTGGGACACCCCGACGATTTTGTCCCGGTAAACGGGGCGATCAATATGAAGCCAGGATTTGGGCCGATTCCGGCAGACCAGTTGATTCCTTGGTGTGTGATTGCCCTGTTCAACATCGTCATTGTCAATCGAATTTTTGGAGCTGGGTGGATCCCGACTATCTTGTGCATCGGCTGGGGGACGGCGACCTGGTGGGTGCTGACGGGGTCTGATGCCTCACGTTTCCTCTCCAAGTTTCATTCACCTCCCAGCTGGTGCTACGGCCATCTCGCTTATTTCACGCCACTTGCGCCGTACCCTGACCTAAATCCGCAAAAGAAGATTAAAAAACGAGTAAAGAGAAGGAAAACACCCAAAACTTCCAGAAATCGGCCAAGGGTAGATTACTTCTGAGAAACGTTTTGGCACAACTAGAGGGTCAAGCGCATGGCAAGTGGAAAGCTCGGAAAACGCAACATAAAGTCTCTTAAGCCATCAAAGGGTGGATCGTCAAAGACCACACTAAAGGCGTTTGAGGATTTTTGCAGCCTCAGAACCTTTGTCAAGTTCAAGATGAAAGGGCGGAGTGTAGGGGCAGCTCTTTTATCCCACAAAAATAGCTATCGTCTGGTGTTTGGTTTTACCTGTCGCGGCCTTCACGACACATTGCGGTCTGAGCAGATTTTCCCCACGGTTGAGCGGCTAGAGTCTGGGCTCAAGGAACTGCCTCGCAATGGCACGATGATGGTTCAGCTCAGCAGCTTTGCTACGGATCGCGATCGCCAGGCTGAACTAGATGAGCTGATTGCGTCGGCACCATCGGCTGAGATCAAGCTCATTCTTCTCAGCGAGAAGAAACGTGCCCAAGACCTGGCCAGTCAAGGGGTTCGCAAGGTCAAAACCATGACTATTTACTGTACCTACACCATTGCTGGAGACGATCGAGCAGGGGCCGAGGCTGACCCGATTGAGAGAGCCCTGGCCTCCTTGGTTTCATTCTGGGAAGGGTTTAAGGGTAAGGGCAAAAACGTCATCTTGAGGCGGTTTGAGGAGATGTTTAGCTCTGCCTTTGAAGAGGGCTATATGCGTTGGGAGTCTCTGCTGGCCATCAAGATGGGGCTTGAAATTACCCCCATGTCTGCGGAGGATCTTTGGGGTAAGACCTGGGACATTTTCAATACGACTCAGCCTCCCGAAGTTCCCAACCCCCTGACGTTCGATGGGCAGACGATTACGGAAGCTGTCACCAGCGAATACGATCCAAAATCGCTGTTGATTCAGGGCGAGGGCGGCGAGATGACCGTCCCTGATGCGGATCGCGCCTGGGTCAAGGTGAGGGGCAAATATGTCGCCGTTATGCCCTTTGTGGCCAAACCTGCGGGGTTTGCCAACATGCGCGCCCAGTTGAGGTATCTCTGGGATGTGCTGTGCCGCCACCAGGTTGTCGATACCGAGATCTTCTGCCAGGTTTCCCCGGCGAATCAGGCGATTGTCAAAACTCAAATGCAGCGGCTGATTAAACAGTCGAACAATGCCGCCACAGCGGCGGCTAGCTCCAACTCCATTGACGTCGGGGCTGCCCTTAAGGTGCAAAAGTCGGTGGAGGCGACCGCACAAATTATCGAAGGTGCCATTCCCGTCAAGCTAGCGACGGTGATGGTGATCCATCGCTCCAGCCGGGCCAGGCTGACGGAAGCCTGTCGCCATATGGCCGAGGGATTCCTATTGCCTGCGAAGGTAGTCAGAGAACCCGAGGTGGCGTGGCAGCAGTGGCTCCAGTGTCACCCCATGCTGGCGTGGGAGAAGCTGCTGATGTCCCCGTACAACCGGACCCAGACCTACCTCAGCAGTGAGGCTCCCGGCCTGATTCCGTTCACCATGACTCGCCAGGTCAGCCGTCAGGGCTTTGAGTTGATCGCCGACGAGGGCGGCAGCCCGGTCAAGATCGACTTTATTGGCGAGCATCGCAACATTGCTGTTTTTGGCACTACCCGCTCAGGTAAATCAGTCTGTGTGTCAGGGATGCTGTCGATGTTTCTGGCGAAGGGTTACCCCATCGTATGCCTGGACTATCCCAAACCGGATGGCACTTCCACCTTTACTGACTACGCTAAATTCCTGGGCGACCATGCCGCCTATTTCGACATTGGGCGAGAGTCCAACAACCTGCTGGAACTGCCAACCCTTACCGGACTGAGCCCCGAAGATCGCGATGAACGAATGCAGGACTATGTCTCCTTCTTGGAGTCAGCCCTGGTCACGATGGTGTTGCCCTCCACCGAGAACCAGCAGCTGCTGGAGCAAACGGTCAGAAGTTTGATTGGCAGAGCCTTGAGTAAATTCTTTGTCGATGCCGACATATTGAGTCGATACAGGGCGGCTGAATCGGACGGATTTGGCAGTGAGGCCTGGAAACGGATGCCCACGCTTGAAGATTTTATTGAGTTCTGCTCCTTCGAGAAGTTAGAGCTGGAAGAAAGCGGGAGTGATGAAATTGCCAATGCCGCCAGCCATATCAAGCTTCAGCTAAACTACTGGCTTAAATCGCGGATTGGCAAGGCGATCGGTCGGGCTAGCTCTTTCCGCACTGACGCTCAGCTCCTGGTCTTTGCGCTGAGGAATTTGAGCAACGAAAACGAGGCTGCGATTCTTTCTCTATCTGCCTATTCTGCTGCCCTTCGCCGCGCCCTGGGTAGCCCAAAATCAATTTTCTTTATCGATGAGTCACCGATCCTCTTTGAATACAAAACGATCTCTCAACTGATTGGCCGGTTGTGTGCGAACGGTGCCAAGGCGGGTATTCGTGTGATGCTGTCAGCCCAAGACCCAGACACCATCATGCGGTCAGTGTCTGGGGCCAAGGTCATGCAGAACATGAGCACCAAGCTGATTGGCCGTATCCAGGCGGTGGCGGTGGACTCCTTTGAGACGTTGCTGGGCTACCCCAGAGAGGTGATCTCAAGGAATGCGACGGAGGCATTTTTCCCGAAAAGAACGGAGCTGTATTCAAATTGGTTGCTCGATATAGACGGGCAGTATCTCTACTGTCGCTTTTACCCTGGTGCCGTTCAAATTGCAGCAGTTGCCAATAACCCGGACGAACAAGAACTCAGAGATTTGATGCTCAGCCGCCTCCGGCACGAAGGCAAATTTAAGGCGATGGCCAGATTTGCTGAATGCTACGTCAACGCTATTCGTAATGGTGGCGGAATAGCCGATCTAGTTGAGCAAGAAAAAGCTTTGGCGCAACGCGAATTAACCCATGTTTACCCATCAGTGGAGCTTCAATCTCGACCCTTAAGTTCAGTTAATTAGTCATGAGGCGTATCTATGAATCGACGACTATCAAAAACTGGATTGTGTTCGTTAACGCTCGTTGGCGCACTGGCTATGGCTATGGTCCATGGGGAGCCAGTATGGGCTCAGGTCATCAATCCGACTGCCATCCCTGCTGACCCGGCTGCGACATTCGCTCCGACCTCTACTACTGGCTCTATCCCTGGACTTGACGTGGGGGCACTTGCCAATGGGGGCTGGGGGAGTGGTACGGGCAGCATTCTCAATGGCGACCTGGGAAGTATCCTCAACGGCGGTGGCCTAGGCAGCATTCTCAATGGCGACCTGAGCAGCATCCTCAACGGCGGTGGTCTGGGCGGTATTCTCAATGGCGACCTGGGCAGCATCCTCAACGGCGGTGGTCTGGGCGGTATTCTCAATGGCGACTTGGGCAGCATCCTCAACGGTGGTGGTTTAGGCAGCATTCTCAATGGCGACTTAGCCAGCATTCTCAATGGGGGCGGCCTAGGCAGCATTCTCAACGGCGACCTGGGTAGCATCCTCAATGGCGGTGGCCTGGGTGGCATCCTCAACGGCGGCTGGGGCGGCACCCCCACTGGCGGTGGCCTGGGCGGCATCTTGACGGGTGGTGGCTCTAACAACCCTCTCGGGGACATTCTCAATGCCGGTGGCGGGTTTGGCGGCGGGGCTGTGCCTGGCCCTGGTGGTCTTTTCGGCGGTGGCGCAGGCGCTGGACATCAGGCTAATGTCAATATCCGGACTCCAACCTTAGTGCAGGGGGTTGCGGCTCGTTCTCCGCGCGTTGCTACGGCGGCAGGCCGCTTTCTCGACAACATTCGAGGTGGCTTTGGAGCACCGCCTGAATTCATTACCGGCAGCTTAGGCGTTCCCGATGTTCTGGCATCACAGCTCGCGCTCACCGAAGCGATCGTCTCTGGGGCAGAAAATGGCTCGCCTGGTGCCGCCTCGCAGCGGGTAGACCGGTTCAACATGAACCCGATCGCTCTGGCTGACACGGCGAGTAAAGAAGTCTCCCGTGCGGCCGCCGCAGGCTTCGCCAACTCGCTACTCAGCGAGGAAGGTCAGGACTCGATTGTGGCTGAGGTCAAGGCCACGGACGATACCTTGCAGGAAATCGTGGTTCTGGCGGAAGAAGCCCAGGCTCTGGATGTAACGCAAGACATTATGAAAAGCCAGATTGCGGCCCTGGCGCAATCGTCGGCCATCGACGTGGCTCAGTACGGGCAAAGCATTCAGATGCGGCAGCAACTGGCGGCTGACTCACTGGTGCAAATCGAAGCCGCCCGAGAGCTATCTGCCCTCAACCGGGCGCAATCTCGACAGGGCATGGCCCAGGCTGCTGAGGTGATCAACAGCTCGGCGGGCCTAGTGCTTTTCCAGTAACAACGAAACGGAAACGGTGTTACCGATTTGGGTTGAGTGTTCTACTTGGTGACCGCAGATGAGCGTAATTTCCACGCAGGTTTTAGGGGTGCAAGGTGCTGGCGAGCTGCTTCGCCAGGGCTTTGAGATGAGCCGTGATATTGGCGATATCTACAGCCTGTATTGGACGCAGCTGTTTACCTCGGAGCTCTATACCCAAATCACTGGCCTGGCGCTGATCTTTGCCGTTGGGGCGCTGGTCTTGTTCATGATGCGATTTGCCTATATGGCCGTGCATGAGGATGACTACCGGGAGCCGCTGAGAATGTTGTTGTGGCCGCTGATTGTGGTGGCCCTACTGAGCAATCAAGGAAGCCTGTTGGGCACCTCTACGCGCTCTGTTCGTGACGTCATCAACCGGACGAATGAGCAGGTGCTGCAAGTCTCGATGTTGAACGTCACCCTGGAAGAAGCCATCCGGGGGGCGATCGCCAAGGGTGTTGTGGTCGCCGAGGTAGATGCCCAGGTGCAGCAATGCCAGTCTCTCTTGGGCGAGGCCCAGATCCAGTGTCTGGAGATGGCCTACGAGCAGATCGAGGCGACGGTGGGCGACTTTAAGCAGCATTGGCTGGTAACGGCTGCGGGTGTTGCTGGTAGCGTTTTCCCTCAAATTGACATGACGTTGCAGGCGGTTCGAGGGGCGATCGACGCCTATAACACTGACGGCAGTGTGGGCGATATTTTGCCGGGTGCATTTGGGGGCTTGATTGGCTCCCAGTCCCGCGTGATTATCCATGCCTTTTTGATGGCATTCCAGTGGGCGTTTGTGAATTTGATTCAAATTTCACTATTGCTTACAGCGCTAATGGGGCCGTTCGCTGTAGCGGCTAGTCTGCTGCCCTTTGGCGGCAAACCTATCTTTGCCTGGATCACCGGATTCTTGAGTCTGGGGTTTGCTCAGATGGCCTACAACATCATTGTCGGCATGTGTGCCGTCGTGATTATGAATGCCAACACCTTTGATACCAATGGTTTCCTGGTATTAATCGCCCTGCTGGCTCCGGCTCTGGCACTGGGGTTGGCCAGTGGGGGTGGCCTGGCAATTTTCAACATCATGCTGGCCGGGTCAACTGGGGCTGCGACGATCCTGCTCAGTCGGATGGCGCTATCGACCACCCACGTTAGTACTAACCATTCCTCTCAATCGGCCTATCCAAGACTGCCGCAAAGGGGGCGCTGATTTTTGCCTCGTTGAGATTCCTTTGGCCGTAGACCCTGTAGGTAAATGTGATGACATTAATCAATCCGAAAAGACAAGGGTTACTCGCAACCGAAAATCTGCTCCCCCTGTTTGTGTTGCTAGCGCTAGGGCTGGGCGGCCTCAATCTGTCGCTGACGGCAGTGCTAGGGATAACGACCAGTCAAATTGCCAGAAAGCCTGTCCCGACGCTGGTGCAAACCATTGATGGCAATTCGTTTACGGTGAAGCCGATCGACAACCTGGATAGAACACCGGAGTCGATTCGCCTGTTCACTCGGCAGGCGATGACGATGTTGTTTACCTGGAATGGCGTCAGTCAAGCTCAGGATGAGACTGGAACGATCCAAACAACGACTGATGCAGGCGTCAAGGCAGGAAGTAACACGGTCACGACCAAGGCGTGGCAAGCGAGTTTTAGTCTTTCCGAAGACTTCCGGGCTTCATTTTTGGAGCAGGTCGGTGCATTGACCCCGAGGTCGGTGTTTCAGGGGCAGGCGCAAAGCGTTTTTAATATTGAATCGCTATCTGAACCTCTGCTCATTGCGCCTGGGTTCTGGGACGTAACCATGGTCGCGAACCTAATTATTTTTGATGTCAAAAATCCTGGTGGGATTGCGATTCCGGTCAACAAGGTGATTCGTATTCAGGCCGTTGAGCCCCCGGCTGACCCCATGGAGGCTGAGGCGACGGCAGTGCAGCGGGCCGTCTATCAGGTGCGCTCGGCAGGACTGCAAATCACTGACATTACTGAGATGACGGAGGCGGCGAGATGACGACTGGGACTGAAAACGGAAATGGGGCGGCGATCGCCCCGAACACTGTAGATTTGCTGCTCGATGAAGGCGATCTTGATCGAGATGAGCTCTATGAGCTATCTCTGTTGGTTGGCATTGACCCAGAGAATGCCCCTTCTCATCCTGGGGCCTTGGACGATGAGTCGGGCGCGGCGACCGACCCTGATGGAGAGGAGGGTGACGGAGAGGAGTCGATTGACCGCGATGTGCTGGCCGGTCGTGTCCATGCAAACGGAAAGACCCGTACCCCGATCTGGGCTAACCCTTTGGTGAAAGCGGGGGCTGTCGCCCTGATTGGGGGGCTGTGCATGGCGGTAGTGGGTGGTGTTTTATCGGGTTTTCAAAGTGCCGGGAAGCGAGATTTAACCCCCACGGCGAGGCCAGAGCAAGCGCCGGAACCGCCTCCAGACCCGACTCAGTTGGCCCTAGAGCGACAGCGGCAGGAGATTGGGCAACTCAAGACGCGCAATGCCCTGGGGAATCAAACCCAGGCGTTGCAACTCCACGAGGCTCGAACCAATGGTGAAGGGAATGATCCATCAGCCGCCGAGTTGCTAGCGTTGCGCAATCAGATGGCTCGCGCCCAAGCCGTACAGGCCGAAGGCGCTCAGCCTGCGCCGAATGCTCAGACTGCCGCTGCTGTCTCTCCCCAGGCCGTGCAACCCACTGGGCCAGTGACTCGTCCTGCGCCGACCTATGCCCCTGCTGCGCCGCGTCCGGCACCATCGCCTAGACCCACCGCATCATCGCCGCCGCGACAACCCGTAGTGAATAGGCCTCCCCCGCCTGCCCCCGAGGTTCTTTGGGCCTCATTGGCGGCGATGGGTAGCTATGGTACCGGCACGGGGATGGAACCCGCCTTTACTCCAGGCCCACAGGAACCTACGCCAATAGCATCGGCCCCTTTGGCAGACTTGCCACAGCAGCCCGCAGCAGATGGGCCTACCGCGCAACTCGTCAGCAATCCATCTCCTGCATCGTTGCAGGTAGAGGAGGCTGCAATCCTGGGGCGGACTCTGAAGCGCGTGGCTCCCGGCACCACGGCGGCGGCCACCCTGGTCGCCCCGATTTATTGGGCCGAAGATTTAAGCCGAGAACAGCAGAGTCAGCGAACGGCGATCGCCCTCAGTCAGCCTCTTTTAGCTGATAACGGTACCGTGGCTCTGGATGCTGGCACGGTGCTAGTAGCCGAGGTGTCTGTGCTGGCAGGCTCGGGGATGGTGGAGCTGTCGGTCACCGATGTGGTTACAGTCGAAAATGGGGTGAGCAAGGTGACGCCAGTGCCCCTGAATCACCTGCTGATCACGGGCGGCAACAGTAACCCTCTGGTTGCTCAAGAGATGCGCAATGGTGGCGAGGTCAGGGCGGCACAGATGCAGCTAGCCGCCCTGGGGGCGCTCGGTCATGTGGGCGAGCTGCTCAATCGCCCCCTTAGCCAGCAGACGATTATCGGCGAGGGAGCCAGTGCTGTCGCCACCGAATACGCCCCGGTCAATATCATTGCTGGACTCCTTTCAGGCGCGGCTCAGGCCGTTTTACCCATTGAGCAGCAGCGGGTGACTCAGCGCATTGACGACTACGACTCCCGCAACCGGATCTGGTTTCACGACACTGCGGAGGTGTCTGTCTTTGCCCTGAACGAATTTGTCTTTGAGCCGTAGGATGCCACGATGAAAGACCGGAACAGACTGCTATGCATAGCGCTGACGGCGTGCGCCGTACCCCTCTGGTGGGTGGTGTTGGGGATACCT
Source organism: Nodosilinea sp. (assembly GCA_049646445.1). Lineage (GTDB taxonomy): Bacteria > Cyanobacteriota > Cyanobacteriia > Phormidesmidales > Phormidesmidaceae > Nodosilinea. The sequence goes on along the minus strand of JBARVV010000054.1, from coordinate 80,221 downwards.
AGCTTGGCCCAGGGTCGCCCGCTGCGACAGGAGGTGCGGATAGAAGCGGCTCAGGCGGGTACGGTACCGATCACGGTCTGGCCGGGGTCTGGGGCTAACCTCGACTTTTCTCGCCTGGGGCTGCGCATTTATCGAGCCTGGTTAGATGACCCATCTAAGCTGACCATTGACTTTGACACACCCCTCGATGCCGGTGGCGCTCAGGTGGTGCACCTCCGGCGCATCAGCGGTGTAGCGTTCCAGGGATTGCCCTCTACCCCGGCTACTCTGCTCTCTGTGGTAGCGCGAGATGCCTCCGGTACAGCTCACCTCTTCCAGTTTCCGATCGCCTATGGGTCTGGGTCAGCCGATTACTCGACGATCGCGGTGGTTCCTGCCCCGGCACCAGATGGCCCCAGGTCCATGATTCAAGCCTCGGCCATCCCTGGCCAGGGTGCCAATCCTTTAACGTTCTCTCACGGGATTGCTGCCTTAATTGAAGCTGGTACGATCGCCCCCAATGGCCCAATGCACCAAAGCTTGAGGGCATTCCTGGCTTTGGTCGCTAACGGTGTGCCGGTGGCAGAGGCGTCGGCACAGACTGGTATAAGCCTGGAAGTGGTGCAGGCCGTGGCAAGACGAGGGTTAGAACAGCAGCGCCAGGCTATTCCCAGCCCTGGTACTGCCCCTGAGGCTGCTGGGGAGGCCCAGCCGGAAGGTGTGGCAGGGGGTGGCGAATGATGGGGCGGATGGTTCATCAGCTCCCGGCATTGATGCTCCTGGCAGTGTTGGGGAGCGTGCCTGCGGCTGGTGCGTTTGCGTCCCCACTCAACCCAGCCCCTGCTCAGGAGGCGCTGGCCCAGCCCGAGGCCCAGAGAGAGGCTACATCGGAGGCGGGTCTGACTGCCGCTGATTTTAATCTGCCGCTGGGGGTGCTGCGGATTGGCGATCGCCAGGCGGCCATGCCTGACTGGCGGCTGATTGCCTTCTCTGACCTGCCCGTGTTGGCAGAGTCTGGAACCTGGGGGTCGGTGTCGTGGCAGCGGGGCGATGCGATCGCCGATGTGCTGACGGTGGGTGATTTGCAGGGTGGGTTTGACGTGCACCTGCTGACCATCGCGGCGATCGCCGATCAGCTAGGGGTGTATGCCATCAAGGGCAGGGATGGAGGGATTAGAGCTATCCCTTTGGATAAATTTGGGCTGCTAAACTATCAAACGCTCTCGTCCTTGGTTAGAGCTGCTCCGGCACTCTTGTCTCTAAAGGTGAGCGACTCTCGACTGGTCGAGGACCTGATTGCCATTGTTGATCCCACGTTTGTCGCGACCGGTGACACCACCCTGGGCGAGCTGATCAAGCAGCACCCCAAGTACGGTGAGATCAGCTTGTCCTATCTCGACCTGGCCAACTACACCATCGGTGAACTGCCGGGGATTGAGATCGCTCCGATCCAAAACTTTAGCCAGTGGGAGTCTGCCAAACTCACCGAGGTGCCGCTGCTTGAAAACCTCAGCCTGTGGACGCTGCCGGGCAAAATTGGCGTGCAGGGTGAGATCTCGATCGCCACTGTGCAGGAGGCCGATGAGGGTGCCCTAGAAGTGGTATTTTCGGCCCCAGAGTCAGTCCTAGGGCAGGCGCGATCGCTGCGCTGGCGGGTGGGGCAGTTCCAGGTGGGTGGCTTGGGAATGGGCGACCTCACTACCGTCAATCGTGGCTTAGAGCGGCTGGGTGCCGCCATCTATAACCCGTCGTTCAAGGTGGTGCCGCACCGGGTGTCTCGCGACGAGATCCAGCTGGTGGCCTACTTCAGAACCTGTCGGCAGTCGGGGGAGGGCACGGCGGCGGACTGTTCGCCCTACGGTATTGGCCCGATTCCTTTCATGGTGGTCAAGCCGGGGGATGCCGTCTTTTTGGGGCAGCAGGCTTTTGGCGCTATTCCCTACAGCCCCACCCCAGAGACCCCAGCTCTAGCCCCAGATGAGTCGAGCCGGGTGAGCCAAGCGATCGAAGCCCTGACTGACAATCCAGGGCCAGTTGGGCTGGTGGCGTTTTCATCAACCCTCGCCCTCGCGCTGGTTTGGTGGCTGTGGAAGGGCAACCCGGCCCAATTGTTCACCCTGCTGGCTCAGGTAACCCGCGATCTGCCGCCCGTCCAGAACCAGTCCCAGAAACATTCATCGACTCGATCTCGACCTAACCCCAAGAGCCAGAAGAAGGCCTAGGTAGCCCAGTATGGTTGACACCGAACAAGCGCTATTGGCACAGTCTCCCCCGGCCCGGTCAACGGCCCTAGAGTCGGTAGGGAATTCGATCACCCCGGCACTGAAGCCGCTGATGGGCAGCAATGGCGTCATTCTGGGTGCGATCGCGCTGGTGTTCATGGTCATGCAGATCATGAAGGGCCGAGGAACCAGCGGCCAGATTGCTAGGGGCAGCGTCAGCGGTGGCGCGGAAAAGGCGCGGGCGAGAAAGCGGGCGATCGCCCAGCTCAAGGCTAAGAAGCATAACTCCGTGGCCCTCTATATTGGCTCTCTGCGGCGCAACAAACAGGGCAAGCCCCGCAATGCCAAGGCCCTCTATCTGCCCGATGTGCAGCGGGGGGTGGCGATCGCAGGTGGCCCCGGCTCGGGTAAGACCTATTCAGCGATTAACCCGCTGATTCGAGCGGCGCTGGATGAGGGTATGCCCGCCTTGGTCTACGACTTCAAATATCCGGGGCAGGCCGAGTGCCTGGTGGCCTACGCGGCCCGCCGTGGCTATGACGTGCGCATCTTTGCACCGGGCTACCCCGAGTCTGAGGTCTGTAATATTCTCGATTTCATGGCCGATGCCGACGATGCTCTGATGGCCCGGCAGATCGCGTCGGTGATGAACCGCAACTTTGCCCGCTCTAGCAACAGCTCTGAGGATAAGTTTTTTGCCGATGCCGGTGACCAGTTGACCCAGGCCATTCTCATGCTGGCCAAGGGCATGCCCAACCCCGATCTGATGACGGCCAGCGCCGTGCTGGGCCTCGACGCGCTACCCGCCCGCATTATGGAAGGCAAGCGTCTGGGGGAACTGGGCAGTCTGCCCCAGGGCTGGCACATTTCCCACTGGGTGTATTACGCCTTTTCTCAGCTCTTGCAGCTCAAGGACTCTGAAAAAACGGTGGCCGGGGTCATCGGCACCGCCAGCAAGGTGTTTTCCCGGTTCATGGCCCCAGAGCTGATCTCAACTTTTTGCGGTCAGACCACGCTGCCGATTGAGCTGTCCGGTAAGCAGCTGGTGATTCTCGGGTTAGACAGGCGCAGGCGTGAAGCCGTCGCGCCCCTGGTGGCCACGGTGCTGCACATGATGGTGACGATGAATGTCACTAAGAAACGGAGCGATCCGCTGCTGCTGGCCATTGATGAATTGCCGACTCTTTACCTGCCCTATTTGACCCAATGGCTCAACGAAAACCGCTCCGACGGCCTGTGTACGGTAATTGGCTTTCAGAACATTACCCAGCTAGAGGATGCCTATAAGCGAGAGCAGGCCAGGGCAATTTTGGGCGGTTGCGCCACCAAGGTATTGTTTAACCCGCAAGATCCCGATAGCGCCCGGATGTTCTCGGATTACCTGGGCGAAGAGGAAGTGACGGTCAAGCAAAAGTCGCGCAGCAGCGGCGGCAAAGGCGGAGCCTCGCACTCGACCAGCGACCATTTGCAGAAACGCCCGATTGTCGAGCCTGCCCAGTTCAACCGGCTGCCGGTGGGGCGGTGTGTGCTGATTAGCCCTGGTTTTTGCCGCAAGGATGAGACATCGATTCCTCTAATTTCGTCGATCAAGGTGCCCAAGGCCGACATCCTCGATGACGACTGGAGCGTCAAGACCTGGCCCAAGGTAAAGGCAAAACTGGAGGCCCGTACCCCCCAGTCGCTGGGTGATAGCGATCGCGCCCGGCAGGAAATTGCTATTCGGATGGCGATCGCAGCGGAGCTGTTGCCGCTGCCGGTCGATGGTGAGGGCGCTGAAGCGTCGGGGGGGCGGTTTAACGGTGGGGTGCCCTCCATTTTGCCGACGCCGAAGGCTGGAGCACGGGTGATCAACGCAGCGGCATTGATGGAATTCACGGAGGCATTCTAATGGCAGACCCCAGTTACCCCCCCAATGGCATTGACCCCGAGACGGTGAAGACGGTGAACCGGATTGTGGCGTACATCACGGGCCAAGCCCCGATGCCCATCATGATGGATGCAGCTCCTACTCAGGCTTCCTCAGATACCCCGGTGCCACAGGCAAAAGAGCCTGCTTCCGAGACTACTATCCCAGACCCATGGGAGGATGGTTGATATGGCTGGACTGGAAGAAACGACGGGGGTGCGTGGGCACGACGGCGATAAGGCCGAGCACTCTATCCGTGACGTGATGAGTGGAATCTTGGCAGCTATCGCCCTAATCCAGGGGCGACAGGTGGTGGTCCACGATTCCCCATCCTCGCCAGTGAAGAAGGGGGATGAGCTATCGCCTCTAGTGCCTGGGCTCGCGCTAGAAGGTGCCCCAGATCGACTGGGGCTACCGGCGGGGCCGATTCATGCTGAGCCGGGGAAGGTGCCCAAGGGCCTGGGGCCACACCCCCCGAGCGATCTGGTGACTACCCCTGGATATTCTCCCAGGGTGCAAGGGGTAGTGCAGATTCAGGTGGGTGATTCGGTGTTGTTGACCACCCAGGGCACCCTGGCTGTAGACCTGATGCAGCACGAGCAGGCGAATCCTGGGTTTATTGACGGGTTGAAAAGGGCGGCGGAAGATCGCGAACTGCCTGCTGATGCGCCAGTGGTTTCGGTGTTTCGGGATGGCAAGCTGGAGTTTTACCGGGATGGCGAGCAGAGGGTTGCTTCAGCCACCTCTCGGCAGGAGCATGATGCCTTGGTGGTGGATGCGGATGTGGTTGAAGCGAAACCAGCTTTAGCTAAAGCTGGTTTCGCTTCGGTGGGAGGGGAGGCGGATGGTGGCCCTGCTGATGCGGTGGGTGGGCAGCAGATTGGGGTGGGGAGTTTGTTGTCTCGGGTGATGGATACCTGTTTTGACCCAGGGGGTGGCCCGGCCAAGTTAATTGGGGCTGACTATGAGGTGGAGCGCGGTGCAGATCGCTCGATCTCACTGCGGGCGAAGGATGGGCGGGGGCAGATTTTTGCGGCGGATGCGGTGGGTGTGACGACGCAGAATGATTTGACGGGGGCGGATTATGAACGGCTGCGAGTGATTGAGCAGATTGCAGTGCGGCGGCGGGTGAGTGCGATCGCGCCTGCGGTTGTGCCGCCTAAGAGGGAGATTGAGCTGGACTAGCTAGCCGTTTTGCTATCACGATAAAAAATTGCTGAAGTTATTGGCGTAATACTCTGTAGAAGGCCTATTATGCAGGGCAATGTCGGCATGACACCTCAATTTGGTGTTTTAGGCTGATAGTCTTCGGCCTAGCGCTTCTTTAGAATGTGATATTCAGCCTAGAATCTGGGTTCTCATCCTGTTTGGCATTTCGGCCTTCAGCCTTCGGCTATTTGAGGATGTCGGTGATGCGATCGCCTCGCTCTCGAATGCAGCGATCGTAAGATTCCTGGAGACTCCTCCCCCGCCAAAGCGTTCTCTGCGAAAATAAAATATAGCCTCTATCAAAACCTAGGATGAGGGGTATGGCGGAACCAAGACGGATCGGATTACAGGACGCGATCGCGGCGTTGCGGGCAGAGTTGATCGAGTCGGTAGTGGCGTCGCAGGGAGAGCGGCTGCGGTTTGAGGTGGGCGAGATCACGATGGAGTTCCAGGTCGAAGTGGAACGCGGTGTCGATGCGAAGGGGGGCATTCAGTTCTGGGTGGTTGAATTGGGGGCCGGTGGGGCGGTGAAAGATAAGAATGTGCATAAAGTGGTGATCCCGCTGAAGCCTGTTCGGGCGGATGGCAAGCCCATTTTGACTGGAAGTGACGATGTGCCGGAGTAAGGCCGATGCCTATCCGCCAGTTTGAACCCAGCCGGGCGATCGAGGTGATTGCCCCCAGGTATGGGTCTGGCTATCGCCTAGGTGGTGGGCTGGTTATTACTGCTGCTCATTTGCTAGATGGGGTGGGTTCTGACTGTGAGGTCAGGGATAAACGAAGCTTTGGTAAGGAGAAAGCCCATGTTGTATGGAAAGCCCAAGGCTCAGATCTTGCTTTGATTGAACTGCCAGAGGGTGTTGCCGGTGTGGATGCGATTGCACTGGGCCAACTGCCGGAAGCAACCGCTGGCGAGAAATTAGCCTTTCAGATGTACGCTTACCCGAGATGGGCGCGGACACAGCGGGAACAGGGGAGCGCGGCGGGAGGGCGACAAATTGAAGGCATCATCTACCTGTCAGACCGTTCACCAGATGGGTTGTTAGTCTTGGAATCGGAACGGTTGCCGCCAGAAGGAACCGCTGCCGGGTCGGAATGGGCAGGGGCATCTGGATCGGCGATCGTCTGTGATGGGTTGGTGATTGCAGTTCAGAGTCAGCACCAGAACCCCAATCGTCCCGCATCCCTGGAAGCGACTCCCTTGGGGACGGTCTACGACGATGGGCAATGGCGGCAGTTACTAGAGAAGCATGGGATTTGTCTTGAGCCAGAGATCGTCCATCTTCAAATAGCAAAAAACCCTCTAGAGATTTCCTGGCGAGAGGCCAGTGCACAGCTTCTGGAAGAGTGGCTCCAACTCACTACCAACCCAATGACCAGGCGTGAGGACTTTGCCTATGAGGTGCAGCAGGTGTTTGTGCCATTGGGTTTGGTAGAACGGAAGAAGGTGCCCCGTCGGAAGAAAGATGTTTCTCCAGAGAAGGGGTCAGAACTATATCAGGAAGGGGAAGGGATAGAACAACCGCGTCAGTCTCTTCAAAATTTGGAATCACAAGAGAACAAGGAACAGGAGCGTCAAGGTTCCCAAGGTTTGAAGTCGAATATGGTATTGGATGAGGTAGAGGTCACCAAGCGATTTAATAACGAGCAATTTTTGGTGCAGGTTCTACAGCAAGGTCAAAGTCCAAAAAGTCAAGGAAATCGAATTGCCATTATTGGGGAGCCAGGTGCTGGAAAAACCACTCTTTTACAGCGGATTGCAAGCTGGATATTAGAAAAATTTTCAGCGTCGATAGTGATTTGGGTCTCGCTGGCAGACCTGCAAGGTGACTCCCTAGAAAACTATTTAGAGCATCGGTGGTTGCGGCGGGTGATTCGTGAAGCGGGTGGGGTAGAACCTTCGAAGGCTATCAAACGTGATTTCGGGGAGCAGTTCAGGCAGGGGCGGGTTTGGTTACTGCTAGATGGCCTGGACGAAATGCAAGTTACTAGCAATCCTTTAAGTGAAATTCAGCGCCAAATCCGAGAGGGAGGATGGCTGCAACAGTCGAGAATTCTCCTCACTTGCCGGGTCAATCTATGGGATGGTAACCGCAATGCCCTCGATACCTTTGATGTCTACCGCACCCTGGAGTTTGTCGAACCAGGGCAAGTGGAGCTGTTTATCGAGAAATGGTTTGCGCCTCAGGGAGAAGATGCAATTCAAAAAGGGCAAGCACTAAACAAGGCATTACAGGAACCGGATAAAGGACGAATTCGCGATCTGGTCAAGAATCCCTTACGGTTGACGTTGTTGTGCTTCGACTGGTACTTGAAGGGCGGACGATTGCCGGAAACTCAGGCGGAACTGTATCAGCGGTTTGTGGAGCGCATTTACGAGTGGAAGGCCGAGGAGTTCCCGACGACAGAGGAGCAGCGACAAGCGTTGAATCGGGCTTTGGCGCAGTTATCATTAGCGGCGATCGACGATCAAGACGAACAGGGGAATGCTCGGTTCCGATTGCGCCATCGGCTTGTGCAGAAACACCTTTCTGAGAAATTATTAAGTCTGGCCCTGCAATTGGGCTGGCTCAACGATATCGGCGTGGATTCAGAAGATCCCTCAGAAGTAGTCTATGCCTTTTACCACACCACCTTTGAGGAGTATTTTGCGGCATTAGCCATTGGTGATTGGGATTTTTTCCTACCCTATAACCATAGGAATAAACCCGTAAAGGACAAGTCCTATCGAATTTTTGCACCCCAGTGGCGGCAAGTCTTTCTGTTGTGGTTAGGACGGCAAGATAAAGGCTTAGAGTCACAGAAAGAAGCTTTGATACAGTCGTTACTCAGGTTTAGGGATGGGTGCAGGGGCTTTTATAGTGATCGCGCATTTCTCTTGGCAGCAGCAGGAATTGTTGAGTTCAAAGATTACACTCAGGCAGATGAAGTCATTGATCAATTGGTGCAATGGAGGTTTGAGACTTCCAATCCGATAAAAATCTTCTGGGCAGAATTGACTGGTCTCGCTAGATCAAAAGTTATTAGAAGAGAATGGGCCGAAACAGCTCTCAGCAGTATTGCTCCCCAGAGGACGATCCGAACCTTGGTGTGGGTGATTGAAACCACAGCGAATGAATACACTCGTCGGCGCGCCATCGAGAGCTTGGATAATATCGGTACTGGTAACGAGATAGCAATTCGAGCATTAGCGCAAGTACTAGAGAACACAGCGAATGAATACACTTGTCAGAGCGCCATCGAGAGCTTGGGCACTATCGGTACTGGTAATGAGACAGCGATTCGAGCATTAGTACAAGTACTAGAGAACACAGCGAACGAATACACTCGTCGGAGCACTATCAAGAGCTTACGTACTATTGGTACTGGTAATGAGACAGAAATTCGAGCATTAGTGCAAGTACTAGAGAACACAGCGAATGAATATACTCGTCGGAGCGCCATCGAGAGCTTAGGAACTATTGGTACTGGTGATGAGACTGTAATTCATACACTGGTGCGGGTACTAGAGAACACAGCGGATGAATACACTCGTCGGCGTGTCATCGAAAGCTTAGATACCAGTGATACTGGTCATGAGGCTGCAATTCTGACACTAACAGAAGTAATAGAGTCTACCGGGGATGAATACACTCGTCGAAGTGCCATCGAGAGTTTGAGTACTATCGGCGCTGGCCATGGAAACGCTATTCGAGCCTTGGGGCAAGTGATTGAAGGCACAACAGATGAATATACTCTTCGGAAGGCAATCCAGGGCTTGGGTGCAATCGGCACTAGCAATGATACTGCGATTCGGACACTGGTGCGAGTGATTGAGATCACAGCAGATGGCGCTACTTGTTGGGATGCAGCCAATAGTCTGGCAACTATTGGCATGGGTCATGAAACCACTATTCGGGAATTAGTGCGAGTGATTGAGACCACAACAGATGATGCCATTCGACGAAAGGCCGCTAACAGATTGCTTTCGATTAGTACTGGTCATAAGGATTCGATTCTAGAGCTATTATGGTTGATAGAAACTGCACCAGATGATGTCATCTGCTGGAAGGAAGCTAATAGACTAAGCACCATTGACATTGACCACGAGACTATTATTCGCGAGCTGGTGCGTGTGATAGAAACTACAGCAGATAGGCTTATTTGTTGGAGAGCTGCATATAAACTTGGCACTATTGGCAGCGGTCATGAAACTGCGATTCGGGAACTGGTACGCGTGATAGAAACCACGCCGAATGATGCCGCTCGTCAGTTGGCCATAGAGAGCTTAAATTCCATTGGTAGTGGTCATGAAACCGCAATTCGAGAACTGGTACGCGTGATAGAAACTACACCGGATGATAGTATTTATCAGTTAGCATCAAGGAGCTTGTGTATCATTGGCAGTGGTCATGAAACCGCAATTCGAGAACTGGTACGCGTGATAGAAACCACGCCGAATGTTTATGCTAAACGTTGTAGAGCAATTCAGAGTTTGGGTACCATTGGCACCGGTCATGAAATCGCAATTCTGGCATTAGCACAAGTAATAGAATCTGCCGGGGATAAATACACTCGTCGGTTGGCTGTAGAGAGCTTAAGCGCTATTGGCATCGGCCATGAAATTGCAATTCGGGAACTGTTTCGGATAATAGAAACTACAGCAGATGAGTTTATTCATCGATTGATAGTCGAGGTCATAGGTATTATCGGTACGAACCATGAGATCGCGCTACGGGAATCTGTACGGATATTAGAAACCACAGCAGATAAGTACACTTATCGAAGAGTTATCGAAATTTTGGGTATCATCGGCACCGACCACGAGACTGCTATTAATGCACTGGTGAGAGTAATAAAGTCTACAGAAGATGAGTATGCTCGCTGGAGTGCTATCAAGAACTTGAGTATCATTGGAACCCGCCATGAGATTGCGATTCACGCACTGGTGCAAGCGATGGAAACCACAAAAGATGATGCTACTCTTCGTAGAATAGCCGAGAGTTTGAGTATGATCGGAGTTAGTACTGATGAGGTTACAATTCGGGCAATAGTACGTGTTCTCTGCCGCAATTTCCGTACAGAAGAAGCTTATCGACTTATGGTACAAGGTGCAGGCATACTGTCCTATCCGGAGTTTTACCAGATTTTCCACGCATCCATGTAGCTGCTTTAATTTTTGGATTTTGGATTTTCAACGTACTGCCCAACTATGAGTCTGCAACTCTCCATTCCCGATTCCATCCTCCAGGCCATTCGCCTGCCAGAGCCGCGCATAGAGCAAGAACTGCTGCACGAGCTAGCCATTGCCCTCTACGCCCAAGATTTGCTGTCCTTGGGTAAAGCTAGAGAACTAGCTCAGATGGACAAATACGAATTTGGTCAGCTCCTGGCTCAGCGCGGCATCCTGCGGCACTACGGCACCGAAGACCTAGAGGACGACCTGGCCTATGCCCGTCGTCAGTAATACCTCTCCCATTTTGAATCTGGCGATTGTTGGTCACCTCGATCTGTTGCGCCAGCAATTTGACCAGATTCAGATTCCACCTGTTGTCCTAGATGAGTTGAAGATCGCAGAAGCGCGACCCGGCTCTCAGCCTATTCAAGCTGCCATTACCGCTGGCTGGGTTCAAGTTCAGCCCGTTAGCAATCGTTCCTTTGTTCAACTACTGCGGCAAACCCTGGATGGTGGTGAAGCCGAGGCAATTTCGCTAGCTTTGGAACTGCAAGCTGATTGGATACTACTGGATGAACGGGATGGGCGGAAGGTGGCCAAATCTCTGGGGCTTCAGGTCACGGGCGTTCTAGGTGTTCTGCTCCGAGCGAAGGAAAGCGGTGATCTACCCTCCTTACAACCCGTAATCGCAGATCTAACCGAGAAGGCGGGCTTTCGGATTGCACCAGAGCTACTGGCAAAAGTCCTGCAAGCCTGAGGAGCAAGAGTCTGCTAGACCTCCGAGGTTTTCAAAACCTCGGAGGTCTAGAGGCGGGCAAAATTATCAGTTCTTCATCCCCCCCATATCGCAGGCAATATAGCAGCCATATTGCCCCACTACCGTTCAGGTATCAGCGCTCCGCGTATCCTGAATGCTTGCAAAAATTAGCCTGGCCGCCACCCAAAAAACTGCGACCCTCAGATCGCTGCTGCTCGCTCTGCTGGCCAACCTCGCCCTCGCTGGCCTGCTAGCCGTCGCCCAGCTCACCCCCGCGATCGCCCAATCCGCCGTCCCTGTCACCTACCAAAACTTCCTCACCACCACCTTTCGTGACCTGGGCCTCGCCACCACCCCAGGGCAAATCGCTGGCCTGCCCCCAGATCTATCAAGCCAAACCGGGTTCGATACCGCCCGCAGCTGGCAACCCGGCGCAGCCTTCACCGACATCCTTCGCCTCGGCGACCTGGGCAGCAGCTTTCTGCCCCAGGCCCTCACCCTGGCCGAGATTGCCCAAGCCTCTGGCGTAGACACCAGTGCTGTTTCCCTATCCCAGTTTCATTCCCTATTGCAGCGGCAGACCCTCGGCAGCTTGGCCAACCTGGCTGGTGTGCAACACCTGGCCTTGCAAGACGTGCCCGCTTTGCAGAGCGCATTCAACGCCGCCGTGCGCCCCGAACTCCTGGTGCTAGCCGAGCAAACCGGAGACTTGCCTGCTGGGGCCATCAACCCCGAGCAATTTGTCCAGCAGGCCCTCAGCCAGTTCGGCGTCACCCCTATCACTGACCTGATCTCCTCCCCAGATCACCTCCTGGGCGGTGCCAACCTGGGGGAGATTCAATTTACCGGGCCAGCCCTCGACCAGCTGGAGGGGTTTACCGTGGGCGACATTCCAGGACTGGATCACATTGAGATCGCCGACCTCGACGGCTGGCAAGAGCTAGCGATTAGTGACATTCCAGGGCTGGATCACGTCCCCTTTGGAGCCTTCCCCGGCCTGCTGTCGGGGCTAGTCAACGGGTTTGGCGGCACCCACGACGTTACCTATGGCGACAAAGAGCACACCCAAACGCTCACCAAATTCTCAATCACCGGCTCCGATGTCGAAGGGTGGGAGGTGCAATGTGCCCAACCACGGGGCTGCGCCCACTTGGAGCTGGCGGGGCCAGGCAAGATGCACGGTGCCCAGTGGATTGCCGGGGGCACCGGGCCGGGGCAGCAGATGGTGCGCGGCGGCAGCGGCATTCTCGCCGCCGTCAATGGCGGTATGGAGCCCACCGGGCGAGTGCCCTTTGGGGCCGTGTTCAAAGTCGTACTGTCTGACACCACCGAGTCAGAGGGGACGGGGCGATTTTCGCTATACACCCGCTTTTGCAGTAATTCGTTCTTTGCCCCCCTGGGCTGTACCCCCTACTTTATTGGGCCTATCCCCATCTGGAGCACGACAGAAAAGGGCTTTGTTCTGACCGGCCCCCTCGACGGCAGCGGTGGGGCCTCGGGTGGCCTAGACGTCCCGCCAGAGCTTCAGCGCTACGTCAGCCAAGACCTAGGCGGAGCCTACTATGGCTCCGGTGGATCTCCCGTGCAGATGGATGAGCCCTGCCTGGATAGCTTGATTGGTGCCCTGCGCCATTCCAGCGAAGCCGCCGGAGCCCGAGAGCACATTCCCCGCATCATCGCCGCCGCTAACGAGGCTGGGGTGACCGATAAAGCTCAGCTGGCCTACATCCTCGGCACCGTTTCCACCGAGTTAGAGGGGCGTTGGAGCCCAATCAGTGAGCAGAGGGTGGGCTGTGGCACCTATGGCAGCGGCTGCTACTACGGCAGGGGCTATGTGCAACTCACCTGGGAGGCCAACTACCGCAAGATGGGCCAGGTGTTAGGCATTGACCTGGTTAAAAACCCTGACCTGGCCAACGACCCCGACACTGCCGCCAAAATTACGGTCATTGGTATGCGCGATGGCCTCTTTACCGGCGTGGGTCTCGGCACCTACATCGGCAACGGTAAGGCCGACTTCCGCAATGCTCGCCGCATCGTCAACGATGCCGACAAGATGGACTACACCGCCCAGCAGTCCCAGCGCTTCTACGAGGCACTGCAATCGTGCTCGACCCTCGAAACCCAGGCGGGCGGTAGCGGCGACCTCAACGCCAAGATCATGGCTGGGGTGAGGGCCGTGCAGGCTGAAAACTTTAGCGCCTCTCGCATACCAGGCACCAACCAGGGCCGATTGGGCTGCGCGGGCATGGTCAACTACGTGCTGCACAAGGCAGGCATTCAGACCCTGGGCGGTGGCCCCCCCTACGGCAACCTGGCGGTGCGCGGCGTTGAAAGCGCCATCAAGGGCGGACGCGGCATTAGCGTTAACGCCAATGAAGCCCAGCCCGGCGACCTGAATGTAATTGATATGGGGGGCGGACGACAGCACATCGGCGTCTGTATGAATGCGGGCTGTACCCAGGTGGTGTCCAACAGTTCATCCAAGGCAGCCAGGGGCGAAGCCTCGTTTACCTGGGTGTCCGATGGCTATTTCTCGCCCTCCTATGGAGGTGGGCGACGGGCGATCTATCGAGTAACCAATTAGTGAGGCTGGCCATATGTTTGATCGATTTCTACAAAAAGCGCTCAGCGTCTTTGAGAGCAAACCCTCTGCTTGGGCGGTCTTTGGCCTGTGTTTGGCCCTGGTGCTGCACACCCTCATTTTTGTTCTGCCGGTCACGGCTCAAGACAGCCGTGAGATCACCTTCTCGGGTCGCACTCCCCGCGCCGCTGTGCAGGCTCTGCTCGACGACCAGCGCCCCCCCGATGTGGAGGCTGAGATTGGCACCCTTTCCCAGACGGGCGACTATGGCATTGCCGACTACTGGTATGGCGAAGGCGGCGGCATGACCCTGCTGCGCCGGGTTGCTGGTGGTTGGGAAACCTTTTGCGGCACGGGGGGCGCATGGCAGGCCAATGACCTGGTTAATTTCTGTGGCCTGTCTCTGGGCGATGCCCAGACGCTGTGGCAGCAGTACGTTGCCGATGGGGGTGGGCAATGAAGACACAGCTGTTGGGTTTGCTCCTGTGCGCCCTGCTGGCGCTGCCAACCTTGGCCGGATGTTCGGCGCGGGCACAGAGCGATCGCATCCTGGGGGCCGAAGTAGTGCCCCCGGTCTTTCGTGCGGTGGCGGCAGAGGTTGAGGCAGCATCAAACATCCCGGTGCTGCTGCCGACATCTATCCCCGAAGTTGTGCTGAGGGAACCTGCCCCAGGTCAGGATGAGCCCTTTTACCCCTCGATCGCCAGGGCTGACCGGGGCGGGTACGACATCAACCTCGATGCGATCGACCAATGCTACGGGGCCGGGTACTGCAACTTCGGCGTATTGGGTGCCATTCGCTTAACCGCAGACACACCCACGGTCGATGAGGAATACAGCTTTTACCTCGACCCCACCTATCAACCCATGATGCGCAGTGAAGAACCCATTACCACGGTCACGCTGAGCGGGGGTATCACCGGCACCTTTATCCCCTGGGTTTGTGGGGCTAACTGCAACGCGGCCAAAGTCTTTTGGGAGGAACAAGGTATTCGGTACTTCGTTGGCATTCGCTCGGGCCGAATGCGCGATGTGGTGGCGATCGCCAACGCCATGATTGAAAATCAGCCTGCGTCAGGAGTACCTGATTCCACAAATCCGCAACCTGGTGCCGTTACTGAGGACACGAAATGAGCCATACAGACCCGTTCGGTAGCCCTGGTCAACCAAATCAGCTCTCCCCTGAGTGGCTGGATCTTCTCTACTCTGTCTGCCCCACCTTACCGGAGGACGACTCTGAGCCAGAGGGCAAACCGGAAACGGGGTTACCGATTCCGGCTGATGATCCGTTCTGGGATCAGGCAGCGGCCTTGGGGTATGACCGACCCGATGCAGAGCCGGTCTTTTATCCCCCAGTCAGGAACGTGCTGATGGCTTCGTTTCTAAATTCTGTGTTTGGCCCACCTTCTGTTGATCCCTAGCGATGGATGTCAACGATCAAATTGAGCTGACCCACGCCTACGGCAATCGCTTTAGATCGGGCCATGCCTTCCGCAATATTGTGGAGGCCAGGGCATTTGCGGCGACAGTTCTGGGAGTGCCCGTCGAGCCCTCGACCATGCTCGCCAAGGAGGTAGATGAGGCGATTGAGTCGGGGCTGGTGCAGGCGGCTCGGCAGGTAGTGACGCAATCCGAGGGCGATCACCTCCTGGCCTTTGACGACCTGCTCTCGCTCTATGAGAGTCAGCCCAACCTGCTGGTCAGAACCTCTGACAGCATGGCTCGACAGGCCTACTCCACCCCATTGCCGATGGCGTTTGTAGCGGGACTGATCGCCCAGGTGCATCCCTCGGTCACCGTTTACGAACCCACGGCGGGCAATGGTTCCCTGCTGCTGCTGGCCGACCCGGCCCAGGCGATCGCCAACGAGCTCCATCCCCCCCGCGCGGCCCAGCTGCGCACCCAGGGGTTTACGGTCACCGAACACGACGCCACTCAGTATCGTCCAGATCGCCCCTACGACGTACTGGTGAGCAATCCCCCCTTTGGCCTGCTGCGTGAGAACGGCACCGGGCCACCCCAGCGCTGGCAGCATGGCCCCGTCAGCACCCAGAAGATCGACCATGCGGTCGTGCTCCAGGCTTTGCAGGGGTTGGCCCCAGAGGGCAGGGCGTTACTCATCATCGGGGGGCATATGGGCAATGCCAGCGCCCGCCAATCGGCCTACCGGGGACAGGCAGACCGCAGTTTCTACTCATTCCTCTACCAGCAGAGCGGCTGGAAGGTTGACGATCACTTCACCCTGCACGGTTCAATGTTCCGACGGCAGGGAGCCGGGTTTCCTATAGATTTCATCTCCATTGCGGGCCAAGGCTCCACTGAACTGAGGCTGCCCGGCGCTCAGCCCCCCCGACTTTATGACCGCTATAACGATCTCCGAGAGGTAGTCATCCATGCCGCTAGAACCTATGACGCAAAGTATCTGGAACTCTCCCGTCCCGTTGAGCTACGCACTGGAGCACCCCGACGAGCCGGTTCAGGTCTGGACCCCGCCCCGGCGGCAAGGCATGACCCAGGCCGAGGCCGGAACCTGGTGGACGACAGTGCCGGTACCTCTAGGTTTGCCCTTGACGGGCCTAGAGGATTACCGCGCCCGCTTGCTCTGGATGATGGAGATCAAGATGTCTCAATTCTTGCTAGACAGGCAGGCGGAGGGGATGTCACTGCATCCGGCGATCGATTTAGCCAATCGCCAGATCAGCTCGGTGCTGCCGGATCTCCAATGGACATCGGGAACAGGGAGCCCGCTGGAGCGCCTGCTGAATTTGGATCATTCACCCCTGCGGGAATTGATGTTTCCCCTGGGAGTAAACGAATTTCCAGTGTCGCCCGAGACGATGGTGACCGACACCCTGGAGATGCTCACCGACCGATGGAACCTGATCGACTGGCTGAACAACCTGCAATATCGACTAATGGAGGACTCCTGATGGTAGCCCAAGCCAATACCGACGAAGAGATTCTCCAGCCTCAGGATGATGCCGTCACCCTGCCCTACAGGCCGCGATCGCAAGGCTATTCTCTAGGAGTCTTGGCCCCCGCTTCGGCCATCACCGCCTACGGCAACGTGTTCGACCGCATCGAGGCGACCACGGGGCTGGGGGTCGATGCCTACGTCCAAGATCGACTGCAAGAACCCGACCTTGACTCCCTCTATAGCCACTATGCGGCAGAGCAGATCGACACCCTGGCCATTGCCATCTACAACCATGAGTACAAGCAGCAGGCGACGGTCGTTGGCCACGATACCGGCATTGGCAAAACCCGGATTGTGGCGGGTCTCTGCCGCTACGCTCAGAACCAGGGGCTAACGCCTGCGGTAGTGACCGCTGACCCCGCCCTCTACAAAGACCTGGTCTACCGCGATGGGCCAGACACCGGTAACCAGTTCCGCCCCTTCATTACCAACAATGGCCTGGGTGTGGATGTCGAAAATAGCCAGGGCGAAGTGATTGGGCGGATTGAAACCCCCAAAAACAATGGGGTTAATGTCCGCCAGTTTGCCGAGCTGGGCACCATTGGCGACCACAACTTACTGATGAGTACCTATGCCCAACTCCAGGGTTTGGCCAGCAAAGATCGGCGGGCATTGTTCGAGGCGCTGGCACCCAACCTGTTTCTGATTGCCGACGAGTCCCACAAGGCTGGTGGGCCAGCGGGAGAGTTTGAAATTAGTGGCTACGAAGAAGCCGCCAGGGCCAAGAAGATGGCCGCTGGTAAGTTTATCGCTCCGGTGACCGAGTTTTTTCAAGATCTCACCCAGAAGGTAGGTGGGTTTGTCGCTAGCTCTGCAACGGCAATCAAAGAGCCGGTGGTGGCGGCCCGGCTGTTCTACCACACCACTGACTTCAAAGATGCTGCCGAAGATCAAAAGACCTTTGCCGGACACCTCCAGGCGGGCGGTGCCGCCATGCAGCAAATGGCCTTTGGGCTCTGGTCAGAATCCGGTGGGTGCATTCGGTTCCAAAAAGACTACTCCGGCGTTGATTTCAGCCCTGCCCCGGTGGCTGTCAACCTTGATCGCGCCGAAGCCAACATTCAGCTGATGGCGGCTATCAACCGCTTTGATGAGTACAAACAAGGGTTACTCGAAGAACTTGACACCCGCATGGCCGAGACCGGCGAAGCTCTGTTCCGCCATGACACCCACGTGGGCTATGCCGGAGTGGAGTCAACGACCTTTACCTCGGTGGTGCACAACCTGGGGGCCATCTGCGCGATCGGACTCAAAGCCGAGGCCACTGCCGACCTGGCGATCGCAGAGCTAGATGCCGGGCGCAAGCCGGTGATTATGCTTCAACGCACCGGGGAGTCGGTGCTCAAAGACCTGGTGAATCTGACCAATGGGAGCATCGAGACCCATAATGCCCTCTTTCCTGATGACCAGCGGTCTATCCTCAAGCCCGGCGATGCCTTCGACATTACGGCGGGAGAATACTTCAAGCGATACCTCGACGCGGCTCGAACGATTCGGATTGTCGGTGCCCACGAGGATGAGGGCGGCGGGAAAGTCATCCTGCCCCACTACCTGAGCGACGACGAATTGGGCGAACGGGGGGTAGAGATGTATAACCAGGTGCTGACGGCGATCGAGTCCAGCGACTGGACGGGGCTCCCCGCCGACCCCATTGCCTACATGGAGGCCCGCATTCGGCAGGCGGGCTACAACGCAGTAGAAATGACCGGACGGAGCCAGCGACTGGAGTACCAGCCAACCGAAGACGGGCAGTTCGTGACGACCTACCAAACCCGCAAGTCGGGTACCGCTGCGAAGGTGGCGACGATCGCCGGGTTCCAGAACGGCACCGTCGATGCGGTGATCACCAACCTGACTACCGGCTACTCACTCCATGCTGCGATTAATGGGGCCACAGACCTCAGACGTCGCTCGATGCTGATTCTTCAGGCTCACCCCGATGTCAACCAGTGTGAGCAGTCGATCGGGCGCACCCATCGCAGCGGGCAGCTCGACCCCGAGGTACACCCCGCCAATGGCACCGACCCTCAAGGCAACCCCCAGTGGGGGCAGAAGGCCGGTGAGTTTGGCCTGCCCATGTTCAAGCTCGTCTATGGGGAAGGGCTGCCCACCGAGGCCAGGGCGATGGCCGTGTTGATGAACAAAATGCGGGGGCTCAAGTCCAATACCGCAGGCACGGGCGAAAGCCAGTTTTCGGGGGCCGATGTGCCCGACTTTTTAAATAAGTATGGCGACCAGGCGGCGGCCAACGCGATGGCAGCGATGCCCGAGGTCAACCAAACCCTCGACTATCCCTGTAGCGCCCCCGACAAGGATGGGGATGTCAGCTTTGGCGATGTGCGCAAGCTGACCGGGCGGGTGGCTATTCTATCGAGTGATCAGCCGCCGACCTCCGAGGCCCCCCACCCCTCCCTGGCCCTTCAGGGTGAGGTCTATGACCTGTTGATCTCTGAGTACAACGGCATTAAGGATCGACTAGAAGCCATGGGGCAGTGGGACTTAGATGCCCAAAAAATTGACATCGATGCCATCCCTTTGCGTCGCAAGATGCTCCAGGGCGGTGATGGGGGTAACCCGTTCCGACAGCCTGTCTATGCGCTAGAGGTGGATGCTAAGACCGGAGGAAAGCCCTACACCACATTGCAGGTGGCGCAGTCAGTTTGTGATGCCCTTGACCAGCCTCGGCCAGAGAGTTTGGACGGTTTGGATTTGAGCGTTGATGGCCCCATGCGGCAGTTGGGCTATCAGCGTTCTCAAGAACTCGTCGCCCAGGTTCAGTCAGAGGGAGACGCCTTTCGGACGGAGAAGACGGAGCAATTTACTGAGGTTGTGTCCACTGCTCAGAAGCGGCTGAGCGATGCGAATGAACGCCTCGACGAATTGAAAGATCGGCGCGATGAGCTGACGACGGAACTGGAACAGGTTGCGCCTCTCTTCACCGCTGCCCTAGAAGACCTTCAGCAGTCAGCTGAAGCGTCACCGGAGCGAGAGGCTGAGCTTGAGACTCAATTTGAGGAGCAGCGGGCTGAACTCCGAAAACAACTCAAGAAAACTGAAGAAAATTCCAAAAAACATACTGAGCGGGTGGCCAAAGCCAAGGTAAAAGTCTCTGGCGCTGAGAAAGACCGCGACCAGGGCGTCGCGATTCTGTCGGCCCAGCAAAATGGAGTGCTTGGGAAGCTGAGGGAGTTTCCCATTGGTGCTCCAGTGCAGTTGGCCTCCCTGGATAACAACCGGGCGATACCAGGGGTGATTGTTGGGGTAGCGCGTCAGCAAAATGCCGCTAACCCGATCAACCCTGGATCATGGCGTTTCAAGATCGCCCTGGCTGATGAGGCCAAAGAACTGTCGGTCAAATTTAGCGAAATTGGCCGCGCTGTTGCCCTCAAACCCCAAGAAGAATCCTTCGTGTTCAGGGCTCAGCCGGGCCAAGTATTGCAGCAATATACCGAGGTGCCGACCTATAGCGTCTTCGACGAAAAGCAGTCGTCCTCCCGTGAGCATCGCATGTTGGTCGTCGGCCAGGTGCTCAAGTCAGAGCTGATGGGCCGATTTGCCTTAATGCAGGACAACCAAGGCGATTATCATCCGGCCTACCTGCTGTCTAAAGGGATCGACGCTGGAGAAATTGATAACCGCCCTGTCTCGATTCAACGTCCTGACCAGCTAAAAGACTTCCTTGACGCGACCGCTCGCTCTGCCACGTTCAGTGATCGAGGTGGGGTTCTAGAGTGCGAATTCTCATTGCGCGGTGCTCTTATTTTGACGGCACCCGCGAGTGCAGAGGGGAAAAAGTTTTATCAAAACCGGGAATTGCTTGACCTGGCGCAGGGAGAGTTTGTCTCGGCAACCCGTCGAGTGGAAGGCGATAAGCCAGGGCGCACTGTTGAGCAAAAGGTGATGCGCCTCGTGATCGAGGATGTCGATGCGCAGGATAAAGTACTCGCCCACATCACAAATCGCTATGGCATCAAAGCAACCTCCCACTTAGATGAGGCTGCGGCTGCAACCGGTGGCGAACGATCCGGATGGGAGACTGCTACATCTTGGTTGCCAAAAGACACTAGCATTGAAGCTGCCGCTCAGAGCCGAGCTATTCACCCCGTTTTACGTGCCGAGCTAGAGCGCAACCCTGGGTTAATTCCTGAGCCAGAAGGTGAGTCGGCCCCCAGCCGCTTTGCCGTCATGAACAACCTTTCTGATCGCCTGTACTCCGGCAGCAACTTAGCCGACCTCAAGGCTGAATTCGACCTCTACGAGCCACCGCCGCCCGCGCTGACCTTTGAAACCCTGGTCAGGGGTGGGGTGCTACAGACTGACGGGCAGCCCCTGCACCCAGAGGCGATCGCCTTCCATGAGTATCTCGGTGACTCGTCTGGCGGCGCGACCCCTGATGTCTTGATGCAGCGGGCCGTAGAGGCCCTGGGTGGCGAGATCTCCCCCGATAGCGCGGTTGAGGCGCTAGGGCGCACCTACCGTCGCCTGAGCGATCATCTGGAGTCTGGCCTGGATCTGGAAATGGCGAAGTCCGCCATGGACAACGAGGACTCTGCCTTCTTGGGACAGTTCGCCGCCGACAGCCCTGAGCTGGAGGAACGCATTGCCGGGGCCGTGCGCCAGGTTGTCGCAGAGGCATTTGATGAGGCGATAGCCGTCCAGACCCAGGAACAGCAAGATGAGGCTGTGCGGCAGGCGGGCCGTCAGCGGCTGCGCGAGATGTCCCGCGAGGATGCTCCCCAGGTGCTGGCACCCTCCCAACAGACGTCCCCGATCGCCCAGGCCGTTGCCCGGCTGCTCCAGCAGGGCGGGCTCCAGCAGGCGGTCATGGTCGACGGGGACGACGATTTTCATGTCAGGGTGCCC
This sequence comes from Nodosilinea sp., assembly GCA_049646445.1. Classification (GTDB taxonomy): domain Bacteria; phylum Cyanobacteriota; class Cyanobacteriia; order Phormidesmidales; family Phormidesmidaceae; genus Nodosilinea. The sequence goes on along the minus strand of JBARVV010000054.1, from coordinate 58,569 downwards.
AATGAACCCTATATGGATCTGGTAGTTGAGTCGCACCCCAATGGAGTGGGTGGCAGTGATTTGTACCTGACCCACTACGCCACCGGCAACGGCGATATGTGGGTTGATACTGAGATGAAGATGGGCATTCAGCCAGATGGACATCTTCAGTTCGTTGAGACTGCGGTGCAAGGTTTTAATGGCGGCGAACTGCGTGCCCCCGATCGCGCCTTTGGCATGATATTTGCTCAGAACTTGCTGGAGCAGGGCTTTGGTGAGGCGATCGCTGAGGCTTATCTGACCCAGTTGGGTCAGGAGGCGATGGCTGAACCGGGTCTCGAATCTGTTGCCCAGCAGCCTCTCCCGCCAGAGCTTGTGAATCCCCTAGAGGTGCTATTCCAGCAGCGCCCCGATCTGTTCCATGGGTTTGATCGGGCTGAATTTGAGGCACTGGCTTCCGACTCACCTGAAATACTCTATCAAGACGGTGAGCGGGGATTCCTATGGTTGGAGGGCCACGACAACCCCTATGCCTATCAGCAAGATGCGGTGAGAGATGCCTTGGCCGGGGCTTCAATTTCCCTGCCCGACTTCCTGGCTGAGGACACCCCACAGGTCGCTCCTTCTTCCAGCGGTGAGCAACTGGGCTTTGTCGGCGACGACTGGACAACCTTCAAATTCCACGACCCGGCGCTAGGGGGCACCACCGGGGTAATCGAGTTTAGCCCGTCAGAAGTCTGGGAACTGCGGGAAGCGATCGACGGTGCTCCCAGCGTTGATGCGCTGCGCGATCGCCTCATGGAAATTATCAATGCCCCCCGCGAGGATGGCGAGAACCTTCACCCTGAATTTGCGCGGCCAGCCGCAGACTACATCATCGAAATTGCTCAGCGAGATGGGCTGGGCCGATCATCGTCCTGGGCCAATGAACTACCAACGACACAGGCCACTTCAGAGCCTCACCAGGCATTAGCCCCCGACCCGCAGGTTAACCCGGATACGACTCTGGGAGGGGCAGTAGGAGCCACAGACATGCGGCCTGCCCAAGATATTTATGACGAGTTGGGTCTTACGGTGCAACCCTTGTACCCTCAATCCTCTCAGGATGCGCCTGTCAGCAGCCCGTTGCTGCAGCCTGACCCGCCCACCGATGGAGATGAGGCATTGCTTCCCGATCTTGGCCCTAGGCCACACCATCCCCACCTGAAGCGTTTTGCTGAACTCAAGGCCGATTACCCAGAGGCTGTTGCTTTTGTCCGGGTGGATCAGGCCTATGAGTCTTATGCCGAGGATGCGCAGATTGCGGCCTATGGCGTAGGGCGACCCACTCAACCGATGCAGTGGGGACTTGACCCCGACTGCATCGGTTTAATCGTCAATACCGCTGATCTGCAAGAGCAGATTATTCCGACCCTTACCCAGGAGGGCATTACCGTGGTGGTGGCCGAGTTGCACCCACAGCTGGGCTTTGAGGCGAATGGGGGCGTGCGCGTCTACGAGGCTGAACTAGAGCGGTTGCACGATGCTGCTGGATCTGCCACTCCCCCGGCGGTAGAGGTGCCAACGGGGTCTCCTGGGCTTAAGGCGCTCGAACGTGGTGGCGCTGTACTCACCTTTGAGGCTGGGGAGCGGATTTGGGAACTACAGCTTTCCCAGGATGAGCTGGCCATGGTCAACGCCTCCATGCAAAATGCCAAGGCTGTAGTGCGTGAGAGCGGTACAGAGGTTGGGGCTCAATGGATGGAGCGAGCAGCCAATACCATCGCCACGACGGCCTTAGGCGATGAGCACAGCGACCCCGTGACCCTCAGCGGTGCTGTTGGTCAACTAATGGCGGAGTTCTATACCTCACTAGATGCAGCGGTCAACCCTGCGATTCAAAGTGCTACGCCATCCGAGCAGCAGGAGAACCCGCAGGCGAATGCTGATCCTGGTGAAGTAGATCCGTCCCCTACGATTCTCAGCGCTGAGCAACCCTCCGTCGATGCTCCGTCTGAAGTGTCGCCGGTTGCCCTAGCAGAGCCGGTACAGAGCCAAGCCTTGCTCGAAGATTTGCGTGAATGGTATTCCCAGGCGCGGGCCTTGGGGCGATCGCCGTCGCACCTGGGTCGCATTGAGCAGATCGGGCAGGCGATCAAATCGGGGCATGAGGGAGAGTACGGCGACGTAGATAGAATGACGCGCCAGCACGACCAAAAAGCCCATCTCCAGCAGATCGCTAATGTTTTGGCCCAGTCTAAATACCTGTTATCTCAGTTAGGGCAAAATCAGCCCGATGGCTCAAAAGTCTTTGCGGGCAAGACCTATACCCTTCTCAGTCAGGGAGATGAGATCGCCGTTTCGGCGACAGAGCGAGGCGAAATTTTTAAAGCGAAGGGAAGTAGGGCGTTACACGGTAACGGATTGACTGCTGAAGATGCCCACAAGTTCGGTGTCCAGGTATCTAAGGTTCGGCAGTTCGTGGCGGCACAAACTAAGAACCAGCAAAACAATCTAGCGTCTGTTCATGATAGGTAGCGTCCATACAGATGAACGAATTATCGCCATGGCCCAAGCAGCCATCCGTGCAGGATGTCGCGAATTGGTTGTTGGAAAATAACCTACCGCCGCTCCCCATTGCACCGGAGCAGGATGCTTACCAGTATCCCAAGGTAAATCCTGACCGCCCGAGCAAGGGGATTTATTGCCATATCCCCTTGGTTGAAGTCGATGGGAAGCTTTGCCCGGTCTCTAGATTTACCGGTAAAAACCCGAGCTACCTGGATGCCGATGGCCATCCGCACAGTGTCAATCATCGGGACTTTCAGTCGAGAATGCCTGAGCCGAGTGAGCTGGAAGCCTGGTTTTCCAATCCCCAGAATGGAATTGCCACGCTGGGCAATGAGCGCACCGTGTTCATTGACTTCGATGTTAAAAACTTTGGCTCAAAAGACGCTTGTGATGCCGCCGTTTTAGCTTGGGCTGAGACCCATCCTCAGCTGAAGCAGACCTACGCTGAGCAGACCCATCGGGGCGGGTGGCATTTTATGGTGCAACTGGATCACCCCAAAGACTTTACCAACTTTGCCCTAGAGCCCGGTGGCTTGCATGTGGGCGAGGTGCTTGGAGTCGGCAGGGTCTGTGTCCTGGCTCCGACCATTGGCCCCACAGGCAATCCTTACCGGGCTAGGCATCTCGCAGCGGTCCCAATGGCCGTCGCAGACCTCTCAGCAATTGGGATATTTAAATCAGGGTCTCAGACTGCAACAAAAAGCTCTGAACATGGTGTCCCTATTGGTGAGGCTATTCCTGTCAAGGCTCGGCCCTGGCGTAAAAAGACGCTGCCAGGGAGTTCGACTGTAGACCTGTCAGATCTGATCTCAGACCGCGCCAGAGACGTTTTAGCAGGCGGTGGGGGTGGGCATAGCGATCGCTCCTATGCGATCGTGTTGTTGGCCCGAGAGGCATTTGGCTGGGAGAACTGGGCCAGGGAGAATAGTATCCCCCTGAGCGGGCAAAGCGCGAAAGCCTTGACCTTGGCAGGAGGGGTTGCGCACGGTGCTGACGACGATCATATTCAGCGCATCATGGATGGCGCTTCTTTAGATACGGCTCGACCATCCTGCGAGTGCCGAGGCGACGAATTTCCCTGGTTCCGACTGCGAAAACTGGCCCCCCCACTCTTTGACGAAAAAGCGCCTAGCACAATCAAGCCTGTGACATGCCAAAAGAATCTCGAAAGGAACGTAACTCGCTCAATAGAAGAGTCGGTAAATGTGAAAAACAATTTGCTGCTTGCCGCCAGTCGAGTTCTCCACGAAAAAGGTGAAGTTGGAATCGATAGATCTGTTCTCTCTTATGCAGGCTCTAGGTATGGAATTGAGCTAGACAAAGCCGGTAAATTAAGTGTTTCAAGAGATGATCGAATGCTCTTTTCCTACAAAGATGAAAAGATCCTATTCAATCGGTCAGAACCCAGCGATCCACATGCAATTCTTGGGGATGCCGGGCTAGAAGTTGTGGCGGTAACCCATGCAGCAGAACAACGGCCACCCGTAACAACAGGGCGGGTGGCTAAAGGAGCTAAAAGCAATAGTCCTGAGACGGTTGAACTGTTGAATCTGAGCTCATTCATTTTGTCTCGCGCTGGCCAGCCCGATGAAGCTGGCGGATATGCCGTCCAGGGCAGACGGAACTCAGGGGTTTTGACCAGCCAGGGGGTTTTGATTGCGACCCAAGAAGGTCGGACAGTTCTGAAGGCTAAGGGGGCAGACATTGTGTTCAGTCGCCCATCTGAAAGCGTATTAAAAGATTTTCGTACCGCTGCTGCACTTCTAGAACAACCTCGCCATGTATCACCTCGGTTTCAGCAGGTTGAGGCTTAGGTGTTCTATTCTACATACCCCTCGACCAGCCCACCATTGATGCTGCTGAGACCTCCAGCGGGTTTCTGGGGCTTTCTGTGGTAGCTCTTACCCTACTTTTATTATTTCCTCAAATAGGGGGTCTCCCCAGAGCAGTAGTTGTAGAGAGGGTGTTTCCTCAAAGACCTTTGGATGGAAAGTTATCCGGTAGGTTTGCCCCCCATAGCCCAGTTGCCACACGCCTTGATCGGCCTGGGTAAAGTGAATGCCTTTAGCTTTAAGAAGGTTCGACTGGGTGAACGTTGCCTCTACAACCTCCGGAGTAATGGCGGTAGGAGGCAGCGGTCGCCGAATTTCTTGGAGGTCAGCTTCCACATCGCGTTTTACCATGTCATCGAGGGCTGGCCGCTGAGGCGGAGCCGATAGAACGGTGTCAAACTCAGAGAGCAGTACGTCTTCTTCCTCGGCATCGACGCTCATGGTGGCCCGTTCGATGAAGGTGGGCACCTGGGCCAGAATGGGCTGAAGGTTGCCGACGACAGATTCAAAGGCCCCAATGCGATCGCGCAATTTCCGGTACACCTTCGCTTCCACCGTGCCGTCGTAGTAGAAATTGTGGATTGTGACAGTCGGGTATCGCTGGCCAATGCGGTCGATGCGGCCAATGCGCTGCTCTACCCGCATGGGGTTCCAGGGCAGGTCGTAGTTAAACAGCACCCCGCAGGTTTGCAGGTTCAGGCCCTCGCTGGCGGATTCGGTGCAGAGCAGGATTTTGATCTCGCCATCCCGGAACCGGGTTTTGATCAGCTCCTTTGGCACGATCGCCCACTGGCCCTCGCGCCACAGTTCGCCGCCGCGCCCCGAGTAGCAGGCCACCTGGTTGCCGTAGAGTTCTCGTAGCTGCTCCCGCAGAAAGTCCATGGTGTCGGTGTACTGGGTGAAGGCGATCGCACTTTCCCGGTTCACCAGCTCCTGCCGCAGGGTACCGATGAAGTGGGCCAGCTTGGTGTCTTCTCCGGTGTTCTCAAACTGCCGCAACAGGGCTTCTAGGTGCTCGATTTCTCTTGGGTCTACCGGCTCCATGTAGCCCTCTAACCCTTCGATTACCGCATCGTCGGCATCGTCTAGATCCGCCAGGTCATCGGCGGTGAGGCCGCTGCCCTGCTGGGTGAGGAGGGAATCGAGCCGTCGCTGGAGGGATTGCTGAATGGCATAGAAGGAACTGGTCAACCGCTTGCGGTAGAGGGTCATCAAGAAGCCCAGGGCTTTGCGCTGTTCTTTCTGGGCCAGGCGATAGAAGTGGCGCACGTAGTCGCTCACCTGACGGTAGAGGTCGGCTTCACGGATGGGTTCTAGAGTGATAGCGTTGTCGCACACTTCACGGCGGGGGACGTCTTTTTCCAGCAGGCCGAGACGATAGTACTCCCGCAGGGTGTCCCGCGTGTGGCGGAACATCATGTCTTTGAGGGGAGTGTTGGTGGAGAGGAATTGCAGGGAGGCGGCAATAAAGGCCTCGTCTTGTAGGTAGGGGCGCTCGTTGATGATCTTGATGCGGCCTCGCCAGACATCTTCAACTTGACTGGCCAGCATGCGGTCTTGCTGACTGAGGTGCTGCTGGAGCCGGGGGCAGGGCTGACCGCCACGGGCAAAGTAGTCGGCAGACATCGTTTGCCAGAAGTTGAGCAGGTGGCGATCGGGCTTGCTGTCTAGCGACGAGAAGTAGTCGCAGAAGGTGTCGCCGTAGGCCCAGTGGCCCTCTAGTCCCAGCACATGCAGCAGGTCAAAGACTTCGATCGGGTCAATTTGCATCGGCGTGGCCGAGAGCAAAATCAGCGCTTTGGTCTTGTCGCGTAGCTGTTCTAGCAGTTGCAGCAGGCGGTTGGGGGTATCTTTGCGGGCCTGGGGCGATTTGCGGCGGGCGTGGTGAGCCTCATCGAGGATGACCAGATCCCAGGGTTCGGCATCGAGCAGTTCTTGCATCCGCTCTTGACGGCGCACCAGGTGGCTAGACGCGAGGATCAGGTTTTGGGTATTCCAGGGGTTTCTAGTGGGCGGGGTGGTGTGGCCGTAGGGGTCTTTGAATTCGCCTTGGGTGTAGCTCCAGAAGTGGAGGTTGAACTTTTCGCGCAGTTCTTCGTGCCACTGGGGTTGAACGCTGGCGGGGGCTAGCACGATGACGCGCTTGACCTTTTGGGACACCAGCAGGTAGCGGAGGATCAGCCCGGTTTCGATGGTTTTGCCCAGGCCCACCTCATCGGCGATCAAGAAGCTACGGGGAAATTCGGCGGCGGCGCGTTTGAGGATTTTGATCTGGTGGGGCCAGGGCTGGATGGGGATGGAGCTGAGGCAGGCGCTCAGGCAGCCGGGGTCTTGGTGGATGCTGGCGATCGCCCGAAACATCTCCCGTTCCCTAGCTAGGGAGGCCTCATCGATTTGGGCCTCTGGATCTTTTTCCTCAGCAGGCTCTGGGTCAGGTATTTCTAGCTGTTCACGCTCTTGCCGGGTGAGGGGGCGCTGGTTAAACTCGTCGTCGGCTTTCCAGAAAGGCTTTTGGGGTGGGGCGTAGCGGATCAGCTTGCGCTTGACGGCTTCGGGCACCTCAAACACACGCACGGTGGGGATTTGGTTATGCCAGTGCTGCTCGAACCGCAGTGTTTCTTCCTGTACGCGGGCCAGGTCGCGATCGCCCTCCCAGGAGCAGAAGACATGGAACGATTCGACGTTGAAGTTCCAGCCGCCGCTGGACTCGTTGTTAGAGCCGGTGGTGGCGATTTGGTTGCCGTCGGCGTCGGTGAAAAGGCAGACTTTCTCGTGATAGATGTAGTTAGTGTTGATAGCCTCGTCGGGGTCGAGGGGTTGCCCGTCGTGGCGCAGGGGAATGGCAATGCGGATGTCGAGGCGATCGCTCTGAATTAGCCAGCTGAGGATTTCGAGGCGTTTGAGCTGGGCGAAGTTGGTGGGTGGGGTGAGGTTGGCATCGAGGCGAGCGGCGACGGCATCGCGGAGGGTGTAGCCCTGCTGGATGGCCTGGAGGTCGGTTTTGCTGAGGTGGCAGCTCATGATCAGGCGGATGCGGCCTTCGTTGTGGAGGAAGGCCCCTAGCCCTCCGGCGACCTGGCTGAGGATGGCGCTGTTGAAAAAGCCGGATTTGCGATCGTATTGGGTGGCGCGTTCGAGGGCAGGGATGTAGAAGTCGGCGACGGGGTTGCTGGTGTCGCTGGCGTAGCTGATGCGCCAAGGGTAATCAGATAAGGTAGGAACAGGCTTAAATTTACTCACTCTATGCCTCTCTAAAGAGAATCTTTCAGGCGAATATGCAATTCTTTAACCGTTGGGTTGTTATCGTGTGGAGTTCTCCGGATTTCGAATATATCCGTTGCGAGAATTAGTTCTCCAAGCTTTTTATATCCATAGTTTCTAGAATCAAATGATGGGGATAGTTTATTTAATTGCGCCCCAAAACCTCCTAAATTAGCCCACCCGTCTTCTCCAGATACAGCTTCATAAGCTTTCTTCAAAAGACTGATAAGTTGTTTGTTAATTCCTGATTGTTTGCCGGATAATTTGTCGGCTTCTGAAACAGATTTTTTCGGATTTTGTGACTGCTTCGTGCTGCCTGACTGCTCTAGAATTTCAAGGTATATAAATTTGTCGCAGGCACTAACAAATGGTTCAGGTGTCTTTTCCTCGCCAAGTCCATAAACCACTAAGCCTGCTTCTCGAATGCGACCAGCTAGGCGGGTAAAATCACTATCGCTAGATACAAGACAAAATCCATCAAAATTACCTGTATAGAGCAAATCCATTGCGTCAATGATTAAAGCACTATCAGTAGAGTTTTTCCCTTTCGTATACCTAAATTGTTGGATTGGCTGAATGGCATGTTTATGTAGTTTTGGCTTCCAGCCACTAGCTTGTTGGTCAGTCCAGTCTCCATAGATGCGCTTGACATGAGCTACACCATAGACAGTAATTTCATCAAGAAGAGGTTCGATAAAGTTTGGGCTCACATTATCCGCATCGATAAGCACCGCAAGGCGTGCTGAGCCTGACTGATTTTCTAATTGCATATAATTTGTCCCATTCTTGCTGAATAGTTCTCATCTATAGGGCCTAGCAATCCCATGTGTCGCGTTCCTGGCGGATAAACTGATCGGTTTCTTTGGGGGTAGCAAAACTGCCAGGGGCCGAGCCAATCAGGTCGGTTAGGGGCGTATTGTCGGCAGAGGTTTGTAGTTGCAGGTTGAGTTGGGCCAGTTCGTAAGAAAGCTGACGTTCGTGTTCTACCCGTTCCATGGCTTCTACAAAATCTTCTGAAACGGGTTCGGCAAATAGGGTTTGCAGGCGTTCTAAATATTCTTCGGGGGTAATGGCTGGCTGGTCTTCGATGATCAGCGTGATTTCCGTGCCATCGGGGATGTCGATGGTTTGGTCGATCAACTCGATGGTGTTGCCCCGTTTAATGCCTTTGATTTTCATAATCACCTCCAGCAATCATTTTCTAATTAGACCAGGGTGTTCTTACACGGCTTATAACTAAGCGCAGCGGCTTGGGTTTAATAACTACGATAATACTGAGGTAAACAATACCACTGGTAGACTTTCAGAGCTGAAAAAACTGTAGAAAGTGTAAAGTCAATCAACTCGAATTCCAGCGAATATCTATCCGCGTAGAAATCACGAAACGCATGCCTTAAATATGCCTGATCTTGCGTCATCCTTCTGAGCAAAAAAACGTCAAATCTTGAAATGAACTGGATCCAATATTTGCGGGACTCCTGAAGTTCATCATAGGTTTTGCGAAGATAGAGACTCCGATTTCTTCTCAGCGCATCAGAAAAAGATGTTTTATTACTCTTGGCAATAACATTTTCATGATGAACGAAGAATTTCTCATGGCTAGCAAAGATGACAATTTTAAGAATTTTTTGCCTCAATTCATCCGACGCTCCGAGACTTATGTAGCGTAAAATTCCTTTCAGATTAAGCTTAATATGCCCAAAATGTTCTTCTAAATTAATGTCTCCCATTGAATCTAGAAAATTAGGATTTTCCTTGCATTTTCCTATTAGATCTTCTATGTACCTTTCACAAGATATTGAGAAGTACTTTTGGGTTTCTGGCCGACTTAGAATGGAAGCGAAAGAATTCAATAGTAGTTCCGGGTCTGGATGAATTTTAGTAGAATTCATATTACAGCTGATATATCGCTTAATATCATTTCTATTGCCAGGGAATATCCCATTTTCAACAACGGAAATGTCATTCTCATCTAGTATTGCGTTGTAATTAATAATCAAGCTTTGTCTACTATTAAAGATAGAAAACCCAATATATTCTTGCTTATCATGCAAAGCCTTCTCTAAAAAAGCATTAAAGGCTCTTTCTAGTGATTTTCGGTTTTGGCCTCGCTTCAGAATGGTCAGCAGTTGTTCTTGCCCTTCAATATGGAAACTCTTGGGAGCGCGATTTTTACACTCTTCAGGATCACCTTCCTCATGAACAAATGTAGGATCTACCCACGTGCCATTTTCTTTGTAGAATCCAGCTCTAAGTGTTACTGTTTTGTCGCATCCTTGACATAGGAAGATTCGACTGAAGTCTGCATGTTCGACTTCGGTTGCGCAAACTAGCCTCCTCTCAGAATCGCTAATGACCAGGTAAGCCTGTTTCATAGTTTCCCTGTAATTTTTAGGCTCCTACCAAATGCTTCAAAACAACCCCATCTGCCCCCCTTCAAGCTCTAGCTCTGGCTGCACGTAGAGTACCTTGGCCTGAATTTCGTCCATCGCTAGCCACAGGTCGGCCAGCGCTTTCTCTTCCACCATGCGTTTGCGTTCGTCGCCGATGTGGGGAATCGCCTTGAGGGCCACTTCCCAGGCGCGCATGAAGAGGTCATTGCTGAGTAGGCCGGTGGTTTTGAGGAAGCGGCGGACGGGGTCGATGCTTTGTTCTTCGAGGTAGAGGGCGATGATGGCGTGGAGGCCATCGACTAGGGCGATCGCAGTAAACTCGTCGGGGTTGGTGGAGAAGGCGCGTTTTTTGAGGCGCTGCTGGGGGGTGAGCAGTTTGCAGGTGCCGCTGGCGGAGTCGATTAGCTTGTGGGTTTTGGCCAGGTCGCTGACGTTGAAGCCGCCGACGGCGAGGGCGAGCTGTCGCGCTTCATCGAAGGGGAACTCGCGGGCGCGGAAGGCATCCCAGGCGAGGATGTACCACTGGGTGAGGGGGTCGAACCCGGCGGTGTCGGCTTCGAGCAGTTTGCGGAAGCGGTAGTTGGCGATCGCCTTGCGAGCTTCCCCAAAGGCGACTTCGGGCCGCATTTCGACGCCGGAGCTATCGAGCACGGGCCAGGCGCGGCTAAAGACGTTAAGGGCGGGGCCAAAGGCGCTGAGGTAAAGATCGATGCCGACACCTTCGTATTGCTTCTGCTCTTGGCCAGACTTAAGTGCTTCTTCGAGTTCGGGGGCTCTTGCCGTAACAATGTTGCTCAACTCGATTCTGACTTCATCCCACCAAGCGGAACCGGCGTTGGGGTCGCGCTTGCGGCAGATGAGCAGCACGGTGCTGGAGACGGAGTTTTTCTGGGCCTGGTGCAGGTTTTGCGGGTTCTCAGTGCTGACAGCCCAACTGGCAGTGATTTCAAACCCGGCGTCGATGAGGGATTTGGCGAGCACGTCCCAGGCACCGGAGTCTTTGTGGTTGAACTGGACGGTCATGACGCCGTCGTCGCGGAGGACGCGGAAGTATTCGGCAAAGGCGAGAGCCATTTTGGCTTCGTAGTCGCGGTTGGCGAGTTCTTCGGCAGACTCGCCCATATTGCGGAAGCGACCAGGGTTTGAGATAGCTTCTCTATCTTTATCAGTTAATGGATTCAGGAAAATACTTGGAAGGATATCTAGCAAGTTAGCCCTCAACCATACATAGAAAAAATCTGAAATTTCTCCATAACGAATCGAGTCATAATAAGGTGGGTCAGTTATCACTCCAAGAATAGATCCATCAGGAATATGCTCTAGTTGGTCTGCTGAATGAGAAGAAATACAGATCCTCCTATTGGTTTCATTGTCTAACTTAGGTATTGACTCAGAACTCCCCTTCGTACCTAACAAAGAGCATAAATCTTTGTATTCTTTTGAAAAAATATCAGAGCACCAGAACCACAGATCGCCAGCACCATTTCTTTCCGGATAATTCCACATTATGTTTAGGGCATGTTGTGATGATGCACCCTCTGAACCAGCCCTGGGAGAATTCCACCTTCCTAATCTGCTGTTTTCATCAACACAACGATCAAATATGAGAGACAGGTAAGCGGAGATTGCTTCTACTACTTCATCATCTTCATATTCAACCTGCATTTTTGATTTTACATCTTGAATTATTTGAGAATAAGTTGCTAGTGTTAAAAGCTGCCTGTCATTAAATAAGGATTTCCAAAAATAAATTCCATAAAGAAACATATCTGGCCCCCTATGAGTATTAGAGGGTATTTCTTGTGTTGGAATCAATCCATGAGCTTCCCAGTCAATAGAGTTCTTTCGTAACGAAGCTTGAGCAGATTCAAATGTCTCAAAATCCTTATGATCGGGGATTCTAAAGGTTAAAGAACTATTACCTTGGCGATAGACGATTGCGTACAACTGGCTTCCTAAACCGGAAGACTGTGCACATGATTTGATGATATCATTAGCGATAACAGTGTCACAGATAGGGCATTTGCCAACTCCCCGATTTATCGTGGCTGTGTCTTTGGGATCGTACTCAGTACTTCCAGATTGAATCGTTGTCTCCTTCCCCTTTCGCCCCTTTACCAACTCAAAATCCACCCGCTTTTGGGCCAAATTCGGAATCGGCTTTACTGCACACCACTTATGCAAATTCTGCTTTTCTGGTCGCTTATACAGCCACCAATTCGGGCTCAATGGCACCACCGACTCACAACTCGGGCACACCACCGTATGTGCCCACAAATAGTTCTGAACCGTTTCCCCCTCCTGCGACGGAAAAAACTCCGCTAACCGCTTCTCGGCCTCATCGCCAACCCACTTCACCCATTTATCAATCTCATGCTGCAAATCTGGCCCAAACTTTAGCGGGTACTCCATCGCCGCCTTCATCGTCACCACCGCCACCGGGTTCAGGTCGCTCGCCAACACATTTAACCCATACCGCACCGCCTCAAACGGAATGCTGCCACCCCCCGCAAACGCATCCAGCACCGTCGGCGTGCGCGTACCCCAGGTCTGCTCACACAAGTCATGCACCTGCTTAATCCGCTCCGGGCTTGGCGGCGTCTTATATAGCTTCGTCGTGCTATCCGAGTGCCCATCCACCCGCCGGTTCAGCCCCAGCAGATACTCAAATTCCTCCATCGTCACCGTATCGGGCAGCAGCGAGCCCAACACACTCGCCCGACTAAACGACAGCGGCTTGCGCGAATACCACCGATGCAGCCCCTTAAACGGGTTGCCCCCATGCTCGTAATACACCTGCTTATTCAGCAGCGTCACCGGAAAAATCTTCTCGATGAACACAGCAGGGCGAGTGGGCCTGGTCTGGGGGTCAGTCATGGTGAAAGGCAGTTGACGGAGACGGCTACAGCACTAATAAGCTACCCGTTTGACTTCGCAGAAGGTCTATTTCTCCTTGTAATCTCCTGATTACCGCTGCTTGATCCGCCAACTTAAACGCTTCTGTAACAGAAACTTCACAGGGTGCCGCCTGAATGATGCGGCGAGATACCTTAGCAAAATCTGTAGACTGCTGCACCAACCGCACAACCAACTGTTCTAAACAGATGATGCGGTGCTCTAGACGGCTTAGCGTTGCCGTCATGCCTGAGGCGGCTAACGCCTTAAGGCACCGCTTATCAGCTGTCGTGATATAAAAATCGGATTCAGCCCCAGTAGCAGAAATGAGTAGGGCTTCTCCTTGCTCCATAATGCTCAATAACTGCTGGTACTCAAGGTTGCCAGGATTTTTAGCTTTGTCGGACTTATCGGTGACATGGCAAGCTCTAGTACAAGTTTCTTGATCGTACTGAGCCTTAATGCGCGAATCGCGTCTTATGAAACTGGATGCCGTTGGTAATACCCGAATAGAAGGATCAGGAATGCCCCACGCCTTCATCGCGTCCCAAAACAGGTTATAGGCTGACAACTTGATAATGATGTCGTTATCCAAAAAGTAAACGACCAACCGACTATGCCCCTATTACCAATCGCAAATATTCTTGACTGTCTCGATCTAAATTTTCCCAGTCAAGCTTCTGAAGCAGGCGTTGGTTGATAGTATTAGGTGCATTTTGAATAGGTTCAAAGTCTTTTAGGGCAGCCATCGCAATACCCCATTCTTCTTTGATATCTCGTTTCCACCCATAATTAAGACAAACAATTCCTGGATCAACGTTATCTCTTTTAGAGAAGCGCCGAGCCATTGCCGATAACTGGGTGGGGAATAACTTAGACATCCACTTATAGTTCTGGGGATTCCCCAGAAGCAGAGTAGCAGCCACTGCATTTGCCTCCAGTTCTTCAGGATCTTGCTCTTCCTGAGTAATAGCCTCATCCACAAAGAATTGGTTCTGAATATGTCCTGCCAGAATATGGCCAAGTTCATGAGCTAAGATAAACGCTAACCACGCCGCAGCCTTACGAGCACAGCAAATTACAATAACAGGCCGCCCATTGAATTTGGCAACCATGCCATCAATTTTCTTGGTTCCTTTCGGTAGAGAGAAATGTACTACTGGGATACCATGCTCCCAACACAAATCCAAAAGACTATCAAGATTAACCCAACAGCCATGAGACAGAATTTGCTGACGCAACGTGGCCGCATCTCCCTGAAGCTCTTTGTAAGAAGGCTGAACAGAACAACTCACGAGTTCTGCTACTCGACCCGCCAGCCCCTGAGCAACCTCAAGACTCTGCTCATCAGTATCCTGCCGCTTCTTAAACTTGGCTTGAGCTTGTCCCTTGAACTCAATGGCGGCATCGGGGGTAAACACAGAGGCCACATCCAGCCCTAGCCGCTTAGCAATGTAGCCTGCCGCCTCGGCAACCACGGTGGGGTCATCTTCAATGTCAGCATCCCACCATGTGGGGAGGGCGCGATCGCGCACGTATTTAGACTGGAGCCCTTTCGCTTCAAGGCGCTCCAGCATGTTGGCCATACTTAGTTGTGTGTAGCCCGCCACCTGAGTAGTCACGATTTAATACGTATGTACGCCAAACTTAGTACCTCATATTAATCTATCGTGTCATATCCGTCTTCCCCCATGTCATGGCTTGGCTAAACCTTGATAATCTCTGGGCCTCCAAGACTGCCCTGATGCGCCTGGTTGAACGCTACGACCTATCGGGTTACCGCACCAGCCATCTAGAGATTCAAAAGCTGGCCTATTTGCTCAAAGTGGCTGGTGAGCCAGAGTTGCAGGGGCTAACCTATCGCCGCTCAAACTACGGCCCCTACGCCCATAACCTAGGCCAGGCTCTAGAGGGTACAGAGGGCGATGACGGTTGGGATCAAGGCCGCGATCGCCCCCTAGATCGCGTCAGCCAGCTCATCGAAGGGTTTGAAACCCCCTATGGCCTAGAAATGCTGGCGACCCTGCACTGGGTCGCCCAAGAAGACCCTCGTGCGGCAGCAGATTGCGAGGTGGCCATTGAGCGGGTGCGGGAATGGAGCGATCGTAAGAAGAATCTCTTTAAGCCCCAGCATCTTGCAATGGCCTGGAACCACCTTAAAGCCCAAGGTTGGCTTGGCTAGCGCTTTGCCCCTTTCGCGCTTACAGCGTCGAGAGCGTGGCCTGGTAGGAGTTACGCCTCCAGGGTTGCAGGGGGCTCAATGATGAACCACTCGTGATAGAGAATAGCCAGGTAGAAATCTTGGTTCGGGATGCGATCGCACACCGCCATATACCCGCTCATAAACCATTCATCGCCGTAGGTGGTGTCTTTCAAAAATAGCGTCAGGGAGTTACCGTCTGCGCTCCAGATAGTGCGGAGAATGGTGATATTGTCGTGGTGCGATCGCTCAACAGGTAGCAAAACCGCCCGCCCCTCAAGCATCATGAATTCTGGGTCATACCACTCCAGCACAGAAGCCCAGTTTTCCGGCCCCTCGTGCTTCTCAATAATGCGATCCCATCGAACAGTCTTGATGAAAGCCAAGCAATCTGGATTGAGATCTGAAAGTTGCATCAATTAATCTCCCAAGAGCACCCGCATCGCCTTTAGAGCTGGTCGCTTCCTGCCATTACTTACCTTGCCAAACCAGTAATGCGCCTCCTCATTACTCATCGCCGCAATGCCTTCTGTCACATTGGCAATTCGCTCCGGCTTCGACAACGGCTGCAACGCCTGAAACAACAGCGCCAAATTCACCCCCGACGCCTCAGTCAGCACATAGGGAGCCTGCCGCTTGTAGCTCAGCGTCTTGGGGTCATAGTTATTCGCCTTCAGCGCCTGGTAAATCGCCTGCCGCGCCTGCACCAGCGGCTTACCCTTTAGCCGCCCCACCCGCTTGGCTGCCGGGCGCTTCTTTTCCCCCGCCTTTTTGTAGGCGCACTGGTACAGCTCCAACGCAAAGTCATTGTTGCTCAGGGGTACAACGCGAAGCTGGAACTCTTGCATGGTGTCGTGAACCCCACAAACCGGGAAGAAGAAGTCAGGTCTAGTATTCTACTCTGACTCTCAGATTCATCCTATCGACTGGGTTTCGGGTTAGCGCCTGCTGAAGCCCCTGGATCTCCGATCCCTCTGGAGCCATAGGGGCATCTAGCTTAAGCCTCACGGTCAGCGTCAGGCTGGCCTGAGTCTCTGGCAGGTTCAACATGCCATTCAGCGTGCTAAAGAAGCTCTGGAACCCGCGCACATCTCCCTGGTACTCCAGCCGCACAAACTGCTGCCCCGTCTGCACCGTCACAAACTGCTCAATGTCAAACTGGTAGCGGGCCAGCAGGGGCAAAGTCGTGCCCATCTTGCGGTAGTCCGTCACATCGCTCACCGAAAAGTCTAGGGCGGCGATCGCCTGCGGCTGATAATCCCTCAGCCAATCCGCCAGGTCGTTAAATATCTTGTTGGGGCTACCCTCAAAGTCCTTTTCAGTGGGCTTCTCCAACAACGGCAGAGTTCCAGCATACCCTCCACCCCCTTCACCGCCATTAGGTGGCTTGCTGCCCCCCCCTAGGTACAGCACAACCGTCTCCACCGCCTCGCCCATTTCCCCCGTGCCGTAGTCAGCCACCACCTTAAACTGGGTCGTCTTGGCAATCTGCCCCTGGTACTCATCCGAGGGCAAAAACTGATCGCCTACCAGGCTGCCATCCTGGTACAGGCTGACCTTCAACGCCTCCTTGGCCCGCCAGCGCACCTGCACCGTCCGCTCGTCGCCGCCCCCGGCCAACAGCTGAGCACTCAGCTCCACCACTTTCGGCTCAGGCGGCTTCAACAGCCCCCGCCGGTAAAGCTCTGCCCGCTCAGAAAACTCGATGGTGGTGGGCAGCCCCACCGCAGCCCCATCGGTTTTGATGTAGAGCTGCTCTCCCACCTTGAGATCCCACTGGCCTTCAGTTAAGCCCTTACGAATCGTGTCCCGCAGCTTGGACACCTCTGCATCCAGCAGCATGTTCAGCGCTAAGTCCTTGGCAAACTGCTCCCGCAGACTCTTGGTCGTCCAGTGGTCGATCCCCGTGGGCCAGACCTTTTGCAGTAGGTAAGCAGGGGCATAGGGGGCCGCGTCTTCGCTACGCACTTTGCCGCAGTCCTTTAGCGCCTTTAGCACCACATCTTGCTGGTTACGGTTGCCCTTGACGGTGCTGGCATCCTGGGCGGGCAAAGGGTAGTGCATCAGCCCCTTAGCTGCTTTAACCGGGTCATTAGCCGGGTAAAACAGGTGGCGGTAGGCGTTGGTCAAGGCAATCCGCACCCCTAGATCTAGATCTCCTTCCTTTTGTTTGATCTGATCCTGCTGGCTCTGGGAGAGGTCATCCATGCGGTTTTGGCTGCGCAGAATCGCCCGCACCGCCTTAAACTCGCGGGTGATATCGATCGCCCGGTCTAGTTCCTGGTCGTTGGCCAGTAAAAACAGCAGCCGGTTGCGAAAGGTGCGAAACTTGCCCGACTCGCCTGTGTTGTTAAAAATTTGCTCAATCATCGCTGGCGGGCCGTCGGTGGAGCTGCCGATCTTCGCTTCGTTAAAGTCGATGATGCATAGGGCAATTGTACTGGGGTCATCGTCCACATCGTGGGCACCCTCAGGGCCTGTCACCAACTGAAAAAACTTGGTGGCAAAGATGGTATCGCGCCGGGTGCGCAGCTCTTCTTTGGCCTCGGTGACACCGACCTGCTCCTTCTCCTCGGCAATGATCTTGTTGATTGAGGGTTCTTCCTTGAACCGGGCCACGGAGGTGATCGGGTCTACATCGAGATACCAAGCCACACCGCTCAGCCGCTCCAGGGCACGGTCGACAAAGCTAATGTCTACCCCTGGAGTCAGCAGCGACAAATTCAGCTCGGTGCGCCGAATGCCCGACGAGATGCCCTGGGTGAGAGAGTGCAAGAAAATTGTGCGGCCTACCCAGGTGGAGAATGGCGGTTTACCAGCACTGATCCATTCCTGGTCTTGCAGTTGGGCGTGGGCTTCGCGACCCGTGGGGTTGTAAATATCAGCTCCAATCGGCATGCGCATCAGGGGCCGTTGGAGGCGTGAGGTTAGATCATTAGTAATTTCATCTTCTAGCCCCACCGGCAGGTGATGGGGGTGAATCATCGGCATGCGACTATCTTGGTGCTGCCACAGGTAGCGCACCAGCCGGGCAAACAGGCGTAGGGCTCCCCGCGTGCGCTGGAACTCGGGGATAGAAGCAATCTTTTTGGTCAGCAGGTTAAACAGTTCAGGATGGAAGGGGTAGCTGTTAGCGATCGCCCTGGCGTAGGTGGCATCTTTACAGCCGTCGGGCAGGTTCACCCGGCTCGCCCGAAAGGCTTGCAGATATTCCTCAGCCGCTTTCTCCGCCGCCTCAGCGCTGATGCTGGCAAACAGCCGCTGCCGCACGATGTTGTAAACCTCGATGTCGGTACTGGGGCTCAGCACCCGCTCCTGCCGCGCCGAAGCCCGAATCAGCTCTTGCTGAATCTCCGCTGTTTCTTTGGCAAAGGTGTCAGACTCTGAGGCCAGGGAGTAGACAAACACCAGGTTATTGCAGGACGCCGCCTGATCCATCAGCGAGAACAGAAAGGCCACCACCTGATCGGCCAGGTTACTCTGCCCCACCGCTTTGGCCTTGGCCGCCCGCAGGTGGCGAGCAATCTCATCCAAGATGATCAGCGTCGGTTCTTGGCCAATCAGGCGATCGATCACCGATGTGCCGGGGCTAATGCGGTTTTCGTCTGCGCCCCGCAGCAGTTGGTAGCCGTCAATGCCGCCGATTTGATAAGCAATTTCGCCCCACAGGGTATACGTGGTGATGCCCGTGTCTGAATGGTATACCCCCGCCTCTGGGTCTAAATCCCGGCCATCTACCGCCGCCACCTGTATTGGACGATCTGGAATTAGCGAAATATCGTCCACAAAGCGGTTGAGCCCATCGATCTGACGCCCCTGCTTGGCCATGTGCCACAGAGCAATCTCGTCGTGGGTTTTGCCGCCCCCAAAGCTGGTCTCTAGCCGAATGACTGGGGAGCCTATCAACCGTCCGGTGAGCCGCCCAAAGACCTCAGTAATCAGAGTTTTTAGGCCATCAGTCGGAAAAGTGTTGGCCAGAAAAACCGCAGGCTGCTGGTAAATCTGAGGAGCCTTCCCCTCCACCACGGGCCGGAGCTTGGCTGCGAATAAGTCGAGAGAGAGGTCACCAGAGCGAATCTCATCTCTAGGAACGCAGGTATCAAAGACAGATGGCAGCATGGGGAAGTTCTTTTGGCATTTGAGCAAGGGAGAGTTAGCAACAACCCAGGAGTGATCTAATAATCCTAGGTCTCTCTTAGAAGCATTCCCACAAGGGGCAGTAACCCAAGTCAGTACGGAAAATTCCTCGTTGGCTCCTTAATTACACTGCAATTACACTGCTAAAACCCTAAAGCCGAATCAGCCTTAATTAAGTGTTCACATTGTCTTAGCTGCTCCCATGCCTCGACACAGCTGAGGTCTGGGAGCGGCTAAGACAATATCAAGGATTTCCAGACAGCGTTGGCAAAGAAGCGCTGGGCGGCCTGGAGTTGGTTAGGGTCAGCGGCGATCGCCCTCAACTCATCGAGCATCCCCAATAGCCGGTCATATTCGGCCTGAAGTGCCCTGAGTTCCGAGTCATCGCCCTGCCCGCCGCCAGAGCGAGCCAGTCGATCCAGGCCGTCCAAAGCCACGGGAAACACAACAGCTCTTGCGCGGTTGGGGGCATCGCTCCAGGGGCAGACAGGAGACACCGCGCAGATCTAGAACTGGAGTTTAGACTAAGGCCAAAGAAAAAAGCGGCATGGGCGAGGCTCGTGCCGCTTTTTAGCCGAAGCTGAGAAAGCACAACCAATCTCGGCCATGGCCTATGTCCTACGATAGCTTGTACGGATTCCGACAACGCGCCCACCAGTATCTAGGCCGTGCCCACGACGCCACCTTTGAACTCGTCGATGCGGTGCTGACCACTCGTCATATCTATAGCTTTGCGGAACTCTCGCAGTCACCCCTGTTTCGACGGCAGTGGTCGAGTGCGTATGAGGCCCTACAAGACAGTCGCCCGCAACGGCAACGGTTGATGCGCCTCTATCTGGAGCAGATGCCAAGCGATGGCCCAATAGTGCTAGCAGGCGACCATACCGGATGGCCGCGCCCTGAGGCCAAACGATTGCGGGAACGCACCCATGAGCATCAGGCGAACAGCAGCGGGAGTCTGGGACCGGTGAGTCTCGGTCAAGGGTACAGTACCCTGGCCTGGATTCCTGAAGCCGAGGGGAGTTGGGCGCTGCCGTTACGCCATGAGCGCATCACGAGTTGGGAAAGCCCGATTAGCAAAGCGGCGTTTCAACTCAGACAAGTGTGCCAGCACTTGCCCCATCGACCGTTGAGCCTATGGGATAGCGAATATGGCTGTGCCAGCTTTGTGCTAAAAACCGCAGATATTGAGGCTGACAAGCTGATGCGCCTGCGCTCTAACCGAAATCTTTGGGGTGCGCCGCCGCCTTATGGGGGCCAGGGACGACCTCGGCTTCATGGCGACTGCTTCAAACTCAATGCCCCCTCGACCTGGCGAACCGCTGACGATGAGCTAACTGTGGTGCATCCCAAACTGGGCTCCGTGCGAGTGCGCAGTTGGCACCAGATGCATTTTCGCCAGGCACCTCAGCATCCGATGACCCTGATTCAGGTCCAACGTCTCGATGAAACCGGCCAGCCTCGCTCGACTCGGCCACTATGGCTGGTCTGGGTCGGCGACACCTGCCCTGACCTTGAGCACATTTGGCAACAATACCTCAGGCGTTTTGCCCTGGAGCATTGGTATCGCTTCTTAAAGCAGCGCCTCCATTGGACGGTGCCCAAACTCGGTGAACCCAAAGCCGCCGAGCGCTGGAGTGATCTGATGCCGTTGGCGTCCTGGCAACTCTGGTTGGCCCGAGACCTCGTTCACGATACCCCACTACCCTGGCAGAAATCCCTCCCTATCCTGACCCCTGGACGGGTCGCTGATTCTATCGCACCACTTTTAGCCCGGTTGGGTTCTCCAGCCCCTCCCCCCAAACCCCGTGGAAAGTCGCCCGGCTGGCCTAAAGGCCAAACGCGTAACCGCAAACCTCGCTATCCCACTGTCAGGAAACGGGCCAGTCGACCTAAGAAAACCTCAAAAACCGTCGCTTAGCTCGCTCATTGTCCTGAAATACTCAATCTTTCTTCCCTCGGGCAGCCGAGGGCAAATTTACCTTAGTCTAAACTCCAACTAGAACAGTCCTGACCCCAACGATGCGAATCAGAGCCAGGTCAGCCTGTTGCAGGCGCAGGGCTGTAGTGATGCCGTGAGCCTCCAGACGTTGAGGCAGCCGCCGCCCGATGCCCCACACGTCCGACACCGGCCATTGAGCCAGCACTGGCTCAGCCTCGTGCAGAATACAGACACCCCCCTGCTGCTTAGCCTGGTGATTGGCGATCTTGGCCAGAGTTTTGGTCGTGGCCACCCCGACCGATACCGGAATGCCCGTCCACTGCTTCACCATCAGCCGCATGTGGTGAGCCACCATCTCATAGGACAGTCCCGCAAGACCCAGGAATGCCTCGTCGATGGAGTACACCTCAACCTCGGAGGAGAACTGGCCGAGCACCTCCATTACCGCCTGCCGGTGGTGCTCCCTACTTCGCAAAGAACCCCAACAACGCATCCCCCGCTGCCCGGTGCTCCAGGTTCAGGTAGCTAGTCAACTTTCGTGCGGTCGGTCTTGTGCTGCCGCCCTTGGATATTGGCGAGGTTGGGGAGTTTGTTGGTAGCGGTTCCGGTGCTGTTGAGGATGGCCCAGGATTGGTACCCCCCGCCTCCCCCCTGATCTCAGCCCCGGCGGTTCACCTTAGTAGGATTTTGCATTTCTGTCAGCGGAGCAAGAGGTTTCCACAGCGCTGAATTTGCCCCCATGCCCCTACCCCAGCGATGGTGGCATCGGCCATCTATCTAGACATCCAAGTTGCCGAGTGCCTTAAAGGTTAAATGGGAAATTAGGAAAACAGGAAACTTACTGTTTGGCTTATGAGGATAGCTGTATAGACTCTCCCCCCGCCTACGCCATATCGCGGCCCAAGTGAATGCGGAGCAAGAGGTGCCCACAGCGCTGAATCGGCATCGTACATCTATCTAAAAAACCAAATTACTGATTGCCTTAGAAGTTAAATAGGAAATTAGGAAAACAGGAAAATTACTGTTTTACCTTATAAAGAAAGCCATGTAGGCTCTAATCTTGTCTACGTCTTGGTTCCGAGTAGAACTGCCGCCTCAGCCGCATGGCCCGGAACTCTGTGCTGGAGTCGGTGGGACAGTAGGCGATCACCTGCTGTGAAAAAAAGGTGTGCTTGCTCGACCTCGACGATATTCAGCAAGCCCATGACATCGCTATTCAAGCGACCCAAGCCCAGTTTGCCAAGCATTTCCCAATGGCCTAGGGTGCGTTGGCCCAAAGCGGGTCTTTGACCATCGCCCCAGCTTAGGGCTCGCCTAACCAGCTGTGTCTTAGGCTTTCGTCGCTTACGGGCCTTTGCGGCCAGCAGGTCATCTAGACCGCCAACGCACTACCCGGCACTGGTTTCTTAAAAGGAGATGAATCGCCACGACCTTTCTGTGGCAAGGGTTATAGCTAATTGAACCCAAAATTTCGAGAGTGCTTGTCAAGCAAGGCTTTCAGCTATTCATCACTGATCAGCAGACCAGGGTCAAAATTAGAGAGCTGCACTTTCACCTTTTGCTATCCTGTTCCCAGAACGCTTCAAAATCTGAAAATCAACGGCTTACACAAAAATCTGAACACTCTCCTAGCGCGCGAACGCATTGTCATTGAACACGTGAATCGCCGCTTGAAGATCTTCAGAATCCTGGCGGAGCGTTACCGCAACCGCCGTCGTCGTTTTGGCCTACGGTGCAATCTCATTGCTGCTCTCTACAATTTTGAGCAATCTCAGGTCGCTTAACTCAGCTGAGTGAATTTAATCTGCAAGAGGTCTATTGAACCGGGCTACGGCATCGATCTTGCCCTTGGCCTTCTTTTCCTCCCCCAGTCGAACCTTGTAGGCCATGGTGCCATCGGCCCCATACTCAATGCCCGCCGTCCGCCTGGTAACTTCGGTAACCCGGTAGCCCGATCGCTCTAGCTGCTGCTCAATATAGTCAATCGGGCTGATGGGAATGCCGGTGAAGTCACTCTCGCGAATACTGTCAAGCGCTTCTTCATAGGCCAGAACGGCATCGCTCCGAGTTGGTCATCGCTGAGGCGCAGCCGAGTGGAGTGGCCCTGGTAGTCTGTCACCACCACGTCCCTAGATCGCTCCAGATACCGCTCCAACAGATCCCCAAAGGACAAGTTCATTGCATCCCCAGGGCTCAAATCTTGGGACTCCGCATGGGCCTGGATGAAGCTGCCCATGGTGTTGGCCACTGTGATCACGGGCTTTTCACCTCGGTTCAGGGCCGCAATGGCTTCCTCCACCGTCGCATCCGCCTTTTGAGCCAACAGACCCTGCTCAATGCAGTTGTGCATCAACGAGGTAAAGTTGGTACTCTTCGCTCCGACTTCAACGATTTAAAGTTTTGAGTGATCACAGCCTGAAATAGCTACAATAACTCCTTAGAGTCAGAAATCACAAAACTGCCTGTCACTTTGCAAGATGGTTTTGGATATTTCTTTTGAATGAGTGGTAGTGGTGGTTCTGGCGGATACGAATACCAACACAATGCTATTGGATATGTGGCTGCTCATATTTTGGCGGGTGAGTCATTGAGGTGGCTTGAAACTGGAGCTCCAGATATTCCAGTAGCCGTTGCTGCCGAAACAGACGGACCAGGAGATGACCTCTGTATTACGCTTCAAAATAATGTCTTAGTTGAGCTACAAGCAAAGCATGGCTTACAAAAAGGGAAGCTTTTTGAACCGCTCTTGAAGTTAACTAAAGGATTGCATGATAATCCAAGCTTGTATGGAGTCTTACTGACAGACTCAACGGCTAGCCAGACGATTCGAGATAGCTTACGTAACGACCTGATAAAGATTGGACAAGGTCGCTTTGATAGCTTGAAACCTATTACACAAGAGTTTCAAGAGCAGCTAGCCAATGCAGGCTTACCAAGAGATAACTCAGAAATATTTTGCAGACTTCGCATTATTGTCTTAGATCTAGATGATGAATTACAAGGAGCAAAAATTGCTCAGACGCTTTTATCAAAAAAAGTTTCAGATCAAAATCAAGTGAGTACGTCCTGGAAAATACTTTGTGACGAAGGACAAAAACTCACTAGCAATCGGGGAAGACGAGACCAACGGGCATGGGATCTGCTTCTCAACACACACTCTATATCTAGATTGAAAGAGTCGAAGGATAGTCCTCAAATTTCAATTCAGATTTCTAAGCTCAAGAAACTACAAAGAAAATCAAGAGCGTCTTGTATTGAGCGCTTTCGTGTTGCAGTCACGCATCGAGAAACAGCCATTACTCTTGCCAATGATCAATCTCTAGGAACTCCCCCCGACACCCTAATTTTAGAGCCTGGTAATGTGCGTATATTGATTGGCGAGTTAGGCCTCGGTAAAACGCTAATAGCTCAGCGTCTATTTCAACGTGCTCTTGAGCAAGCTATCGATAACCCAAATATGCCCATTCCTATGTATATAGAATTAGGACAACTAAAGAAAGGCAGCTCTCTAGAAGAAATTGTCCAGACCGAATCATCCGATCTTGGAAATGTTGAAGCACAAGGAGCTTCCATCTTCTTGGATGGCCTTGATGAAGTTGAGTCTAGGCTTGCGAGTCAATTGCTGAGTGAAGCTTATATACTTGCAGAAACTTTACCAAAAACCAGCGTTTTAATTACTAGTAGACCTACCTTAAGCTTAGAAGAATTGGAAAAGAATGCACAAGTTTCAGTTCCATCCCTATCTGAGCAGCAAGCATATGAACTTATTGAGAGAGTTTCTGGTCAAAAAGTAATTGCCATGACTGTCTCAGGATGGACGGAGTCTGTGAAAGATGCAATTCGTCGTCCCTTGTTTGCTCTAATCATAGCTAGCTATTTACAACAAAACACAACTGAAGTTCCACGTTCTCAAGGGGAGTTACTTTCGTGGTTAGTGCGAGATGCTTTAAGAAGGGCAAAGGTTGACTTCTATGACTACATACCTTTGTTGATGCAGCTTGCGGTGCTTGCTACTGAGAGTCGCAATGGATGGGTTCAAACAGCAGCTATAGCGCCAATCGAAAACGTATGGGAACCCCTTCTAGAAGTTGGCTTAGTAGTAACACATTCACGCGGCATTATTTCCTTTCCATTGCCAATCTTAACTGAATGGTTCGCAGCCCAGAGCCTTGCTGACAATCCATCCATTATTGAAGACTGTGTTCATGTTCCGGAGCGTCTCGAAAGGTGGCGCTATCCACTTGCGATCGCAGTAGCAACATTTAGCCATAATTTAGTCTCTCAATTATTGAAGCCAGTTGCTGAGATGTATCCTACATTCGCCGCTGAAATAATACTAACAAGTTCTAGCCGCTGGGGAAAACATGAAACTCCGTTGCCTTCATTTGAGCAATGTGGACGGCAGCTTCAACAAGCTATGCAGGCTTGGGTAAATGGCTTCGGCGAACTCTCTGCAATGATTTCACCTCTTAAACAAGATGGTTCGCTACCATGTGTGGGCACCCGAATAACAGCAGGAACAGAAAATCATCTACAGGCAGCATGGTATGAAGGCCCTGAAGATTTAGGAGATATAGTTGAGTTACCCCCGGCCTGGAACTACCATCATTCGCAGGAACGGAATAACTGGACTCATGGGAAAATGGCACGACCCAGCTATGAAGCCGCTTGGGCGTGGCAATGGACACTTGATACTCTGATTAATCATCTTGGCTGGAAGCTAGAGTTTCCTATCCTCGAAATCGAGAGTGAACCGCTTATTCGCGAAGCAGCATGGCGTGCAGCGTTGGCTATTATCGAGCATGAGAGAACACCTAGCTTTACTCAGCAGAAATGGTGGGGTTTGGAAAAAATACCGCTTGCCGAATTAGATGAATCACTTACCTATATTGAAGACCAAGCAACTAACCACAATTGCTGGATTGTTCTTCGAGGATTTGGCTCTAAGGCTGAACACCAACAAAACCTATATCTTAAGCATCTGCGTCAAGAGATAACCCGCCTAAGAGATTTAGGTCATGCAGATTTGTCTGCTCCATGGATTGGGCCAGATCTAACACAAGGTAAGCGTTTGTGGGAGTTATACAGCCCACAGCGCTTGCAGGCAAGAATTCAAATGGTATATCAAGCAGCTCTTGATATATATCAACAGATGGTAGATGTATGGTTTATAAAATTGAAGCCAGGGCTCCAGATCTCTGCAACATTGCCAGCAAGACTCGTCGGATATCTTTCGCCAGTTCTTGCAGATAATGCTATGGGTACCACGGAGCCTCCATGGTTTGACTGGTTTTTAGAACCACTCCCTAAAGACCAAAGTAATTCTACTGAAATTTATATCAACGGAGAAGATATTTACGATACTCAAAGTCAACGAATGAGTAGGGCATGGCAACAGATTAACTTATTGCGACCAGAGTCATCAGTATGGATTCGCTATCTACCCCGTGGCAGGAACTTATCAAAAAAAATTTTTTTTGAGCATAGCCCTGCAACTGCTTTGGCATATTCCTGGCTATGGAATGACCTGAAAAAGGTATTAGGAAACACCAGTTTTATTCGTTCAACGCATTTTTGAGAATAAAATTTTCATGAATATGATATTTCCCAGGAAAAACAAACTTCTTTAGATATGCATTTGGAGGTAGAGTTTGTCGCCACCCAGGCAAACGTAAACTGTAATTTTAAGTACTCCTGTAAGCCCCGGAACCCCATGGCTGACCAGCTAGAGCATATTGCGGTAGGAGAGCGTTTAGATCGCCCCCACGAGGCCGAGGGAGCAAGATTTAGCTGGGCCGATGACTCTTGCGAGTTGTTGATCAGCCTCAGCAAGCTACGCCCAGCAGAAATCAGAGGGATTGAGCATGGGGTGTTTGAATTTGGGCTGAACGTTGTTGAGTCTATGCCCTTTGTCTGCTTTCGAGTTTTTGAGGTGGTGGGTAACCGGGGTTTTGGCCGACCACAGCAGGGAAAGGTGGTGTTGCCCTGGCATGAATGCCCCTTCCATCTAGCCCGCTTTCACCCCGAGGCTCTGCCCCCCTTTGATGCCTTCAGGACGATTCCAGAGGCCCGCCTTGGCATCATCGTCATTTTGACCGACTGGCCGGGGATGACAGTCAAAGCGCTGCGGTTCTTTACCATGTCGCCCTTCTTTACCCAGAAGTTGATCGAGGCGCTGCTGACCACCGCCCCAGCCTATACCTTTGAGGGCTATGAGCAGGGGGTAAAGCGAGTGTTTCAAACCTACCCCACCAATGCGATCGGTGAGGGTTCGCGGGTACGCTGCAAGTCTGGGGATTGACTACTCATCGATCAAGAGAAGCTATGACAGATTGGGTGTTCACCAGTGAGTTCGACCTAGAAGAGTTCATTTGGGCTAGTTTAGAGCCACTGTTCAACCTCAAGCCCCTGGCCCGCCAGTACGGCATCAAGGGCCAGATCTGCGACATCCTGGCCACCACCCCAGAACACCAACTGGTCGTCCTCGAACTAAAGAATGTCGAAGATCGCTACGTGGTCCAGCAGCTCACCCGGTACTACGCCAGCTTGCGCCAGGCTCAGCCCTTTGCTGACCAGGTAGACTACAGCTTGCCCATCCGCCTGGTGGCGATCGCCCCCACCTTCCACGCCCACAATCACATTGATCGAGAGCATAGCCGCCTCGACTTCGAGTTTTGTCGATTCGCGATCAGTGGCGCTGGCGATCACTTCGGCTTTCAGCTTGCCAGCGCTGACTCAGCAGCAGAAACAGCAGTTGAGATAGATGCCAGATTTCATCCTTTCCTTCAGCCCATTGATGGGGAGCCAGCGCCCACGCCTGCGCGGGTTATTGGGCGGCCACCCAAGTCTCTGCGGGCGCAGCTGGAGCAGATGATCCCAGAACGAGCCGAACTGGCTTCAGCCTTGAGACTCCAAATCCTTGAGTTTGACGACCGCATGAGGGAAGTAGGCCGATCAAGTCGAACCCAGTATGGTCTGGCCAAGGCCGAGAAGGAGGTCTACAAAACCAAGCTGTGCGCCGAGTTCTTTCCCCCTGGAGGCTTCAACCTACCCGCACTGTACCTAATGCTGCCTTACTCCAAAAAAGAGTTTGGGGCACCAGGCCATAGATACAAACAAGAAAGGGTGAAAGGGTTGGCCTGGGCTAATATCTCCCTGTGGTCTGAAAAAAAGACTGTCACCTTCTATCTGGGGAAAAGTCGTGCTGGGCTGACCCAGTACCATTTCACCTATGGGGGCTATGCCAAGCTCTGTGAGCCGCTGCTGGGCTATCACCCACAGTTTGAGTCAGTTGAAGATCTGGTTGCATTAGCTTTAGCGGAATGGAAGCAGGTAGTGGAAGAGTGAGTCGTCACCCTTGCCTATTGTGCTGGAAAGCTAAACATCTGCACCACATAGATTTCAGTCCCCGTGGGCGAGGCTACGATGCCATAGCCAAAGGTGGAGTAGTGGGGAGTCAGCAGGTTCTCTCTGTGGCATTATCTGAATCGAGGATCGTCATCGGTCTTTCCTAGCCTTCACCAGCCAAACCCCTCTCTCCTGCTGGTGACCACCCACCTCTGCTGTCATTGGCATAGACTCTGGGTATCTACCGTGCGCCTGTCCAATATCCTGAGGTTTGCTTACTTCAGCACTCCAGCCATAGCCCTGTAATAGCTGCTGAGGTTCGTCGCAGCCAAATTGCCAGTGGCGTACCACGCGCCCCCGATCGGCGTTCTCAGCGTTGTGAGCTGCCAGTATAGAACCGCTTTTTACCGCATCCATGCCCAGCACACTACCAGGGCAACTCAACGCCGCAATAGTCCTCAGTAGAGAGTGAGCTGACGGTTCCGGCAGGTACATGACAACGCCTTCAAGGAGCCAGATAGTAGGACTTTCCTGCCTCAAACCTGCCTCTAGTAGTCGAGCAATCCACCCTGACTGAAAATTTTCCAAGTCCCCAGCAATCATGTAGTGGCGACAGTTCGGTTTGATTTCCTGTAGAGCATTAGCCTTGTAATCTAGAACCCCTGGCATATCGACTTCATAGAGGCTGGTAGCAGGTGGCCAGGGCAATCGATAGGCTCTGGTGTCCAGCCCTGAGCCCAGAATGACGACTTGAGGCTTGGAGACCTGGGGCAGGGTGTCCATCAACAAGTCATCAAAGAATCGGGTACGGATGGCAATGTAGCGGGTGCGCTTGGCAATAATATCAGCGAGCGATCGCCCCTGTCTGTCTGCTACTTCCTGCCATTTAGCTAATAAATGCTCAACTTCATCACCAGCCAAGTCTTTCGCATAAGGGTCATTAAATAGGGGGGTAGGGAGAAACTGCTCTATAGCCCGCTTAGCCGCCACAATCTGGGCGGTATAGGAAACGGGGTCAGTGGAAGTAGAGGACACAGGTAAGAATTTTAGTAGCAGGTCTCTACAGTTTGGCCTGAGCGGTGTCCCGCTGCCTTATAGGACTGACCCGCCAAGCCTTCACAGTTGGGATCTCCCCCCAGTGGGTCGTGTACCTCTGAGAGAAATACTCTGAGCGCATGGCCCAGGTGGGCTTGAGGCCCATCGCGCCAAACTTCACGGCATCGGGGCTGAGCTTGCGGTTAAGACTGTCCATCGCTGCCATGAGGCGATCGCGCTTCTCCGTATCCACCGGGGCCGCAAACAAACTGCCCTGCACCTCGCCCACAGGGGTTAGGTCTGTAGCGATGACTTTGGCCTTCAGGTACTCATACCCCGGTGTAAA
Source organism: Nodosilinea sp. (assembly GCA_049646445.1). Classification (GTDB taxonomy): domain Bacteria; phylum Cyanobacteriota; class Cyanobacteriia; order Phormidesmidales; family Phormidesmidaceae; genus Nodosilinea. Next base: position 28,652 of record JBARVV010000054.1, on the reverse strand, counting down.
GGCGGCTTCAGCTAGCGTCATGGCCTCATGGATGAGCACAGCGGTATCGTTAGTGGGCGGGTCGAGAGCCACAGAGCGGGCCGCACCATACTGGTTCTCGGGGCGGTAGTAGCTGGTACGCATGGAGACGGTGAAGTGACCCGCCAGCAGGCCATCGGCCCTGAGCTTTTCGGCACAGCGGGTGGTGTAGGTAGCCACCGCCTCTTTGATGTCCGATAGCTCGGTCACCAGGTGACCAAAGGAGCGAGAGACAATCCGCATGGTGACGGGGGCGGCCACGGGCTCCATCGGGAAACAGGGGGTGCCGCGCAGTTCCAAAAGGGTTCTCAGGCCAAGCACTCCAAATTTTTTCTTGATCACTCGCTCGTCGGCCTGCTTGAGCTGGAGCACCGTTTTGATGCCCATGCTGTTGAGCTTGGCCTTGAGGTTTTTGCCAATGCCCCACACCTCGCCCACGTCGATGCTGGCCAGCATAGCGTCTGAGTCGGCTAGAGCTTCAAAGTCGAGCACTCCATTCAGTTTTGGGTAGCGCTTGGCCTCATGGGCCGCTAGCTTGGCCAGGGTCTTTGTTTTGGCAATGCCCACCGATACCGGAATGCCTGTCCACTGCTTGACCGTGGAGCGAATCTTCTGGCCGTAGTCGTTCAGGTCAGCTTTGGTGAACCCGTGCAGGCCCAGGAAGGCTTCGTCGATAGAGTATTGCTCAACCTCGGGGCTAAAGTGCTGGAGGGTCTGAATGACCCGCCGCGACATGTCTTTGTAGAGTATGGGGTTTGATGAGAAGGCGTGGATCTGGCCCCGGTTCACCAGGTCTTGGATCGAGTACAGCGTTGCCTGCATGGCCACCAGGGGCTTAGCTTCGGGCGATCGCGCCACGACACACCCGTCGTTGTTAGAGAGCACCACCACTGGCTTGCCCTCCAGGTCGGGCCGGAAGACTCGCTCGCAGGAGGCGAAAAAAGTGTTGCAATCTACCAGGGCGAACATAGCTAGACCCTAGGAAGGATAGGAGTTTACAGCATTGGAGGCAGCAGAGATAGATGCAGTAGTAATCCTATACTATCCTTTGCAGTAGTTACTGTCCTACGTCACCAGGGCAGCATGGGCCAACGTCTTTGGGCCACTGCGATCGCGCTGGGGCATTGTGCTTTAAAAACAAACCCCCACTGGCCAGCGCTACTAGGGGGGGTGCTCTCAGGGTGTATCTACGCTCTAGGACGCTCTCAGGAACTCGCTGTGGGCCTATGGTGCCCTTGGTTTGGGGGGTACTCGTAGAGATTGGCCAGATTGCGCTGTTTGGCGTATTCCCTCGGGCCTGATGTGATCTCATGCAGTAGTAGGGCTAGGTGCGCTCACACTCAACCACTAGAAGTATCACCTGCGCATTACTACCGCTGTCACCCAGCCAATTGGGCATTCAGGCGACTATGAATTCATCGAGATAAGCCCCCGTCACTTAGGAACACCCAGCTATGCAACTCACCTATCGCGGTCAATCCTACGAAACCTCTACCCCTGCTGTTGATGCGATCTCTACTGGCGAAACGGCAACCTTCATGGGCCGTCCCTACTTCCGCAAACAGTTCACCGCTGCCCAGCGCCAGCAGCCTGCAGACCTGACCTATCGCGGTGTTCGCTATACCCGGTAGACCACAGATTTCCTCCCAACAGACAACGACTTCAACACTCCTTACTACCCCGCTGGCGACAGTGGGGTTTTTGTCACCTAAACTTTGCGGATCAGGTTAGTAACTACACCCCAAATTTCCATCTCTAGCGTTTGCCCTGGTTCCCATCCTGTAGCGGGGACTAGCTTGCCGTGGTGCTTTTGGACTCTGAGGACTTGGAGAGAGCCTGCGATCGCCGCCACCACTAGAGAGCCATCCTGGGCAGCCTGTGAGCGATCGACCACCAACAGATCTCCCGGGTGCACCTCTTGGTCAGACGCCATATCCCCCTCGACTCGCATAAAGAAGGTAGCAGCGGGGTTGTGAATCAGGTGTTGGTTGAGGTCTAGACTTTGCTCGATGGCATCGCCGGGGATGGGGAAACCCATAGGGGAAGAGAGAGAAGTTTGTCCATGCTATTCGTCTTGGGGGGTGGTTGTCTCGTTGTCCTGTGAGACTGTTCTGTGCTTACGTGGAAATAGAAAGTATGTTTCAGCACACTGTAATTTATGGCTTCAACGCAGAACGTAGGACAAACCTTCAATACCTTCCATCACCTCTTAAAAGACTTAGAACCCTTTGTGGACGTGAAGGAGATGCGCTTAACCTTCGACAAGGATGGTCAAGCATTCCTAGTAGCTCCAGACTTCTCAGAGCCGATTCAATCGGATCCAAAAATTCATCGTTTACTACGTGAGGAAATGCACCAGATTATCGCTAGACATCGCTCTATACGGGTAGAGTAGCTGTCCTGTGGTGGCAAAGAGATTGACTTATCGGACTCTGGGATTTCGTGGCTGAGGTGGTGGTTGTCTTAAAGGAATTCGGTTTCCGCCAAACTGATAGTAGGTGGCTTGCCCCTGAGCTACCCGAATTAAACAAATCAGATGTTCTTGAGCACGAATATGATACTGATCTATTGAAGAAGTATTCTGTCGGTTGGAACGAATTGCCAGCCCTCCAACGTGCCAAAGAATCCCAAACAGGTCACTTTTAGTGGGGTTGTAAGCCCACTCCACATTATGTCGAAAGTTGGGAGACTGGCAGGTATATTCATTAGGAATGCTGAAATCGTCAATTAAATTCTTCCTGAATAGCCTAGTGAGGAACAGAAGAGCATCTTGCTGCCTCTGGTTCAAAATCATAAGTTCAGGTGGATAGTTTTCGATTCCCCTAAAATCTTCAAAAGCGTCTTCTAAAATAGGGAAATCTGTCCCAGATAAGCCGATTTCACCAACAGCAGAAAATATAGCGGCAGTCTCTTCAATCGAAAGTCCTACTGACCATCTACTGTATTTTCCAAGAGATAACCTTTGAGTGAACTTATCGTTGAATAATAATTGAATTTGACTGAGAAATATACTGCTGAAGTCATCGCTTTTTTCTGGCATGATCATAGTTTAATATCGGTGATTAGCTCTTCCTCTAGGTTATCTCAAGCTAAATATCGCTCCAACGACCAGTCAGGCGGCTTAGGGATGGTGTAGTAGCCCTGGTCAGCGGCTCGCCAATATCAGATCAGATCGACACATGAAGTCCACATAGCTGGGTACCATCGGCCCCTAAGCCATGTACAGCAGCTCTACATCGAGCCGCTGTATATGGCTTAGGAGTGGAGGCTGACGTTGCGCGGGTGTCCAAGGCGATCGCGCCCTCTTAAAGCCGTGCTCTGTTCGCCTGAGCGATCGCACCAGTATCCCCGCCCCCCGGAGATCGCCCACCCCCCATACTCACAGAGAAGCACCCGACTGGCTTTGGCCAAACCCGTGAAAGGGGGAGGTTTGCCAATGTTGAGATCGAGCGGGCCGAAGTGTAGCTCAAAGCTTCGCTGGTTGGCGTCGGTGTAGATGGCTTGGTAGCGATCGCGCTTATGAATTAGGTCAATTCAGAACAGTACGCATAAAATCTTCGGCCGCCTGGATCTGCGACAGATATCGCTGTCCTACCCCGACTGTTCCATTAAGAATTTTGCCACCACCACGACCAACATCGTAAGCCGCCTCAAATACAACCTCGCCAGTTGCAATATTCGTTATCATTACCATCTCGTAATGCTCACCTGATTCCTGAATTGCTGAAAACATCAACAAATGATTGTCAGGCGTTTGTGTATGAATGGAATGAACGTTGTTTCTAAACGCGTAGCACCAACCATTTAGGTAGGTATCAGGACAGGCGGTTTCGGCAAGGAGCTGAGCCGAAACCGGTGTGGGCATAGGGGCCAGCATAATACCAAGCGCCAGAAAAGTCCCTTTCATATTCAACAATTATCTCAATACAGAGCAATAAGTGACCAAAGATTTCTCTCAAGTTTCAGGGCCAAGATTAATAACTTCAATACAAAATTCTCCTCGATTATCCTGAGGGTTATTATCATTTACTAAAAACTCCAGAAATCCTTGCTCATTAAGGATAATTTCTCGCCCTCCATTCCATCCTTCACCAACTGGAAAGTAGCCTTCCAAACCGCCCATGCCAGCTTGTCTAATTCTTCCCAGGAGAAGGCCATGCCGTACACCAGCAAAATAATTAAAAATTTGAAAACCGTTAATCCCCCAAGGACTTCCTGCGCCTGCAAATGCTCCAAGCACTACCGTTCCATTTGCCCTAATAATAATTCTGTCTTTAGGATTAACTAGAATATCTGTCACAATATTGCTGTTGGTGCATACAATATCACTAATATCATTAAGCCAATTATAAACCGTTGAAATGTAAGCATTCTGCTGACTTTGAGCTTGATCATAAGCTCTATGAGCCTGGGCAGATTCTACGACAGCAAGATTAAAAAATTCTGCTATTCCACGGCAGTAAAGATCATGTATTGAACTAGGCGCAAATTCACATATGTTCAACATTTCTTCCATCATTGCAGCATCACATGAACTTTTTGTTTTCCCAGGGGTTTGATAGCATCTGTCATGGATATTGCAAGCGCCTTCAAATACTTCATTCCAGTTGACAGGAATAGGGTTGGAGCAGCCATTCACAGGTGCATAATATGGGAATTCAGATTCAGGGAAAGTAGAAACAGGTCTGTTTCTCATTGCGTTGTCAACATCTTCTGAGGATATACCTCGTCCCAACACCTCATCTTGCAAATCAAGAGTTGTATTGGCAGCAGCAGGAGTGCTGAACACCGCTACCCCAAATATGCATAAAACAGTCAGAGAGGTATGCTTAAGGATACAAGAAGGGGGAATTAGCATTGCTCAAATTTCTCTTGCTTTTACTACATTGAATACAGGTAAGTATCTGTAGCGATTGAGGTAAGGCAGTATTATCCTAGATAGGTACTGTAGGAGTCTTCATTTCAAGCAATTTTCCTAGGATCCCAACCTACAAACTCCATCTACCAAGCTTTGCTGAAATTGACTTTCTGGGGATGCTGGAGTTCCCTCAATATCGCTCTGTCTGCCGACAGTCTCACCACTGGCAGAAAAAGCGTAGATGCTGTCTAAGGACATCGTATTGGCAGCACAATCAACTGAAAAATTAATAATTCGAGGATTGTCAGATGTAGTGCCAGTTATCAGTGTGATCGTACGAAAGTCATCTCCTGAACCGCTAAACGTCATACGATTGTAAGTTGTGTAATTGTCTTCGCTCCCAGGTATGGGCAACCATTGTGCTAGACGATCAAACTGAAAGCCAACATTTCTAACCTGGTATGGTGTGGCCCCTTTTCTAATCCATTCTTCTGCTAAATCTGAAGCTAGCTGTAACTGGGGAGAGACAAGAACACCGTGAAAGGTAGAATATTGGGCGATCGCCTCTCGGTAGGGTATAAGCCCCGTGGCAATTACGCTACCCAGGATGACTCCTCCTAGCTTAAGGGTTAACCCATTGCCTCCCGAAGTCTTAGCCATAACCTTGGCAACTATGCGTGAGATCACAATTTGCACCATATTTCTTAGCTCCAAGGAAAGTTTTTACCTCTGCCACAAACTCATTTACAGTCCCTTGCCCGAAGCAACAATGCTGTCGCCCCAGCGCTCTTCAGCTACGATTAGTTTCTCCGAGTGGTATAAGCCGAGGTGGAATGCTGAAAAACTGGGTTAACGCCCGCAATTGGGATCGATGTAGCAGGCCCATTCGGACTCGCTCATTCCATATGGACGGGTTACTCTTGGTTCCAGAGGTGCAGCCATGGTTCCAGGACCGCCACCATTCATTAGGATGGTGCCAATTACCTCAAAGAGTCGTTCACCTTCAGCCTGCTGAGCAGCCCGCCGCTCGGCTTGCTGCTCGGGGGTGAGGCTTTGTTGCTGAGCTGCCTGCTGCTGACGCACCACCTCGGGATTAACAAATTGGGTGCTGATGGTAGGGCGCTGGCGGGTGGGTCGAGCTGCTGCGGGACGTGGCTGTTGACGAGAGGCTGGTTCTCCCTGGAAGGTGTCGTTGATGGTTTGAATGACTTGCACTCCCTCAGTGACGGTTTCGATTAAGTCAAACAAGTTAGCCACCTGCACGGACTCTTCCCCGGTGGTGGTGACTCCGCTTGGGGCTTGGACAGCGGCCAGGCTGGGATTAGCTCCTAAGAACGAGACTAGAGCCAGAGCGGGCAGTCCCAGAGTGAGAGAAAGGGCATTGAACTGGGGGCGAATTCGCTGGTATTGCATAGGAACTGTCCTTTATAAAAGACGTTGTTGTCGGTCATCGGCCTTTAGTTCTGGGTGGTATGAGCTTATTCACAGATAGAACTGATGACCGCCGTTGAAAGGATATATTTCTGGCGAGGGAGAACTTATTCACACTGGCAGATGGGACATCTAGAAAACTTGGCTGCTGGCCTCCAGTCCTCTGCACCCATACGCCTATCGCACCGCGTTCCAGTCGGAAATGAAGGTGTCTAATAGATCAGTAATTATTTGCGGTTCGCGCCTGGTGTATTCGGCAGCGGTTGTATAACCGTGAACACCAGGGCCACTGTAGGTCTCAGCCTGAATAGTTTGCCCATTGAGCTGCACATTCTGGATCACGTCCAGACTGATACTGAGGGTGGTATCTAGGGTAGTCGAACCACAATTTATAAGAAGGTTCAGATAAGGAGCTACCCGTTGATTGGTTGAATTAGAGCTAACCGGAAGACCGCTGCGGCGTAAATAGTTTTCTACGCCTGCTTGGAGTCGTTCGGCACTGGCTCCAAATCGGCAATCTTTAGCCACTCGGATATGCAGTTGCGAGATGCTGCGCAGTGTTTCGGGTTGCCAGCTGTGGACGATATCGGCACTGCTTGAAGCAACGGAACTGTCTACCGTAACCACAAGGGATGTTAATGCCGATAGCATTACCATTGGCCATCGCCACGTAACAGCCCCCGAGGCAACCCGGTCAAGTCGCATTGTCATAAAAGAACCTAATGAACGAGGTACTAACCGGGAATAGTTCCGGGGGTATGTTACCTATTCACAATGGTGTCTAACTACGACCCAAGCGAAAGCTGCAAATGGTCTCGACGGTTTCGGTGCGCAGGGCGACTAGATCTGCGGAGGGCTCCTCTACGGCAAAGAGAATTTGGAGGGCATCAGCGGGCATGTCTTTTGCTAAGAAATAATCGGCCTGGGCCTGGGCGATCGCCTCGATACTGGCTCCCTCCTGGGTCAACTCGGCCTCTAGCTGAGCCAGGTCGGTGGTAATTTGGTCACGTTCTTCTCCCGCCGGCATCACTGTAAAGGACAGCAGAAAGATAACGTTATCGTCAAGGCTGTTGTAGAACAGCCACTCGTAGCGATTACCGGGTTGCAGTGGATCGGTTTTAGCCACTATCAGGAGATCGGCATCGGGCCTGGGTGAGTAGCTCCAGATCTCGGGGTTGTCGGGCTGGGTTCGGTCGTCGGCTTTCTGTCTGACGGCAATGCGGTTAATTGGCCCATTAGTAACAAACAAGGGCTGCTGGTGCCAGATAGTTTCGTTACGACCAGGCGTAAGAATACAAAAGGGTTCACTCGCCCGCTGCTCTCCTGGGCCACGAGACGTGCCAGCCCCACCCCGGCTGCGGTCTTCAACATCATCTCGATTAAAAAAGTCAATGACGGTTTGACTCAGACTGAGGTGCACAGGAGCAGTTTGGGCAGTGGCGCGATCGCCTAAACCAACGGCGGCAGAGACCATTGCCAGGCTCAGCCCAATGGATAACCATTGAATGTACTTCATTCCGTGTTTTCACTGAGGGTTGGTAAACAATATAGCCAGATTGTTAGCGATGGTAAAAGCCAGGGCAGCAGCACTGCCCCGCTAATGTAGATCTGCAAGGAGACTAGTCCGTAGCCCACAGTGGCAACTCCCAGCGCTGTCACCCCATAGAGAGACCGATAGGGTCGTCCCTGCAGATAGAGAGCTAGAGCTTTGCCGCCCACAGCTGCCACCAGAATCAACCAAACATCGGGGATGGGCACCACCAGGTGATCGGTCATCAGGTGGTGAACCATATAGGCATGGGCCTCGCCGCCGGTAATCACATCGGCAGGTAGGGAGGTGCGAACACGCCAGTAGGCAAAGGCCGGGGGGGCGGGCATGTTATCTTCTCCATCGGCAGCGAGCCCCGCTGCATGGTAGCCACCGGGGGCTACGATCACAATCGCCCCCGGTAAATCTGGTAGCAGAGTAGGGTCTTCCCAGATCTGCCAGGCTGGAACCGCCTCAAAGACCCGCTCTGGAGGGATGGACAAATCCAGCAGTGGTTGTAGCCACTGCTGCCCAAATTCATAGGAAAAATGAGTCAGGGGGTGGAGATCGCTGCCACGGGGCAACTGGGGCACGCTAGCCCAACCAAATTGCCTTTGTAGACGGCGGTAGTGGGCAACCGTCAGTTCATAGCTGAAGGGAGCTGGTCGATCTGACGCGGCGCGGCGCGGCAGAACCCGCCACCAGGGCACCTGAATATCTCCTATCCTGAGGCTATTGTCAGCCATGACCTCAGGATGGGGAACCAGCCAAACTCCTTGCTGGCGGGCAGTGGCAAACACCAACTGGCTCTGGTTTTGGACAAGAGCTTGTTGCAGGGCCTGATTCAAGGCTGCATCGTGGTCAGGCTGAGCCAGATCGAGCACATAGTCAATGCCGATGACGGTGGCTCCCCGCTGAGCTAACCCGGTTATGACTGCCGCCAGGAGGGAGCGGTCAATGGGTTTATAACTGGTGGCCCCCCAGCGAATGATGCTATCTCCATCCACCTGCACCAGCACGATGGGGGTATCGGGTGACCGTGGTACCTGCCCGGTTAGCTCTCGATACCTGGCCTGCACCCCGACCCGCTGATCGATTAGCCAGGCCTGGGGTACCCAGGATTCATAGGCAGGAATCAGGCTGACTAGGGCCAGGGTGGCCACCGTTAGCGCTTCGTACCGGGTGGGTCGCCAGCGTTGTAGCTGCGATCGCCAGCCCGCCGGCTCCACCCGATAGGGCACCGAGGCCGGATGGCGAAACAGAGATGGCACCAGATAGGCCGAGGGATAGGTCAGGTTTTGCTCGGCCTTGAGAAACTGACAGGCCCTGTGCATAGACTCCTGCACGTTTTGCCCTTGGGCCAACCGTTGCAGCAACTGCACCAAAAAAGCCTGGGCCACCTCGTTGTGGATGGGTTCCCGCATAATCGCCACCTGGCTGAGACCGAGGTTGATCAATCCCTGGGCAATATCCAGACCACTACACGAGTTAAACAGAGCAAACTGGAGCCCCTGCCCCTGGGCGGTTTGTAGGTAGGGAGCCAGGTCTTTGACGGTGAGGGACGTGTGAGGTGCGATCGCAATCTGCCCTCCCACCAGAGTGGCCTCATTGCTGTGGCCTGCAAAAAACAGCACGTCCCATCCCTGGGAGTCGGCAATGGCTGCACAGACCCGCTGCTTTAGAGCGGTGGAGTCTTCCCCCGGTTGCCAGCCCACATAGTGAATCTCCATCAGCCGTCGCTGAGCATCGAGGGCATGGCGTTCGCCACTAAAGTTAAGCCCAGTTTCGTCGCCTAAAATGGCTAGCACTCTGGCCTTGCCCCGTCGCCAGGTCTGCCTGCGGCCAGTGGCCGCCCGAATAGTAGCGGGCGATCGCACAATCTGTACCGGAGGGCCAAACTCCCAGGTCTCCCAGGGCAGCCGCGCCAGATCCAACGGCGTACAGGTGAGAAATAGCTCCACCGTACCCTCAGCCTGGGCCACCGCCTGCACCTCCTGGCGCAGATCGTATAGATCGCCCTGCTTCAGCCAGGTGTGAAATTCCGACAGCAGCCGCGCCTCTGACTGCACCAGCTGACTGTGCCAGTCCACCGCTGACGCCGTTACCTGGCCCGCCGCCCCTACTCGCCCCCGCAGCGCTTGCTTGTAGTAACCCAGGTAGGCCCGCTGCCAGCCTTTGTACAGAGCCAATAGCCCTGCCGGGAACGTAACACTCGCGGTCAATCGCTGCCCGTCTCCCCAGGAGAGATCGAACAGGCAGCTCTGATCGAATTTGTGAACCGTAAGGCGGTGGGGCATCAGTTACCCCTCTTCGGGCTGAAAGACAAAGGGAGGCCAGCTCATAGTAGACCCATTTGGCAGCTCTACGGAGACGGCAAAGGCTTCGTCCCAGGTGCCGAAAACCTGGGCATAGAGGTGGTTGGCACTTTGGTTGGGGGAGAGGCTGCTGTCAGCGAGAACGGTGGCGGCATCGCGTACCATCAGGCGAGTACCGGGCAAAAGCGGCTCACCAGGGGTTGGCCCCAGCACCAAAAACAGACACCACTCGGGCTGAGGCCCTGCCATCTCAGTCCAGGTGAGGGCGTAGAGGCGCAGGGGTACCCCCGCTGGTTGCAGGTCAGTGTAAGCACCCCTGGCCATCGGGGGGATGACAACCCCAGCCGGTTCTAGCTCGCGCAGTACCGTCTCCAAAGCTTCGGCGGGGGCGTGGCCCGACATCATGGCGTGGGATACCGACAGGGGCGGCAGCAGCGCCCAGTTTAGGGTACTGGTAACGGTGTCGGACAAGGCGTCGATGCGATCGCTCAGCCAGCGCCCCACGTTGATAAACCCCTGGTTCAGAGACCGAGATGGAGCCGTTTGGGCGGCAGTTTCTAACTGTGTCGGGTTGAGACAGTTGAGGTAGAGCAACATCTCCTCCGGAGAGGTATCGAAGTAGGCTAGGGGCACAGTATAGGTATCCCCGTCGGCGGGAATGAGAGTGTCGCGCTGGGCCAGCAGGCGATCGCGGCGCAGCCCGCAGAGCATGGTAACCTGGTCGGCCTCTTCTTGCACCGCTGCTAGCAGGTAGAGGTGGGCAAAGCCCTGGACATCGTCAAGGGTGCTGCGGGGAATGGTAACCTGCCCATCACTGACAATGCCCTGGGGCACGATGCACAGCCGAAAGCCATTTACCTCCCCCTGTATCCCAAAGCCTGGAGGTTGAGTGCGATCGTAGGTGAAGCGTAGCCCCGTAGCCCCTGACTCCAGCCAGTCCTGTACACCCTGCAGAGCCATCGCCTGCAAAAAGGTGGCCCACTGCTGCCCGGACGTCACCTGTTGGCAGATCTGCACGGCCCACTCCATAGCCGGAGCAGACAGCAGCACCGTAGTCGGTTGGAGAGGGTCAAACTCATAGTCTGATAGATGGGTGGTATGGTGCATGGGTCGCAGACTCACAAAGGGAACGGAGGTAACGATTCGCGTGTTCATGGTGCTTGACCTGTCATAAAAGCATGGATTTCAGTGCAGAGCCGATTGGCAAAAAGACTCTTGACTAATCGAGGTTTGGGGGCCTGAGCCTCGGCTGCGGCATCGGCCATCAGGGTATCTATCTGCTCGGCTAGCAGTGTTTCCAGGGTGGTATCAAGATCCCGAAGGCGATCGGCAGAGACCACCTCTGCCACATCCTGCCGCACTGCCGCCGCCAGTGGGGGAATCAGCTGGTGTCGCACATCCGATCGCAGCCGTTTAAGATTGAGCAGCCGGGTAACCTGCACCTGAGAACTGAGGCCAATATGGGAGGCTATTTTGGCCATGGCCACCCCCTCGCACAGGCGCAGGTGCAGCCCCTGTATATAGGCCTGATCCTGGGGTGGGGTGCGGCTGCCCAGGCGAGCTAAGTTGACAGCGATGGTCTGGGCAATGGTCTGTCCCAGCAACCGATCTAGCACCTGACGGTAGCGGTGTAGAAAGGTGGCCGCGTCGTCCTCACTGTTGAGATTGGCATTGGCGGCTCCGACGATGCGCTCCAATTCGCCGTCATCCTGGGTTTGGTAGATTTGGGGGTTGCCGCTGCGCACATGGATGCGGTACTGGCGCAGCTGACTGGCTAACTGTTTAAGCTGGGCCTTGACCGTTTTGGGGTTGAGAGATGGCACCATCTGCTTGAGCTGCTCAGGGGTGGGCTCCGGGCAGCGTCCAGTCTGGCCTGCCTGACGCTGAAGAATGCGATCGCGCTGGTAAATCGCCTGATAGCGTTCTAACAGCCCCACCGCCTGATCGACTTCAAGGTCGCTACAGAGGTGGTATTCCCGTAAAATGCGCTGTACCTGATCCGGATTTGTGTCATTTAAGATGGCCCAGTCACTGGCCAGGTAAATGCCTTTTTCTAAGAGCAGACGAGTAAGATCTGGATGACTTTTGGTCAGCCGACTGCACCAGGTGCTCAAACTGGCCTTGGTCGGGTCAAAGCTGTCTAGAATTTTTAGGCTGAGCGGGCGATAGGTGGAATGGTTATTGCCATCGTCATCCAGCACCAGGGCAAATAGATCGGCTGGTTCAAACCCGTGGCGATCGCCGTAGCGTCGAGCCAAACTCACACAGCTGTTGCGAATCTGGTGGGAGATCCAACAACGTAGGCTCATTTGAGCTAGTTCATGACCCTCACTCTGCTCCTGCCACACTGCCAGCAAAGCCTTCTGTAATTTGCTGTCTGCCCCCTCCAAATCGAGCAATACATCGGCATAAGTGGCCTCTACCCAAGGTTTCACGGTGGCTATTTCTAAAGTTTGCGGCTGGCCAGAACTGGTCAGCCGCACCAGTTGCCAATAGCGAAAAATGTTATCCATGAATCCTGTGACGTTTAACGGTATCGTTAACGGCTGCCAAGGTTCTCATCCCTGACAGAGGCCCATCCGAGCTTGGCCTGCTGGGATAACCATAGCTAACCTTGCTTAGGCGCTCAAGACGCTATAGTTCTCGGCCTTCGACACCTATTCAATGTTCATAGCTGATCCATCGGAGTCCACTGGCCTGAGAAGAAAAAAGCAGCCCAGTGGTAAGGATGACGATAGGCAGAATTCTCTAGCGCGGTAAGCTGCACCTGGCGCAGGGCTTCGCTGCGCCCCTCTCCCTGGCTCAGGCGCTCGTAGTATTGCTGCATCAGATCAGCAGTGCCACGATCGCTCACCTGCCACAGGCTCATCAACTGGCTTTCGGCTCCGGCCATTACAAAGGCCCGTCGCAAACCGTAGACCCCTTCCCCATCGGCAATATCTCCTAACCCGGTTTCGCAGGCGCTCAGCACCACTAGGCGAGTGCCCCGCAGGTTCAGACCCGCCACCTCCAGCGCCGTAAGTACGCCATCTTCACCGTCGCTCTCCCGCTGGTTAAAGCCCGCCAGAGCCAACCCCGACCGCAGTAGTGGGTTTTCAATCCGGATGGATAATTGGGGCAACTCTCCAATGCCCATATTAGGTAGAGGGACTTGCATATTTTCTAAAAAGAAGCCATGGGTGGCCAGGTGCAAAATATTCGGCCCCTGCACCTGCTTCAGGGCGTTTTCCGTGGCCCTCGCCTCGGTTAGCACCACCGCATCCTCCCCCAGCAAAGGCCGAATCGCTGCCACCTCCTGGGCACTACCCTCCAAACGACCAAAGCGCAGGTTGCTCATATCTGCCGAACGTGCCTCCCCCCGACTGGCCGAGGCCACCTGCATTACCCCAGTGGCATCGGCAGTATCAAAGTTTGGGTCAGCCAGTATCACCGGGGGCTGCTGGTTGGGGGCTTGAGATTGCATACGTAGCAAATCACGCCCGCTAGTGAGGTGGGTGAGGGTGTAGGTCTCAACCAGGTAGCGGTTTTGCTCGTCTACCAGGGCGGCAAAGGGCACCAGGTTGAGCTGGCTATCGGGGGAAATCAGTAAATGAGTAGCCTCCCCCAGGTGAAGTTGAAGCGGCGCGAAGATCTTCTCGTAGAGGGCCTGGGCCACAGGTTTTAGATCCTCAATCTCGTAGCAAGGAATGGCTAGCCGCTCACCACAGCGCAGGTCTTCTAGAAATCTTTGAATATGACCATCAATGGTGGCGGCATCGCCCAAATCTACCCCACGCACCTCACCGGAGGGTAGCAGCATGTAGGCAGCATAGCGGGGGGGGGCAAAGCCACTGGCGGCCCAGATGTTTGGAGTGCCCACCTCACTGCTTGAGAGGTTGACGGGATTAAAGGGGCGGTAGCGAACATATTCTATCAACACCCCATCCTGTGGGATTTGTTCTGCTACAGCATTCAATGCCACAGGGGCTAGTCCTTCTGCTGCCACAGCACTCCGACGCGCTAGTAAAGATTCCAGTTGATTGAGGCGACTGTTCAGTTCTGTCAGTCTTGCCTGATCTTGTGCTGTGAAAGCCTCTGACTGACGCGCAGAAAGAGTCGCAATCTCTTGTCGGAGATTTTCAATTTGAGCCAGTACAGGCAGAATTTCAGGATTAGAGTTCTGGTGGAGAGTTTCTAGAGTTCTCATGTTTGCCTCTAAAACTCGCCCTTTTCGTTGTAAGAGAGTGATGAGTGAGAGTTGGGCCACCTCCTGATTATTGGGGGCTGTGTTCAGATGGAGGGGTACTGCATAGTCAATAGCTTTTGCCAGAGTTGCGATATAAAGTTGACGTTCGGCTTCACCCAGGCTAGCTAGGGTAGTTGCCAGTTCTTGTTGCTCCATATCTAGCCCAATTTTCAGTGTGGCAATCGCCTCTGACAGCTTTCCTTGTGATTGATACAAGCCTGCCAAGTTGTAAGTGACACGAATAGAGGAACTAAGGTCACCGCTGAGTTGTAGTTTTTGAATGGATTGCAGTTGTTGAATAGCCCGCTGATAAAGTGTCTCTGCTTCGTCGTAACGACCTTGGGCATGATATAAAAGTGCTAGATCATTGCTAACCATTGGTTCAGTGATGGTAAGATATTCGCCACTACCATCAAAAATATTGCGTTGAATAGATAGGGCTTCCTGATACAAGGTTTCTGCACGGTCGTACTCCCCTTGAGCATGATAGAAATTTGCCAGCCAACGAAATGGCGACGAATCATCTAAGGGGTCTTCGCCTTTTCGGTAAAGCTCTAGCGCTTGTATAAGGAGGGTTTCAGTCTCGTCATAACGGCCCTGTATTTGATAGATATAGGCGAGTCCAGTCAAGCTTCCTACAAAGTTAAAATTTTGGGGATCGGGATCGCTTTGATGAATGGCGATCGCTTCCTCGTACAAGTTTTCGGCTTCACTGTATTGACCACGGTTAGAAGCAACCATAGCTAAGCCAGTCAAAATGTTGGCTATCTCAGATGGATAGTCTTGAGGTTGCTCTCGATAAATACTCAGCGCCTCAGACCAGGCTTGTTCAGCATCAGCTTCACGGTTTTGGTTCTGGTAGAACAATGCTAATAAATCGAGATTTTCAGCTACTTGGAGATGTCGATTGCCTAATTGTTGTCGTAACCTCGCTACCTCATGCTCCATATTTGGAATAATATCTGTCCCAACACCCGTCAGAAAGAATGGGTTGCTGGAGTCTCTGTCAAAATCCAGGACATAGGGTGGCAAACCTGCACTTAGTGTTTCTTCCTGTCGATTGTCAGCCTGCTCTAAAACCCACACATTGAGCTGGTAGCTGCCAGTGGTTTGAGAATTGTAGTCGTGGGGAAGGATATACAGATCGTAAAGACCTGTGTTGGGTAAACGCGCCACCAGACGCGAACCACTCCTATCCTTGAAGTCGCTGCCTATCCTTGTATTAAGCTCCAGGACAGGCAAAAAGTCGTTACTAGCAACTTCAATTACAATCGTATCCCCTGCAACCCCTTGAAACGAGACAAGGCCAAACATTGAAGGAGAATCGGTAAGACCATGTGGCTCCAATCTCCCGGCAAAGGATATTCGCGGTTCACCCTGCACCAACTCTTCAGGCGACGCAGTTGTAGGCGACGCAGTTGTATTAGAAGCTTGCTGCGAAGGAGCTGAGCTGCTAGGTGATGGAGCGGCTGAAGCTGAGGACGAAGCCGGGGAACGGACGGCAACGGGTTGAAGCGAGGTCCCAGCCCTGGATTGTAAGCTCAAGCTGTATTGCCCGATCGCTCTTGAGTCATAGGCATTTGCATATATTTGATAGGTGCCACTGGCGGGCAGGGTTAGGGCAATCCGAGAATGGGTACTGCCACCGCTGTCATCGTCTTCTGCGATCAGGTTGCCATCGGCATCCAACAAAATTAGATAGGTGTCAAACGCCTGGCTACTCATTTCAATGACAACCGATTCACCTGCAACACCCTCAAAGGTGTAGACGTTGTAATAGCTGCCATCGTTGAGAACCTGGCTGTTGCTATTCAGTTGCCCTGTCACAGCTCCAGAGGCTACTTGTGCCACAACCGGAGCTATCAACGGGTTGGCCGGCGCTGCCAAAGACCCCAGGCTGATCGCTATCAGCAGCGCCGCCAATCCGTATTGTTGTCCCATCTGTTGTTTCTCCAGTTACCTGTGATTATGTATCTATTTCCCAGCACTAGGGACTTATTCATCATGGGCGCGATCGCCCCTTTTTCGCCTGCGGCACAACCTCTCCATGCTGAGGTGTCTTATCCAGAATCTCTTGTAGACGGCTCTTCTGAGCATCTGTTGATAAGTGAGGTTTACGCCTAGGCTAGTAAGGGTTTCATCCCTTTTGGCAAGAACAAGGCGTATCCTGCTATACAGCTTCAGCCGCGAACCCAGAAGATCTGTCTAGATTCTGCATGGGAAGGCCCGACAGGCGGCCCGTCTGAGCCTCGACCGCAATGCCACTGTCAGCGCTCCTATCCTCGGGGCGGCCACTGCAGGCTATGGTCTGCTGTCGCTACAGCTCTATATCAGGGCGGCGGTGCTATTGCCCTGGCTGCTGCCATTGCTGACAGTGTGGTGTTATGGTTTACCCAGACTGAGGGGAAATACGGATGAAACAGACTAGCTGGATCGCGATTGGTGTCGGGGCAATGGCGATCGCCTCTACCCTGGGGGTTTTAGGCCCTAGGCCCACCCTAGGCCAAGCAGCCCCTGTGCAACTCAGTCTGCGCCAGTCGCTGATCGACTTTTTTGGCCGCGATACCGAAGACCGCAATCGGGGCAGCAATGGCGGATCTCGGGGGGACGGCCAGGTGGCGATCGCAACCTCTGGCGATGCCGAGTTCTGCATCCTCACCCCTGGTAGAAATGAAACTGTCTGGCACCAACAGCCGCTCTTTGTCATGCAGGGGGCGATGGCACGCCTCGAGGTGCGATCGGCTACTTCAGGCTCGACCACAACGCTTTGGCGCGCCCCCGCCACCCCCAATGGCGACAACTTAGTGTTGGCACAGTTTGATGCAGCCCCCCTAGAACCCGGTAGCCGCTACGCCTTGGTGTTTTTACAAAACCAACCCAACTACAGCGAACCCGTAGCTATCTATCGGCAAAACTTTACCGTGATGCCCGCTGGAGCAGCCCGCGACCAAATTGCGGCTGATCTACAGCACATTGAAACCGAGCTAGCACCCCAAGGAGTAGAAGCGATCGCCCAGGCCAAAGCTAGTTACTTGATCGAAAAAGACTTGCCCGCTGACGCACTCCATGTACTCTTTGCGGTTCAGGCTCCCTCAACCAGTTTGGCTAGCCTGCGCGCTGAAACCACTGAGACCATCTGTAGGTTTGAGATCGGGCTGTGATCGCTCTCCATCTGTTCCGGTGAATAAGCTGCGATCGCCCAGTAGTAAGACTTAACAGAACGCCGTTCTGTTAAGTCTATGGCTATTAAATTTTTGGCGTTGCTGAACATAGGTATGAACCACAAAATCCAACGCCTCTCGTAGGGGCAAACGGCCGTTTGCCCCTGTCCAAATTCATGCCTCAATTCAGCAATGCCCAATTTTTTGTCCCCACTCTAACGTTGACTACTAAACCTAATCGGCTGGCGGGCTTAGTCTTGTCTGTGCTGGTGCTTGCATCGGAGGATGCGATCGCATCCTCCGATCGCCAAGCCGAACCCCTGCGCGGCCTTTCGCAAATGCACGTGCGAATGATGAAACGCTGTCGATTGGGGGAGCGCGAAGACCAGCTGCAAACGGCGGTGATGCAATACCTGAACCGCCATAACATTCCCGTCGTTTCCAACCCCCAAAGACAACCTGCCGCCACGCCACGCCTCCACATCGCCATTGAATGTACTGATGACGGTGGGGCCATAAGCGTCAGGGGCAGTGTATTTCACACCGTTCAGCTCAATGGCCGCACCATCGAAGCGGACGTCTACAGCAGGGGCGGGGGGTTTGGAACCCTAGGCCGGGGCGAATACCCTCAGGCCGAAAGAAACCTGCTGACAGGTTTGCTAGATACGTTCATTCGAGATTGGCGATCGGTTCAAAGTCCTGGCCGCTAGCTCGCTTGAATAAGCTCACTCGGCCCAGAACTAAGACTTTTTGATTGCACTCCCCTGCACCCCAAGGAAGCCCTATGCCACACTCTATTTGTCATCGTCTCACTCCCAATAGCCTGCTGTCTAAGCTCGGTTTATCTGGCCTGCTGGCGGCCTCCATCGTAGGAGCTACCCCTGGCTTTGCCGCCACCGAGGTTCCTACCCACGCCGTAACCGACCTGTCTGAACCCGTCATGGTGGCCAACCTTGGCAACGTCTTACGAGACATCAACCGGGGGGCTCAACAGGTGCAGCAGGAAATCCAGCGGCAGCAGCGGCAGCAGCAGCGCCGGGATCAGGAGGCCGCCCGCCAGCGCCAGCAGCAGGAACAAGAATCCGCCCGCCAGGCCGCTGCCGAACAGCGGCGACTAGAAGCCGAACGCCAGCGCCAGTACTTTGAAAGCCTTACCCCCGAACAGCAGCAGGCCTACATTGCCGAGCAGCGGGCTCGACAGGCCGCCCAGGCGGGGGTGATGGCAGAACTGTTCATTCTGTTGGTTGGTTCTGGGGACGGAGGCTCTGCTCCGGCTTCCTCCGGGCCGGACTATATCTATGTGCCCGACAACTCCCGGCCCGCGACCCAGCCAGAAGCTCCGCGAGTGGCCCCGATCAGTCCGTTCTACGGCGACAGCCACTGGTAGAACGTCCCGTGGCCCCAGGGGTTTGGCGCTGGGGCCTGCCTTTGCAGCTGGCACTTTGGAGCGGCGATCGCCCGCTGGGTCAAATCTCTAACCCTTTGCTATCGATCGCCCCCTCTGAGCCATGAATAGGTTCAAGCCCCTGAGAACTAGAGACCTGCGTTCCCACTCATTCGTAAACCGTTTTACCTACATCCCCATGACCTACCCAACCCTTCCCTCCCTGAAGCAACCCGGCCTCGTCTCTGCCCTCAGCCTGTCCGGCCTGGCGATCGTCTCCCTGCTGGGCACGGCCCCCAGTTTGGCCGCTGCCCCGGCTGGCCCCAGCGAATCTGACCCGGTGCTGGTGGCCAACATCTTTCGCCAGATTGGCGACGCCATTCGCACGGTGGGCGAGGTTGTAGAAACCGTTGACACCGTTGACTCGCTGCTGCAACAGATGACCGGCGGCAGCAGCAGCGCCCCCGCCCCCCAGACATCAACCGCCCCCGGGTCGGCCACGCCAGCTGCCAGCCCAACTCCCGCCACAGCTCAACCCGCCCGTCCCGCCGTCGCGCAGGCATCCACCGACGCGCAGGTGCTCCACCGCGACACCAGCCCCAGTATGTGCGAAACCGCAGACGGTACCTGTGAGTCCTTTCAGCTGACCCGTCGTGACCTGCCCTCCGGTGATGCCGCCCTGATCTTTAGCTACTTTTTCAACGGCACCCCGGTTTCCTTCATCGCCCATGCGGAGCCGAGCGGCCAGCAGGGTTCTGTGAAGGGCTACAACGCTCTGCTCTACAACAACGACGACTCTTCCCCTAGCGTGACGGCATTCTGTGAGGTTGGTTCGATGGGCAGCAACCCCTACGGATTGGTTGGTTGTAGTATTCGCAATGGCCCACGTTTTGTGTACCTTATGGATCAATAAAGTCCAGCCTAAAAGGGGCCAGCCAAAGGCGATCGCTGCCCACTCTAAACATGCCTCGTGGGTAGGCTTGGGCATCGGTCTGGCCCTGTGGCCCACCTCAGCCTAGGCCAACGGGGGCAGCGCCCTGCTGTGGACTGGCTTGATTCATCTGTCTCAACCAGTGTCAGGGGAAGAAAGATCAATTTGTCTTGTTTGGCATGGCAACTGTAAATCAATGTACTGGAGATTTTTTATGAAATACGTTCGCGGTTTATCTGGTGTTGCTCTTGTGTCTTTTCTGAGTTTTCAACCAGGTGTTGCAATGAGTAAAGTAGCTGAGCAAGTCTCCAATACAACTCCGTCTACTCAAACTCAGCCGATAATTATTGCTAACCCTTTTAGGATTTTTCAAGATGCTGTTCAGACAATAGATACGGTAAACCAAATTATTTTGCAGGAGCAAAGACGGCAACAACTGGAAGCTGCCCGACGGGAAGTCACTGAACAGCAACGCCTAGAGGCAGAACAGCGGCGACAGTATTTTGAAAGCCTCTCCCCAGAAGAGAAAGAAGCTTATCTATCTGAACAGCGTGCTCGTCAAGCACAACAAGCAGATCAGACAGCAGCTCTATTGCTGTTAATGCTAGGTACATTTTCAGGAGGGTCTGGTTCAACCTCACAAGACGAAGGACGTTATGTTACGTGTGCCGACGCTGGTGGCTACTACGAAGTCTATGTGGGCCCGGGTGAGTCACCCCCTGATAGTACCTGTACCAATAGATAATTGACCAGATTCTATCCCTCTTCATTAGTTTCGATTTTGTCTTTAATTCTGAGTTCTTTGTGAAGCGCGTGAAGCGCATGATTGTTAAGTTATCTTGTTCTGTGGAACAGGCATTTTGCCTATTCCACAGTACTTTTTGCAGCCATGCTTCGCAAGACGCAGCAGTTTTTCAACCGTGTTGGTTCACAGCTAATATTGGGTTGGTGCGGACGGATAGAGGTTATCGGCGAGAGTACAAGGTTAACTGCCGTCGCTGACTTTCACCCTTAGGAGCGTGGATCAAATAGCTTGTACTCCTGGTATGGCGGTGTAGTTCCATTCATGACTGCTGCCAGTTTGGATGTAGCCCACGTTATCGGTCAGGCCATTGACTCGCCGATTCAGCAAATTACTAGGAGCAATAATAGGTCGTTTCAGCCAGCAACACCCAACGCTTGTCCAGCGCCAGCCGTTCCGCCTACCACCACTCAGGCATCGAACAGTGCTCAAGTTGTTTACCGAGATGAAAACTCGGCCACCTGCGAAATGCTTAACAGTGATGATGGCCAGGATGTTAACTGCAATACATTTCAAATTACCCGTTCGAGTGGCTCTCTCACGTTTACCTACTATCTTAAGAAAACTCCATTTCCTTTGTAGCTAGGGCTGAGCCCACCAATCAATCCGCATCTACCAAAGACTATGTGGTTGAGCGATTGATGGTGTATACCAAGCCTCTAGGAATGTCAGGAAGAGGCAAGGCACCTGTAGTTCGCTCTTGGGCAGTTCTGAATAGGTTGGCAGTCTCTAGAAGTATGAATGGGTAAGAGCCCGAACCGGGGCCGAAGGTAGCCGTTTTACAGGGGCTCCATCAGCCAATAAACCTTCTACAAAGGAACCTTATTTACATGTATTTTCTCGCAGGCAGTCGTTTACGATTTGTGAAACATTCGGCGGTACTAACCGGTGCATTATTCCTTAGCCTCGGTGCTGTTGCTTGTACCCAGCCGACCCCCAATGTCATCGAGCCAGACCTGGCCCCCCAGGTCATCGAGCCAGATCCTGGTCTCACCCAAATCCGTACCGCTGAAACCACTATGACCTACTGGAGCACCTGGAAACATCTGCGCGATCGCTACAGCCGCGATGTGGAGCCCTATGCAGAGAGCTACAGCGTGGACAACTCCCAGGCGCTTGCCGCCCTCAATGCCCAAATGGCTGAAGGGTTGGGGCAACAGTCGGCGGTGGCGGTGGACGCTGACTTGGTGGCTGTTGCAGCGGAAGCGGTGGTGGCCTACCGCACGCGAGCCCAACTATTTCAACAGCAGGCGGGGCTGCTCCAGTCTTGGAATGCCTTTGAGCAAAAGCGAGACTCCTCAGAAAAGGTGGCGGAGACGGTTTTGGTGTTTTTGTTCAATGAGAGCGATCGCCTGGCCGTACCCAAAGCCTTGGCCCAGGAGGCCTCGGCCCTCAGCGCCCAGTGGCAGGACAACGAGGCCCAGATCGCCCAGGTGGATCAGCGCATTCAGGCCATGTCCGCCCAGCGCGATGCCCTCAAGCTTCAGCTCGAAGCCCGCTACGGCGTTGTGTTTGAACAGTAGGCGATCCCTCGCCGTCGGTGCCAGTGTTTTTTATCAGGAAAGTGCTATGAAATCTGTACGTGCTTGGTCTGCCCTGGTGGGTTTGGCGGCGGTGCTGGGGACGGTGGCTCCGGCGATCGCCCAGGCTCCCCCGCTGCTGTTGGCCCAGGGAACCAACGGTCGCCAACCCGTTGACTTCAGCGCCACCCCGGATTTGTGCAGCGGCCAGGTGGTCAGCAACGGGCGCATTTGCATAACCAGTCTGTCCACTGACCAGCGCCCTGCCCTGCGGCTGGCCACCCAGGGCCAAATGTTCACCGACCCCAACCTGTTTACCACCACCGTGACCACCCTGCGCGTGGTGGAGATGAACACCAATCCGTCGAACGTGGCCTACCTGGTGTTTGTGGACGACACCACTCTGCCCAATCGGTTCAGCCCCGACGGGTTTGAGCGTCCTTTGCTGTCCCTCAGCGTCCGTGAAGATGGCGCTGTGGCCCTCGACCTCGACTACGGCGAGTACCCGCCCCAGTTCGACCAACAGGAAGAGGCCGACCGCCTGCTCAACGTCCATCAAGCCGACATTCAGCAGCTGATCACCGCTCTCATCCAGACCCGATAAACAAGTTCCATGGTCTTCTCACTTCTCCCCCCTAGGCTGCGCCTGCCTGGCAAGCTAGCCCAATCTCTAGGCTTGCTAGCGGCGATCGCTAGCACCAGCGCCCTGCTGCCCACCCCGGCCCACGGTCGGAGCATCCCCCCCCAGCGGCCCCCAGCGGTGCATTGGCCCGCTCCCGACGCCCCAGCGGCCACTGCCCAACCCAAGCAGGCTGCCGATGACCTCTGGGTTCAGGCCGATCAGCTGCTGATGCAGGGGGCAGAACAGGCCAGCCAGTGGCGGTTTCGAGAGGCTTTGATCTCTCTAGACCGTTCCTTAGCTCTATTTCGACAAATTGATGACTCCGGCGGGGAAGCCAATGTTCTCCACGCTTTGGGCTCTGTGTACGCTTCCCTGGAACAGTACGATCGCGCCCTGGAGTACCTGACACAATCCCTACAGCTGGCTGAAGCCCACAACAACATCCGCGACCAGTACTTCGCCCTGAGCCGCCTCAGTGAAGTCTATTGGCTGGTCGAAGACTTTTCCCAGGCCATTCGCCACAGCGAGCATCTGGTGGCGCTGGCCCGCCAGCACAGCCCCTCGGTGGAGACGCTGATCGGGGCGCTGCAAACCCAGGCGATCGCCTACGACCGGGCGGGCCAAAGCGATCGGGCGATCGCCATCTACAACGACATTCTGGCGCTGATCGAGGGCAATTTCCCCCCCGGCTTCCGCACCGAGCAGGAGGAATACACCCTGGCCAACCTGGCGGCAGTCTACGGCGATCAAGGCCAGTACGACCGGGCGATCGACTACTACCAGCGGGCGATCGCCATCGCCAGTGACCATGGACTGCTGGAGCAAGAGGCACTCTATCTGCGAGACTTAGGCCAGGTCTACACCGAGGCCCAGCGCTATGGAGAGGCCGAAACTACCCTAAAGCGGTCATTCCAGCTGCTCAGCACCCTGCGGCGGGCCGGGCTGAATGAAACAGCCAATATTGATCGGCAAGGAACTCTACAGCGGGTGTCAGCCCATCTACAGCGGGCATTGGTAGCCCAGGGCAAGCACGAAGAAGCTCTTGAAATTGCTGAGGCCAGTCGAGCTAGAGCCTTTGCCGACGCCTTCTCCCGAGCTGAGCTCAGGCCAGACGAGCCCGCCGCTCAGTCAATACCAGACTTAGAAAAGTTTAAGGCCTTAGCTAAGGCCCAGCGGGCCACCCTGGTGCTGTACACCACTGAAAACATTGACCCCAATGCTGAGTCCGTCCATCGCTACCTACAGTATTACCTGCTAGATGTATGGCTGATTGATCCCCAGGGCAACGTTACCTTTGCTCAAGTGCCCATCAGTGATGAAAACTTGGATGATTTGATTGTCACTACTCGCCAGGCCATCGATATTTTCTACGGCGATCGCCCCGAGGCCATTCCCCAGTTCAGCCTGTTCAATCAGCAGGCTCAGCTCGAATCGATCGGGTTAGAAACGACCCGAACTCCCCGACCTAGAGTCGAAATTTTTAGAACCGTTGACACCATGAGTCTCGAAGCAGCGGTGCTCGACAATCTGTACGACCACTACCAGCTATCAATGTATCCAGGCGTCAGTCGAGCGTTCCCTGAGGGCGATGACTTTGCCCTTGATCGTTTCTTCGTCATTCCCCACGTGGGCACCGCCACTACCCCCACGTTAGACGCCACCCAGGCCACGGCCCAGGCCCAGACAGCCACCTTGGTGCAGTACTCCATCGTTGAAAATCGGCACAGTGAGGCGTGGCTCTACATCTGGGTGATACAGCCTAATGGCCGCACCGACTTTCGCTCGGTCAACCTCGATCGCGCTACCCAGTTGCGATCAGCTCTGCATAGTACCCCCAGCGTGAGCGACTCCGCCTTATCAGCGCTAGTGGCTGATGCTCTCTACAACATTGAGTTTGAATACTCCGATAGCCACTCCGCCAACCTGCGCAAGCAGCTCCAGGCCCTCCACAGTGTGCTGATCGAGCCTGTTGCCGACCTCTTACCTAGTGATCCCGAGGCCCAGGTGGTCTTTATTCCCCAGGGCAGCTTGTTTTTGGTGCCCTTTGCGGCACTGCAAGACCCCAGCGGTACTTACCTGATCGAAAAACACACCATTGCCTCTTCCCCATCAGTTCAGGTGCTGGGGCTGGCCAACCAGCGGGCGACCAGGCTGCGGGCGACCCAGGGAAATACGCCCTTGAGTGACGCCACAGCATTAATGGTGGGTGACCCCGTCATGCCCAGTATTTGGGCTATGACCGACAGCGGTGACTTTGTCCAGGCTCCCCTGCGACCTTTACCCGGTGCCAAGGCTGAGGTAGAAGCCATTGCCGGAGCGTTGAACATCACCCCACTGGTGGGTGCCCAGGCCACCGAAGCCAAAGTAAAACAAGCTCTTCCCTCTGCCAGACTCATTCACCTAGCCAGTCATGGACTGCTTAATTACGGTGACCCTGCTACGTATGGCCTGTTAGACCTGCCCGGTGCTATCGCCTTAGCCCCTGGCAGCGGGGAAGACGGGCTACTGACCGCCGCTGAGATTATGGGTATGGGTCTTCAAGCTGAACTGGCTGTTTTGAGCGCCTGCGACACTGGTCAGGGGAGAATTACCGGTGATGGCGTCGTCGGGTTATCGAGAGCGTTTATCACGGCAGGAGTACCCAGCGTCATGGTGTCTCTGTGGGCCGTACAAGATGCTCGCACTAACCGACTGATGCAACAGTTTTATCAGGCATCTGACCAAAACCAAGACAAAGCGCAAGCCTTGCGACAGGCTATGCTGAGCAACCTTCAGGAATATGAACATCCAAAGAGTTGGGCTGCATTCACCTTGATTGGGAGTAGCTTATAGTTTATTAGTGAATTTATCGGATCCACTTAAAGCTAAAAATCCTGTGCCCACGTTCAGGTCTCACCTGCGGGCATGAGGTGGTCCACCGCTTCTTGGCTGTGACCTCCATTTAGAGCGAGTCAGTCAGCTTATCTAAGCCTCAGAACCGCTTTAGTCAACTTCGTGCGATCGCCCTTTTCGATGCGTTGTTCCATGGCCGCGACGATTTCAGCGCGGGTGGTGTCGAAGGTTTGAGATAGAGAAGCCATAGCTGTTGTCGGAACGGTACGTTAGTGAGCGGCATCATCTACGAGTTTAATTATAGCAGTCAATAGATCTATATCGGTCAACTACTCAAATTCCCACAGGACAGGCGAATTACATCGGCAACAACGACGCGATGGTCAAAGACCGGCCCAAGGGGCCATCGCCCTCAATCCCCGCCATCTACCGAGCCACCAGCAGCTCATCCCACCGAGTTGTGAACTGTTGCGATCGCCACTCTGCCCTCAACCTCCACTCCTGCTGCAACCCCTCAGCAGCCCAGCGCACCGTCCCGGCCCCAAACCGCCGATTGAGCGCATCGATCGCCTCCATCAGCCGCCCCACCCTCTCTCTCTTCGTCTCATCGACAAACAAACTGCGACGGGGCGATCGCCCCGTCGCTAAGATCCATCAGCATCACCCCCGCCTTGTGATAGCAGTACCCAGGCCGGTACAGCCGCTCAGTAGCCTCTAGAGCCGCCCGAACTATCGTCAGAGTGTCATGAGTAGGGTAGGGCAACACCAACGTCTCTGAATTGTCATACTGCGGTTCCTGGGGCCGAAAGCGGTTGGTGGTGATGAACACCTGCATGGTCTGAGCCACCCGGTGATCGCGCCTGAGCTTAGCCGCAGCTGTCGCTGAATAGGAAGCGATCGCCTGCTTCAGCTCCGCCAGAGACACCACAGGCCGCCCAAAGCCACGAGAGACACAACAGCTCTTACGCGGTTGAGGGCATAGCTCCAGGGGCAGGCAGGCCACCCCGCGCAGCTCTAGAACAGTCCTGACCCCAACGATGCCCAATAGCTGCCGGATCGGAGCCAGGTCAGCCTGTTGCAGATGCAGAGCCGTGGTAATGCCGTGAGCCTCCAGACGTTGAGTCAGCCGCCGCCCAATGCCCCACACCTCCGACACCGGCAGCTGGGCCAGCACTGGCTCAGACTCTTGCAGCACACAGACCCCGCCCTGCTGCTTAGCCTGACGGTTGGCGATCTCAGAGGAGAACTGCCCCAGCACCTCCATCACCCGCCGCGACAGGTCGCCATAGAGCGCGTAGTTGCTAGAGAACACCTGGATCTGGTGCTCATGGACGAGCGATCGCAGCTCAAACAGTGGTGTGCCCATGTTCACCCCTAGCGCCTTGACCTCATTAGAACGGGCCACGACACAGGCATCGTTGTTCGAGAGCACCACCACGGGCCTGCCCTCCAGCTTGGGATTGAACACCCGCTCACAGGACACATAGAAATTATTGCAATCGACCAAAGCGATCATGAGCCCCCCAGGAAGTGAATAGCCCTGGTGACCACGCCCCAGATAGAAAAGTCAGTATCGCAGTCAATCACGATAGGGGCATAGTCTGGGTTCTCAGGCATCAGCAGGATCTGCCCGGCCTCTTGATGAAACCGCTTCACCGTCAGGTCGCCATTGACCACAGCAATGACCACATTGCCGTGGTTAGGCATCAGCGCCCGATCCACAATCAGCAGGTCACCACAGAAGATCCCTGCTCCGATCATCGAGTCGCCCTTGACCCGCACGAAGAAGGTCGCGGCAGGATGGTGGATGAGATAGCGGTTTAGGTCGAGAGGCCCCTCAGCATAGTCTTCCGCCGGGGAGGGGAACCCAGCGGGGACAGTGACGATAAACAATGGCAAACGTCCTTCAGCGCAACAGCGGTAGAGCACCTGTAAAAGCCGCGTGTGCTAAGGATTTGAACCTCGGAGTGGAACTTGTTAGAGCAGTATAGTACAGATGAACTTAAACGTTTGTCGAAAGTCCCCCCGTGCGATCGCCCCCGGCATCAACAACAACTCCTGCGTCAGCGGCCTCAGCGAGGGGTGTGTAGCGGGAGGCCCCCTGGCCCCTGTCACCACCGGCCCGCCGTGCCCTGGCCACCAGCAGGGGCCGCTCTCCCCTGTGCGATCGCAACGCCTTGTCGGCTTAGCCCTCCTTTGCAACGTTGTTTTGGTGCTGTAGCGGCTGCTCGAACCGGATTCTCACAGTGAGGGGCACCCGTGAGGGGAGCTGCGATCGCAACCTGCCGGAGGGGTTTATAGCAGCCCTCCGGGGATTAGCCGTCGAATCTGAACTGGGTCAACCAGTTAGGCCCGCCGCCATTCCTGACTTGTTGTAGTTCGGGCTTGTACTGGCTCAGGGAACGGGGGTAGACACCGGTTTCCCAACACACTCTCAGCTTGGCCTTCCACTGCCGCCCAAAGCTCTCTTTGGCCTTTTCTAGGGCGTAGTATTGGCTGTTCGTCGCTTCAAAGGTGGTGTTCATGGTGCTTCGGTGATAGGGGTATTTGCTGTCTCTGTAGCGGTTGGGGAGGATGCGATCGCAAGGTGCTGTAGCGAGTCGAGGGGGATGCGATCGCAATGGCCTTTGGGGTGTGTTTTGCCCTACCCTCAGGGCGAGACGGCTAGGAAAGCTGTGCGAGAAGGTCAGCGGGGAGGACGGATGCTAGGGCTGAGCGGATGTCGCTGTTGCTCATGTGCTTGCCCTTTCCTCTGGAGTGCCGCCATTGGAGGTTGACGAGGTTGGCGAGGGTGCGGAGTTTGTTGGTTGCGGTGCCGGTGCTGTTGAGGACGGTCTGCACCTGGTCGGGGTGGATGGCGATTCTCTCGTGGAGAGGCTTCGCCAACGCATGGTCGGAGAAAGCAACGACGCGATCGGGCGCAGGGTTGCTGGGAGAATCTTGGTGCCGTTCATCGACCTGGGGCAGAGCAGCGCCGCCATCGAGGGGGAGTAGCGATCGGTCGATGCGTAGGGCCAGAGCGTTG
>JBARVV010000053.1:0-37785 GCA_049646445.1 Nodosilinea sp. | reverse complement strand
TGCTGTGGGGCCCCGAAGCCCAGGGCGACCTGGTTCGCTGGTTTCAGCTGGGCGGGCTGTGGGCCTTTGTGGCTCTCCACGGTGCCTTTGGCCTGATTGGCTTCATGCTGCGTCAGTTTGAAGTGGCCCGTCTGGTCGGCCTGCGGCCCTACAACGCCATCGCCTTCTCGGCGCCAATTGCGGTATTCGTCAGCGTCTTTCTGCTGTACCCGTTGGGCCAGTCGAGCTGGTTTTTTGCCCCCAGCTTTGGGGTGGCGGCCATCTTCCGCTTTCTGCTGTTCTTCCAGGGCTTCCACAACTGGACGCTCAATCCCTTCCACATGATGGGAGTAGCGGGTGTCTTGGGTGGAGCGCTGCTGTGCGCCATTCACGGTGCCACCGTAGAGAACACGCTGTTCAAAGACGGCGAGAACGCCAACACCTTCCGCGCCTTCGAGCCGACCCAGGCCGAAGAGACCTACTCGATGGTGACCGCGAACCGATTCTGGTCACAGATTTTCGGTATCGCCTTCTCCAACAAGCGCTGGCTGCACTTTTTCATGCTGTTTGTGCCGGTCACGGGTCTGTGGATGAGTGCGGTAGGTGTTGTAGGTCTAGGGTTGAACCTGCGGGCATACGACTTTGTGTCGCAGGAGATTCGGGCGGCAGAAGACCCTGAGTTTGAGACCTTCTACACCAAGAACATCTTGCTGAACGAAGGCATCCGGGCCTGGATGGCTCCGACTGACCAGCCCCATGAGAAGTTTGTATTCCCCGAAGAGGTACTCCCCCGTGGTAACGCTCTCTAGCAACTCGTATATTGCTGGGCGCGACCAAGAATCGACCGGGTTCGCCTGGTGGTCTGGTAACGCTCGTTTAATTAACCTATCCGGCAAGCTGCTGGGTGCCCACGTGGCCCACGCTGGTCTGATTGTGTTCTGGGCAGGGGCTATGACCCTGTTCGAAGTAGCTCACTTTGTTCCCGATAAGCCTCTGTATGAGCAGGGCTTTATTCTGCTCCCTCACCTAGCCACTTTGGGCTGGGGTGTAGGACCTGGTGGTGAAGTCATCAACACCTTCCCCTATTTTGTTGTGGGTGTACTGCACCTGATTTCGTCTGCGGTACTGGGTCTGGGTGGGGTTTACCACGCCCTGCGCGGTCCCGAAGTGCTGGAGGAGTATTCGTCCTTCTTCGGCTACGACTGGAAAGACAAGAACCAGATGACCAACATCATCGGCTACCACCTGATCCTGCTCGGTTGTGGGGCGCTGCTGCTGGTGCTGAAGGCCTGCGTCTTTGGTGGCGTTTACGACACCTGGGCTCCGGGCGGTGGCGATGTGCGCATCATCACCAATCCGACCCTGAATCCGGCGATTATCTTTGGCTACCTGGCGGGTTCTCCCTTTGGTGGCGACGGCTGGATTGTCGGTGTCGACAACATGGAAGACATCATCGGCGGCCACATTTGGGTCGGTCTGATCTGCATTGGCGGCGGTATTTTCCACATCTTGACCAAACCCTTTGGCTGGGCACGCCGTGCCCTGATTTGGTCCGGTGAAGCTTACCTGTCCTACAGCTTGGGCGCTCTGTCCCTAATGGGCTTCATCGCCTCCTGCTACGTGTGGTTCAACAACACCGCTTATCCCTCTGAGTTCTACGGCCCCACCAACGCCGAGTCTTCTCAGGCTCAGGCAATGACCTTCCTGGTGCGCGACATGCGCCTGGGTGCCAATATTGGCTCTAGCCAAGGCCCCACTGGCCTAGGTAAGTACCTGATGCGATCGCCTACCGGTGAGATCATCTTTGGTGGTGAAACCATGCGCTTCTGGGACTTCCAAGGCCCCTGGCTGGAGCCCCTGCGCGGCCCCAACGGCCTGGATCTCGATAAGCTCACCAATGACATCCAAGATTGGCAGGTGCGCCGCGCCGCTGAGTACATGACTCACGCGCCCAACGCCTCCATCAACTCGGTGGGTGGTGTGATCACGGAGATTAACTCTGTGAACTTTGTGAACCCCCGTCAGTGGTTGTCGACTTCTCACTTTGTACTGGGCTTCTTCTTCCTGATTGGCCACCTCTGGCATGCCGGTCGCGCCCGCGCGTCTGAGGCAGGCTTCGAGAAAGGCATCGATCGCGAAGCTGAACCCGTGCTTGCTATGACTGACCTCGACTAGGTTGAGATCACCCCGAAAGGGTTTAAAAAAGCTCCTGCCCTAGGGCAGGAGCTTTTTTGTAATGATTGCAATTTTTAGCCCTTAAATCTGCTTTAGGTGATGGAGGCTAAAGAGTTGATCTGCATCCGTCCACACCTGCACGGGCTGAAATCCGGCCTCCATCGCCAGCAGCTGGAACTCATCAATGGTGTATTTATAAGAGTGCTCGGTACGAAGGGTTTCGCCCGCTTTGAATAGAATTTTGGCAGCGCCCAGCTGCACAGTTTGGTTGCTGAGACTGGCGATCGCCATCTCAATTCGCCCAGCTGCTTCGTTGTAGTGCGCCCGATACTCAAACTGAGTCATTTCAAAGTTGGCCCCCAGCTCGCGGTTGATGCGCGTCAGCCCGTTGAGCGCAAAGGCAGCCGACACCCCCTGGGCATCATCGTAAGCAGGTTCCAGAATGGCGGCAGGCTTCTTCAGATCTACGCCCACAATCAAATCGCCCAGCACCGCGACGGTTTTGAGAAAAGCAATCACCTCGGTGGGTTCTAGGTTGCCAATCGAAGAGCCGGGGAAAAAGCCAATGGTGGGGCGATCGCGCAGCTCTGGAATAGTCTTTAGCGGCAGCGGTTGGGTGTAGTCGGCACAGACGGCGATCGCCTCTAAGCCCTCAAAATCGGCCATCAGCGCCGCGCAGGCCTCCTGCAAATGCTGGCGCGAAATATCCACCCCTACGTAGGTCTGCACCTGGGGGGCCGCATTCAGCAAAATGCGGATTTTCTGGCTGCTGCCGCTGCCCAGTTCTACCAGGGCGCGGTGGTCGATCGCGGCGGCGATCGCCTTAGCATTGGCCCGCAAGATCTCCATCTCCGTTCGGGTTAGGTAATACTCCGGCAGCTGGCAGATGGCATCAAATAGCTCAGACCCCCGCTTGTCGTAGAGAAACTGAGGCGAAAGCGTCTTTTGGGGCTGGCTTAGCCCCCGCAGCACCGCACTGCGAAAGTCCGCCATCGGCGGATGAAAGTCGTACAGCTTAGCGGCAGGCTGCTGGGTCTGAAAGCGAGAGCTGAGAGGCATAGGAATCTCAAGACGAAAGGGATAAGGAGATCTCTGGGAAAGAAGTCACCCCGATGTAGGGGCGCAGGGCTTGCGCCCTCGGGAGGAAGCAAAATTCTTAGGTATTTTTGCCGTCAGAATTGGCCTAAGTCGGTGGGTGTAGAGCAGATAGGTAAAGGAGTAGTAAGTGTCTGAGGGATAGCAACCGTCTGTGCCGCACCGGCGGCATTGTGAGAAATGCAAATCATCGGGTTCATTCGCGCAGTGACGCACCATCTCAGCAGCATTTTCTGCAGCCAATCCCCCAACCTCGTCACCCGATTCATCTATCCCCTACCTATCCACTCCTCACTCCCTACCCCTTCGCTAGCCGGATGCCGCTAAACTGCCAGCGAGCGCTGGGCGGGAAAAAGTTGCGATAGCTGGGGCGAATGTGCCCCGGTGGAGTGACGCAAGAGCCGCCTCGCAGCACCATTTGGTTGCACATAAACTTGCCGTTATATTCGCCCACAGCCCCTGGGGCAGGGCGAAAGCCAGGGTAAGGCAGGTAGGCGCTCTGAGTCCATTCCCAGGTGTCGCCGTAGAGCTGGTTGAGCGGGCCGGTTTTCGAAACGGGGTGGGGGTGCAGATGGTCGGCAGCCAGCAGGTTTCCCTGCCGGGGTCGCTCAGCAGCGGCCACTTCCCACTCGGCCTCGGTGGGTAGACGACAGCCTCGCCACTGGGCAAAGGCGTCGGCCTCAAAATAGCTGACGTGGCACACCGGCTCCATCAGGTTGACGGGCTTGAGTCCGCCCAGGGTAAAGACCCACCACTGGCCGTCGCGCTGCTCCCAGTACATCGGGGCCTGCCAGCCTTCGCTTTGCACCATAGCCCAGCCCTCGGCCAGCCAGTGGGCGGCGGTTTGATAGCCGCCATCGGCGATGAACTCTAGATATTCGCCGTTGGTAACCAGGCGATTGGCTATGGCAAAGTCTGGCAGGTAAACCAGGTGGGCTGGGCTTTCGTTGTCGAAGGCGAAGCCTGGGGTTTGGTGGCCGATGGTCTGTAGCCCACCGGAGCAGCCTACAAACTCTAGCGGCGACGACGAGGCGCATTGGCTAGCAGCAACATCCTGGCGGTAGGCGGGGCGCAGGGGATTGATGGCCAGGTTGTACTTGAGGTCGGTGAGCAGCAGTTCTTGGTGCTGCTGCTCGTGGTGCAGGCCCAGGGTGACTAGTTCTTGCACAGCCGGATGACTGCCCTGGTGCTGCAGGAGCGCTTTCATCGCCTCATCGACGTGGGCTCGGTACTGGTAGACATCAGCTACTGTAGGCCGCGACAGCAGGCCGCGCTGGGGTCGGGGGTGGCGATCGCCCACGGCCTCGTAATAGGAGTTAAACAGGTACCCGTAGCCGGGGTGAAATTCTCCGTAGCCCTTTACATAGGGGTGCAGCAAAAAGGTTTCAAAGAACCAGGTGGTGTGGGCCAAATGCCACTTGGGTGGGCTGACATCGGCCATGGCCTGCACGCCATAGTCTTCGATTTCAAGGGGCCGACAGAGCGTTTCGCTAAGACTGCGAACGTTCTGATACTGGGCCACTAGGTCGTAGTTGGCTAGATTGGCCTCTGGGGGCAGGGCAACGAGGGGGGAAATCGTCATTATTCGGGCTTTTGGGGACATTTCTGGCCATTGTGGCAGATTGAGGCGATCGCAAGACGATGCTTGCCTTAATTTGCCTTGACTTGCCTAAGACCTTGCTCAGAATTTTTCAGCTAAATACCCATTTTGGGTTTCACCGCAACCGCCCCAGCGGGCTAAGGTCGCATCTTTAACCAGGATGCTTTCTGAAATGAAGTACTCTAAGGAAGTCTCGCCTTAGCTTGACCGCTCGATTCACCACTGACATCTACCTACAGAAGCAGCATCCAAATTTGTTCAGCGGGGGCAAAACCTCTCCACAGCCAGTACGGTTCTACCTACCCAACGGCAAACCAGAGCCTGTTAACTTAGGCACATGGGTTTCAGGAATGATTACGCCCCCTGGTGTAGAAGTAAACAGTGATATAGGTAACCGATAGCACCTTCTGCACTTCGACGGGGAACACTAACCATATCCAGCTCAAACTGATCAACCCAGGCCGCACTTACTGCTAGCCAAACGAGGTATCCACTGTGAGCAATTCTTCCGGTAAAGCCCACGATCTTTTTAACGGCTTTAAAAACTCTGACTCTGAGCAGATCAACTCCCTCATGCAGTACGTTCACAGCATGAGTCCAGAGACTGTCTCTCAGCTCTCTAACCCAGCTTCCACCGATGTACAGCAGATGATGGAACACAACATCATTGGCCTGCTCGGCGGGCTGCCCTCCCAACATTTTGACGTAGAAATTACCACCAACCGCGAAAGCCTGGGCCGCCTGCTGGCCTCTGCTATGATGAGCGGGTATTTTCTGCGCGGTGCTGAACAGCGAATGGCCTTTGAGGGCTCGCTGATGTCGGCAGATCCGTCCTTTGAGGCTGAGTGAGCGATAGCCAGAGACTAAACCAGGGGAAAGAGACTTCCCCCGTTTCCTCCCCAAGCGATCGCCGTTCTACCGTGCGCGATGTTGAGGGCTCTTACACAACGAGCATAACGAGTAAAGCGAGGGTTCTAAATCAGCCCCAACTTTCCCCCGATCCGGCCCAGGCGCATCAGCCCTGGCCGGATTTTCCTGTTCAGGGGCTGCGGCAGGCGCTGCTGACCTGGTATGGCGACTGGGGCCGCACCCTGCCCTGGCGCAATATCGACAACCCCTACGCCATCTGGGTTTCAGAAATGATGCTACAGCAGACCCAGGTGAAAACGGTGCTGCCCTACTACCAGCGCTGGCTAAAGCAGTTTCCGACCGTAGAGTCTCTGGCCGCCGCCGACCAGCAAAGCGTGCTCAAAATTTGGGAAGGGCTGGGCTACTACGCCCGCGCCCGCAACCTGCACAAGGCGGCCCAGCGCATTGTCAGTGAGCACGGTGGCGAAATTCCCCAGGACTTTGAAGCCATTACTGCGCTGCCCGGCATTGGCAAAACCACCGCCGGAGGCATTCTCAGTTCAGCCTTTAACCTGCCCCACGCCATTCTCGACGGCAACGTGAAGCGGGTGCTGGCCCGGCTGGTGGCGCTGCCGGTGCCGCCAGCCAGGGCGCTGAAGGATCTCTGGGCGCTTTCTGAATACCTGCTCGACCCCGATCGCCCTCGTGACTTTAACCAGGCGCTGATGGATTTGGGGGCAACGCTGTGTACACGGCGCAACCCTGAGTGCGATCGCTGCCCCTGGCAATCCCACTGCCAAGCCTATAATCGCAATATTCAATCGGAGCTGCCCATGTCAGAACCCAAAGGCCCCCTGCCCCACAAGCAAATCGGCGTCGCCGTAATCTGGAATGACGATCAGCAGATTTTGATCGATCGCCGCAAGCAAACCGGGCTGCTGGGCGGCCTGTGGGAGTTCCCCGGCGGCAAAATTGAGCCGGGCGAAACCATCGAAGCCTGCATCGCCCGAGAAATTCAGGAAGAACTGGGGATGGAAATTGCGGTGGGCGATCGCCTTTGCATCGTCACCCATGCCTACTCCCACTTCAAAGTCACGCTCAACGTACACCACTGCACCCACCTCAGCGGTGAGCCGCAGCCGATCGAGTGCGACGAGGTGCGCTGGGTCACCCTCGACACCATTGAAGAATTTCCTTTCCCCAAGGCCAATATTCACATCATCAACGCCCTGCGGGCCTATGCGGCGGGTCAGCCGACCGTGGATGTGGTAGAAACAGAGCCGCCAACGTAAACAAACCGCCACATTTTACAGACACCGCCCCAGCCCTCGGGTTTGATAGTAAAGATGGTTTGGAGTGGCGCTGATGGATATAGATAACTGGAACTGGAATAGGTGCGGGCAATGGTCAGAGCCCCGCCCTTTGAGGCGAATGCTGACCTTGGGCCTCCTGGGGGCTGGACTAGTCGTTAGCACCGCGCCCAGGCTGGTAGCCCAAGCCGCCGCCGCCGAGGTATGGCACCACCTGCCCGAAAACACTGCTCTGGTGATGTTGTTCGACACCACCGCCGATACCTGGGGCCAGCTCAACCAGTTTCAGCTGTTTAAGCTTTTAGACGAAGAACAGGGGATGAGCCCCTACCTGCCAGGGTTGCCCTACCTGCCCTACGGGTTTGATTTTGAGAGCGAGATTGCTCCCTGGGTGGGCGATACGGCGGTAGTCGCACTGCTGCCTGCCCCACCCGACGCAGGAGCCACTTTCGCTGAACACACCGTGATGGTGGCCCCGGTGGCCAATGCTGAAGGGTTTGAGAGCTTTCGATCAACCTTTTTTGAGCTGCAGGGGGATGAGCCCGAAATCACCTCTGCCCAGGGCACCGATGTCTACTACTGGCCCGCCCCCGAACCAGAGGCCTGGCCCGAAGAATTGCCCGAGAGCGAGCCGGGTCTAACCTGTAGCCCCGCTGATGTGGAGACAGAACCCTGCGCCGAAGAGATGCCATCGTCCCCAGATGGTTTAGATGACGGTGAAGCACTATCCCAGGCGGAAACACTGTTCAAGGGGCACGGGGCTGCGCCTCAGATTTGGCGGTTTGGCGGCGGTGGGGTGAGTCTGCCGCTCACCGTCAGTTCGGTTCACGATGAGGCCGCAGAGATGGAGGTAGAGGTGCCGGTGCCTCTGCCCAGCTTTGGCCCCAGCGGTCTGGCCGTGGCCTTTTTGCCCGATGTGGTAGTTACCGCAGAAACACCCGCCGCCGTTGAGCAGTATCTGCGTCTGCGCCAGGCGGGCAATGCCAAAACCCTGACTGATAGCCGCGAGTTTCAGCGCACCCTGGCCAACCGTCAGCGCAGTCAAGCCCTGTTTGCAGTCTACGGTAACGCCCTGGAGCTGCTGAACTACGACCTGGCTCCGACGGATTTGCCCAATCTGGGGCTGCCATTGCCCCCCGCCCCTGAGCTGGATGCCGACACTCTGCAAACCCTGCGATCGCTCAACTTTGGCGGCACCCTGGAGGCGCTGGTCTACCCCCTGGCGACAGGCCTGCAGTTTCGGGGCCGCTACTACTACGACGCGATGCCCTTTAACTTTGGTCTTACCCCCAGCGTGGCCAGCGCCGACAGCCCCCTAACGCTGCTGCCCGCTTCCACGTTCTTGCTGATCAGCGGTCGCGATGTGGCCGGGTTCTGGCGTAGCCTGAGCAATATTTTGGCGAACGCCAGCGATTTTACCCAGCAGGGGCTGGCCACGGTCCGATCGTTCTTTACCCTGGCTACGGGGCTAGACCTCGACCAAGACGTGTTTGGCTGGATGAATGGGGAGGTGGCGATCGCGGCCTTTCCTACCCAGGGTGGCCCCCTGCAATACGCGGGGCTGGGGCTGCTGCTGCAAACCAGCGATCGATCCACTGCCGAAAGCACCCTGGCCGCCGTGGATGATCTGGTGGCGGGCTTTGGCCTCGCCGCCCGCCCTAGAACCATCAACCAGCAGCCCGCCACCAGTTGGGAGTTACTTTTTGGCCAGAACGGCGACGAATACCGGCCCAAACTTAGCGTCGGCAGCTACGGCTGGGTCACTGATGATACCCTGGCTATCACCTCCGGGACAGTACCAATGGCTAGCGTTTTAGCCCCCTCACCCCACGATCCTCTGGCCAATTTCTTCTTGTTTGACCAAGCCACGGCGGCGTTTCCTGCCCCCAACAACGGCTACTTTTACCTCAACGTGGGCGCTACCCTGGCCCTGGCCTACCAGGTATTTGACCTCCACAACGACCCCGCCTTTGACACCACCAAACCCTATTTGGGCAGTGTGCGCAGCCTCAGCGCCACCACCGCCCAAACCCCCAACCACCTGGAATTTCAGGGCCAGTTAGGTCTGGCTCCCCGCCGCGATTGATCTAAAATCTGACTTGAGAAACCCCATTCAAAATAGGTACCTCGTAGGGGCATAGTAGGGGCATAGCACTGCTATGCCCCGACGACAGATTGGGGGTAGCTAGACAGGATTCGGCATCAGTAGACACAATTACGCTACCAAACCTACGCGTGCCTCTGTCTGACGGGCTGGGGCAGCTCGACGGCGCTGGCGGCAACCTCCGAAACTGAGGTGACTTCGGGCTGGAGGTCGCGAATAAATGCCTCAAACTGGTTCATCAGGGCCGGGTCGCGCCAGCCCCGCTCCACCTCTTGCCACATAATGCCCAGCGACTCTTCTAGGGAAAAAGCGGGTTTGTAGGGGCGATCGTGGGTGAGGGCATCAAAAATATCGATCAGTTGAAAAATCTGCGCCAGCCGAGGAATTGCGGCCCCAACCAGCCCATCGGGGTAGCCGCTGCCGTTCCAGCGCTCGTGGTGGTGGCGAATGATCGGCACCACCCCCTGCATGGTGCGCAGCGGGCGGCAAATGCTTTCGCCAATGGCGACGTGCTGTTCCATGATGGTGCGTTCAGCCACGGTGAGGGGGCCAGTTTTGAGCAGCACCGCATCGGGTATACCCACCTTGCCAATATCGTGCAGGTAACCTGCCCAGGCCAGATCGCGAATGTGGGTGGGGGCCAGCCCCAGGTATTCGCCAAAGCTGCGGGCCAAAACAACGAGGCGATCGCAGTGGTCGCCAGTATTGGGGTCGCGGCTCTCAATTGCGCGGGCAATGGAGAATAAAGCCTTTTCGGCGTGGTCGAGGTCTTCGTTGAGCCGCTTTTGGTGAATTAGCGACTTGACTCTGGCCGATAGCTCTAGCTGGTCGAAGGGTTTGGTGAGAAAGTCATCGCCGCCTGCCTCAATGCCCTGAAGCCGAGCCTTGCGATCGACCAGGGCGGTCACAAACACCACCGGAATCAGCCGAGTGTTTTCATTGTTCTTGAGCTGGCGGCACACCTCAAAGCCATCGAGGCCAGGCATCATGATATCCAGCAAAATCAGATCAGGCTGGTATTCAAAGATGCAGCTAAGCGCGCTTTGACCACAGTCAGCCTGTTCGACCTGGTAGCCCTCTACCGACAACAGCGCTACGGCAGTCATGCGGCTAGGGGCGTGGTCATCGACGACGAGGATACGGGGCAGCAAAGAGTTTTGGTAAAGCACAGCAATAACCTGAAGGTAGCAACGACCAAGCGGTAGGTATAGGTCTTTAGCCTATCGGGCCGGAGTAACTTTTTGATGCGGGGGCAGCCACCGCTTGCGCCAGGCCGACGCTGGTACTAGGTCTGAGTCAGACTGTTCTTGCTGGCGGCGCTGACAAACGACGTTGGCACTGTCGCTGAGGGTTGGGTCACGGTAGGGCACTGCCGCCCGGGTTAGCAAATGTTCCTGCTCTTGCTGCGACAG
The DNA here is from genome assembly GCA_049646445.1 of Nodosilinea sp. Lineage (GTDB taxonomy): Bacteria > Cyanobacteriota > Cyanobacteriia > Phormidesmidales > Phormidesmidaceae > Nodosilinea. The sequence continues at coordinate 27,261 of JBARVV010000053.1, read as the reverse complement.
CGGGGCTAGCCCCCTAGACCTTACCTGAGCCATAGTACCCGGCCAGCGGCGACCCGTAGCATTCACTGGGCCAATCGACAGACCAGCCAGTTAAAACGCCGTTCGCACCGCCGCCGCGCAGGAGTAGGTAACCAGTTTTCCCCCAGAGTGCAGGCAGGCCGCTGCCTGTTGAATAAACTCTACTGTCCACAGTTCGGGGCAGTGGGGTGGCGAAAAGGGGGCAAAAAAAATTACATCGGCCTGAAATTCTAGCGTTTCTAGCGTCTGAATGTGCTGCCGGGCATCACCCCACAGCAGGGTTGCTTCGAGTCGCAGAGCTACGGCAGGGGCCTGGGCCAGGCTGGCCAATTCGGTGGCGTCGACGTAGGTAGCGTAGGCTTCGGCGTAGGCACCCTGGCAGCTGTGAAAACACTCGCCAAAGTCTTCTGAAAACAGCGTCATTGCCCCATCGGCGGTGGGTGCTAAAACCAGGGCTCCAGTAGAGACGGGCATAGACGGTATGGCGTAAAAGACAGCGACGCGCTGCATTCCCTGGGGATGCCTCCAGGATGCCTTAGGGCCTTAGAAGGGCTAACCCCCCGTACCCCTTGCTCTACAATGGTTCTACACTGATAGAACGAGCCTAGGATGACTGATAATTTAGCATTAACTATTGTCAATGGTTACCGATCGCAATTAAAGCGATAAGGGATTTTGACCCCCAGGCCTCGGGTTTAAAGCGAGAATATAGACCTTAAGAAACGTTTTAGTTGCTAAACCCAGGGTTTACATTTCGGGCCTTTGGTTGGCAGCACCTATTTTGCAGGAGGTTCTCCATGGTTGTAGCGGCACCAGCGCAAAAGCGCTTCACCATTCAGGTCGAAGCGGTGGCCGAAGACACCACCACCATTCGCTCCCTCGACTGGGACCGCGATCGCTTCGACATTGAGTTTGGCCTGCAAAACGGCACTACCTACAACTCCTTCATTATTCGCGGCGAAAAGGTGGCCCTGGTTGACACCTCCCACGCCAAGTTTCGCGATCTGTACATGAAGACGCTGACCGGTGAAATCGACCCCAAAACCATCGACTACCTGGTAATCAGCCACACCGAGCCTGACCACAGCGGTCTGGTGCGCGACGTGCTAGAGCTGGCCCCTCAGGCGGTGGTGGTGGGCGCTAAGGTGGCGATCGCCTTCCTCGAAGACTTGGTGCACCGCCCCTTTGAGCGCATGATCGTCAAAAACGGCGACACCCTAGACCTGGGCAACGGCCACACCCTGGAGTTTGTCAGCGCCCCCAACCTGCACTGGCCCGACACCATCTTTACCTACGACCACAAAACCGGCGTGCTGTTTACCTGCGACGCCTTTGGCCTGCACTTTTGCAGCGATGCCACCTACGACGAAAATTTAGAGCTAATTTCTCCCGATTTTCGCTTTTACTACGAGTGCCTAATGGCGCCCAACGCCCGGTCGGTGCTGGGCGCGATGAAGCGCATGGGCGCGCTGCCCCCTGTGAAAATAGTGGCTACGGGCCACGGCCCCCTGCTGCGCTACAACGTGGAGGAGTTGACCGGGCGCTACCAGCGCTGGAGCCAGGAGAAGGCCAAGGCCGAAGACCTGGTAGCGGTGTTCTACGTGTCGGATTACGGGTTTAGCGATCGCATTTCCCAATCCGTTGCTCGCGGCATTACCAAAACCGGCGTCGAGGTGGAAATGATGGACATGCGATCGGCTGATCCCCAGGAGGTGACCGAGCTGGTGGGCCGGGCCAAGGGCCTGGTGATCGGCATGCCCCCCGCTTCTGGGGTCGGGGCAAAAGAAACCCAGGCTACCCTGGGCACTATTCTGGCGGCGGTACACGGCAAGCAGACCATCGGCCTGTTTGAGTCCTACGGCGGCGACGACGAACCGGTTGACCCGCTGGCCAACAAATTTCAAGATTTGGAATTAATCCAGGCCTTTGCCCCCATTCGGATTAAAGACACCCCTACCGGAGGAATTTACCAGTCTTGTGAAGAAGCCGGTACTGACCTGGGCCAGGGGCTAGCCCAGGCCGTCAAGCTAAAGAAGCTCAAGTCTCTCGATGCCGACCTACAGAAGGCTCTAGGCCGCATTAGCAGCGGGCTTTATATCATCACCGCTCAAAAGGGTGAGCTGTCTAGCGCCATGTTGGCCTCCTGGGTGTCCCAGGCTAGCTTCCAGCCCCTGGGCTTTACGGTGGCGGTGGCCAAAGACCGCGCCATTGAGTCGCTGATGCAGGTGGGCGACACCTTTGTGCTCAACATTCTCGAAGAGGGCAAGCACCTGGGCCTCATGAAGCACTTTTTGAAGCGGTTTGCCCCCGGTGCCGATCGCTTTGCCGGCGTACGCACCCGCCCCGCCAACAATGGCTCGCCGCTACTGGCCGATGCCCTAGCCTACCTGGAGTGCGAGGTCACCACCCGGATGGAAGTGAGCGACCACTGGATCGTGTACTGCACCGTGCAGGACGGCAAAGTGTCTGACCCCGATGGCCAAACAGCCGTTCACCACCGCAAAGTGGGCAACTATTACTAAGCCGAGATCGGTCGGTGCGTCATCGCTCAGGATAGGCAGGATGCACTGAGTTCTCTAACTGAGCAGCAGGTGATGGTGGGCACTGCCCACCATCACCTGCCCACCCTACAACTTGTGAGATAGCCCAGGGGTTTGTGGGAGTAGCCGTCCTAGCTGTTGGCCTTGGGGCAATGATGTCTTCTAAGATGGAGTACTTGACTGAAGTATTCCAGGTTCTTTTGAGGTTTTTTGTTGTCGTCCTTTGCTGCGATCGCTGTCACTCCCGCCGGGCTTAAAGCCTTGCTGCCCCTGGTCACGGGTCTCCCCGCTGACCTGTGGCTACCCCGCAGCCTGGCTGCCGAAGCAGAGTCTTTAGCGATTCAAGCTCGGGTTTACGAAGGCTCTCTAGCCGAGACCATTGCCCAACTTTGGCCCACTCAGGAGGGGCTAATTTTTGCCCTGGCCACCGGGGCGGTGGTACGACTGATCGCGCCGCTGCTAAGCGACAAGGCCAGTGACCCCGCTGTGCTGGTGGTGGCGGAAACCGGTGCCCAGGTGATTAGCCTCTGCGGCGGGCACCAGGGCGGTGGGGATAATCTGACCCGTCAGGTGGCCCATCTGCTCGGGGCGGAGCCAGTGATTACCGGATCATCCCAAACCCACGGACTGCCGGGGGTGGATGTACTGGGGGTACCCTTTGGCTGGAGCAAGGGCAGCGGCGACTGGACGGGGGTAAGCGCTGCGATCGCCCACCGTAAACCCATCGAAGTGCTCCAGGACTGTGGCACCACCCTTTGGCAAGACCACCTGCCGCCGACCCATTCTTTTGTATTTGAAACTGCTCGCAACCCCGCCGCCCGCCTGTGGATTAGCCCCATCCAGCGGCGCTTTGCTGCCGACAGCAGCTTCCCCAAGGCCCAGTGGCACCCGCGCGTGCTGTGGGTGGGAATCGGCTGCGAACGGGGCACGCCCCAGGCGGTGATTGAGGCGGCGATCGCGCGAATTTGCCAGGCGGGGCATTTTGCCGAAGGGGCGATCGCGGGCATTGCCAGCCTCGACCTCAAGGCCGACGAAGTGGGGTTAGTCGCCCTCTGCGATGACCGCCAGTGGCCCCTGCGCTGCTTTACCGCAGAGGAACTGAAGGCGATCGCGGTGCCCAACCCATCTACAGTTGTGGAACAGGCGGTGCAGACCCCCAGCGTGGCCGAGGCCGCCGCCATTCTAGCCGCGACGGGGGCGGCGGCAGGGCAGCTGCGAGTCGCTAAGCAGGTGGTGCGGGTGGAAGGCCAGCCCGGTGCGGTAACAGTGGCGATCGCCCAGGCCGAGCGCGAGTACATTCCCCACCCTGGTCACCTGGCCCTGGTGGGCACTGGCCCCGGCGACCTGAATCAGATTACGCCTGCGGCCAAGAGGGCGATCGCTCGCGCCGATGTGGTAATTGGCTACGGCCTCTACATCGACCAAATTCGCCCCCTTTGTCGCCCCGGTCAAATTGTCGAACCCTGGCCGATTACCCAGGAGCGGCAGCGGGCCGATCGCGCCATTGACCTGTCCCGCTGGGGCCTGAGCGTAGCGGTGGTCTCGTCGGGCGACTGCGGCATCTATGGTATGGCTGGGCTGGTGCTAGAGCAGCTTCAGGGTACCGGCTGGGATGGCGAAACGCCCTCGGTAGAAGTATTGCCCGGCATCTCGGCTCTGCAAGCGGCGGCGGCGCGGGTGGGGGCACCGCTAATGCACGACTTTTGCGCCATCAGTCTCAGCGACCTGCTCACCCCCTGGGAGGTGATTGTCAAACGGCTAGAGGCTGCCGCCCAGGCCGACTTTGTGGTGGCGCTTTACAACCCCAAATCGAAGACGCGCACCGAGCAGATTGCGATCGCCCACCGCATCTTCATGGCCCACCGTTCCCCAGCGACTCCGGTGGCGGTAGTCAAGTCGGTCTATCGCCCCGATGAGGTCATTCACCGCACGACGCTGGGCGAATTGCTAGAGGTTCCCATCGATATGCTGACCGTGGTGCTAATCGGCAACCAGAGCACCCAGCGCCACGGCTCCTGGTTGATTACGCCACGGGGCTACAGCAGCACTGTCAGCCATCAGGTGATCGACCTATGAACCCGTCTATACAACCTATACGCCGCTCTCCCCTGTTCAGTCTGCCGGGTCGAGCCTATCTGCTGATGGCGGTCGTCATCTTTGCGGCGGCCAATGCCGTTACCCGGCGGTTGACCGATCTGGGGGCTGAGAACCTGGTGGACGGGCGCAACCCCATTTCGTTTTGCAACGTGCTGTTTGTTGGCAATCTAGTGGCGCTGATAGCACTGGGTCTGGTTTACCGACAGTCGTTTTCACCGTCTCAGTGGCGCAGGCTGACGGGTTCGACCTGGGTGAGTTTGATCGCCATCGCGATTTTGTCGGGCGCGATGGCCCCGGCGCTATTTTTTCTGGCCCTAGATCAAACGAGCGTCAATAATGTGGTGCTCGTGAGCCGTATTGAACCGCCGCTAACCTTAGCTCTGTCGGTGCTGGTGTTGGGCGCTCGGGTCAACCGCTGGACGGTGGCCGGGGCGATTGTGTCCACCATTGGCGTGGGGTTGACCATCCTCTTACCCCAGCCGACTGAGACCATGGTGCAGATGGGGGGAATGGCCCTAGGGCGGGGCGAGCTGATGGCGGTGGTTGGGGCGGTGGCCGCTGCGATCGCAACTATCGTCAGTAAAGTGAGCCTGGAGCAAGTCCCGCTGGGATTGTTTAGCCTGGTACGTACCGGCATTGGCACGGTCGTCTTTTTTGTGACCGTAATCGTGCTGTTTGAGCCAGCTCACTTTCAAGATGCGTTTTCGCCCTTTGTGTGGCAGTGGATGGTAGGCTACGGCGTCATCATTGTGGCTGGGGGGCAGCTGGCCTGGTTTCAGGGGCTCAAAACCAGCCGCACCGCCGAGGTCGCCTTGGCCAACTCCTTTAGCCCGATCGCTGGCATTTTGGCCGCCTTTCTGATCTTAGGAGACGCGCCGACCGTGGCCCAATATGTGGGTGGTACGGTGGTTTTAGTCGGTATTGGGCTGAATCAGTGGGGTAGCCTGCGCCAGTCTCCGCCTCAGCCGCCGATCATGCCCCCAGAGGCAGAGACCGGCATGGGATTCCGAGGAATTTGATCGGTTCGGAGCAAAGCTGGCACCGAACCAGCTGGAGCATTCTCGCTACTATAGGGCTGTAATCAGGAGCCTAATTCAGGAAACATCGCCGCCGGGCTTCGGCGGTTGGCGGGGTGCGTTGAGAGGCCTAGACGATTTGTGAACAATGACGGCCTCTCGGTCTCCAGCCCGCTAACCTCTACCCGTCTGTTGCCCGAGCCATTACCCGAGCCACCGCCCTCAAATTCACCCTCCATGAGGTAGCTCGGCCTCTGCTTGCAGGGCCTTCAGCCCGTGCCGCAGGTCATTCGTGTGCAGCCATCCGACATAGCCTGAGTAGAGGCAGTCGCCCTCGACTGAGGCCAAAAATACGTGGTGAATGCCCATGGGGCTGCGCCACAGCCGAATGCTAGTACCATCGGCAAAGGTGTGCCAGGGTGTGGCGCGGGCAAAATCGCGGCGGTGGGCATCGGTCATGCCCGGTATCTGGCGCAGCGGGCCAACTAGAGGGTGGGGCAGTAGCGGTGCGCTCAGGCGATCGCCGCCCCAAAACTGCTGAATTTGCTCAACCACTCGGGGATGGCAGCGCAGCGCGGCATGGCCAATCCCCCTCAGGCAGACAAACTGGCCATTGGGCACCCGCGTGCTCTCAACGGTGATGGTGCCGTCGCTGCCGCCGTCGACATCGCCCGCAATGGCCAGGGTGGGAATGGCGGTGGCAACGCGGGCGGCAATCGGGCGGCGATCGCCGCCCAGATCAGCCGCCACCCCCACCCCCACCTGGAGCGGGTCGAGAATGCGGCCCAAATCTGACCCGCCCACCGGAGAGCCTACCAGCACCAAAAACTCGACACGCGGCCACCATTCTGGGTGCCGGTTCAGCACCTCTAGCCAAATCAGCCCGCCCATCGAGTGGCCCACAATCCGCACCGGCAAATTGGGCTGCCGGGCCAGGGTAGCCGTGGCTACGGCCTCTACCTCGTCAATCAAAGGGGCTATACGCAGCCAGGTCATAGCGTAGTTAAGGCAGGGGGTCACAATCTGCGCCTTGTCTGCCGCCAGTCGCTCAGCCAGGGTCATCATCGCCTGGTTGGTGTCGGCCCAGCCGTGCTGAGCAAAGAGAAGATAGGTTTCAGGCATCAGGTAAAGCGATCGCACAGGCTTATCGGGGCTAACGGCGTTTCTCCGACAGACTGCATAGGCGGCATAGATCTCGCTCAGGTCAAGTGCCGTGATCACCCCAGCGATAAACCGCGCTAAGTGCTCCGGGGGCAGGCACTCTCGTAGGCTGACCGTCTGATCCAGAGTTGCTTCATAGTCCACGGTCTTAAAGGTTCAGGGTATGGGGCCGATGATAAATGGCCTATCCCATTATGGTCATCGCAGAGATTATTCCGACAAGCTGCTAGGGCTGCATGATTTCTGAGACATCCATTGGCTCAGTGAAGTCGTCGTCTGCGATCGCAGGCCGCCGATCTCCCGAGCCAAACCCGCCGTGCAGCAGCGTGTAGAAGCAGGGAATGATAAACAGCGTCAGCACTGTGGCCAGCGATAGCCCCGAAAACACCACTACACCCAGGGGCTGCAGAAATTCTCCCCCCTCACCCAGGCCCAACGCCAGGGGAAATAGGCCCAGCACCGTAGTAAATGTGGTCATCAAAATGGGCCGCAGTCGGCGCGGCGCGGCGCGCAGCATCGCCTCTTGGCGCGAGCAGCCGGTGGCCGCATAGATTTGATTGGCCAACTCCACCATGATGATGGCGTTGTTGACCACGATACCGACCAGCAGTACCGCGCCCACCACCACCGTGGCCCCGATCGCAGTTTGGGTGATGTAGAGGCCCAAAATACCTCCCGCTAGGGCCAGGGGCACCGTCAGCATAATCACCAGCGGGTCGATTAGCGAGTTGTACTGCACCGCCATCACCACAAATACCAGGAAGGCGGCGAGGGCACCCAGTACCGCTAGCGATGACTGCAATTCGCGGTTGGTTGCGGCGGCAGAGCTAGGCAGCAGGGTAACGCCTGCCGGCAGCTCTAAATCGGCCACGATGGCTTCGGCCTCGGCCAGAGCTTCTCCTAGGCTGGCTCCATCGGCCAGGTCGCCCGCAATCAAAAGTACCTGCCGCCGATTAATCCGCTGAATTTCTCCGGGGGCTGGCCCCAGGCCAATGTTGGCAATATCCCCCAGCTGAATCAGCTGGCCTGCTTCAGTAAACAGCGGTATATCTAGCAGTTGGGCCGATCGCTGCACGCTGCCCGGCTCCAGCTGCACCTTGACATCCACGAGGCGGTTGCCCCGCTGCAGCTGGGTCGGCACCGAGCCATTCAGCGACGTTTGTACCGTAGCGCCAATGTCGGCAGCAGATAGCCCCAAATCGGCGGCCCTGTCCCAGTCGGGCAAAATGCGCACTTCGTCCTGGGGTTCTTCGCCATCGGGGCGGTAGCGGGCTAGGGTGGCCTGATCCCGCAGCGCCCCCAGCACCTGCCCGCCTGCCTGCAGCAGCGCTTCAGTATCTTCGCCCTGTAGGCCGAGGTCGAGGTCCGATCGCACCGGAGAGTTGCTCAAAATCAGGCCGCGCACCGACTCAGGCCGAATGCTAACATCGGTTTCGACCAGCGGCAGCTGGCTGAGCTCGCCGGTCATGCGCTCTACAAAGGCGGCGGTATCGGTGCCCGGCTTCAGGGTAATGGTGCTGCCGCCGCGCAGAGTGTTTTCGCTGGTGTTGCTGCCAAACAGCGAGCCGCCAGCGGTGGTAAACACATAGTCGGTTTCGGGCTGGGCCAGCAATACCTCATCAATCGCCTGCATGACCCGCTGGTTAGCCTCAACCGTCGTACCAGCCGGAAACCGGGCGCTGACGTTGGCCTGCCCGGTGCTAATCCGGGGCAAAATCTCCTGGGGAATCTGGCCCAGCATCAAAAAGCTGCTGCCGCCAAAGACCAGTAGAGCTAGGGCAATCACCAGCAGTCGCCGCTGCAGCACGCGGCGGAGCAGGCGACCGTAGCCCAGCGTTACGCCCTCCAGGCGAGCATTGAACCAGCGAAAGAAGCCCCAGCTTTGCAGCGATCGCGTGCTGCGCCCCATAATCAGCCGCGAGGCCAGGGTGGGCACCACGGTCAGCCCCACCACCAGCGAGGCCGCTACCGAAAAGCTGACGGTTAAAATCAGCTCGTTAAAAATCAGCGAAATGAAGCCGCCAATCAGCAGGAAGGGCAGCACCGCCACCAGGTTGGTTGTAGTCGAAGCCAGCAGAGCGCTCTCTAGCTCTTGGCTGCTGGCTTCGGCCTGAAACACCGCCTCCCGCAGGCTGTAGCGCCCTTCCTGGCGAGAGCTTTCCATCTCTTCGGCCCGCTTAGCCATGTTCTCCAGCATCACAATGGAGTTATCCACCACAATGCCGACCCCCAGGGCCAGACCACCTAGGCTAAAGACGTTGAGCGATAGCCCAAACAACCCCATCAGCACTAGGGCCATCAGAGTGGCCAGGGGGATGGCGGTCACGATAATAAAGGTCTGGCGCAGCGATCCTAGAAACAGCAGCACCGCAATTCCGGCCAGGGTGGCCCCGGTCAGGCCCGATATGGCCACGTTGCGAATGGAATTGCGAATAAACCGTGATTCATCGAGGGTGGCGGTCATATCCATACCCTCGGGCATCTGGCCCACCCGGCGCATATCGTCGAGCTTGGCCTTCACCCCGTCTACCACGTCGATGGTGTTGGCGGCGGGCTGCTTTTGAACGCTGACTTTGACTGCCGGTTGGCCGTTCAGGTTTACAAAAATGCGCTGCTCCTCAATGCCGTCAATGACGGTGGCCACATCCCGCAGAACCACCTGCTGGGGCGGACTGGTGCCGGGCACCGCGATCGGCAAATTACGCAGCTCCTCGGCGGAGGCAAACTGGCCCACCAGGCGAGTCAGGGTTTCGGCTTGGCCGCCGCGAATGCGCCCGCCGGAGACATCCTGGTTGCGATCGCTGAGGGCATCGATCACATCGGTCACATCAATACCAGCCGACTGCAGGCGGCGCAGATCGACATTCACCTGCACCTGCTCATTGACACCGCCAGACACGTCGGTATTGGCCACCCCAGGCACCTGCTGTAGCTCCCGCTCTAGCTCTTCTTCGGCAAAAATACGCAGTTCCTGCAGGCTCAGGCGGTCGGAGGTCAGCGCCATTTCGTAGACCGGCAGCTGGGAGGGGTCAAACTTAAACAGTCGTGGGGTTTCAACGTTTTCGGGCAGGGTGCTGCGCGCCCGGTTGAGGGTGGCGGTAGCGTCGTTCAGGGCCTGGTCGATGTCGCCGCCGGGCTCAAAAAACAGGTCAATGCTAATGCGCCCCTCGCGGGTCTGAGAAAACACCTGCACCACCCCTTCGGTGGCGGCCAGAGCCTCTTCCAGAGGCCGGGTGATCTCATCGACCGCTACCTCCGGCGACAGCCCTGGCGCATCGCCCCGCAGACCAATGCGGGGATAGGTAATCGAGGGCAGCAGGTCGACCGGCAGCTGCGCGGTAATGAAGAAGCCCATCACAAAAACGGTCACGGTCAGCATCAGGGTGCCAATGTGCCGCCGAATGGCCAATCCACTAATGCTAAAGTGGTGGTTGGGAAAAGATGAGGGGGTCATGAGGAGGTGTGGTTGTGGGAGTAGGTGCGTGGGTGTCTACCCTTCAGAGGTGAGGCTAAGCTCTACGGTTTGCCCCGACTCCAGGGGCTGACTGCTGCGTACTACATATTCTTCGCCGGGGGCGAGGCCGGAGAGGATAGTCACCTGGCCGTCGGCGCGATCGCCCACCTGTACCGTCCTGGCTTCAACCGCCGGGGCACCGTCAGTTTTGGCGACGACAAAAATTTGGTCACTGCTATTTTCAGCGGTTTCTAAGGCGCTTTCGGGCACCACGACTACATTCGCCTGATTGCCGGCGCTAGTAACGCGGGCCAGCAGGCCGCTGCTGATCCGGCCACCAGGGTTGGCGATGGTAACCTCTATGGGCAGCAGGCGTGAGGCGCTGTCGGCGACGGGTGAAATGCGCGTTATCCGGCCTGCAAACGTTTCGCCAGGGAAGGCGTCGATCGCCAGTTCAATCGACTGCCCCAGGCTAAATGCGCCCAGGTTTCTGTCGACGACTTCAATGACTACCAGCATCTGGGACAGGTCGCCCAGGGTTAAGACCGCTTCGCCGGGCAGCACTAGGTCGCCGGGTTCCGCGACGCGCTCTAGCACCACCCCTGACAGCGAGGCGGTGAGGTTGGCAAAGGAGAGCCGCTGCTGGGTTTCGCGCAGGATAGAACGCTGGGCTTCGACCCGCTGCTGGGCCGCAGAAACCGCCTGCTGCCGGGTGCGCACCTGCTCTTGAGATGACTGCAGCGCTTGTTCGGCAGTGACCAGGGTGGTCTGGGCCTGTTCGGCCTCCTGGGTAGAAACGGCCCCCTGACTGGCCAGGGTCTTGAGCCGCTGGGCATCGTTGCTGGCCTGCTGAAATCTGACCCGAGATTCTTCAATGGAGGTGCGAATGTCGGCCAGCTCGGCCTCGGCCTGGGTGACCTCAAACTGGCGGGCGGCTAGCTCGGCCTGGGCTTCGCCGACGGCAGTTTGAAGCAGCACGCTGTCGAGGTTGCCGACCACCTGGCCCCGCTGCACCCTGTCGCCCACATCGGCAGTCAGGCCTAGCAGCCGACCTTCGGCCTGCGATCGCAGCGATACCTGCCGGACGGGGCGGGTGGTGCCTGTGTAAACGCGGCCAAACTCTTCGGCGGCGGCGGCCACGGCTACATCGACCACGGCAGGCCCTTGCTCCTGCTCGTCCTGCTCAGTCTGGGCCTGGGCCGTGGGTTCTGCTGACTCGCTACAGCCTACTGTCGCGATCGCAATCCCCCCCATCAACAAAACCCCTGCCACCCCCACCGGGGTACGCCTTGCCTTTCGAGACCATCTAGCGACAACCATGGCTGACCCCTTAAACCGCTGCGTTTAATTTACTTTACATTTTTTAATTCAGGCGTCTATCTTCCAGTCGATGCCATCGGCGTGGGTTTGATCGGTTGAGCTCTACGATCGCCGACCCCAGCCTAGGAATCTTGCCAGGCTCTCGTGGCCAGCAGCCCTGCCTTTACCCCACGCGGGCAGTAGCCCAGCTTGAAGGCGCGATCGCTATTCGACGACGCATCGGGCGGGCGGGCGGCGGGCATGGCAACATCGGCCTGTTTGCTAGGCAAAATTAGGGTTTGGTCAAGCTCAAAGATCTCGGCCATGCTTAGGCCAAAGTCGTAGCGGCTGAGGCGTTCGGGGCCGCTCAGGTGCAGCAGGCCGGTCGCTTTTTCGATCGCCAGCAGCAGGCCAGCGGCGGCATCTTCGACGTAGGCAGGGGTGCGAAACTCATCGGTAAACAGGTGCAGGGGCTGCCCCGCCTCTAGGGTGCGCACAAAACCCTGCAAAAAGCATTCTGCGGTGGGGCTGGGGGGGCCGTAGAGCAGCGGCAGGCGGCAGATAGCGGCGGTGGAGCATAGCGCTTGAATCAGGGCTTCGGCTTCGACTTTGTGGCGACCATAAACGCTAATCGGGCTGGGGATAGAGGTCTCGTTGTAGGGGGCCGCCTGGCCGTCAAACACCTGATCCGTAGAGGTAAAGGCCAACGGAATGTGGCGATTCGCGCGGCGTTCCCCTGCGGAACTGCCGCAGAACTGGGCCAGCACCCGAGTTACTTCTACATTCAGCCAGTAGGAAAGCTCTGGGGTCTGCTCGCAGCGGTTGGGCTGCGACAGGGCGGCGGTGTGGATGACAGCGTCGGGGGCTAGGGCTTCTAACCAGGCGGAAAAGTTGTCAAGGTCGGTTAGATCAACGGCGTGTAGCGTCACGCCCGGCAGGGGCGGGATATGGCGATGGTACGTGCCTGCGACCTGCCAGGCCGCCTGGGCGGCGCGACACAAATGCCAGCCCAAAAAGCCGCTGGCACCAGTTACCAAGAGCTTTCGTCGGGGAGGTAAAGAGCTTACATGGCGAAATTGGTTGTCCATGGGGCCTCCACGGGGGCCATAGATGGGATTGTAATGGAAACGTTCTAACTGGCTGGTGTGGGTATGGCTCGTTATCTGCGGTGGTTTAAGGGTAGACGGCCTAGGCCGTTTGCGCTGTATTGCGGCCTTTCAGCCCCAGGAACTAGATCGAAACGGGGTTCCACCTGGAGCACGCGGCTGGGGCTGCTGGCTCTGGGCCTGGTGCTGGCTCTGTGGCTGGGGGCCGCTAGCGTTGAAGCTCCCTATTTTGGCGGCGCGGCGATCGCTCAGACACCGGCAAACCCGGCGGTCAGTCCTGAGGAAGCCTTTTTCGCCGATGTGCAGGTGCGGGGGCAGCCGGTGTTTCAGGTGGGAGGGCTGCCCGAGGCTAGCGCAGCTGATCGGGCCGGACAAATTAACCGCCGCCTTGCCGCCCTGCTCAATCAGGGCGCTGACTCAGCGCCAGTGACGGTCAGTATTGATAGCGATCGCAACCTGGCCAATCTACAGGTCAACGAGCGGCTGATCATGACCGTCACCGCCCAGGATGCCATTGACTTCAACACCGACCTGGCCAGTCTAGCCGGGCGCTGGGCCGACCTGCTCAACCAGGCCATGGCTCGCACCAATCTGGCGGCAGCGGTAACCTATCGCATTCAGAGCACGGCCCAAGAACTCGCGCGCAACACCCTCGACAACCTGCCTGCCCTGCTAGGTGCGCTGGTGATTTTGGTGCTGACCTGGCTGCTGGCGGCGGCGGCACGCCACGCCGTACTGGTGTGGGCCGAAAAAACCGAGGGCGATCGCACCACCGAAGAGCTAATTAGCCGCCTCTGCTACGGCAGCGTGTGGACACTGGGCGCGGTCGTAGCTCTGGGGGTACTGGGGCTCAATTTTGCTGCCCTACTCGGCACCCTAGGCCTGACCAGCGTAGCGATTGGCTTTAGCCTGCGCGACGTGCTGAGCAACTACATCTCGGGGGTGATTTTGCTGGCCACGCGGCCCTTTCGGATTGGCGACCAGGTGGTGATCAACAGCTACGAGGGCACCGTCACCCAAATTCAGCTGCGGGCTACCACGGTGCAAACCTACGACGGTCGCCTGGTTTATATTCCCAATCAGGAGGTGTTTCAGAGCAGCATCACCAACAACACCGCCTCGCCCGTGCGCCTCAGCAGCGTTACCGTGGGCATTGACCACAACGCTGATTTGCCCGATTTGTTCAATCGAATTCTGCAGCAGATGAGGCAGGTCGAGGGGGTTGAGCGCGACCCCGAACCGATTGTGCTGGTGCGCGAGCTAACGCCCAGTACCGTGAATCTGGAGGCGCAGTTTTGGGTTAACTCCCGCAAACAGTCGTTTCTGCAGGTAACGTCCCAGGTACTGGCGGCGATTAAGCTCACCCTGCAAGCGGCTCAGTTTGCCGAAACCAACACCCCCGAAGACATGGCGATCGAACCGATTACCAACGAGGCCGATCGGCCCAATGAATTTATTCCCGATCAATCTATCCCCAATGAATCTATCCCCAATGAAGGCGTGGAATAGGCATCCTGCTTGTTCCAGATCGACAGCCGAAACGGCTATCCCACAAGACAACCTTAGAGCAATCAGAGGAATCTCCCCAACCTACTCAACCAGGCAGCGGCAAAGCGGGGGGTAGTTTATGGAAGGTGAACGTCACGGTCCAAGCAGCAGCGGTATGCTTAGGGGCATTCCTCCCAGCGGCGGCAGCTATGGAACGCAACCAGTTTCGCATTGGCACGTTTAACCTCAACAACCTGATGCTGCCCGATCGCGAGTTTTACCCTGGAGAGGCCCACTCCCAGTCCGACTATCTCAAAAAGCTGGCCTGGATTGGGGCGCAGCTCGATCGCATGACGGTAGACATCTGCGGCTTTCAGGAGGTGTTTCATCGGGGAGCGCTGAAAGAAGCCCTGCACCGCAGCGAATACCACCAGCATCACGAGATTGTGATGGCGGAGGGCTTTGGTCGGGGGCCGGGGGTGGCGCTGGCGACGCGACTGCCAGTTCTGGGGCAGCGGGTGTACGACGAGTTTCCTGCTGAGAGCATTTTGGATCTGGAGGGGGCAGAAATTCCGATTCGGCGGTTTTCGCACCCGGTACTGGCGGTAGATTTGGCCCTGACCGAGGCCATTCAGTGCACCGTGGTTGTGGTGCATCTGAAATCAAAGCGGCCCATGATGACCAACGGGGTAGACCGCAGCGACCCGATCGAAATTGCCAAGGGCCACGCTCGATCGCTGATTCGCCGCACCGCCGAGGCCACTGCCCTACGTTTTTTGCTAATGGAGGGGCTGCGCGATCGCAACTATCCTGTCATTGTCGTTGGCGATGTCAACGATAACCACACCGCCGTTACCACTCAGATTGTGACGGGGCAGCCGCCGTGGGAATGCTGGCCCTACCGCAAAAAGGCTCCTGTTTGGGACGTGCTGCTGTACCAGGTCAAAGATATTCAGGCCCGGCTTGGCTACGGCGACCACTACTACACCCACATCCACAACGGCCACTACGACAGCCTCGACCACATCATGGTGAGCGAAGAATTTTCGGCCCAAAACCGCGATCGCATTGGCCGCGTCACCTACGTTTCGGTCTTCAACGACCACCTGTTCGACCAAACCTTGCTCGAAGACAGCATCGAATCCTGGCAGTCTGACCACGGCCAGGTGGTAGCCAATATCGAGCTGAATCCGCCCCAGTCGATTCGCCCCCAGCTGGTAGATCGCTAGGGGCAAAGCGCAGACTGCCGCTCAGATAACTGAACAGAACCGCCCCAGGCGGTATCCTGTGACAAAAACCTAGGGCGGGCAACCAGCGGTGCGTATATTTTTAGACTTTGTAGTGGGCACCCTGGCGGCCCTGTTTCCGGTCGTAGACCCGATCGGCAGCGTGCCGATTTTTTTGGTGCTGACCACCGGAGTACCCGCTAGCCTGCGCCATCGCTACGCCCTGCGGATTGCCCGCAATGTGGTGGTGCTGCTGGTGAGCACCCTGCTGGTTGGGGGCAGCGTGCTGCGCTTCTTTGGCGTCTCGCTGGCGGTGGTACGCATTGCCGGGGGCATTGTGGTGTTCCACGCCGCCTGGAGAGCGATGAACTCTGACCCCAAGCTCACCGATGTCGATAGCCAGGAGGCCGTGCAGCGGATCGATGAGCACAAGGATATTGCTTTTATGCCGATGACCATTCCGCTGCTGGGGGGGCCGGGGGCGATCGCGGTTACCCTGGGCCTGGCCGCCCAGGCCGGGGGCGATTTCTCGGTACCCACAGCGCTAAATTTGCTGGCGATCGCCGCCGCCATTGGGCTGATTGGGCTGGTTATTTTTCTGTCGCTGCGATCGTCCACGCTGCTGCTCAAGGTGCTGGGGGCCAGCGGCATTCAGGCCATGAGCCGCCTGCTGGGGCTGTTTGTGATGGCGATCGGAGTGCAGCTCATTCTCAACGGTCTGGCCGACTGGATCACCTCCCTGGGATGGGTTGTCCCCTAAACTGAGCCGATCACAATGGAGCAGTCGAGATGTGGTGAGCCGCGTTCCGACCTCATAGTTTTGGCTTAGACTTGGAGGGTTCCCTGGAAATATAGCGCTGGCCCAACAGCTTGAGCCTGGGCTGCTATCTGGCTCGCAACCGCTCTAAACTAACCTCTACAGGATTTTCTAACCTGAAATGCGGTTGTTATACTGACCACTGGCTCCACTGATTCGGCTGATTCGGCAACGAGGTTGGGTTTGGGCTCAATGCTACGGCCCCTGTTTAGGGCGTTTTAGCCACAATAGGGGTATTGATGGCGGACTGTCTGCTCCTGATGCCTCAATCAGTCCGCAATGCTCTATTTAGCGGCGTTTTATCCTGTTTGCCGCAGGCTTTCTCAGGGAACCTCTGACCAATGAGTTATCCAAGCTTTCACAGCTTTATCAAATTGCTGCGCAGTTTGCTCAAGCGCAGGCAGCCCTGGCTGTTTGAAGAATCAATTTTTTTGGCCGATCTGTGTCTGGCCTATGGCACTATCGCCGGGCTGGGCGATCGCGACAAGAAAACTCTCTTCCTCGCCGCCCACTTCAAAAACCTGGGGGCCATCTACCTCGAAGATGAAAGCCTCAAGCAAGAATATCTCGATCACCGCGATGCCGTGGTTCAGATGGAGGTGCTGTTTAGAGAAAGTGCCCAGCTCGCTAAAGATGCGGGTTTAGACGAAGTAGCCGATGTGCTAGAGCAGTACCACCTGCGAGCAATTCCCCAAAATCCTGTGGCCCGCATTTTTCAGGTGCTCAATGCTTGGGTGTCGTGCCGTCAGCGCAAGGGGTGGCGCAGTTCCATGAGCGACAAAGAAGCGCTGATTATTCTCAAGCAGCGGGCCGAAATGCAGTGGTCTGACCCCAAGGTAGTGTTTCACTTTATCGAGCACCTCTGCCGCTACTCATCGCGCCCCGAGCGCCGTCAGGCCTGCACCCTAACCGGCTTTGAGGTGCCGTCCGAAGTGCCTCGGGTGAGAGACTACAGCTTTGATACCCTCGAAGACCAGTTTCAAGAGCAGGTCGAAGCGGCAGGATGACCAGAAGATTGCCCTGGGGCGTCTGCCACCAGCTTAAAGTCCGAGGGATGGTCAAGGGCAAGGCAAGGGGATACAGTTGGGAAGGCAACGAATCAGCCAGACAGGGGGTTGATTCTGGGCCATCAATCCCTAAAATTTGGGGATTATGGAGTCATTCTGCTAGTTGCAGACTGGCTGAAAAGTTGATTCGGCAATAGCAACTAAGGGTTTGTCATGGCTAACGACGCAATCGATATGGAACAGTCCTACGTCAATTCGCTTACCGAGAAAGACATGGATACAGTGCCTTGTCTAGATACCATTGAGGCGGTAATCGCCAGCCTCGACCAGGGGGATGGAGCGATGGTTAGCCAAACGACCGAGGGCCATCTGTGGCGGTTTAAGTACGGCAGCGTAGAGGTATACGTGCAGCTGACCGGCGAAACCGAGACCGATACCCTAACGGCGTGGTCGCCAGTGCTAACGCTGCCTGCTAAAAACGAGCCTCAGATGATGAAGCTGCTGCTAGAGAAAAACTGCAACGAAACTCTCGAAGCCCGCTTTGGCATCTCTGGCGATCAGGTGCTGGTGATCTCGAGCCGCATTCTCAAAGATATTTCTGCCGCCGAAATCTCTCGGCTATTGACCATCGTAGCTACCATCGCCGACGACTCGGATGAGTCACTGGTCGCCGAATTTGGCATGGCTTAAGTCTTTCTGGCGGCTCGGCCCCGCTGATAGCTTCGGCTCAGCTACCAGAAATCTGGCAGTACCCTACGCCCGCGCCTCTTCAATCACCGATTTAGCGATCGAGGGCAGCTGTAAGCCTGGCGGGTACTGCCCTTCGTCTTTAATGCGCTGAATCATGGCGGGGGAAATGCGTAGGCCCAATCGGTCGGCGATCGCGCGCACTACGTCGCCCCGGTCAATCGTACCGGCTACGGCATCGGCGGGGGTAAGCACCGTCAGCCGGGTCAGCTGCAAGTCTTCGAGCTGGTCAATGACCTCGGTCAGCGGCGTACCCTCCCGAACCGAAGGAATGTCTAGTAGCGGTTTAGCAATGTGGTTGAGGGGCAGCGTTTCCCACTGGCTGCGCTCGATCGCGCGCATGTCGTCAATGCTAACCAGGCCCCGGTAGCGCCCGTCGGAGGCGGCGAAGTAGACAGGAGCGCGGTTTTCGTCGAGCAGGTAGGTGTCAGCAAACTGCCGCAGCGCCATAGTGGCATCGACCACTTTAAAGTCGCGGGTCATGGCATCGGCGGTCGTGAGGGCCAGCATGGCCTCTTGCAGGTTAGTCACCTGGTTGTAGGCAGCAGCGTTACGCAGGGCAAACCAGCCAATAGCGGCAATCCAAAAGCCCGAAAAGGCTTGGTAGGCCAGAGCCATAATCAAACCAAAGGCAATGGCCAGCCAGCCCAAGATCTGCCCAGAGCGGGCCGCCCAGCGAATACCTTTGATGCGGCTGCCCGTTCCCTTCCAGACCAAGGCCTTGAGCACCTGACCGCCGTCCAGCGGTAGGCCAGGAATCATGTTGAACAGGGTGAGCACCAGGTTGATCTGGGCCACGCTGCCAGTAATTACCGACACTGGCGTTGGCAGGGCCGGAATTTGCGAAACAGCGGTAAGCAATAAAAACAGGCCAAAGCTGACCAGAGGGCCAGCAACGGCTACCTTGAGCGCGTCTTCGGGGGTTTTAGACTCTTTGTCGATGGAGGCAATGCCGCCAAACAAAAACAGCGTGATCGAGTTGACCGCAATGCCCTGGTTTTTGGCGGCAATGCTGTGGCCGAGCTCGTGCAGCAGCACCGAGGCAAACAGCAGCAGCGCCAGGGCAAACCCCATCACCCAGGCCAGGTTGCCCCAGGCCGAGTGCCAGCTGGGCTCTAGCCCGTAGGACACGGTGACCAGCAGCAAAATAATGAACCAGGAGCTATCGACAAACAGGGGTATCCCTAAAATAGCCCCCACGCGCCAGTTGGATTGCATTGCCAAACCCCTAGTTAACGTCACCAAATGCCAAACCAGACCCTATGCCTCCGCAAAGATGCGGGCGCTCAGGTCTGGGGTATAGCCTCATTCTACCAATCGGCCCATCAACTCGCTGGGCGGTGCTACGGGCGGATACTACAACAACCCGGCGTTGCCCAGGCCTAGAATCATGCCGGCACCGAGAATATGGCCAAAGCTGGCGATCGCCAGCAGTTCGGGCAAACCAAAGCCTTCAAACACCATCGGTAGGCCCACGGGCAGCGCTGGACCCGCCCCCGGCTTACGAATGGCGTATTTGCCAATGGCCAGCACAAACAGGTTGCAGGTAATCATAATCAGCGCTACTTTGTATGACCACTCGGGCGTGGTCGGTACGGTGTAGGCGGCAAGCAGGTTAGAAAACAGCAATGTTATTTCTCCGCTAGAGGTCTAAAATTGGGGCTTGAGAAACAGAATTTAACGGCGATCGCTTAACGCTTTGCTTAACTACGGCCTTAGCATGGGCATTTAAGCCTAGTTGGATTATAAAAATCCGGTGACACCACTCCAGCGAAATGTTCAACAGAGTTAACATGCGGGTCAAGATTTGTGGCATTACCCAGGCGGAGCAGGCGATCGCGATCGCCCGCCACGGTGCGACCCACCTGGGCTTTATCTGTGTGCCCCAGTCACCCCGCTACCTGACTCCCGATGCGATCGCGACCATCACCCAAGCGCTCGATGCGGCGGGAGTGGTGACCAAAACCGTGGGCGTGTTTGCCGATGCGCCCACAGCGGAGATGGGCGCTGTGGCTCGCCAGGCCAATCTCAGCCACCTTCAGCTCCACGGCCAGGAAACCCCCGAGCAGTGCCAGCAGCTCCTGGCTGAGCTACCCGGTATTTTCCTGATCAAAGCCATTCGCGTTCGCACCGCCGCAGACTTGGGTTGGGCCGAAACCTATGCACCCTACGTCGATGCCCTGCTGCTCGATGCCTACCATCCCCACCAGCTCGGTGGCACGGGCCTAACGCTAGATTGGGAAGCCCTGGTATCGTTTCGACCGGCCTGCCCCTGGATGCTGGCTGGCGGGCTCACCCCAGAGAATGTTTCTACGGCTCTTGCGACTCTCAACCCCGGCGGCATTGACCTCTCTAGCGGGGTAGAACAACATCCTGGCATCAAGGATTTGGCCCTGGTGCAGCACCTTTTCGAGCAATTACAGCCCTGGCTAACGCTCAAAGCTGAAATTTAGCCGAGTCTTCGGCTGTACCATTCCAAACCTGGCAAGGTGATAAAAGAGCACGGTAAGCGCTGTTTGCGGCCCTAAAGTCTATTTTGAGCCGTTCTGCCAACATCCTGGGATTGACAGTGCGCCTATTAACAAACCACTAATCGGCCTTAGGAATTACCAAAGAGGCATCTGACGATAAAGGGCTGCTGGCGGCGATCGCTAGTTGCTGATCATCTGCTTTGGCGCGGGTAGTGTCTTCGGCCAGCACCTCGATCGCATCGGGTTCGTAAGCTGCTACATCAAACCAGAAGGTAGTACCAATACCGACTTCGCTGACCAGGTTTACCTGACTGTTGTGCTTTTCGATAATGTTTTTGACAATCGAGAGGCCAAGGCCGGTGCCTTCCAGGGTGTGGACGCGGTTTTCGACCCGGAAGAAGCGATCGAAGATCGCCTGCTGGTCTTCGGGGGCAATGCCAATGCCGGTATCACAAATTTCGATTCGAATGTAGCCGTCCTCACCGGGACCGTCACCGGAGGGCACGATTTGGTGCGCTCGCAGCATTACCTGTCCGCCTGATTCGGTAAATTTGAGCGCGTTTCCGACCAGGTTGCTAAACACCTGTAGCAGCAGGTCGTAGTTGCCGATTACCGGCGGCAAATCGGGTTCGACATCCTGCAAAAGCTGGATTTGCTTATCGCGAGCATTGAGGCGATGGGTGCGCAGAGTCTGCTCAATGGGCTGAATAATGTCGACCGCTTCGAGCTGATACTGGCGGCTCGACTCTAGGCGCGACAGGTCGAGCACGTCGTTGACCAGACGGGTGAGGCGATCGGTTTCGTGGTTAGCGGTTTCAAGAAACTCTTTGCGCTCGCCGTCGCTGAGATCTTCGCCGTACTCGTGCAGGGTTTCGATAAACGACTTGATGTTGAACAGCGGCGTGCGCAGCTCGTGGGACACATTGCTGATGAACTGGGCTTTGGCCTCGTTGAGGGCGACCTCGCGAGTAATATCCTGTACGGTAATGGCGAGGCCTTTGACGTTTTCTTTAGCCTGGTCGAGCACCGTATTGAGCAAAATGCGCAGGGTGCGGTGGCTGGGTTCGGTAATGGGCACCCGGAACTCCATCGCCTCTGAGTCGCCTTTGACCGCCTGGAACAAGGGCCGGGTGAGCTGTACCCGCACCGGGCCAGGAAAATGTCCTAGGATGTTCTCGCCATCTAGGTTTTGGTGCTCCCAACCGAAGATGCGGCGGGCGGTGGGGTTGACCAGCACCGCGTGCATGTCGCTATCGAGCAAAATGGCCCCATCGGCAATGGTAGAGACCAGGGTTTCGAGCTTGGCCTTTTCGGCGGTGAGTTCTTCGATGTTTTGTTCTTCGTAGCGCTCTAAGCGCTCGGCCATATCGTTAAAGCTGTAGATCAGCTCGCCCAGTTCGCCGCCCAGGGGCAAATTAATCCGCTGGTTGAAGTTTCCGTCGGCAACATTTTTCACCCCCAGCACCAGTTCTTTAATCGGCTGGGTAATGGTGAGGGCGTTGAACACCGCCCCCAAAATCACCATCACCCAAATCGAGACAAATACCGCAATAGTGACATCGCGAGTCAGGTGCGACGAGGCTACTACCGTGGGGTTGGGGTTGATGCCGAGCGCCAGGACGCCCAGGTGGGTGCCGTTGTAGTTGAGCGGCACAAACACATCGGTGACTTCGCCAACGGGGGTGAGATGCTGGCGCACCAGGGGACGATCGGTGTTTTGGGCGTAGCCCTCGGGCAGCTGCATACGCCGCCTGAGGGTGAGGGAGCTTTGTACCGATGCTTCAGAGAAGGGAATGCCAAAGAAAATATCGCCATTTTCGTCGGCATAGAGCATGTAGCGCACGCTAGAGGTGCTCTGGTAAAAGCTGTAGGAGAATCGGGCCAGTTCGGTGCGATCGGCCTCGTTGACCAGAGGCGCAACATTGGCAGCGAGCAGCAGCCCCAGGTCGCGGGCAAAGCGGGTGTCGTTGAGGCGGGCATCCATTTGAATGGTGTTGACCGCCCAAAAGGTGAGGGCACTGGTAATCAACGACACCACCAGCGTGGCCCCGGCCATCAGCCGAGTTTGGAGAGTGAAGTCACCCCACCAGCGCAGGAAGATGTCGCGAATTTTGGCCAGGAGTCTGATCAACGGAACCTATCAAATACCGGATGTTCAGCCTTTATTCTGGCATGTTCTTCGCATCTTAGCCTTGCCTTAGCCGTCGAACAGGGTTTCAAGTTCGTGGCGCAGGCTGTCGTAGTTGACGATGCGGGCCACAATCAGGTTTTGGTCGCCCTCGTTTTGGTTGTCCCGGTTTTGATTACCTTGAGCAACGGCAAACTGCTGCTGCCAGTGGCGCACGTCTTTTTCCTGGCTGAGCCAGAAGTTGACGATGGTGCTGACGATCGCATCCCAGTCCCAGTCTGGTCTGCGGTGTACGACTTCGGTGGCGCTAATAAAGGCGTCGAGGGTGCAGCAGTAGCTACCGAGGTAGGCCTGAGCGCGATCGCGCCGCGCCTCTACCCGCTGCTGGTGGGTAAAAAACTGCAGCACTGGGGCAATACCAATGATGTCAAAGCTATAGCTCATGGCTAGTAGGGGTGAAGCAATTTAGCAAATAGTCTAGACAGTTTCCTCAAAAGAGTTGTTCGCCCGCAACGGTTTTTGATGATTCCCACAGCGACGATTTCCACAAAATAGGCGAGTCGCTACCATAGAAGGCACTGCCGTCAGTTAGAGATCGCCCGTTTTTTAGCTGCCGGTTGGCAGCAAGCGCTCCCCCGACGACGCCTGGGTCAAGCTGTCTCGCTGGGAAGCCCTCACCCCCGAGCAGCGGCGCAGGTTTTCGCCCATTGCGCCCGATTTTGCCATGGAGGTGCGTTCGAGCACCGATAACCTGGCGACTCTGCGCGAGAAGATGCAGGAATATATAGCCAGCGGCGTTCGCCTGGGCTGGCTGATTAATCCAACGGCTCAGCAGGTGAAAATTTATCGGCCTGGGCAGGAAGCGGCGGTGCGATCGCTGCCTACCCAGCTGTCTGGAGCATCCGTGCTGCCGGGCTTCGTGCTAGAGGTTTCCCTATTCGCCTAACCACTGGCCTGTTGTTCATGGCACAGCCAACCTTTATAACATCGGCTTGCAGAACTCTGTAAGTGACAGGCGTTACAGTTTACAAAACCCTTAAGAGCTGCTGCCCCTTGGCCAATCTGCCATAAAGATGCGGGGAAAAGGATGACCGATCGATTTATCTGAGGCATTCTAGGTACAGATAAAGCGGACTTCGCGCATTCGCGCAACTTATAGCTGACTCCCTATACTAAGCAGCCCCTAGTGCCTCGGCACTGGGGGTTATTTAATAGAAAGCCCCAGAATCCTTGAAGCATTCTGGGGCTTTAGCTTGGGGAGGCGCTTCGCGAAGCGTTCGGGAACCGACTCGGAGTGAGTATCCGTCCCGGAATCGCCTAGGTGCCCACAGTCCAAGAGTTGATGTAGATCTCTTGTTCAGGGGTGAGGCTATCGACTTCAATGCCCATGGCAACTAGCTTCAGGCGGGCAATTTCCTTGTCCACCGCTTCAGGAATAGAGTGCAGACCAGGCTCCAGGGAACCCTTATTTTTCACCAGGTATTCGCAGGCCATGGCTTGGTTGGCAAAGCTCATGTCCATAACCGCGCTGGGGTGCCCTTCGGCAGCGGCCAGGTTGACCAGGCGACCCTCGCCCAGCACAATCACCGACTTGCCGCTGGTGAGCAGGTACTGCTGGGTAAAGTTGCGCACCTGCTTTACCTCTGAGGCCATTTCGCCCAGAGACTTCAGATCGATTTCTATGTCAAAGTGGCCGGAGTTACATACCATCGCGCCGTCTTTCATGGCCTCGAAGTGCTCGCGGCGAATGACATGCTTGTTGCCGGTCACGGTGATAAACAGGTCGCCTACCGTGGCAGCCTGGGCCATGGGCATCACCCGGAAGCCATCCATGACGGCTTCAATGGCCCGCACTGGGTCAATCTCGGTGACGATCACGTTGGCACCCATACCTTTGGCCCGCATGGCGGTGCCTTTGCCGCACCAGCCGTAGCCTGAAACCACGATGGTTTTGCCCGCCAGCAGCATGTTGGTAGCGCGAATAATGCCGTCGAGGGTCGACTGGCCCGTGCCGTAGCGGTTGTCGAAGAAGTGCTTGGTGTCAGCATCGTTAACGTTCATGGCGGGGAAGCTGAGTACCCCGTCTTTGAACATGGCCTTGAGCCGCACGATGCCGGTGGTGGTTTCTTCGGTGGTGCCGATGATCTCAGACAGCTGGGCCTGGCGATTCTGCACCAGGGTGGCAACCACGTCGCTACCGTCGTCGATGATGATGTTGGGTCGGTGGTCGAGAGCGGTTTCGACATGACGCAAGTAGGTGGCGCTGTCTTCACCGCGCAGGGCGAAAACGGGAATGCCGTAGTCGGCGACCAGGCTAGCCGCGACATCGTCTTGGGTAGAGAGGGGGTTGCTGGCAATCAGCACGGCGTCGGCACCGCCTGCTTTGAGGGCGATCGCCAGGTGAGCGGTTTCGGTGGTGACATGGCAACAGGCCGAAATCCGAATCCCGGCCAGGGGCTTTTCTTGGGCAAAGCGGTCTTGAATCTGGCGCAGCACAGGCATCTCTCGCCCAGCCCACTCGATCCGCTGCTTGCCCTGGGGAGCCAGGGAAATGTCTTTAACGTCGTACTTAAATTGGAGAGTTGTGGTCATAGCGAGGGTATCAACCGTAATGAATCGTGTCTGTCTGTGCATACCAAGTCCAGCTCGGGGGCTGTAGTTTTCCCGCAGGTAAAACGCCGCTTCTGGACTTGAATTTGGTCTAATTGCCAGCGTTCTTAGCCTAACGGAATTTTACACGGCGTACTCCCCGATGTGTCATGCGGGGAAGTTCCCCGATATATCATGCGGGGAAGTTCCCCGATCGCACCTCTCCGCAGAACTGCCCAGCCGCCTCGATCGCCTGCTGCCTCAGATCGGCATATACCTTGGCAAAGGGCGGCTGCCAGGCCGACAGCCCCAAAACATCTGCCGTTACTAACACCTGTCCGTCGCAGTGCCCCCCAGCCCCAATGCCAATGGTAGGAATGCTCAGCGCCTTGGTAATATCGCGGGCCAGCTCGGCCGGGATATGCTCTAGCACAATACAGAAAGCCCCCGCCTGCTCCAGGGCTTTGGCCTCGGTGAGAATGCGATCGCCTTCTGCCTCGGTTTTGCCCTGCTTGCGAAAGCCGCCAAACTGGTTCACCGACTGCGGCGTCAGCCCCACGTGCCCCATCACCGGAATGCCCCACTGCACCAGGTGGCGCACCCGTTCGACCACGCCCTTGTGGCCGCCCTCTAGCTTTACCGCTTGGGCTCCCGCCTCTTTGAGCATGCACCCGGCGGCGCGAACGGCATCTTCTACGCTGGTCTGATAGCTCAGAAAAGGTAAATCGACGACTAGGAGGGCATTTTTAACCCCCCGCCGGACGGCCTTGGCGCAGATCAGCATATCGTCTAGGGTCAGCGGCAGGGTGGTGTCGTAGCCCAGGGCTACCATAGCTAGAGAATCGCCTACCAGCACAATATCGGCCCCAGCGGCATCGACAATTTGGCCCGACATCACATCCCAGGCGGTAAGCACGGCGATCGGCTGGGCCGGTGCGCCCGTTTGCTTCCAACGCAAAATTCGATCAACGCTAACGGCCATTGGCTGCGCCTAAAGAGGGGTTATGGTTGCCAGAATACCAAACTACGATTCGGCTATCCCTCCAATCCTTGGCCCCACAAGTCGTTAGAATCAGTTAAAGCAGTATGAGTGGCTTATCACGATGATCCCAACCGTTATTGAGCAATCCGGGCGTGGCGAGCGCGCGTTTGACATTTATTCCCGGCTTTTACGGGACCGCATTATCTTTCTCGGCCAGCAAGTCACTGCCGACTCGGCCAACTTAATTGTGGCCCAAATGCTGTTTCTCGAAGCAGAAGACCCAGACAAAGACATTTATATGTATATCAACTCCCCCGGTGGGTCGGTGAGTGCGGGGTTGGGCATCTACGACACCATGAACCACATTCGGCCACAGATCTGCACCATTTGTGTAGGGCTGGCGGCCAGCATGGGAGCTTTTTTGCTCACCGCAGGCGAAAAGGGCAAGCGCATGAGCCTACCCAACTCTCGTATCATGATTCACCAGCCCCTCGGCGGTGCCCAGGGTCAGGCCACCGATATCGAGATTCAGGCCAAGGAAATTCTTTACCTGAAGAAGCAGCTGAATGAGGCGATCGCCAACAACACCGGCCAGTCCCTGGAGAAAATCGCTGAAGACACCGAGCGCGACTTCTTCATGAGCCCTCACGAGGCGGTGGAATACGGCCTCATCGACCAGGTGATTGATCGCACCTCGGTGGGTGCTCGCCCGATGGAAGTGATGTAACCCAAACGGATTGCGCGCCACCTTGAGCCCTTTACCGCCCAAAAACCGCCCAGAGTCTGGCCAGACTCTGGGCGGTTTTTAGCTGAGGGGGAAACTAGGGGTTGCCGGGGAGCGACTGGGTTTCGAGGTAGAGCAAAAACTCCAGCAGTTCATCGTCGGTGAGGTCATGGCGCGATCGCTTGCCATAGGTCTTCTCTAAAAACTCGCGGCCCTGGCTGACGCCCCAGCCCAGCCGCTGCAGCTCTACATCGGTCTGGGCAATGATATCTGACAGGTCAACGGAGATGGCTGACCCAGTACCGAGATCCATAAACTCGTCGGCTGGCTCGTCAACGTGATCGGCTATAAGTTGGGGTAAAGGCTCTTTGAGTGGGGAGGCTTCCTGGGG
>JBARVV010000052.1:0-3802 GCA_049646445.1 Nodosilinea sp. | reverse complement strand
TGCTGTGGGGCCCCGAAGCCCAGGGCGACCTGGTTCGCTGGTTTCAGCTGGGCGGGCTGTGGGCCTTTGTGGCTCTCCACGGTGCCTTTGGCCTGATTGGCTTCATGCTGCGTCAGTTTGAAGTGGCTCGGCTGGTCGGCTTGCGGCCCTACAACGCCATCGCCTTCTCGGCGCCGATTGCGGTATTCGTCAGCGTCTTTCTGCTGTACCCGTTGGGCCAGTCGAGCTGGTTTTTTGCCCCCAGCTTTGGGGTGGCGGCTATCTTCCGCTTTCTGCTGTTCTTCCAGGGCTTCCACAACTGGACGCTCAACCCCTTCCACATGATGGGAGTAGCGGGTGTCTTGGGTGGAGCGCTGCTGTGCGCCATTCACGGTGCCACCGTTGAGAACACGCTGTTCAAAGACGGTGAGAACGCCAACACCTTCCGCGCCTTCGAGCCGACCCAGGCCGAAGAGACCTACTCAATGGTGACCGCGAACCGATTCTGGTCTCAGATTTTCGGTATTGCGTTTTCCAACAAGCGCTGGCTGCACTTCTTCATGCTGTTTGTGCCGGTCACGGGTCTGTGGATGAGTGCGGTAGGTGTTGTGGGTCTAGGTTTGAACCTGCGGGCATACGACTTTGTGTCGCAGGAGATTCGGGCGGCAGAAGACCCCGAGTTTGAGACCTTCTACACCAAGAACATCTTGCTGAACGAAGGCATTCGGGCCTGGATGGCTCCGACTGACCAGCCCCATGAGAAGTTTGTATTCCCTGAAGAAGTGTTGCCTCGCGGTAACGCTCTATAGGGGATTAGCAGCTGTCAGCTTGAATCAGTCGATTCAGATATTTCACACGGAGAGGTGCTGGGCACCTCTCTTTTTTTTTGGTATTTTTTGGGTAATAGCCGTGGCGAGTCCGGAGTTGCTCCACCGGATGGGGTAAGTCAGCGGTTTTGTGATCAGCCTCCCAGTCTAGGCGGCCAAGGTTAGGTCACCCGTTGGATCACTACAATAAATAGGCTAACCCGAACGCTCAGGATCGCGCCGTGACGGCTGACCCGCGCCTCATCCCCATCACCGATTACTTTGCCACCCGAGGTTGGCAGCCCCTCGACTTTCAGGCCGAAACCTGGGCGGCCTATCTGGCCGGACGCAGCGGGCTGGTGCAGGTGCCCACCGGCTCAGGCAAAACCTATGCGGCGGTGATGGGTGCGATCGCAGAAATGCTTGCCACCCCCAAAGCGGGCCTGCAGCTGCTCTACATCACCCCCCTACGTGCCCTGTCGCGCGATATTGAGCAGGCGATCAAAGTCCCCATTGAGGTGATGACCTGGAGTATCACCGTCGAGTCGCGCACGGGCGATACCAGCTCGTCACGCAAGGCCAAGCAGCTCAAGAACATGCCGAATATTTTGATCACTACGCCCGAGTCGCTGGCGGTGATGCTGTCGTACAAAGATGCGGCCAAGCGGTTTGGCGACCTGCAGGCGGTGGTGCTGGACGAGTGGCACGAGCTGATGAGTTCCAAGCGGGGTACCCAGGCGGAGCTGTGCGTGGGGCATCTGCGATCGCTCCAGCCAACCCTGCGCACCTGGGCCATCTCTGCCACCCTGGGCAACCTCAAAGAAGCCGCCCAAACCGCTGTGGGCCTGGGCACCGAACCGGTGATCATTCGCTCCAGTCTAAAACGCGACACGGTGATCACCAGCATTCGCCCCGAGTCGGTGGACACGTTCCCCTGGGCGGGGCACCTGGGGCTGCGCATGTTTGAAACTCTGGTAGCAGCGCTGGATCTGAAGAAATCCACGCTGATCTTTACCAACACTCGCAACCAGGCCGAGCGGTGGTACCAGGCACTAAACTTTGCCCTGCCCGATGAGGCCGATCGCATTGCGCTGCACCACGGGTCGATCAATGTGAAGGAGCGAGAGGCGATCGAAGCCGGAGTGAAGTCGGGCGACATCAAGTGGGTAGTGTGTACCTCGTCCCTGGATCTGGGCGTCGATTTTCAGCCAGTGGAGCGGGTGGTGCAAATTGGCAGCGCCAAGAATCTGGCCCGGCTGCTGCAGCGGGCGGGGCGCAGCGCCCACGTTCCTGAAGGCACCTCGGAGGTGTTTTTTTTGCCCACCAACGCCCTGGAACTGCTGGAGATCTCTGCCTTTCGCCGGGGGCTGGAACTGGGCGATATAGAGACCCGTCGACCCCAGCACAAGCCCTACGACGTGCTGGTACAGCACCTGGTCACCCTGGCCTGCGGCGATGGCTTTGAGCCGCAAAAGACCCTGGAGAACCTGCGCCAAACCGTCGCCTACGCCGACCTTACCGATGAGGAGTATCAGTGGGTGCTGGATTTTATTGAGAACGGCGGCCAGTGTTTGGGCGCGTACCCTCGCTACAAAAAGGTTGTTTTAGAAGATGGCCTATATAAAGTCAGCGATGCGAAACTGGCCCGCATTCACCGTATGGGCATTGGCACCATTACCTCCAACACGCCGGTCAAAATTGTCTACACCAACCGCAAAGAGATCGGCACCGTCGAAGAAGCTTTTGTGTCGCGGCTGAAGAAAGGGGATGTGTTCTTTTTCGCCGGGCGACAGCTGGAATACTTCCAGATGAAGGACATGGTGCTCTATGTAAAGGGCACCCGCAAGAAATCGACGGTGACACCCAGCTGGGGCGGCGGGCAGCTGGCTATTTCGGATACGCTCAGCCACCACCTGCGCCGCGAGGTGGAAGGGGTGCGAGAGATGATCAAATCATCCAGCGATACGGCTTTATCCAAGCCAGTGGAATGCGCCGCTGACGAGACTCGATCCCCCCACTTCTCCACCGTAGAAGATTCCTCCATTACCCCCCTTGTTAAGGGGGGCAGGGGGGATCCTCCTGCGCTCAGCAATGAAAAGGAAACCGCCAACGCCGAGATTCTCGCCATCGCGCCCATTCTTGAGGCCCAGCAGCGGCTCTCAGCCCTGCCCAGCGCCGATGAGTTACTAGTCGAAAGCTGCAAAACCCGTGAGGGCCAGCACCTCTACGTGTTTCCCTTTGAGGGGCGATTTGTCCATGAGGGGCTGGGGTTTCTCTGGGGCTACCGCTTCGCTAAGCAAAAGACCGCCACCTTCACCATTTCGGTCAACGACTACGGCTTTGAAATTCTCGGCCCCAAGGGCTACCCCTATCAGGAGCTATTTTCCAGCGACTTTTTTGGCCTGGAGAATTTAGAAGACGATATTCGCGCCAGCCTCAATATTTCTGAACTCACCCAGCGCAAATTTCGCGGCGTGGCCCAGGTGGCGGGGCTGGTGTTCAAGGGCTATCCGGGGTCGCGCAAAACGTCGAGCCAGCTCCAGGTCAGCACGTCGCTACTGTACGAGGTATTCACCAAATACGAGCCGGATAACCTACTGCTAAAGCAGGCCGAACGGGAGGTGCTGCAAGACCAGCTCGAAACTCACCGGTTGGCAAAAACCCTGGATCGGCTCGATCGGCGATCGGTCGTGTGGAAGGACACTAAGCGCCCCTCACCCCTAGCGTTTCCATTGCTGGTAGAGCGGCTGAATTCACGCATGTCGAACGAAACCCTGCTGGAACGCATTCAGCGCATGAAAGACCAGTGGGAGAAACGGTAGCTGATTTTGATACGAAATCCGATATCAGAAATTCCGATTTAAAGCAGAAACCTCGTAGGGGCATTGCGGTGTGTCACGCGCTGTAAGGTTGTACCCTCCCCCAGCGACACAAGGTTATGCCCCCTGATTCATTCAGGGGGTTCTTTTTTTGGGGTGGGTGAGTTGCAGGGTTTGCACGGCGTGAGGGGTGAAGGC
>JBARVV010000051.1:0-60569 GCA_049646445.1 Nodosilinea sp. | reverse complement strand
CTTCCTCGTCAACCTGGTCTCAGGCCTGATCGCCTATGCCTACCACCCCGACAAGCCCTCGTTGGGTATCCCCGACTATGAGCTTAAAGCCTTGCCACAAGCCGCTTTTTAGCTGTCGAACTCAGGTCTTAGGAGGTAACAATGGACATCGACAGAGCAATGATCAGCCCAGGGAGCGTCTTTGCTACTCCGGCGGCAGTGTGCAATAGTCTTGAGCTGACTCAGGAGCAAAAAGTCGAAATCTTGCGGCGCTGGGAGTATGACGCCCGAGAACTCCAGGTGGCCACTGAAGAGAACATGGCTGGCGGCGAAGACGTTCGCCTAGACGATGTAATGGCGGCGCTGCACCAGCTGGAGGCCAGTGTGGGGCCGTCTCCCCCAACCAAGCAGTAGGCGAGATCAGCTTTGCCCTCGGCTACCCAGACGAGGGCGCTTAGGCTTTGGGATAGGAGACTCTAGGCCAAGGTAGTTCGATAGCCAAAATACGCACAGGTAAAATGGCCCCGTATCGAGCAGCGCCGCCACCAGCTTAAAGACATAGCCATAGCCAATAAAGCGAATCAGCTGAGGCCATAGATCCTGGCCTGCTTGAAGCGGTAGCGCCCCGGCCAAAAAGTGCGTGATTAGCACCACGGCGGTCGTATCAACCAGCTGGCTAACTAGGGTAGACCCATTGTTGCGCAGCCACAGGTGCTTGCCTTTGGTTAACTCTTTCCAAAAGTGAAACAGGTAGACATCGACAAACTGGGCTGTCATATAGGCCAGCATAGAGGCTGTTACCGCCCCAAAAGTCAGGTTGCGAATTTCAAAAAATACCGGCAGTCGCCCGGCGGCATCGCGGGCAATCTCGCCTGTGGCTGGGTCAAGGGTTTCGAACCCCGGCAGTAGGCCCCCCACCCAAACGATAAAGAGTACCCAGGCGTTGAGCAGTAGCCCTACCCACACCACCTGGTTGGCTCGCTGCTTGCCGTAGAGTTCTGAGATTAGGTCGGTACAGAGAAAAGTCAGCGGGTAGGGCAGCACGCCCACTGCTACCGTAACGGCAAAATCGCCCCAGGTAAACACGTTGACAAACCGGCTAATGCCGAGAATATTGAGCATGCCCAGGGTGCCGAGAAACAGCCCCGACAGCAGTAAAAACACTACTTCGCGCCGATTTTGCAAATACTCTGGCACCGGGCCATAGGCTGCCGCCGTCGCTGAAGGCTCTGCTTCCATCGATAGAATTTCTCTCTACGGAAAGATTGACCAAACTACCCCAGCTTATCAACTGAATTTGCAGCGTAGCGGTTAGCCCAAAAATTCTTCTACCTGCAGTCGACTGCCGTTGACAAAATCGGCCCCGATTTGGGCCTGTTTACCGTTGGGCTTAACCTGGCGCAGCAGCAGCAGCCCAGCGCCGGTCTGCACGATCGGCCCCTGGCCCTTGAGCAAACCCACAATCGTGCCGGCAGGAAAGCTTTGCCGGGCGGCTTCAGCGGTTATAGTCTCTACGGCATCCCGCATCGCCACTAGTTCTGAGGGCAGCTCGGCCCAGTAGGGCTGGTCCAGGGGGGCGGTAGCCATCACCTTTAGCGGCTGCCCCCGCAGCGACGTAGCGCAGCCGGGGTAAAAGCCCCGCACCTGGTTATGTAGCGCGATCGCAGCCTTTCCCCAGTCCAGCTCATAGTCTTCTTTTTGAATCAGCGGCGCGTAGGTGGCCAGGGCGTCATTCTGCGGTGCTGGGCTGAGCGCACCGGCCTGCAAGCCGTGCAGAGTTTCAACCAGCAGATCGGCGCACTGCTGAGACAGGGCTGCCGCTACGTCTCCAGCGGTATCGAACAGGCCAATAGGCAGGTGCGACTTGAGCAGCATATCGCCGGTATCCATGCCCAGGTTCATCTGCATGGTGGTCATGCCGGTGACGCGATCGCCGTTGACAATGCACCACTGAATCGGGGCCGCGCCTCGGTAGGCAGGCAGCAGCGACCCGTGGCCGTTGATGCAGCCCAATCGGGGCATATCGAGAATGCGCGCAGACAGCAGCTGCCCGTAGGCCACCACTACGAAAACGTCGGCCTGGATGGCCTCTAGGGCGGTGAGAGTGGCCTCGTCTTTTTTAATTCGAGTGGGTTGCAGCACCAGGCAGTCACCTGCGGCCTGCTTTACGGGTGATGCGTCGACCCGGCTGCCCCGGCCCCGACGGCGATCGGGCTGGGTAACCACGGCGGCCACCTCAAACCCTGGCTCGGTCAGCAGCCGCTCTAGGCTGGGTACCGCAAACTGAGGCGTACCAAAAAATACAAGGCGCATAGGTTATCTACCGGGCACAATGCCAATTTCAACTCGCTGGTTACGCGACTGCTCGGCAGGGTCAGTGCCGGTGGTGAGGGGGCGGCTATTGCCGTAGCCCACTGCTACCCAACGGCTGCCGCTGCCTTCGAGCTGCGGATCTAGATACTGCTGCACCGCTAAAGCCTGCTGGAGGGTGAGCTGGCTGGCTGGCTCAGGGGCGGTGGTGCTATCGGTATGGCTGCCCACCAGCAGGGTAGCTGCGCCATAGCGGCGCAGGTCGGGCGCAATGCTGTCGAGCAGCTGCTGGCCGGGGGCGGTGAGGGTGCTGCTGCCGGGGTTAAACAGCAGGGCGCTGGGCAACACCACGCGATCGCGCACCAGCGGAAAGCGCGCCTCCTGGTAGCGTGTCGAGGCCACAGGTTCGGCGGTCGGGGGTTCGGCAGATGCCGCAGGGGTTTCTGGCCCGGCGGCGGCGGCATCAGCGCCAAGGCGCTGGTCAAGGCGCTGCAAACGATCTTCGAGGGTGCCAGTGGTGGGGGTGCCCAAAGTCGTTTCTAGCGCTTCCAGGCGAGTGTTGAGCGTAGCTAGATCCTGGCGCAGGTTGGTAAGGTCGGCGATGATGCGATCGCTTTCGTCTTCGCTCAGGGGCGGTGGTTCAGCGGCGGTAGCGGTAGCCGCAGGAGCCTCACCTAAATCTTCAGGTGCAGCCGCTGCTGGCGCTGGGGTCGCTTCAGTCGGGGTTACAGACCGATCGCCTCGCCACCACTGGGGCAGATGCTGCAGCTTGCGCCCGGTTTGGCTGCTGGAGCGCAAAGCTATCTCCGTCAGCGGTGGTTCTGGGCTCCGGGCCGGAAAGACCTGGGCCACCAGCATACCGACCAGCCAGCCAAGACTTACCCCAGCCCCTAGCATGATCAGTCGCACCACCAGGGTCCACAGGGCGTGCAGCCCAGGCCGTGGGCCAGATCGGGGCTGGGGAGCCGGAGCAGCGGGAGCTGGGGCGACCGGCGCTGGAGAAACCGGGTCAGAACCTCCCACCGACGGAGTTTTATTTGCAGTCGGGGGCGGCAGATCAGGGGAATCGGCCATGGCGTCATTAGGCTCAAAACATCGGGCTAGCGGCGCTGAGTCAAACCGAGAATGGAGCTGGCCTCCCTAGGGCCAACCATCCCACGGGCTGACCTCTAACACACCGCCCTCAGTGAACACTACCTGAAAGTCGGCCTGATTGCGATCGCTGTCGGGGGCAACGCTGTCAGAAGTTGTAACTAGGCGGGGCAGCGGCGTCTCTCTAGCCAGCAGGCCAGCGGCAGCGTTGAGCGGTTCGTAGCCCACCACGTCGCCTGACTCGGCAAGTCGTACCCGAAACCGCAGGTCTTCGTTGGCCGAAAGCGGCTCTAGCTCGGCCAAAATATCGTCGTAGAGGGCGCTGTTAAGGGCGCGAATGCGATCGCCATCGGTGATCTTGTTGTCTAGTGTGGGTAGTTCCTCAGCCTCCGCTGCTGCCGCTGTAGCTGAGGCTGAGGGGGGCGGAGCATTGGTAGGCTCGACCACGACATCGCCAGCGGCGGTAAAGGTAGCGATAAACTGGGCCATCTGCTCGCGCGCTGGCTGAGCTCCGTCTACTCGCGCAAACGTGAGCTCAGGTAAGGGGGTGTTATCCACCTCAGTCAGAGCTAGGTCA
Source organism: Nodosilinea sp. (assembly GCA_049646445.1). Lineage (GTDB taxonomy): Bacteria > Cyanobacteriota > Cyanobacteriia > Phormidesmidales > Phormidesmidaceae > Nodosilinea. Next base: position 56,611 of record JBARVV010000051.1, on the reverse strand, counting down.
TTTTCGTACTTGTAGCCCAAAATGTCGCCATCTTCTGAAACCACCATGCGATAGGCAAGGTCGCCACTGGGGCGCGGTGCGTCGGCCCAGGCCTCCTGTAGGCGGCGAGTCACGTCTGACTGCAATAGGGCAATGGTGGCAGCGTCAGTAATGGGTGGAGCCGTCTCCAGGCGCTCTAGATCCTCTGCTGCTGACGTGGCAGCGGCTAGTTCAGCTGACGAATCATCTAGTTCAGTGGATTGTTCATCAACGGCGGGGTCTGGAGCTGTATCTAGCGGATTTGGGCTCGACTCAGCCGGAGTGGTCGACTCAGACCCAGGGCGCGTCGGCTCAAATTCGGGTGGGGGCACAAAGAATAGGGCCAGCCCAGCCGCCGCCAAAACGGCTGCGCCCAAAGCGGCGGGTGCAGCTCGTTGGGCCACGGGGTCGGTGGGCTGCACCAGTCGCCGCGACACGGCCTGAAACTGGGCCGTTAGGTCAGGCAGAGTTTGGGTATCGGCCAGGAGCTGATCGACGGCTTCCAGTAGGTCATAAAACTGCACTGTGGTGAGTTTTATATCCAGGGGCGGCTGGGCATTGACGTCGCTCAGGGGCTCGCCCAGGGACTGCTGATGCACAATCAGGTGGTGGCAAGCCCCCTCGCCCGGCTTCACTTCTACGATGGGAGGCGTGGTTCCCAAGTATGGGGAAGACACACCGCTGAGCAACTGCTGTCCGTAGCGGCTAACGGCAGCCACCAGGCTATCTAAAAACTCACGTCCACCGGTTAGCGTGGCGTCGGTCGCACCGGGCAGATGGCACTCGGCATTCATCAGCACCGTCAGAGGCGCAAGCGGATCATTGGCGTTGGCGCTCAGCCCCTCTAAAACCAGATTGCAGTGGGGCAGGGTGTATTGCCGTTGAACGGTCATGATACTTCTCCGTCAAACAGGCTACTCCAGAGCCGCTGGGAACCAAGCACCCCAGCGCACAGCAGCAGTTGTTGCAAAAGCTGAATAGCCAGCTCGTCGAGCTTTTCGTCGGTGCTGTAGGCAATTACCCCAGCCCGGCGCGGGTTCATGCGGGCTCGAAAGTGGTTGCGAAAGCGGCTTAGATAGTCGGCTAGGCGAAAGTGATGCTCGGGCGAGAGCTGCTTGTCGGCTAGCTGTTGATATCCCACCAGCAGCTGGCGCACCAGCACCGTTAACCGTCGGGCCAGCGTGCAAATAATAATCACCAGAGCCTTGGCCTCTTCAATTTGTAAGGGGCGACGCTGACTGTAACGGCGCATAGGGTTGGTGCCCCGCAGCAGCCACAGGTGCACCCGGTTCTTCACCAGTTCTTCTAAGGCTAGCTCGCGAGAAATCGCTAGCATGGCCTCGCCGCCGCCTAGATCTAGGGCCTCGATCGCCAGCAGCAGCAGATCGAGCTGAATGCGCGCCCGGCGTGGGCACTCATCGTTAGGTAGCCCTGGGTTGGCAAGGGTGTCGAGCACTAGGGGCGGCTGGGGAGCGGGCGGGCTATCTACTGGCATTCAGCTCTAGGGTTAGTACGAACAGCATTCTATCAAAACACAGTTAGGCCCGGACCGTCAGGAGAGATTGCCGAACCTAGGCCTCGCAATGAGCACTTAATGGTAATTCATCTATCGAGAATGGAGATCGGGACGAAAACGACCAATGGGCCAACGACGCTTTCCCCTTCCCACCAACGAAAGTCTCCACCAACGACTCCGCTGCTCCTTTAAATTCGCTGGTAGAGGCTGGCGCGTCGGCACAGCCTGCCTGAACGCGATCTGAACCGCACCCATTCACCCCTCCCGCGACCCATTCACTCACCGACGCTAATTCGTATCCGCCAGCTTGTTCATGCCCTGCACAAACCACTTGCCATCCTGGCGCACGAGGTCGTACCGCATTCTTAAAGTGTCGTCGTAAGCGGCACCGGCATTTTCAACGCCAAATTCAAATAGCCGCGCCTTCTCAGATACTACGGCTACGGCCTGGAGCTGATCGGCCGTAGGGTCATCGGGGGTAACCGACTCCACCTCAACGTTGTGCTCGTACTCCCAGTACCAGCTTTCTTGGGCGGCGGCATTGGCCCGGCGGGTCCACTGGGTGAGCACCGGCTCTAGCAGAATGTCGTCGAGGCGATCGCCCTGGTAGCTGTCCCCCAGCGCCCCACGCTTGATCTCCAGCCATTCGTTAATTACCCGGTTGGCCATGTCGTTAACGCCAATTTCGGTCGGAGCCGGAGGCGCTTCGGGAATGTCAAAGGCGGGTTCGTCCACGCTAATCGCCAGGGGCTGGCCCGAGATTCTAGGCCCGCTAAAGGCCGAGGTGACCCAGCTCAGCGCCCGCATAGTGCCAAAGCCCAAGATACTAATGCCGACAATGCCTGCAGCCCCTACCAGGGCGAGTCTTCCCCAGCGCGGCGCGGCGCGGCGATCGCGCGAACTAGGAGCCTCTACAGACGGGAGCTGCCCAGGGGCCAGATCCGTGTCGGCGTCGGCGATCGCTCCCCGGCGCGGGCTACCAGACTTCGGGCTGGGGGTCTCGCGCTCACCTGCCGCCGTCATTTTGCCTTCTGGGGAGAGCTGAGCCACTCGCTCCGCCACGGAGAGATCGTCTGGCCCATTTTCGCGAAAGTCGAACCTAACGACATCAGGGTCGGCAGAACCAACAGGCGTAGAATCAGCGTTCTCGGTCCGGGGATTGGGCTGGCCGCGGCGACTACTGCCGTTGCGGGCTGGGACCGAGGTTGGATAGTTGCCGCTACCGTTGCCATTGCTGCTATGGCCGCCGCTGGGTCGCGCCGTCGAAGCGGTTGCCGGGGTGCTGCCTCGGCGATCCGGGGTGACGGGCATCGTCGGCGCGCCGATGGGCAGCGATCCCTCAATTGTCGGAAACTGGCTAGTGGAAAACTGAGCTGAGCCCTGGGTCGAGGCCGGAAACTGGGTCGCTGATCCCGGAGCACCAGCCTGGGACCAGCGGGGCTCCGTGGCACCGGGGCTAGAGGGCATCGTCTCCAGGTAGGCCTGCACCTGGGCATCGGCGAAATAGTCTTTGAGGGTGGCCTCCTGGTCTTTGAAGTCGCGAAAGTGGGGAAACAGCTCGTCTTTGAGCCAGCGCTCGGCGTAGAGGCACAGCCCTGGCAGCAGGTCGGGCGACTGGCGCGAGTGCTCGCGAATGTAGGCCAGTGGCTCGTACTCCTGGCTCATTTCTAGGGCCCGGTTGGCCTCTTCGGTCTGCCCCAGCAGCAGGGCGCACACAGCCTGCTCTAGGTGGACGTCTTGCTGACCGCCCAGACGCAGCAAGAGCTGCTTGGCCCGGCGCACCAGGGCGGGCTGGTGGCGAGCAAACCCTCGGGCCAGCAGGGCGTATACCGTCAGATAGGTGGCCACAGGTGAGGGGCGACGGGCCTCATGCTCAAATAGCTCCTGCTGTTCTGAGGCGGTGAGATAGTCGCGCAGCTGCTGAATAAACCGCAGAAAGTCGTCGATCGCCAGCCCGGAGAGATCGTCCTCGCTGCCCTCGATGCCGCCTCGGTCTTCGAGCATGGCTTTGAGCAGCTTGAGCCCCTGACGGCGCTCGCGGGTTTGGTCGAGGGGGCGGGCCAGCAGCTCCAGAATGCGGTACGGGCGCAGCTTGTACAGCTCGGTCTGAATTTCGGCCCGAATCACCGGAAAATGGTTACCCCGAGCCAGCAGCTCGTGGCCCGTCTGCAGCGACTCAGCGGCAATCTCGTACTGGCGCTGTTGCCACTGCTCGCGGCCCAGCTCCAGGCAGGCCAAAGCCAGGGTGAGCACAACATCGTCTTGGGCAGGGGCGGGGCTGGCCATGCCGCCATTGGCGTAGGGGTTGCTGAGCTGGGGCTGGCCTAGCTGCAATACCTGCTCGTATTCCCCCATCTCTAGCAGCAGCAGCAGCGCTCCCACCAGCTGGTCAGACTCAATTTCAATTTTGGAGCTTTGGGCCTCGCTGCCGCCGGGTTCGGTCGCCAGCGACCTGAGCACTGCCTCGCCCGCATCGGCAGTTACCGCTAAGCCCGGAATTCGCCCCTCTGGCAGGGGCTCTGGCCCCATATCGACGGTGTAGGCATTGGCTAAAAACTTACTGTCGTAGTCGCGGCGGCGATCGCGGTCAGACAGTACAGCATAGGCTTCGTCAATCAGCTGCTTGCGAGCCTCAATGGCGGCAGCCGAAAATTCGCGTCGGGGTAGCTGCAGGCCGCGATCGCGGTGGGCCTGGGCTAGCTGGTCGGCGGTCGCCTGAATCGGTAACCCCAGAATTCGGTAGTAGTCTAACGGAATTTGCACAGCTCACGTCCCCAACAGCGAATTCACTCGAATAGTATCCAAAAAGGTTTATTGCGAACTGCTCAACCCGCTGAATTTTTAACCGCCACCGGAGGCCAAAATCCATATCTCTAGCTCTGATTAGCCAGCGTTGGCCAATGGTTCTGTCACGTTGTCCTGCTCACTGCCTCTGCATCAAGGCCCTGCTCCCGCCCATTCCTGCCTATTATCTATAGACATTTTTATATAGAAAAGGCTGGGAAATTAGCTACACCCTATCGCGTTTGTTTACCCTATCGCGTTTGTTCTGAAACCAGACCAAAAATGAAGTTTATAACACATGCCCACCCCCGTGGTCAGAGGCCGCGACCATCCTTGACCCGATCTAGAGATATTAGCTATCCCACTACACTATGCCCAGCTAGCTGTAGTTGTTTCGATTTCTCGATTTCTAAAGAGCGGTTCCTGACTCTACATCGACCCTCTAGCTCCCCGGCTCCTCGGCGGTTAACCATAGTTACCCAACGCGTGCTGTTAAGAACCAGATCAGAAATTGAAGACAAAATGAAGATTCTGGGTTTCCGCTTGGGCTGGGTAGGCCAGCGATAGTAGTGGTAACTATGGTGGCCAGCTGGTGCCAGATTTAGATCGTCTTCAAGCAGACGCTAGATGCGGTCCGATTTAAGCGGTAGCCTGGTGCGAATCGTTAGTTAACACTGGCTCCTAAGCAGCATCAAACACCGTTACCGAGCGACCTACTCGGTATGATGAAGAGCGTATCTTGGCCTGGCCTCTGCCCAGGGGTGATACTTTTCGGTATAGTCAAATGTTGGACATCGCGGCGTAGGACCCAGCAAAATTCATGGTTCAAGAACGGACATTACCCCAATTTCAGGCTCCCCCAGCCCAAATCTCCTCAGAGGAAGGGCTGGTGCTCTACGAAGACATGATCTTGGGGCGCTTCTTTGAAGATAAGTGCGCCGAGATGTACTATCGGGGCAAAATGTTCGGCTTCGTGCACCTCTACAACGGCCAGGAGGCCGTTTCGAGCGGCGTGATTAAGTCGCTGCGCTCCGACGACTATGTGTGCAGCACCTACCGCGACCACGTCCACGCCCTCAGCGCCGGGGTGCCCGCCAAAAACGTCATGGCCGAGCTGTTTGGCAAAGAGACCGGCTGCAGCAGGGGGCGGGGCGGATCCATGCACCTGTTTTCGAGTGAGCACAACATGCTGGGCGGCTTTGCGTTCATTGGGGAAGGTATTCCTGTCGCCCTAGGGGCAGCGTTTCAGTCGCGCTACCGCCGCGATGCTCTAGGTGACCCCAGCGCTGATCAGGTGACCGCCTGCTTCTTTGGCGATGGCACCACCAACAACGGCCAGTTTTTTGAATGTTTGAATATGGCCGCCTTGTGGAAGCTGCCGATCTTATTTGTAGTGGAAAACAACAAGTGGGCGATCGGCATGGCCCACGAGCGGGCCACCTCCCAGCCCGAGATCTACAAGAAAGCGGCGGTGTTTGGCCTGCCTGGCATTGAGGTCGACGGCATGGACGTGATGGCGGTGCGATCGGTGGCCCAGGAGGCCGTTGCTCGCGCCCGAGCTGGCGAAGGCCCAACCCTAATTGAAGCTCTCACCTACCGCTTCCGGGGCCACTCGCTGGCCGACCCCGACGAGCTGCGATCGAAGGCCGAAAAAGAGGCCTGGCTGGCCCGTGACCCAATCAAGCGATTCGAGTCCTACCTGGTCGAGCACAACCTGGCCGAAGCAGGGACGCTCAAGGAAGTGCGCGATCGCATTCAAACCCGCATCGACGACGCCCTCACCTTTGCTGAAGACAGCCCCGAACCCAGCCCCGAAGACCTCTACAAGTACATCTTCGCCGACAAATAACCCCAACGATGGCAGGTGCCCCAGGTGAATCGTTCATCTGCCCAATCACCGAACCGTCTACTGACTCATTTCATAACCGACCTATTCCCTCAGTTAGCACCGAAACCAATGGCAGAAACCCTTTTATTCAATGCCCTCCGCGAGGCGATCGACGAAGAGATGGGCCGCGACGACACCGTCTTTGTGCTGGGCGAAGATGTTGGCGTCTACGGCGGTTCCTACAAGGTCACCAAAGACCTCTATGAAAAGTACGGCGAGCTGCGCGTGCTCGACACTCCGATCGCCGAAAACAGCTTTACCGGCATGGCCATAGGGGCGGCGATGACCGGCCTGCGCCCGATCATTGAGGGCATGAACATGGGCTTTTTGCTGCTGGCCTTTAACCAAATTGCCAACAATGCCGGCATGCTGCGCTACACCTCCGGCGGCAACTATAAAATTCCGATGGTGATACGGGGGCCAGGGGGCGTGGGTCGACAGCTCGGGGCCGAGCACTCGCAGCGGCTTGAGGCCTACTTTCAGGCAGTGCCGGGGCTCAAGATCGTCGCCTGCTCCACTCCCTACAACGCCAAGGGGCTGCTCAAGGCCGCCATTCGCGACGACAACCCAGTGCTCTTTTTTGAGCACGTACTGCTCTACAACCTCAAAGAAGACCTGCCCAACCACGAGTACGTCGTGCCCCTAGATAAGGCCGAGATCGTGCGCCCTGGTAAAGATGTCACCATCCTCACCTACTCCCGCATGCGCCACCACGTTACCCAGGCAGTCAAAGGGTTAGAGAAAAAAGGCCTCGATCCCGAGGTGATTGATTTAATTTCCCTCAAGCCGCTCGATTTTGACACCATTGGCGCGTCGATTAAGAAGACCCACCGCGTCATCATTGTCGAAGAGTGCATGAAAACCGGCGGCATCGGCGCAGAAATTATTGCCTCGATCAACGATCGCTACTTTGACGAACTCGATGCTCCCGTAGTGCGACTGTCTTCTCAAGACATACCCACCCCCTACAACGGTAAGCTAGAAACATTGACCATCGTGCAGCCCAAGCAAATTGAGGCCGCCGTCGAAAACATGGTCGCCCTCAAGGTCTAGAGGCTGGTTCTCCCGTAGGGTGGGCACCGCCCACCATTAAATTCAGGGACAAACCGTTCTCCTCGCACTGTTTTCAATCGGGATCATTCTCCCCACCCGCACTTACACCGCAGCACACCGCAATGGCAAAATATCGAGCTTGGCTAGGGGTTATTTTGGCGCTCACCATCGCCGCCGTGGTGATCATTACCCAAATTCCCACCCGTCTGGGACTAGACCTGCGCGGCGGCTCTCAGCTCACGATTCAGGTGCAGCCCACCGAGGCGATTCCGACCATTACCGAACGGGAAATGGAGGCCGTACAAACCGTGGTAGAAGGCCGGGTCAACGGCTTGGGCGTGTCGGAGGCGGTAGTGCAGCAGTTGGGCAACAACCAGCTGCTGGTGCAGCTACCCGGCGTCAGCGACCCTGAGCAGGCCGAGCGGGTGCTGGGCGGCACTGCCCAGCTGGAGTTTCGCGCCCAGCGCCCCGGTACCGATCAGCAGTTAGGGATTGAAAACCAGATTCTGCAGGGGCATCTGGGTGAACTCGCCGCTCTCCAGGCCGCTGTGCCCGATGGTAGCGCCATTGAGGCCGAGACCCAGACCCGGATCGAAAAGCTCCAGGCCGACATCGCCGCCAGCGAAGCAGCCATTGCTGACCTGTTTGAGCCCAGCACCCTGGGCGGCGACAAGCTGACCGATGCGATCGCTCGCCCCACCAGCGGCACCCTTTGGGAAGTGGTGATTCAGTTCAACAATGAGGGCGGCAACGAGTTTGCCGAGATCAGTAAGGCGATCGCGGGCACGGGCCGCACCATTGGTATTTTCCTTGACAATCGGCTGCTCAGCGCCCCCACCGTCAACGTGCAGTACGCCGAAACCGGTATTACCGGCGGTAGCGCGGTGATCTCCGGCAACTTTACCGCCGAATCGGCCCGCGATCTTGAAATTCAGCTGCGCGGTGGTGCCCTACCCCTGCCGGTAGAAGTGGTCGAAAACCGCACCGTTGGCCCTACCCTGGGTCGCGACAGCATTCAGCGTAGTCTTTACGCCGGGCTGGCTGGGCTGGCCCTGGTGCTGGTGTTTATGGTGGTCTACTACCGTCTACCCGGTGTCCTGGCCGATGTCGCCCTGATTATTTACGCGCTGCTGACCTGGGCCGCCTTTAACCTGCTGGGGGTTACCCTGACCCTGCCAGGCATTGCCGGGTTCATTCTCAGCATTGGCATGGCGGTAGATGCCAACGTGCTGATCTTTGAGCGCACCCGCGAAGAGCTGAGGTCAAACAAAACCCTTTACCGCTCCGTTGAGTCAGGGTTTTTCCGCGCCTTTTCAAGCATCCTAGATGGCAACGTCACCACCCTGATTTCCTGTCTGGCGCTGTTTTACTTTGGGGCCGGATTAGTAAAAGGGTTTGCCCTTACCCTGGGCATCGGCGTGCTGATCAGTATGTTCACAGCGCTGACCTGTACCCGCACTCTGATGTTCTTAGCCATTAGCCTGCCCCAGTTTCGGCGGCCCAGCCTGTTTTGCCCTGGTCTAGACACCGTTCGCCCCAACACCGTTCGCCCCTAGGAGTGCCCATGAAACTCAACATTATTCAGCAGCGCAGTCTGTGGTGGGCCATCTCGGGGGCTTTGGTGCTGGCCAGTCTGGTGGCTATGGCAATTTCGTGGCAGCAGTTCGGTGCACCCCTCAAGCCGGGGCTTGACTTTGCCGGTGGCACCCGGTTGCAGCTCACCCGCGCCTGCACAACGACCGATAGCTGTAGTGAACCCATTGACCTGACTGAGGTTAGGCAGGTACTGGGTCAGCAGGGGCTCGACTCCAGCAGTCTTCAAGTTTTAGGCGACGACCAGCAGGTGCTCTCCATTCGCACCCGCAACCTGGATGTCGACGAGCGCACCACCCTGCAACGCGCTCTAGACGAGGCGATTGGCCCCTTTGACACCAGCTCCACCCAGATCGACTCGGTGGGGCCGGTGATTGGTCAACAGCTGCTGGTGTCGGGTTTACTAGCCCTGCTGGTTTCCTTTGCGGGGATTGTGGCCTACCTCAGTCTGCGCTTTAAGCTTGACTATGCCGTGCTGGCAATTCTGGCCCTGGCCCACGATGTGGCCATTAGTGCTGGGGTGTTTGCCATTTTGGGGCTGGTGCTGGGGGTCGAAGTCGATAGTCTGTTCATCGTGGCGCTGCTGACGATTGTGGGCTTCTCGGTCAACGATACGGTGGTGATTTACGATCGCGTCCGCGAAAACCTCAAGCTCAACCCCGGCAGCCACATCAATGATATTGTCGACAGCGCCGTCAACCAAACCCTGAGCCGCTCAATCAATACCTCGCTGACTACAGTACTGCCCCTAGTTGCCATCTTTATCTTTGGCGGCCAAACCCTGAAGTACTTTGCCCTGGCGCTAATTATTGGCTTTTTGGCGGGGTCTTACTCCAGTATTTTTGTGGCCAGCTCGCTACTGGCCCTGTGGCGCGAACGTACTGGCCAGGCCTACAGTGGTGACCCCGACGACGCTGATCCCCAGCCTGAAGCCCAAATCTAGACACTGCTCAAGGATCTGGTTATGGGCACCCCCAGCTATCCTGCGCCCCTAGTGCGCCTGCGGGCGATTATGCTGCGTCGCTGGTGGATGGTGACCGGTCTGCTGTGGCTAACGGTGGCCCCCCTCAGTCTATGGAGCCTGCGGCCCGAAATCGCTCAGCTGCGGCAGTACTTTACCTGGTCGACAGTGCGGATTGGCTTGGCCTATAACCGCCCAGCCGCCATTGGCCTGGGGCTGTGCGTGGGGCTGACCGTAGCCCTGCTGGTGGCCGAGAGTCGCTATATGCTTTGGGGCATGACCAAGGAGGAGCGACAGCGGCTGGAGCGGCTGCGCGATCGCATCGCGGCCCAGGGGCCATCGCACCCCCTCTGGCCGAGAATCTATCGCGATTAATCCCTGCCTGTAGTGGAGCGGGCTTGTAGCGATCGCCTCGCTGCCGCCTGGGTGACATTGGTACCAAGATGTAATTTCATAGAACAAGACGGTTAACCCCGATTCTCCGGTGGAAAACCGGAGTTCCTTTGACCGTTAGAAACTGGCCTGGGCCAGTTTCTACTTAAATATTCCATTCTCAGCAGAAGGCAGCGGTATCTCAATGACTCTACAAAAAGACGGCATTGCCCCCCACGGGGGCACCCTGGTCGATCGCCAGGCGACGCCCGACCAAAAAGCTCAGTTCCTTGGCCAGGCCGATACCCTGCCTCGAGTGAGTCTTGACGAGCGGGCCTTTTCTGACCTGGTCATGATTGCCATCGGTGGCTTCAGCCCCCTGACTGGCTTCATGAAGAAAGCCGACTACGACCCTGTCGTGACCGACATGCGCTTGGCCAACGGTCTACCCTGGGCAATTCCGGTAACACTATCGGTGAGTGAGGCGATCGCCGCCCCCCTGCAAGAGGGCAGCCTGGTACGACTGGATGATCCCAGCGGGCGCTTTGTGGGCGTACTGGAGCTGGAAGAAAAGTACACCTACGACAAAACCCACGAAGTCGTTAACGTCTACCGCACCGACGATGAAAAGCATCCAGGGGTCAAGGTCGTTTACGACCAGGGCGCGGTGAATTTGGCTGGCCCTGTGTGGCTATTGCAGCGCGATCCCCATCCCCTGTTCCCCGACTACCAGATCGATCCAGCGGCCTCGCGGGCCATGTTCCGCGATCGCAACTGGAAGACCGTTGTTGGCTTTCAAACCCGCAACCCCATTCACCGCGCCCACGAGTACATTCAAAAATGCGCCCTGGAAACCGTAGACGGCCTGTTTTTACACCCGCTGGTGGGGGCGACCAAGTCGGACGACATCCCCGCCGACGTGCGCATGCGCTGCTATGAAATTATGGTCGAGCACTACTTCCCGCAGGATCGGGTGATTCTTGCGATCAATCCTTCCGCAATGCGGTACGCTGGGCCTAGGGAAGCTATTTTCCACGCGCTAATCCGCAAAAACTACGGCTGCACCCACTTTATTGTGGGCCGTGACCACGCTGGGGTGGGCGACTACTACGGCACCTATGATGCTCAATATATCTTCGATGAGTTTGAGCCGACGGAGCTGGGCATTTTGCCAATGAAGTTTGAGCACGCCTTTTACTGCACCCGCACCGGGGGTATGGCGACCTCTAAAACCAGCCCCAGCACCAAAGACGAGCGGATTCACCTGTCGGGTACCAAAGTGCGGGAGATGCTGCGCCGAGGCGAGCTCCCCCCGCCAGAGTTTTCTCGACCCGAGGTGGCGGCGGAGTTGGCCAAGGCCATGCGGATTCCCGAAGCTATCAGCTAAGGTCAACGCTACCAACTAGGATGCGATCAACTCGGTGACACTGAAACGACGGGCGTTTTTGCAGCAGACAGGCCTGGCCCTAGGGGCACTGGGTATAGGTGGAACTGCGCTGCTGGCTAGCTCTAGCCAGTACCAGCAGGCTCTGGCCAAACCCGCCCGGCGCAAGCTGGCCCTGCTGATTGGCATTAACGCCTATCCCGATCGCGCCCTTGACCCCGGCGTAGCCCAAGACATCGCCCTCAAGGGCTGCATTACCGATGTGGAGCTGCAGCGACATCTGCTGGTGAACCGCTTTGGCTTTCAGCCTGGCGACGTGGTGACGCTAACCAACCAGGACGCCACCCGCGACGGCATTCTGACCGCCATTGACGAACATCTAGTGCAGCAGGCTCGAGCAGACGATGTGGTGCTCCTGCACTTTAGCGGCTACGGCAGCCAGGTGCGAGTGGCGGGCACCGAGACCACTGCTGCTAGCCAGACTGCCGAGGCTGACCCTAATAAATTGAACCCAAGCGGTCTACAGACCGCCTGGGTCACCGTAGACAGCCATCTGCCCAGCGAAAACAACCCGGCCCTAGGCGATTTGCTTGAGGCCGAGATCGTGGCCTGGCTGGCCCCGTTAGCCACCGCTAATCTAACCACCGTCATCGATGCTGGCAGCCAGGATGCTGGCTATTTGCGCTGGGGCAATTCTCGGGTCAGGTCGCGCCCGACTGTGCCCACCGGCCTGATGCCTGCGGCCAAGTTTCCCCTAAACCTGGCGGCTCCTTGGCCGGGACTGTTGCTGCGGGCCGCCGAGCCGGGCCGTCTGGTGCTAGAGAGCCACTGGGAGGGCTTTAGCGCCGGGGTGTTTACCTACGCTCTAACCCAAAGCCTCTGGGAAGCAGAGCCCGATCCTACTGTTGACATTTTGGTGCGGCGGACTGGGCAGCGGCTGCATCGATGGGTAGGAGCCGATCAGCAGCCCAGCTTTAGCGATCGCCGATCACCGCGCACCGGCCCGGTGGCCTACAGTCTGCCGCCTCAAATGCCGCCCGCGTCGGGAGTGGTGCTGCCCAGCGGCAACAATCGCCCCCTAACGGCTTGGCTAGGGGGCGTACCATCTCAGGTGCTTCGCTATCTACAGCCAGGCTCCTGCCTGGTGGTCGAGTCGGCTGCGGGGCAGTCGATCTCCCTAGGGCTAGAGTCGCGCACCGGGCTTAAAGCCGTGGTCAAGCCCCTCGATGGACAGGTCTTATCTGCTTCGGACATGGCTCGACGACCACTATTTGAGCAGGTGCGGCGACTACCTCTGGACATCGATTTAATCGTGGCCCTCGACAGTCAGCTCAAGCGGGTAGAACGGGTTGATGCAACCAGTGCTCTGGCGGGCATTCCGTTAGTCACTTCGGTAACGGCGGGCGAAAAAGCCGCCGACTGCCTGTTTGGCCGCTTGCCCATTGGCCCAAATTCTACTCTGACCGCCGCTCTGCCAAACGGGGAGTCTATCCCTGGTGCAGGCGGCGATCGCCCCTCTGAGAGCAGCTACGGGCTCTTTGCTCCCAACCGCACCTTGCTGCCCGGCACCATGCTGGTCAAAGAAGAAGCGGTCAAAACAGCGGTCAATCGACTCACCCCTTACCTGCAAACCCTGCTGGCCCTCAAGCTAGTGCGCCTGACAGAAAACCGTACCACGTCTCAACTGGGGGCGGCAGCGGCGCTAGAGACCGTGCAGCCTAAGCCCAAGTCGCTGCTGGTGCAGACCACCGAGCGCAGCGCCACTATGGTCTGGCCGTCGGCCATTCGGCAGGCTCAGAAAGCGGCCATCACCGACACCGTGACGCTGTCCCGCGATAGTCGCATTGCCTACCACTTGGCCAACACCTCAACCCAGCCGCTTCACCTGCTGTGGATTAGCTTCGACAGTCGCGGCAAGTGCACTGCCCTGATGACCCTTCCCGATCCGACTACCGCCGATGGCGCAGAGGTACCCCAGGTGGCGACACCCGTGGCCCCTGGGGAAATGCTCACCTTTCCAACCCACAGTGCGGGCTGGGCCATGCCGGGGTCGGCTATTTGGGTAGAATCCCACGTCATTTTGAGTACGCAGCCCCTAGATCAGTGCCTAGCCGTATTGGGCAACAACCCGCCTGCCGTGGGGACGGGCTTTCGCCCTGTGCGTCAGTCGCTGCGGCTGGCCCAGGCGCTGCTGCGAGATCTCAGCGCCAGCTCTGCCGTTGACGGTAGGACTACCGATTCCTACAGCCTGCACCACGATCGCTGGGCTACGCTGAGCTTCCGATACAATATAGCCTAGCTGTAATCCGTTTAGCGGCTTAGGCAGCCAGCAGCCCGATGCCCCCGCCCAGGGCCAGGCCAACCAGGACGGTGATGACGAGAAGGAGACTGGTTTTGCTGCCCTTATTGCGATGCAGCAGGCGATCGCCCAGGGCAGCCGTGGCCAAGCTGCACAGCACCGCCAGCCCCACCGCCAGCAGGCTATAAAGCACCACCTCCCCCATTGCTCTGCTGAGGGTAATGTCGTCGAGGTTGGCGGTGCCCAGGTGATTGAGGGCAATGGAGAGCATGGCCGCCAGGGCGGTACCCCCGGCAATGCTCCCCAGCACCAAAAAGTTGGCGGTGAGCCACCGAAACCGCTGTAGCGCCTCAGGGCCAGCCAGCGTCACGGCCTGAATCACAGCGCCTAGGGCGGCCCCAGCCCACACCCAGGGACTAGCCAGGGCAGTCAAAATTATTCCGGCAGCGGCGTAGAGTAGCCCACACAGCAGCCATAGTCCGGCAATGGGGCGGCGTGAGGCGCGGCCTGCAAACCGCTGGCGCTTTTGGCGGTCAGGGGTAGGGCGCTGGGTCGGTGAGTTCATAGCAGACAGACCATTGACCTGTAATATCCTAGGCTCTAGTTTGCCAGGAAGCGAAGCATTGTGCAGTAACCTGGTCATAATGCCTTGTCATTTTGGTCATGAGCGTTCCTTTTGCTGCGCTACTTCAAGGGTTGTTGGGGGCCTCTAGTCTGCTTGTGGGGGCGGTTTTAGGCATTGCCTGGCGACCAGCGCGATCGCTGACGGCGGCCATCATGGCTTTTGGCAGCGGCACCCTACTCTCGGCCATTGCCTACGACATCACCTTACCGGCCTTCCGCAGCAGCGGCTTTTTGCCGCTGGTGATTGGGTTCGCTCTGGGCGGTACCTTGTTTACCGTCATCGTTACCTACATCGACAACCAGGGAGGCTTTATTCGCCACCCATCGTCGTCCCGACGCTTTCTCTACCACCATCGCCAGGACGAAGCCTCAGAAGTGCTCGATCGCATCTGCCATATCGAGATGCTTCACAGTCTCTCCCCGTCTGAAATGCAGGCGATTATTCCGCTGCTCAAGCCCCTTCAGGTCGAGCCGAGCACGGTGCTGTGTCTGGAGGGGGCTCCCGGCAATTCTATGTTTTTAATTGTGGAAGGCGAGGCCGAAATTTTTAAGGGGCCGCAGCGGCTGGCCGCCCTAGGACCTGGCGAAATGTTTGGCGAAATGGCCCTGCTGACTGGTGAAGAGCGATCGGCAACGGTGCGGGCTAAAACCCCCATGGAGCTTTACGAGCTTGACAAGACCGACTTCGACGCTATGCTCACCTATGCTCCCCAGCTCTCCAGCGGGCTGAGCCGCATTTTAGCCCGGCGGCTGCGGGAAACCACCCAGTCGACCGCCAAATCCACGCCAGTAGAGGACGATCAGTGGCGGCGGCAGGTGCTCGACAGCGTTGAGGTCGATATTCCGATATCAGAGCAGCAGTTTAAAGAGCTGGCCCAGAGTTCTGCCCCTCTAGCTATTTTGATCGGCACCCTGATCGACAATATTCCTGAGGCGCTGGTGATTGGCTTTCACGCGGGCACGGGCCACACTGGCGCGTCGTTTTTGATGGCGGTGTTTATCTCCAACATTCCCGAAGCGATGTCAAGCTCCATTGGCATGCGCCAGGCGGGCACCTCGGCCCAGCGGATTTTGGCCCTGTGGTGCGGTGCGGTGCTGCTCAGCGGTCTGATGGCGATGGTAGGCGGCCTACTGGTCAATGTAGCCACCGACTGGATGCTGGCGGTGGCCCAGGCCACCGCCGGGGGAGCCATTCTGGCAATGATTGCCAGCACCATGATGCCCGAAGCCTACGAAATGGGCGGCGGCTCGGTAACGTTTTCAACGATCGCGGGCTTTTTAGTCAGTTTTTATCTGGCCTCATCGGCATTGTAAGGTCGCTCTAACGCCCTCAATGGCCTGCCCGTCTTCTCGGCCTCGTCATTCCCCCGGCTCGTCTGGTGGCAGTTCTGGCGGAATGGCGTCAATCAGGTTGGCCTTAGACTTCTTCAGGTCTTTCCACAGCCGCTTAATTTCGTCGTAGGCATCGTTGGCCGACATTTTGCCGCCAGTCTCCAGGTTGCACACGAAAGAAACCCGCTGGGCAAACTCCTGCAGATTAGCATTGAAGGCCAACTGCTGCGGCGTAAATTCGCCCCAGTACTTGCTGCGCGGGAAGAGAAAATTTTCCTTCGGGGACGGTTGATTGTCTGTCATGGTACCAGCGGGTGAGGGGCGTAGCTCTTACCTTACATTAAAGAAGTTTTTACCAATTGTCGGCGAAAGAGGCAGGTAAAGCCATTTACAACACTGCCAACGGCCTTAGGCTAACAGGAGATGCCGGCAAGCAACAGTGTCGGCTACACAGATCTAAGCAGCAGGCTCTAAGGGGGCCAGCCACTGCTGTCTTTGCGCCACGGCCACCTCAACGGTAGTGGCGATCGCAATTGGCCCCTTAGCAGGCCGCTGTCATGACGCCTGCGGCCCGCCCGTAAGCACGACCCATCCGGTAGAGGCGATCGCATGGCCTAGGGCATAGGCTAACTTTAGCTGAAGGGGGCTGGCTGTGGCCCCTGGCCCCATTACGCCGATCACGATTCGAGGCATAGGGCTGTGGTTATGGGCGCTGCCGCAAAAAAACTTGACGATTCATCGCCACCGTCCGGGGGTGCTGTCGTTTAGATTAAGTTAACCCGCAGCGAAAATTTGGGTACGGTAAACCCATTCTCCATTCTTAATTGGTTCTGGTCTTAATTAGTTCTGGTCTTAATTAGTTCTGGCCGCTGTCTGCTTTAGCTCCCTGCTCCTGCGTTTGTGTTTTTTGCCGTGCAATCCAACGTGTTATACCTACGTCGTTACTGTTCTGCGCTGGGGCGCTGGAGCGGGCGGCTGTTGATTACGGGCGGACTCTTGACGGGTGGCTGGGGCCTGAGCGCGTCCGTTTCGCCAGTGCTGGCGGCAGAGTCGGTTACGGTGCGTTTGGGGCGGCTGTCTCAAACGGTCAGCTTAGATGACCTGGAGACCTTTGCCAGCACTGGAGAGGTGCCCCGATCGCTGCGCTTGTACCGGCCCTTGCTCAATGCCAGTCTGCGCCAAACCCTAGAGGGCGAAATTACCCTAGAACCCGAAGTGGGTCAGGTTATTTTAGACGAAATTTTGCACACCCCTGGTGGTGCGCAGCTGCTCGATACTCTGCGGGCGATCGCCCCCAACCTGGCGGCGACGGATTTGCGTATTACCCTAGAGCAGGTGTCCAAGTCGGAGTCGGGGTTGACGCTGCTGAGCATTTTGCGAGCCATGCCCCAGGAGACCCTAGAAATTGATGTCGGCACCCTGCTTACCCTGGCCTCTCAATTTCGCCTAGCGCAGATGGAGAGCAAGGCCCTCAGCCGAGTACTGCGCAAAGATCCCGCCGCTGAAACCGCTGAGCCAGTACCGCTGCTGGGTACCGATTCCTTTTCTACCGGCCCCTCTGCGGTCGAACGGTGGGAGCTGGTGCTGCGCGATCGCAGCCGCGATCGCAGCATTCCCATCGATATTTACTGGAGCGAAGACAGCCACGGCCCGCTGGTGATCATCTCCCACGGGTTTGGGGCCGATCGCCGCTTCTTTGCCTACCTGGCCAATCACCTGGCGTCCCACGGGCTGACGGTGGTGTCGGTAGAGCACCCCGGCAGCAATGTCGCCGCCCTGCTATCGATGCCCCCAGATGGCCTGCCCCCAGATAGCCTGCCCCCAGATAGCCTGCCCACAGATAGCCTGCCCACAGCCGCTGCCCACAGCCGTATTTTGCCTGCCACCGAGTTTCTCGATCGGCCCCGCGACATCAGCTTTGTACTCGACCGACTCGAAAAAATCAACCTGTATTCCTACAGCCTGCGCGATCGCCTCAACACTGAACAAGTGGCGTTTATTGGCCATTCTTTGGGGGGGTACACCGGTCTGGCCCTGGCTGGGGCGGCGCTCGACCTGCGATCGCTAGAGTCCTACTGTCAAACCCTCAACCCTGTCAACGTCTCCCCTGCCGACTGGCTGCAGTGTGCGGCCCTCGATCTGCCCGTCAAATACGCCAACCTGCGCGACGATCGCATTACTCGGCTGATTGTGGCCAACCCTCTCACCGGTCTGCTGTTTGGGGAGGCCGGGCTGAGCCGGGTGCGGGTGCCCACCCTGATGCTAGCCGGTACCCACGATACCGTTACCCCGATGGCCAGTCAGCAGCTGCGCCCCTTCATGCAGCTACCCACCGATAAGCACTTAGTTACCGTTGTCGGGGGGTCGCACCTGAGCGTTGGCGACCCCAACAACCTCAACGCCGACCTGGGCCGCATTCCGTTTATGCCGTCACTACCCGATGTCACCACGGCCCCGCTACGCATTTTTTTGCAGGGGGTGAGCCTGAGCTTTATCATGCAGCAAACCCCTGAGGCCGAGGCCTACGCCCCGGCCCTCAGCCCGACCGTGGCCCAGGCGTTTTCAACCACTTCGTTGTCGCTACGCCTGAGTCAAACTGTACCCGAGGGGCTGGCCACCTGGCCCCGCCTGCGCCAAAGCGGGCTGCCCCGCCAGGAGCCGCTAATTAGCTATCTGCCCTCGCTACTACACCTGGAATCTAGGGCCATTCAAGACCAGCTCCAGGTGCTTCAGCAGCAGATGGTGGCCTATCTGCGCCACACGCCGCCCTCGCTAACGGCGGTGTACTGGCCTTTTTTGGGGCCACCAGTTCCGATGCAGGCCAATCAGCCGGAGCAACGCCCTACAGCCCGTCAGTAGCGGGCACTAGTCTTGAGAACTCATCGTAAACCCGTCGGGCATAATGGTGCCGTGCACGTCGGTACGGCGCAGATTGCTATAGTCGAGCCTGGCGTTGATCATCATCGCATCGGTGAGATCGGCTCCGCTTAGGTTAGACCAGCTCAGGCGGGTGCGGTACAGGGTGGCCCCGCGTAGGTTAGCCCCACGCAGGGAACTCCAGCTCAAGTTGGCCCCGCGCAGGTTGGCCTGAGAGAAGTTGACGTTGACCAAATTTGTGCTCGATAGCTTGGCCCGACTCAGATCAGCGGCCTCGAAATCGGCCCCCTCTAGGGTGGCCCCGGTCAGCACCGCCTCTACCAAAATGGCATTTTTGAGAATGGCACGGTTCATCAGGGCGCAAGTCAAATTGGCGTGCTCTAGGTTAGCCCCTTCTAGGTCGGTGGCTAGCATGCGGCCTCGGCTGAGGCTGGCTTCTTTTAGCATAGCCTTGTGAAGGGTGGCATGGTCGAGTACGGCTTCGTTGAGGTTGGCTTCGCGTAGGGTAGCGTGGCTTAAATTGGCCCGCACCAGGTTGGCGCTGCGCATACCAGCTTCGCTGAGGTCGGCTCCCATCAGGCGGCTGTCGGCTAGGTCGGCTCCAATTAGGTTGGCTAAAACTAGCGTGGCCTGCTCAAAGCTAGCGTCGGTCAGCTTGGCCTCGCGGAAGTTAGTGCCGACCAGAATGGCCCCAGAAAAATTAGTGTTTTGCAGGTTAGACTGTCGAAAGTTAGCACCGCTGAGGGTTTTATGGCTCAGGTCGGCCCCAATCAGCTGAATGCCGCGAAAGTCTCGCTCTCCGGCGGCGTAGCGTTCTAGCAGATCGGCGGCGGTAATTTCTGCAAACAAGTCCAGGGGCTGAGCATTAGAGGGGGGAGTTTCCAAGAGGTTCCTCAACAGTGACGATTAATGAGGTGTGGCGGGATATTCAGGAGAGGCAGATGGCCGAGTTTGCCCAGGCAAAGCCGCAATTTTACCAGATGCCTTTTTTAGCTTGAATATTTTCTATCTTTAATGCTATCGGTAATGCTGTCGGTCTTGATCAAAAAACTGGCGTCAATTCACGTTTAACTATGCCTCGATCGCTGCTTACTCTCCTGCGCCGCCGCCTGTTTTGGCTGACGCTGCTGCTGACGGTGTGGCTACTGTGTAGTGGTCAGGCCCAGGCGGGGCCGATTGCTGAGCGTCTGGCGACCTTCCCAGACTGGAACCGCAGACCTACCCTCGCCGCTGCCCAAGGCGATCTGGTCTATCCCGACTGGCTGCGGGGCGATTGGCAGCTGACCAGCACCCTAGTCGACCTGGCCGCTCCCCTAGCCCCCAATCTGGTCACCCCCGGCTTTGAGGGCAACCGCGATCAGATAGGGCAGCCAGTGGTTTGCCCCGTCCGGTTTGTGGCAGTACAGCCGAGGTCACAAGGGCTAATTCCTCGCGTGACAGGACGGCCCCAAACGGTGGCCGACCGCGCCTTTAATGGGTTCAGTCTGGCTCGCGCCTACCTGGGCGAGGCGGCGGTGAAGGCGGTGAAGGTAGACGCCCAGAACCCCAATCGCCAGCTCACCCTGCTGAACGGCAATCGCCAGCTAGAGTCAACTGTGACCGCACGCACCGTAGAAACAGCAGACGATCGGTTCATTACCGTAGAGCGATTTCAGCAGGTGTTTCGGGGCGGGGCCATTCCCTACTTCAACGAGGTCGAAACCACGACTGCCTACCGGCAGGGGGGCGATCGCGTGCTGGCCGACCAGGTGACGGCGGTGTACCTGTCACCCCAAGATCCCGACTTTCTTAAGGCACAGAACCAACCTGTAGCCCTCTACCGCTATCGACTAGAGCTGGCGATGCAGACCTAGTATTTTGCCGCTTTACTCTAGGGTTGAAATTCTAGGGCTGAAACTCGGTCTCGTTGAGCAACGCCAGGGCGGTGCGCCACACCATATAGCCGTTTTGGTTGAGGTGCAGCCCATCGGTGGTCAGGTCGGCCCGCAGATAGCCGTCGCCGTCGACAAACAGCGGGTATAAATTGAGAAAATCAACGCCGGTCTCGATGGCCACGGCCTTGAGCTGGGTATTGACCGTGCGAATGAGCTCGGGGGAAATAGCCTGGAGGCGATCGCTCCCTTCCCAGGTGGCCGCCTCGCCGCCGTGGGGCAAAATTGACTGCACTACCACGCGCGTTTTGGGGTGGGTCTGGCGCAGGTAGCGGATCATCATGCGCACGTTGTAGACCAAGTCGACCTCCGAGCCGCCCCAGATCAGGTCGTTGATGCCCACCATAATGAACACAGCCTCGGGAGCCGTTTTGTCTAGCAAATAGAGGCGATCGCGCAGCCCCCCCGAGCTTTCTCCCGAAATCGCCTGGTTAATCCAGGTTTTGCGCCCCGGCAGCATGTCAGCCGGAAACCACAGGGTCAGCGAATCGCCCAGCAAAATATTTTGGCGCGGGGCATCAATGGCGATCGCCGCATCGACCTCAGCTGCCAGTAGGTCCACCCACTGCTCATAGTCAAGGCTGTGGCGCGGCCCCAGGTTGGGGTCAAGTGGTGCAACGGGGGTATAGGGGGCGGCGGCAAAGGCATTGGCCTGGGGCATCACCGCATCCCCGGTCTGGCCCAACTGTCGCAACATCGCCACAACAGTAATAAACAGCAGTCCATTTATGACCAGCGAGAGCAGCGCCCAGGGGGGAATTCCCTGCAGGCGGTGCAGCGCCAAGCGCAGCTGAGTATAGGGTTGAAGCGGTGAGGCCACGGCAATAGTCCTATGAACCTGGAGCCAGAAAAGCTGTGCTCCTAATGGGTCAAATTGTAGATAGATTTTCCCCCACGAACCACTGTTGCAGCGAGTTTTTTTACACGCCCTAACGATGCCGCTACAGCCGCCGCTGTTCAGATGGAAATAGTCCTAGAGGAATGGCACTGAAATAAGCGCTTGCAGATCGCTGAAAGCCTTGATTTACCGTAGGGTAGGCACTGCCCACCAGCCTTGATTCAGTGCCATTTATGCCTCAAGAAGTCAGCTCAACCCGGCTTACCGCACTTGGCCAGCGCTCCCAACCGGCTACACGTTAAAGCGAAACAGCATCACGTCCCCTTCCTGCACGACGTACTCTTTGCCTTCACTGCGCACCTGACCTTTGTCTTTGGCGGTGCCCAGCGAACCTGCTGCTACCAGGTCGTCGTAGGCCACGGTTTCGGCCCGAATAAAGCCCCGCTCAAAGTCGGTATGAATCACCCCAGCCGCCTGGGGGGCCACCATACCGGCGCGAATGGTCCAGGCGCGGGTTTCTTTAGGGCCGGTGGTAAAGTAGGTGCGTAGCCCCAGTAGCTCATAGGTCGCCCGAATCAGCGTTTTGAGGCCGCCTTCTTCGACCCCAAGTGATTCCAGAAAATCCTTGCGCTCTTCGTCGTTTAAGTCGACCAGTTCTGACTCTACCTGGGCCGAAATTACTACCACCTGAGCGTCTTCTGCCGCCGCCACGGCGCGCACCTGCTCGACCCAGGCGTTGCCGCTGGCCAGGTCGTCTTCAGAGACATTGGTGGCGTAGATGATGGGCTTGCGGGTGAGCAGCCCCAGGGGCTTGATCATCGCTTCAGCCTCGGCGTCAAGCTCTACCTGGCGGGCGGTCTTGCCCTCGTTGAGCACCGGCAGGATTTTTTCTAGAATAGCCAGCTCGGCCTGGGCCTCTTTGTCAGCGCGGGCCAGCTTGCGGACTCGATCGACGCGGCGCTCTAGCTGGGCCAGGTCAGACAGAGCCAGCTCCAGGTTGATTACCTCAATGTCGCGCACCGGGTCTACCGAGCCGGAGACGTGGATAATGTCGTCGTCGTCGAAGCAGCGCACTACGTGGACGATCGCATCTACTTCGCGAATGTTGGCCAAAAACTGGTTGCCCAGCCCCTCCCCCTGGCTAGCCCCCTGCACCAGGCCCGCAATATCGACAAACTCGACTCGGGCGGGCACGGTTTCGGCGGAGCTAGACAGGTCGGTCAGCACCTGTAGGCGGGCGTCGGGCACCGCCACTATGCCAACGTTGGGCTCAATGGTGCAAAAGGGAAAGTTGGCGGCCTGGGCCTTGGCGTTGGCCACCACGGCATTAAACAGGGTTGATTTGCCAACGTTGGGAAGCCCAACAATGCCAGCTCGTAACATGGGGTAACTCTAAATTTGGGGCAACGGGGGAAGCTTGGAGTTTAGGGTTCAGCAGGGTTCAGCGTTCACCGGCAATCTCTAGCCTTAAACCTAAACCTTTAGACCCCGAACCTCAAACCCCTATCTAGCATACCTAGCATAGGAGAGGATGAGCCCATTGCGGAGGGGTTGCTATACCCTTGAAGCTGAGAACAGCATGGATCTAGAGAAGATCAAAGAAGGGTGAAGCTATGGCTGAGATCAAAGGCTTGCGGTATCGACGCAGCGTGCCCGCCCTGGTTGCAGGGCTAGTGGCGTTGGGGCTAGCCGGGTGCAGCACTCTGGGGCTGTCGCGATCGCCCGAAGAATCTGACGAAATGGGCAACCAGTACGTCAATCGCGGCTTTCGGGGCAACCTGCTGGTCAGCCGCATGAAGCCGGTGCAAATGCGCCTGCAAAACGGTTGGCAGGCAGCCCCCAGCGGCACCCTCCACCCCACCGCCGATCTGGAGGCCTACAACCCTGACCAAGACATGTTTGTGGTGGTGCTAGGCGAAAACCGCGCCGCTGTTGCCCCAGGCAACCTGGAAGATCAGGCCAGTAACTACCTGCAAATTCTTAAAGGGGGCTTTAGCCAAATTACTGCCAACCAGGCCCGCACTGGCGTCGAGCGGGTGAGTAGCTTCCCGGCAGTGCAGTACGAAGTGAGCGGTGAGGTGGCCCAGCGATCGGTGGCCTACCTGCATACCACCGTTGAAATGGGCGAAGAGTACTACCAGGTGGTGGTGTGGACTCCGAACGATTTGCGTACGGCCAATGCCGATGCCATGCAATCGGTGGTGCAAGAATTTAGCAATGCTGATCAATAAGCGCCGCCATTCTGCGGCCATTCTGTGGCCTAATAGAGGCTGTGGCTTTGATTCAGTCCGACGGTAAGTCTGACCACTCAAGGCCAACGGAAACAGGCTCTAGACCAAGGACATCACTGCCATGCTGCGCTGGCTCACCGCCCATCTATTCCATCGCCCTACGACCCAAGGCGCAGTCCATCGTCTCGGTCAAGCCCTGGCGGTTGTCTGCGCCGCCCTGGTGCTGTGGCTGGGGCTAGGCGGGCAGCCCACGGCCCTAGCGGTTCTCACCGATGACAAATACGACGGCAATATTTTTGCGCTCTACGCCGGTAACGGGTCGCTGGTGCCGCCTCGCCTCAGCCTGGAGCAGTCGCTCAAGTACGGCAAGCCCGCCATCGTTGTGATCTATGTAGACGACAGCAGCGACTGCAAAAAGTTTGCCTCGGTGATTTCTCAGCTGCAGGCTCCCTACGGGCGGGTGGCCAACTTTATCCCAATCATGGCCGACTCAATTCCGGTCAAGGCCGCCTACGAGCCCAACGAGCCGGGCTACTACTTCAACAATGCCGTGCCCCAAACCCTGATCTTCAATGCCCAGGGAGAGCTGGTGTTTAACGAAACTGGCACCGTCGCCTACGAGGCGATCGACGATGTCATGCGGGAGGTATTTGACCTACTGCCCCGCACCGAGTCAGAAGAACTGCGCCGCCGCCCCATCAATGAAGTCAATACCGAACTGGTGCCAGAGTCGTAACGGTTGGGCTGGATGGCCTCATAGAGGCTGAACCGGGGTCTCGACCTTCGGGAGATCGCTAGTGCCGGATAGATTTAGGGCGGCTACCGCAGGACAGCTCTAAAATTCTGCCGCACCCAGTTCATACCCACCTCGTTGTTGAGCTTACTGTTCTGAGGTGTGTTTCCAAAATCTGACAGATGACTCGCATTCGTTCGTCAGCAGCTGGCTGAGGCGGCTGGCAATTTTCTCTGATGTTAGGCCTCGGCGATGTAGGGATCGATCGCAGCCAATCGTGCCGCCTGAGCTTCAGCCTTCGGAATCTGTATTCGAGGCTGCTGCAACGCTTGCAACTAAAGGTCGAAATGTCTCTACCAAAGATTTTTGGGCCGTGGCCAGGGTGGGATAGGGTTGACGGCTGTAGTCCACTCCCACCTTGAGCGGAAAAGGCGCGACATCGTCTAGGGGCACCCAGGTGGCCCCGGCGGCCTGCGCGATCGCCCACACCGCCGCAATATCCCAAATTTTTGGGGTCGCCTCGACCGCCCCGACGGCCCAGCCCGCCCCGACCAGCAGCAGGTTATAGGCCGCCGATCCCAGCATCCGAATCTTGCAGGGAAAGGGGCGTTCCAGTACCGAGGTGCTGCGGGCGCAGAGGCTAAAGAACTGGGTTTTGTCCGGTTCAGCCTCGCTGGAGTGAATCGGGCGACCGTTGCAGTAGGCCCCGCTGGGCATCTCCAGGCCGCTTTGCCCCGGCCAGTAGCCGTAGAAAGATTGATGCAGCGGCGGCATCGCCACGTAGCCAAACACGGGAGTACCGCGATAGAGCAGCCCCAGCGAAATGCCCCAGACGGGAATGCCTCTCGTGAAGTTGGTGGTGCCATCGATCGGGTCAATAATCCAGCACCAGTCAGTGGCGGGGAAAATGTGCTCCACCTCTTCGCTGAGCACGCCGTGGTCGGGGAATTTTGCTTTGATGGCCGCACGCAGGGTGTCGTCTGACCAGCGATCGCACCGGGTCACCAAGCTGCCATCGGCCTTCAGGTCCGCCTGCACCTGACCAAAATCTTCGAGCAGCTTTTGCCCCACGGTTTTTGTCGTGGCCTCAGCAAAAGCCAGCACCTCGTCCCAAAAATTATCCATGTCTAGTCCATATCGCTTTCCAGGGCAGCGGTGATCGCCGCCTTGGCGTTGGCCTGAAACTCTTGAATATCGACCCGGCTGAGCAGCGCGATCGCCACCATCATCCCCAGGGCCTGGAGGGTAAACACCAGCCCGTAGGCCAAAAACGCCTGAGCTTGACCGACTTCACCTGCACCGCTGAAGGCCCTGAGAATAGCGCGGCCCAGGTCTAATACGCCGCCGCCGAGAACAGTGGCGCTGCCCCGAGCGATCGCCTGGGCCAGCCCCCAGGCTCCAATAAAGGTGCCCGCCGTCTCCGCCACGGTCAGGTCCAGCATCAGCACGATCGCCCCCAGGGTGAGAATGCCGGAGGCAATGCCAAAGCAAAATACCGCCGACAGCAGCACCGCAGGGTTACCCGTCAGCCCCGAGAGGGTAATCCCCAGTAAACACACCGCCGCCCAGCTGCAGCCCACGACGACAGTGCGCTTTTTGCCAATCCGAGGCACCACCAGCCAGCCGGTGGTAATAATGCCCAGCAGCGTGCCCATGCCAAAGGCGGCGTTAAGCTGGGTGGTTTCGGCAATCGTCATGCCAAACACTTCGCCGCCGTAGGGCTCCAGCACGGCATCCTGCATGAACAGGCTGAGGCTGAGCACCAGCAAAAAGGTGAAAAACAGCCCTGTCTGGCGGCTGGCGGTGAGAATTTTGAGGGCACGGCCCAGGGTGAGACTGTCTTCGCGGTCTCTGAGAGAAGAGCGACTTTTGAGCCGCGAGTACTTTTTCTCGATCCCCGCCGTGCTCAGAAAGGCCAGCACACAGACCACCGCTGGAGCAATCACAAACAGACGGTTCACCAACGACTGCACCTGCTCGATCGGCGCGTCTAGCTCAATCGGCTTCAGCACAATGGAGGTAATGATTACCCCGGTGATGATCCCCACCATTAGCATGGCCCAGCCGATGCCCACCAGCCGCGATCGCGAGTCTTCATCCGACACATCCACCAGCAGCGCCGTAAACGGGGTCGAGGTAGCGCTCAGCGCTAACCCGTAGACTGCAAACAGCAGCCCCAGCAGCCCCACCCAGGGGTACACCGCTGGCCCCCAGCCACCCTCGGCGATGCGATCGCCAATCTGCCACACCACCTGTAGGGCGCAAAACGCCGTCACCGCCACCGTGACAATGCCCAGCCAGATATAGCCGCTGCGGTGGTAGCCAAAAATGGGCCGCGAGTCAGACATTTGACCAAACCACACGCGGGCCGGGGCCATAAACTGGTGTACCGCGATCGCCCCCGCTGCCACCAGGGCCGGAACCCGCAGTTCTTCAATCATCACCCGGTTGAGCACCCCCAGGGTGAGCAGCGACATAATGCCCAGCCCCATATTGAACACCCCCAGGCGCAGCATAGTCAAAATACCGAGATTGGGCTTAGGGGTGGCCGATGAGCCAGAAGCCGAAGGCGAAACATCGGGACTAGTCATAGGTCGTTGTAGAAATCACTGTAAAAAAGTCGCTACAAGAGAGCCCGCCAAACCGATGCGAAACCTGCAGCGGATACTAATACAGTAGACCCTAATTAGCCAGGCGCAAAACCAACATAACCAGGCCTTTCGGCGACTTCGCCGAGACCATCAGCTAAAAAAATGACCCAGGCTTTGCCTGGGCCGAGGGTAAGAACTTGATCAACGCCGGGCGATTGTCCCGCGCGCTCATCTGCGTCGACCAGATTTAGCCAAAGCGACCCGACACATAGTCGCGGGTGAACTGCTCGCGGGGGCTGTTAAAAATCACCTCAGTTTTGTCGTACTCCACTAGGTATCCCACTTTGCCACCGCGATCGGTGGCCTCGGCATTGTAGAAAGCCGTGCGGTCAGACACCCGCGAAGCCTGCTGCATGTTGTGGGTGACGATGATAATCGTGTAGTCCTCTTTGAGCTGCTTCATGGTTTCCTCGACCTTAATCGTCGAAATCGGGTCGAGGGCCGAGCAGGGCTCATCCATCAGAATAATATCGGGCTGAATAGCGATGGTGCGGGCAATACAGAGCCGCTGCTGCTGCCCTCCCGACAGCGAAAGACCGCTCTGCTTGAGCTTGTCTTTAACTTCATCCCACACGGCGGCTTTGCGCAGCGAGGTTTCGACCAGCTCATCCATGTCGCCCTTATAGCCGTTGATGCGGGCTCCCCAGGCAATGTTTTCGTAGATTGACTTGGGGAAGGGGTTGGGTTTTTGAAACACCATGCCAACTCTGCGCCGTAGCTCTACGGCATCTACCTTGTCGCCATAGATATCGCTGCCGTGGAAGGTGATGTTGCCCTCAACTCGGCAGGATGAAATCAGGTCATTCATGCGGTTGAAGCAGCGCAGCACCGTGCTCTTACCGCAGCCGGAGGGACCAATGAACGCGACAACTTCGTTGCGAGGAATATCTAGGTCAACGTCGCGCACAGCTAGGCTGGAGCCATAGTAGACGCTAAGGTTTCTAATCCTTAGGGCAACGTCTGTGGAGGTCGGAGCATAGGTGTTAGACATTGGGACACCAGGGTTGCGCTACAGTCGGAGCCAGGACTCACACCATAACTATTGCAGGCATGGGTAGGGTTTGGGGTTAAGGGAAGGCTAAGGGGTGAGGCACAGCAGTATGATCTCAGTCACAGCGTGATGAGCCAAGACGGGCCTATGGCCTGCCGATTTACCGCTGCGCCCAGCTTCTGTGCCCAGCGGGTGGTCAATCGAGTCAATTTTGAGCCTGAAACTACCACCACACAGGCGGTTAGAACTACTTGCTGTATCAGGCACTATGTAACTCAACTATTGGACCCAATTTATTGGGTTAGAACCCAAAATTTTTTCCCACAGCTGCTTTAAATCACCGAACCGGGCTCTCTAAAGTGGTGAAATAGCTGCTTGAGATCACGGGCTAGACCCCTGCTTCACTCCTACGATAGGCCCATAACCCAGGGCCTGGCGCTTCTGTAAATCTGTAAATATGTACCGCAGCAGTATTCAGGGCAGGGCTAGGCGCTTTATTCTAGAAAGGTAGGTGGGTGTTTTGCTTAACTTAATATTGCCGCTCAATCCAGTGCCAACACTCCCGTTCTACCGTCCGTTAAGCCGTTTGCTTAGGCCCTTTTCTCTCAGTACGGTGCTGACAGCGGTGTTTGTTCTGCAAATCATCTTTGCGGTAGGGCTGCTGGGGTTCGTAAGCCTTTATCTGGGCAACTGGGCGGTAGCGCTGCTGAGTATCGGGGCCATTGGCAGCTCTGTGGTAGTGGGGTTGGCGGTGGTTAACCGGGTGCTGCAGCCCATTGCTCAGCTCCGCCAGGCCATTCAGGCTACAGCCCAGGGCAACTGGCAACCCCCGCTGCCAGTCGAAAGTATGGATGAGCTAGGCCAGCTGGAGCGGGCTTTTAATGCGATGGCGGCCAAACTACAGGATTCGTTTACCGAACTTGAGCACCTCAACCACGAAATGCAGCGCAGCGAGCGACGCTGGCGGCATTTTTTAGATGGTATTCCGCTAGGCATTGCGGTGTACGATCGCAAGGGCACCATGGTGTTTGCCAGCCAGCAGGCCCGCGTTTTGCTCTGCCTCGAAGACATGCCCTCGGTGCCCTCGCTGGACCTCGAAGATACCTGTATCGCCTACCGGGTCAATACAGGGCAGCGCTACCCTACCAAGGACCTACCCATTGCTCAGGCTCTAAGGGGGCGACCCAGCTGGGCCGACGATATTGAACTGCGCCCCGGTAACCAGCCAGTTCCGATTGAAATGGCCACTACGCCTATTTTTGATCAGGCGGGGCAAGTTGAGTACGCGATCGCCGCCTTTCAAGACATCACTACCCGCAAACAGGCTCAAACCCTGCTGGCCGACTACAACCAAACCCTAGAGCGTCAGGTGGCCGATCGCACCGCCGCCCTGCGCCAGGCCGAGGCTACCCAGCGGATTATTCTAGAGGCCATTCCTGACCTGCTGGTGCGCTTTTCGGGCGAAGGTGTTTGCTTAGATGTGATGAATGCTGGCGCGGTACATCTAATCGCTCAGCCCAGTGCCCAAATTGGTAAGGCCCTGCATGAGGTGCTACCCGCCGATATGGCCGCCGAGCGCATGCATTACATTCGCCTGGCGCTGAAAACGGGCCAGCCCCAGGTCTACGAGTACCGCTTTCGTTCTGCCCGTGGCTGGCACTATGAAGAGGCCCGTATTGTCTCTAGTGGCCCCAACCAGGTGCTGGCGATCGTACGAGACATTACCGAACGCAAGCAGGCCGAGGCCGAAATCGCCCGCCAGCGCCAGTTTCTGCAAAACGTAATCGACAGCATTCCCAGCATCATTGTGGTCAAAGACCGCGAAGACCGCGTGCAAATGGCCAACCGGGCTAGCGCGGCCCTGCACGGCATTACCCCCACCGATATGGTGGGCAAGTTCGACACCGACTTCAACCCCAATATTTCTGTTTTTGAGGCCAGCCAGCAGCGCCGCATTCATCAGCAGGTGATTGATACTCAAATGCCCTACCAGGGCGAGCAAGAAATTATTGACCGGGCTGGCACTCACCGCTGGTATCAAGTGGTGATTAGCCCCTTTCAAGACGCCAGCGGTACCGTCAACGGCGTGATTACCAACTGCATTGATATCACCGATCGCCGGCAGATAGAAACCGCCCTCAAAGGGGCAAACGAGAAGCTAGAACGCCTCGCTACCCTCGACGGGCTCACCCATATCGCCAACCGTCGCCGCTTTGACGAATACCTGGAGCAAGAGTGGCAGCGCATGGTGCGCGATCAGCAGCCCCTGTCGCTGATTATGTTCGATGTCGACTATTTCAAGCCCTACAACGACTGCCTGGGCCACCAGCAGGGTGACGAAGCGTTGATTGCGATCGCCACCGCCGCCACCCGCGCCGTCAAGCGCGCCGCCGACCTGCTGGCCCGCTACGGTGGCGAAGAGTTTGCGGTGGTGCTGCCCAACACCCGCCGAGCCGGAGCCGAAATTGTCGCCAAGACCCTGCAAAAAGAACTTGCCGACCTGCAGCTGGCCCACCCCCAGTCACCTATCAGCGACTACCTCACCATCAGCATTGGCATCGCCAGCGTGGTGCCCACCACTGAGCAAGCCCCGGAAGATCTGATCGCCGCCGCCGATGCGGCGCTGTATCAGGCGAAGAGACGGGGGCGCGATCGCTACTGGATTCGGCTGATCTAGGCCAATTACCCCTACCAGGTGGGGTCTACATACAGGTTAATTACCAGCCTCTTCTGTCCCGGTGGTACCGCTGAAATACAGGCGCAGATCGGGTCTGCTTGCCCCTTTAGCTCAACTTCGCAGGCGTGGCACGACCCCATCAAGCAGCCGGTGGGAATGCTCACCCCGGCGCGATCGGCGACCGCCAGCAGGGGTTCCCCCACCTCGGCTTCGACGGTAACACCGTCGGGCAAAAACTGAATTGAAACGCTCATGGTGATACTACTAAATGGCCTAGGTCTGGGCCTGCTTGAGCATGGCAACCAGAGTATGGTGGGCATCCTCGGCCCCCTCCAAGGTGTGGTCGAAGGGCACCCGCACGGAGGTCTGCGCTCCATCTACCGTCACCGCCAGCGTCATGCCCTCAGCATCAATGGCTTCCATGGCCGCGGCGGTGGCAGCGGGCTGGTTGCCGTAGGCAGTGGCATAGAACAGCACCGATTCGGCATGGTCTTTGTTCATATGCTTACAAATGCGATCGCTTACTGCTGGAGTAATTGGCTCAGCCATAAAAAATCCCGTAGACTACTTCAACATTGGCTATCTGTTACATGCTGTTATGATACCGCCCCTGCCCCCCTCCTCAGAGCATCCTTGGCCCACAGGCCACGTTTTTCAAAGCCCTGGGGCGCACCTCACCTATCGGGTGGTAGGCCCCTGCTGCCGTCTGTTCGATCGCGATCAGCTGCCCTGGCCCTGCTGTCGCCTGCAGTGGCGGGGCAAAGAACCCAGCTGGCGGCGGGTCGGCAAGCGCCTGGTGCCTGATATGGCCACGCGCAAATCGCCCTCCTACTGTGTCGAAATTGTGGGCCAAGGCTATGGGGCGCAGTCGTTTGTGACGACTCTGTATACGGCTAAGCTCGACCGGGCGACCCAATCCTGGTGGCATACCCGGCTGCACCGGGACGAGACTGACCCCGCTGAGGGCAGCGATCGCTGCGATCGCCCGCAGGGCGACCCGCCGAGTGAGAAAGTTTGTAACAAAATAGACATATAGATCGCCCATTCGCAGTAGTCTTATGCTCAATGCTGTGACGTTTCTTTTAAGGTGAGACTCCTATGCCAGCTGCCTTTTTACCCTCTATTTTGGTTCCTTTGGTGGGCATTGTTTTCCCCGCCGCTGCAATGGCCTTCCTGTTCCTTTACATCGAGCGAGAAGACGCTGCCTAGCTCTTAACTAGAAAATCAAGACGTTCGTGCTGCAAGCCCCTTTTTCTGATTTGCTTGAGGCCCCCAAGCAAGACTTCAAGCAAGACATTCGGGCCTATTTTGACCGCATTGCTCCCGAGCTAGATCGCTGGAGTAGCCGCAATCGCTACTACTACAGCGATTTGGCTCGGCTTCATCAGTTTTTAATTCCACCCGGTAGCCGCGTGCTCGAGGTCGGCTGTGGCACGGGTGATCTCCTTCATGCCACCGCTCCGACAGTGGGAGTTGGCCTAGACTTTGCTCCGGCCGTTGTGGCGATCGCGCGCCAAAAGTATCCCCACCTCTGGTTCTACAACCTGGATGCCGAAACTTTGGAGGCCACCCAGCTAGCTCCGGAGCATCGTCAGTTCGACTACATTGTGCTGTCGGGGGTGCTGGGCTACCTGGGCGATGTTCAGGCGGTTTTACAGCGGCTACAGCCTTTTTGCCAACCTCATACCCGCCTCATCCTGACGTTTCATAACCATCTGTGGGAGCCGCTGCTGGGGCTGGCCGAGCGCGTGGGTCAGCGTCGGCCCCAGCCGCCCCAAAACTGGCTGAGCACAGATGATGTGGCCAACCTGCTCACGGTCACCGGCTATCGTCCGCTGAAGCGCGGCAGTCGGTTTCTGTGGCCCAAGTTTGTGCCCGGCGTAGCGGGTTCAGTTAACCGCTACCTGGCTCCACTGCCCCTGGTCAAGCACCTGTGTCTAACCACGTTTATCGTCGCCCGGCCCCAGGCGGCCCCGACGCCGGCTCAGCCCACCTGTTCGGTGATTGTTCCTGCCCGCAACGAGGCAGGCAATATTGCCGCCGCCGTAGCCCGGCTGCCCCAGCTGGGGCAGCACACCGAAGTTATTTTTGTTGAAGGTCACTCCCGCGATCGCACCTGGGCCACCATCCAGGAGCTAGTGCAAACCTATCAGGGGCCGTTTACCCTCAAGGCCTTTCAGCAGACGGGCCAAGGCAAAGCCGATGCGGTACGGCTGGGGTTTGAGCAGGCTAGCGGCGACATCCTGCTCATTCTCGATGCCGATTTGACCGTACCCCCCGAAGATTTGCCCCACTTTGTGGAGGTGCTGGCGGCAGGGTATGGAGAGTTTGCCAACGGCTCACGGCTGGTTTATCCTCGCTCTAAAATCGCCATGCCCTGGCTCAATACCGTGGCCAACAAAATTTTTGCTCTGCTGTTCTCGTTTTTGCTAGAGCAGCCCCTCAAAGACACCCTCTGCGGTACCAAAGTGCTGTGGCGGCGCGACTATCAGCGCCTTGCCGATGGGCGCAGCTATTTTGGCGACTTCGACCCCTTTGGGGATTTTGACCTGCTATTTGGGGCCGCCAAACTCAACTTAGACATTGTAGAAGTGCCCATTCGCTACCAGCCGCGCATCTACGGCAGCTCAAACATCGCCCACGTCAAAGAGGGGATGATTTTGCTGCAAATGTGCCTGTATGCCTCACGCAAGCTCAAATTTTGGTAGTGGCCTAGCCTGAAATTAACTAACCGCCCGACAGCTGACTGAGATGATTCTGGGCTTTGGCGGCCCAGGCTGGGTTGCCCATGGTGATGTAGAGATTCTTGGCATACTCCAGCACGGTGCGGGCTTCGTCAAGACGGCCCAGCTGAATAAACGCCAGACCAGCGCTGTAGTAGGCGTCGGCATAGCCACCGTTAATGTGGGTAGCGGTACGAAACGAGTCGAGGGCCGTTTCGGTTTGGCCCTGGTTAAAGTGAGCAATGCCCAAATTGTAGTGGGCCTGAGCGTAGCGAGGGTTGAGCGCCAGGGCCTGCTGCAGCACCGCTTCGGCCTCAGCATTTTGCTCGGTCTGGAGGTAAATGATGCCTCGCTGCAAAAACGATTCGGGGGCTTGGGGGCTGTACTGTCCGGCCTTTTCAAGGGCGGCCAGCGCTTCAGGAAATCGCCCCTGAGACTGGTAGACCAGCCCCAGATTGTAGTGGGCATTGCCCAGGGTTGGTTCGATCGCAATGGCCCGCTGCAGGTACTGTTCGGCCTGATCGAGGTTATTGCCTTCAATTAGGGCACCGCCCAGATTGGCGTAGGCCAGGGCAAACTGCGGGTCGGCCCGGATGGCGGCCCAGAAGGCAGAGGCGGCAGCTTGAAGCTCCCCTTTTTGGCGCAGGGCCAGCCCAATGTTGTAGTGGGCCGCTGCCAGGCTAGGGTCTAAGGCTGCGGCTTGCTGAAACTGAGTCAGAGCGCTATCAATATCACCCTGCTGAATTAGAACTAGCCCTTGGTTAAGGGCGGTCTCAGCCTCAGCCCCATCAGAGGCTGAGGCTGGGGCTGACGACTGGGCATAGATCGGTACCGGGCGCACGGCGGCAGACAGGAGGGGAAGCGCGATCGCAGCAGCGACCATACTCCTTTGCACGCACTGCAACAGCTGTAGGTTGGCTCGTGTCATGGCTTACTGCTGTTCCCTCGGCCCAATAGAACGCCCATAACAATATAGATAAGCGCTCATTTTTTCAACTGTTCTCTAGGTTTTACCCATGGCACGGCTAAAGCTGATCGGTCGGGCTGCCCCAGCTAGTACCGCATAGTTGAAATAAACCAACTATGCCAACCCCACGGCTCCCCGGCTCCCAACTTGCTCCATTGGAGATCAGTTGGTTTCAGGAGCTTTGCCCGTAAATTTACGTCAAACAATTCCAAACTTTCCAGACTGACGCTTTATGTACGTGAAGTATCTGTCAGCTGAAAAGGCTCTGTAGCGACGAACATCTACCTCTTGCGGCATTGGCGCTCTAAAGACCAGTTCGAAAACTGTCCTCTGTATGCGGAGATTCCACCTTTCGGAGTGAGGTTCTCTTTACCGCAAGTTCATAAGAACGCAATTTGTAAGCTGTGTTTCCGGATGACTCCCCAAACTCTGTTGTGTCTTAAACCAGGAAGCCCCATGGTCACTATGAGTTCATCCACTACTCTCCCTGATTCCGATTTTATTGCCCCCCAGCCGACCCAGGAGACTGTTAACCTGCCATTGCTCAGCGCCGTACTAGAAGGCTTTGTAGACGGTATTTTGGTGCTGTCTGACGATGGCACCTGCGTGCACAGTAACCAAAAGGGCAGAGCCCTTTGCCGCGATTTGAGCGACGACAATAGCTCCACTTTCCTGCCTGCCTGCCTTAAAACCATGGGTAAGCATCTCTTAGAGAGCCGCGAACTTTATCCCGAAACCCCTCTGGTACTTACCCAAGAGCTGACATCTCAGTCGGGATACCAAATCCGAGCCCGCGTGCAGTGGCTTGATTTTCCGGCTACGCCTAGCTCTTACCTACTGATTTCGCTCGAAAACAAGACCCGCTCAGTCCAATCTTCTGCCCTACTAGAGGCAGTGCAGTATAACCTCACTCCCCGTGAGCGAGCCGTATGGGTACTGCGGCGGGCCAACCGGAGCTACGAAGACATTGCCAAGGAGCTATATATCACCGTCAATACGGTAAAGCGCCACCTGAAGAGTATCTACGCCAAGCGTAGAGAGGTCGCTGAGGCCATGTCCAACTAGCTGCGGCTCTAGACAGGGTGCGCGCAATATCCGTCAATCCTGCATATTCCCAAAACCCTAGTTTCGGGGATATGCCATTGGGGCTGCAACTCGGTAATGTAAAGTCAGACACGGCTCCAGTGACCTGAAGATAGTTGAAGACGACTTCGGCCACTGGAGCCAGCTATTTTACTAACCGCTGCCCATGCTGCCCAAGGATGACCTACTCAAATCAGCCGAAAACCCCGATCGCCTGGCCCATGTTCTAGACCAGGCCGACCAGGCGATTAAAACCTGGGATATTGTTGTGACCGACTTTTTGTCGCCCCCGGAGCAGGCTGAGGCCCAGGCGCTGCTGCAGCGCCTCACCGATGTGCACAGCCTTGCCTGGGGTGGTTATCCCCAGGCTGAGCGGCAGCGGCTGGCGATCGCCCGCACCGATATTCCCCTCGATCAAAGCCAGATCCCCCTATCATTGCTGACCATCGGCGGCAACTTTATGTTCGACCCCGCCAACCACCAAGATTTTTTGGGGGCGCTGCTGGGCACGGGCCTAGATCGAAGCAAGGTAGGCGACATTATCGTGCTCGGCGAGCGCGGTGCCCAGGCGATCGTCGTACCAGAACAGGCAGAATTTTTGGCCCAGGCGCTGAGCCAGGTTCGCTCTGTTCCGGTTAAAACTCAATCTCTAGAGTGGGATCAGCTGCGGGTGCGTCCGCCCCAGAAGAAAGATCTCACTACGGTAGAAGCCTCTCTGCGCCTCGACGCCGTAGCCTCGGCTGGGTTTGGCATGTCGCGCAGCAAAATGGCCGATTTAATCAATAGCGGCGATGTGCGAGTGAACTGGAAACCAATCACTCAGGCCAGCCACACCCTATCGACTGGGGATTTGGTGGCTATTCGAAGCAAGGGAAGACTTGAAATTGGCGACATCGCCGTCACCAAAAAAGAACGGTACCGAGTCAACCTGACCCGGTACCTGTAATGCCCACTGGGGCTACGAAAACTGCGGTTTAGGCCCGGTTCTCCTAGAGAACCGGGCCTGAACTCTAGAGACCAATCCCCTCGTAGCGGGCAAAGGCGTTCTTATCGAGCATGCGGCGACCGTCAATCACCAGAGGCGGGTTGGCAACCCCCTGCAGCAGTTCCGGCAGGGCTTTGAAATCGTTCCAGCGGGTGAGCAGCAGCACTACATCCACATCCTGAACCGTTTCGGCTAGGGTGTCGCAGTACTGAATCGGCTGGTTTTCAAAGGTCTTCTGGGCTTCGTGGGTAGCTACTGGGTCAAAGGCTTTCACCTTGGCCGACCCCGCCAGCAGCTCCTGCACGATGGGGATGGCGGGTGACTCGCGCATGTCGTCGGTGCCGGGCTTAAAAGCCAATCCCAAAACCGCTACCCGCACCGCATCCAGGCTGGGGAAGTGCTTAGCGAGGCGAGTCATCACCTGCTTGTACTGCACAGCGTTGACGTCAATGACGGCATTTAGCAGCTGCATGGGCATGCCCTTCTTTGCCCCGTAGGCGTTGAGCGCCTTCACGTCTTTAGGGAAGCAGCTGCCGCCAAAGCCGCAGCCCGCCTCAATATAGGTGGTGAAGGTGGGAACGATGCGCTCACCACTGGGCAGAATTGGGGTCAAGCGCTTGTCGAGGTGTACCCCTTTGGTCACTTCCATCACGTCTATGCCACCAACGGCGGCGCAGAGGTTGCCGATTTCATTGGCAAAGGAAATCATGGTGGCCAGTAGAGAGTTGGCGGTGTACTTGATCATCTCGGCTGTCTTGCAGTTGGTTTCGAGTTGATCAACCCCCTCAAACACGCTGTACATCTCCCGCAGGACGGCCAGGCTGCGATCGTCAATGCCGCCGAGCACAATGCGATCGGGGTGCATGAAGTCAGGAATCGCCTCGCCTTCCTTCAGAAATTCGGGGTTCATGCCGACGCCAAAGTCAGCCCCGGCCTTTTTACCAGAGGCCTCTTCCAAAATGGAGAGCACAACTTCATCGGTGGTGCCGGGCACAACGGTGCTCTTGACTACCACAACGTGGTAATCGGCCTTATCTTTCAGCACTTCGCCAATCTGACGGGCTACCGTCTCAATGAATCTCAGGTCGATCTCGTCGCCCCGAAACGGGGTACCCACCGCAATCAGTGAGATTTGAGACTCCATCACCGCCGTACGCAGATCGGTGGTAGCCCGCAGCCGGGTGCCCACATTGGCCTTGAGCATGTCCTCTAAGCCGGCCTCATAGATGGGCGGAATGCCCTGGTTGATCTGATCAACCTTAGCTTGGTCAATGTCTACGCAGACCACATCATGACCTTTTTCGGCCAGGCAGGTACCCGACACGAGGCCAACGTAGCCCGTTCCAACCACAGATATTTTCATTTATGCGTCCTCTGCTTCGCGATTGCCGGAATACCAAACCATGGTGCGCTTTAGCCCTTCGTCAATAGTGATGCTGGGGTCATAACCCAGGTGGTCACGGGCCTTGTCGATGATGGGGCAGCGACGGTTGGGGTTATCCACCAGGTAGTCTTGGTCGGAGCTGGTCTGGCGCACAACTTTACCGCCATAGTCAAACAGGTCGTGGCTCAGGCTCACCACCCGCTCGGCCAGGTTGGCCATCGAGATTTCGGGAGTTTCGACGCCGATGTTGTAGGCTTCGCCAGGGTGACCTTTCACCAGGATTTTGTAGTAGCCCACGATCGAATCGGCGATGTAGCAGAAGGTGCGGGTGGGGGCACCATCGGAGAGCATGACAATGTCACGGCCGTTGAAGATGTCGCGGGCGAAGTCGGGCAGCACCCGGCGATCGGTAATTTTTAGGCCAGGCCCGTAGTTGTTGAAGGGGCGAGCCGTCTTAATCGGTAGATCGTGCTGCATGGCAAAGTTGACGCACAGGGTTTCGCCATAGCGCTTCGACTCGTCGTAGCAGGCCCGAGGCCCAGTGCACGACACGTTGCCCCGATAGGTTTCGGGCGTGGGGATATTCTCTGGGCTGGGGTCGCCGTAGATTTCGCTGGTGGAGTAGAACAAGAACCCTTCTACGGGGTTGCCTTTAGCTTTTTGTTTTAGACAGTACTCCAGCAGGTAGCGCAGTCCGTTGACGTTCGCATCCATGGTCTCGATCGGATACTTGCGGTAAAAGATCGGTGATGCGATCGAGGCGGCGTGAATAATGAACTGAAAATCGCCGATGGTCTCGGGCAGAGGGTTAGTAATGTCGTGCTTGATCAGTTCCAGGTGGGGATCGCCCGAAATGTTGGTCAGCCATTCGGGTATACCCCGAATGTAGTTGTCGTAAATGGTTAGGTGAATGGGCTGAGCAGTAGAGTTGACTTTGTTCCAGTGCAGTACAGACTGCACCAGATAGTAGCCTAGGAATCCCGCACCGCCAGTAATCAATAGATTTTTGCCAGACAGAGTGGCAAATTCTTCCGATAGATGATTGCAGATATAGGTTAGGTCAGCCTGGATAACGTCTTCCGCTGTATTTAGAGAGGCTAGACTCGGTGCTTGAACCATTACATTTTCCTTATATAAATTAGGGCTGGGCTGGATGAGTCATGGGCTGGGGGGCACCCCAACTAGGTGCCCTAGCCCAGCCGCCTGGTTCTTTGAGCATAGGTAAAAACCAAAAACTCCGCTGAAGACTGTCACTGCACCCGGTTAGACTGCTGCGGCCACCTTAGACTTGGCAAAGTAGGCATTTTGTTCAGCTCGTAGTCGATGGGCAACGCTGTCGGCGGGTATTTCTACATCGTCGTAGGTCAGTACGTGGTCTTTTGCGACCGGATGCTTGAGGCGACAGCCCTCGGCTAAGCCCATAGGTAGAAGATTGTCTTGGTTGACAATATCGGCGTTTTCGCACTGCCCGTAGGTGTGGTAACCGCCTAAGCCATCCAGGGTTTGACCAGCCTGAAGATCGATTTTGGCAGTAGTGACGACGTCTACGACTTGGGCTCCCAGCGGCGCGATGATGACATCATTTAGTAGGGCGACCCGAGCTGCCGATAGCGGCACTTCAAAGACCGTCAGGTGATAGGGCACATAGAAACTGTAGAGCGGGCCTTCCCCAAGCTTGCCGTAGTTGAGGTAGTGGGCCTGGGTCGGCTCGTTGCAGGTGGCATAGACAAATACACCAGGGCTGGGCTTAGGCCCGACCACGTAGTCAACGATGCCTCCGAGGGACTTGAGCTGATCGATGTCATAGAGATCGAGCATGTCGTCGACGTGGCCTTTAGAGTGGTAGCCCAGCATGCCGCGCTGGGCTACTTTCATGCCAGTAGCATTGGCAACGATGGCCTGCTCGAAGGAAATCTTGGTGCCATCGGCAAAGCTGGTCACCATATGGGCGGTTTGGCCCCACTGCTTGGCGAAGCTCTCCTGGGTGGTGGGGTTGCGGTAGCGATCTTGCAGGCCTTTGATGTTGCCGCAAAGTAGGGGGTTGAGGCCGATACTCTTGACAAAGCGGTAGAGGTTGAGCTGCACCCCCGGCTGGTCGCCATCGCAGCCGGTAACGATGACTCCAGCCCGGTCGGCGTAGACCTTAAGAATGGGACCAACGGTGCCGTCGAGTTCGGCATTCATGAGCACCATAGGTTTTTTGTGCTCGATC
Organism: Nodosilinea sp.; assembly: GCA_049646445.1. Taxonomy (GTDB): domain Bacteria; phylum Cyanobacteriota; class Cyanobacteriia; order Phormidesmidales; family Phormidesmidaceae; genus Nodosilinea. Next base: position 16,504 of record JBARVV010000051.1, on the reverse strand, counting down.
GCCGCCAGGGTAACCCGAGCGCCATACTCGACGTGACCGGTAGCCTCAATTAGCACGTCAATGTTCTCTGACTGACAGAGCAGCGTTGGGTCGTCGGTAACGACCGAGTAGCCATCGGCAATGGCATCTTCCATCTCGCCAAGGGTGGAAACGACTTTGACCTTGTCAACGCCGAATTTGGAGTAGGCCTCTACCGCAGCGCTGACGGTGCGGTTAGCGATCGCCGTTAGAACCATACCAGGGGTGTAATTGACAATTTGGTTAATCACCCCGCGCCCCATAAACCCAGCCCCCAAGAGGCCGACGCGCACTGGGTTACCCGCTTCGTGGCGTGCTTTTAGCGCTGTATCAACAATGATCATAGAAAAGACCTCTGGTTAAATAGTGAGTACACCGGGCAGCAGTGGCCAAGCAGTATCTTTGTCGGAGATAGTTGACGCTGGCAAGGGCCAGCGAATATTCAACGCGGGGTCGTCATAGCGCAGCCCGCGCTCACAGCCAGGCGTGTAGTATTCACTGACCATATAGAACGCTTCTGAGCCGTCTGTTAGGGCTTGGTAGCCGTGGGCAAATAGCTCTGGCACGTAGAGTCCCAGTCGGTTCTCCGCAGATAATTCAACCCCGAAATGGTTCAAATAGGTAGGAGAGTCTGGCCTCATATCCACAATGACGTGGTAGTTGGCACCTTGGATACAGCGAAAAAACTTAGCCTCAGCTGCCGGGGGCACCTGATAGTGCAACCCCCGCAGCGTTCCCTTGAGATAATTTGAAGCCAGGTTGCATTGAATACCGACCGGCTTGAGGCCATGGTCTTCAAACTCTTGGGTGCAATAGGCGCGGGAGAAAAAACCGCGATCGTCTTTGCGCTGATCTAGAGAAACTGTGAAGGCTCCGCGCAGGGGAACTTCCTCAAAAATCATGGTGGTTCTCCATGTATGGGGATTTAAATCCCAAAATTGACTGCAAATTAGTCTTTAAGTGCCCAACAGGGGTTCACAATAGAGCACGATTACCAGACTTTCCACGGTGCCTGGTTCGATGTCCATAGGTCTTCCAGCTTATTTCTGTCGCGCAGAGTATCCATCGGCTGCCAAAAGCCAGCATGCTTAAATGCAGAAAGCTGACCCATCTGGGCCAGTTTAGTTAGAGGCTGCTGCTCCCATATCGTGTCATCGCCCTCAATGAAGTCAACCACCTGAGGTTCTAGCACAAAGTAGCCGCCGTTAATCCAGGCACCGTCGCCTTCGGGCTTTTCTTGAAATGACTCAATTTTGGTTTGTCCTTCGTGCAGGGCGATCGCCCCAAAGCGCCCCGGTGGCTGTACAGCCGTTAGGGTGGCTAGGCCATTCTGACTTTGGTGAAACTTGATCAGCTCAGTGACATTGACATCGCTGACGCCGTCGCCATAGGTAAGACAGAAGGTTTCGGTGCCAATGTGTTCACGCACGCGCTTGAGACGGCCAGCGGTCATTGTGGATGCGCCAGTATCTACCAGCGTAACTTTCCAGGGTTCAGCATTGCCCGTGTGAACATTCATCTGGTTGTAGCGCAGATCAAAGGTCACATCTGACATGTGCAAAAAGTAGTTGGCAAAGTACTCTTTGATCACGTACCCTTTGTAGCCACAGCAAACAACAAAGTCGTTGATACCGTGAGCAGAATAAATTTTCATAATGTGCCAGAGGATGGGGTAGCCCCCAACTTCGACCATAGGCTTAGGCTTAATACTGGTTTCTTCACTTAAGCGAGTACCTAGACCACCAGCTAATATAACTGCTTTCATAAATCCTCTAAGAAAATAATAAAACCAAGAGTTCCAACTTGTCTTAAGCCGATTATCCTAACTCGCGTAAGATAAACTTAATCGCCCAACCCGGGTTCAGTCAATAGACAGGCGTAATGTCACATTGAGTTAACTATGCTCATGCCAATAGAAAACTTTTCAACCACACTAGTTGAGCATGGAGTTTAGGTAATCAAAAAACCACCGACAGAAAAGTCAAAAAATGGTTTAGACGTATAAGCCACGTTTATGCTTATTTCTGTTTGGTGCGATTGCAAGGCTGGAGAAACAAAAAGAGTAGGCAGCTTTTTGATTTCAGTATTCTTAACCGTAGTTTATGTCAAATCCTTATAAATCACTCACTATATTTAGCTTCATTAACACGCTTTTAACTTAATTATGAAGTTGACTACTGTAGAGCTGCTGAAAGTCGGCCAGAACGTAAGTAACGTGCCTCAGGCTGAAAAGTGTCTCAGTCTGAGGCACTTTTCAGCTGGCGGGCAAAGCAATCCGGTTATATTCCTGCTTGAATTCACCTAGTGGTTAGCTTAGCCCTGACCTGGACTATCGTTGTGAGCAATGGATAAAGTCAAATAGTCTGTATGTGAAAACCCTATAAATATGATTCGCGCGATCCAGATAAACTGAAAAAAGCAGGATTGGCCTGCAAAGGCTTCTGCGGAAGACTGGTCTAGCTGTTTGAAGTTGTGGTGAAGGAACTAGCTGCTGACGGAATAACCGTAGTCAAAGCAGGGACTGTACTCGCTGAGGCGGCCAGTAAATTTTATAGGCGTTGCCCACCACGTGGGAGCGGGGTAGAACCCCCCACACGTGGGAGTCACGGCTTTTATTGCGGTTGTCACCCAGCACAAACAGATGCCCGTCGGGCACGGTTTCAGGCCCCCATCTGTAAAGGATGGGCTCTGGGCGGTACGGTTCAGCGAGGGGGTTGCCGTTAACCCACACCTGCCCTAGGCGAATCTCGACCCGCTGTCCCGGCAGGGCAATGACTCGCTTGACCATGAGGTTGTAGAGTTCTCCGGCTTGCTCAATGGGTGTGCGCTCGGGATTGGAAAAGACGATTATGTCACCCACCACGAGGGGATAATCTAACGGGCGGGGACGCACAAAAATGCGATCGCGCACCTCTAGAGTAGGCAGCATCGACTCGCTGGGCACAATGCACTGCACCACCTGCTGCGGCACGATAAAGGGTATGGAGCTAATCGCAAATCGAGTGACAATGACTGCCGCGAGGAGCAGACTCAGCCAGGCCCACTGGCGCTTTCGAGCGGGGGCGGCGCGGTAGGCCAGCCCGCAGCCTACGGCCCAAATAACGGGTGTAAGCGGTAGTAAAGCCGGGGTAAAATTGGCTAGGTAGGCCGTTAAAATCCCTAAAATTAGGAGCGTGCCCCCGATCGCAGCCTTTTGCAAAAACAGATGCCCCAGCCCCGGCAGCACTTGGGAGAGAAAAACCGGATACCAGGGGTCGCTGGATTGATAGCGCAGGGGGCTAAACTCGTCGAGGGTAATGCCGCGTTTAGCGGCATGATGGCTATCCCACAGGTTAAATAGATAGAGACTGAGCAAGGGGAATAGGGACATCAGCCCCCTCAGGGTATTGCCCTGTGCCGCAAAGATTGACCAGAGAATAAAGGCAAAAAGCCCGCCGTGGGCTACGGCAATGATCAGGCCACGGGCGATCGCGCCGTCGTACATTTGCCCCACGCCTGGGAGTGCCGCCGATAAGTTGACGGCTAGCCAGGGGTTTTTGAGCGATCGCTGCCCTACCAGTACCTTCGGGATGGCCTTCATCGGTTTACTGCCTTAGCCGTAGCGCTGCACGGCATAGGTGTGAGCCGCCCATTCTTCGGTGTCGGGTAGGGCCGGCAGGGTAATGGAGTCCTCCGGGTACCGGCGGCGCAGGGCCAGCCCAATTAGGTAGTCAGCAAAATGAGGATTTTTGGGCAGGAGTGAGCCGTGCATATAGCTGCCAAACACATTTTTGTAGCGCGCCCCCTCGTGCTCGGCGGCGGCGTTGTTGCCAAATCCGGCGATTGTGGTAGCTAGGGGTTCGACGTTGTCGCCGAGGTAGGTTTGCCCCGAGTGGTTTTCAAACCCTACCAGCGTCTTGGGAATGTCTCGGGAGGGCGCGTACAGCTTCTGCATGTCGGTATAGGTGGCGGGGGTAAGCTCAGCAACTAAGTTGCCAATGCACCGCTGCTTGACCTCGGTACCGGGGGCGCGGGTGTTGACGTTGATAATGCCCAAACCGCGAGTTTCTTCACCATTGCCCATTAAAAAGGTGTTGCCCATTAGCTGGTAGCCGCCGCACACGCCCAAAAATACAACGCCGGCCTCGGTATCGGCTCGAATGGCGTCGTACTTAAGCTGATGGAAGTCGTTGACAACAGCGACCTGGTCAGTGTCTTGCCCACCGCCCATAAAGTAGAGATCGGTGCTGCCCGCCTGGGCCACTTCCCCCATCGACAAAGCGTTTACGGTGCAGTCAATGCCCATCCACTGGCAGCGGCGACGCAGCACAATCAGGTTGCCAGTGTCGCCGTAGAGGTTGAGGTGATCGGGGTAGAGATGGGTGAGGGTGAGGGAGTAGGGCATGGGGTGAGGGGTGAGGGGTGAGCGGGGAGGTGGGGGAGTTAAACGATATCGAGGGTTTTGCCCATCAGCTTGCGAAATTCCAGCATGGCGGTGTAGGTGGGCAGCACAAACACCGTGTCGCCGGAGTGAGCTTTCTCAAAGGATAGATCAATGGCCTGGCGGATAGATTCTGCGGCTGGAATGGGGCCAGGGGGGGTATCGAGGGCGTATTTGAGCCGTACGGCCATATCCTTAGCGCGAATGCCGGTGCAGAGAATCCAGTCAAGCTTGGCTTGGTTAAGCCGCTCCAGTTCGCTATCCCACAGCCAGGAAACGTCTTTGCCGTCGGCGGTGTTGTCGTTGATGGCCAAAATGAGCTTGAGGCCATCAACATTGCGCAGCAGTTCCAGGCTGAGGCTAAAGCTAGCCGGATTTTTGACCAAAAGCAGGCGGTAGTTGACCTGTTTGCTGCCCTGCTGCTGCTCCAAAATTTCGCCTCGACCAAAGGCGGGTTTAAAGGTTTTGAGTCCGGCAACAGCGGTATCGCCATCGACCCCAAGCAGGTTGGCGATCGCGATCGCAGTCAAAGCGTTATAGACATGAAAGAACCCCGGCGAGACGGTTCTAGCGTGGGGAATCTGCACGGCACCGCCATTCATTTGCCCTTGGATGGCAAAGTCGGTGGTCAAGTCTTCGTTGATGTGAATTTGGGTTGCTTCCAATCCCTGACCGTTGACGTCGCGCGGGTTGAGCTTGCCCTCGTAGGGTAAAAACCGGGCGTATTCGGGGGCCAGCGACACGAAATAGGTGGCGTTGCCCGACCCTTGAGTAAGTCTGGCGGTACGAGGGTCGTCGCCGTTGACCACCACGGCAGCGGTGGGGCACTGGGCGATGCCGTCGCGAATTAGCTTTTCGGTGCGATCGATCTCGCCGTAGGCGTCAAGCTGGTCGCGGTAGAGATTGGTAACGGCGATAATGCTGGGCTGAAGCAAAGTAGCGATTCGAGGTAGGGTGGCCTCCTCTACCTCCAGCACAGCGTGGGTAAAATCGAGCTGGCCCAGGGCGTTGCTCTGCTTCAGTAGTTCTGACAAAATGCCCTGGCTGAGATTGGCTCCAGCCTTGTTGCGCAGTACCTTAACCCCTGGCACCTGGCTAATCATGGCGCTAAGCATGGTCTGGCTGGTGGTTTTGCCGTTGGTGCCGGTAATCGCCACCACGGTGGGAATCTGGCTAATCAGCGCTTCTAAGACAAAGGGAAAGTAGCGCCCCACCAAATAACCCGGCAGGGCAGTACCCGACCCCCGACCCGATACCCGCAGGGCTAGGGTCAGCAGTTTGGCAAAGGCAACAATAGGAATCAGCAGCAGTTGGTTCATGGCCAGAGGCGGCAGGGGATGAGGGAAAGGGTAGCAGAGAGTGGGGTGGGAGTGGGTGGGTGGATGAGTGAGTTGGTGGGGAAGATGAGGGAATGGATTTAATGGGATTGGGATTTTGTGGGGGAGCAGGACGGGGTGCTGTGGATCATTGGGGGAACGGGAGAGGCGGTGCGGCTAGCATCGGCGCTAGCGGCGCTCCAGATTCCCTGCCTGGTGACGGTGACGACTGAGGCGGCGCGGCGGAGCTATCCAATCAGCCCTGACCTGACTGTATGGGTAGGGAGTCTAGATGCTGCGGAACTAGAGACATTTATAAGAGCGTGGGGAGTAGGGGCGGTGTTAGATGCGTCTCACCCATTTGCGGTGGAGATTTCAAAGGGGGCGATCGCAGCCGCCCAGGCCCTCAACATTCCCTACTGGCGCTACGAGCGTTTGGCCCTAGAGCAATCGTCTGCGCCTGAATTCATTCATTCTGTTTCAGGGCTAGAGGCGATTTTAACTCCAGAAGTTTTGAGCGGAGAACGAGTATTGCTGACTCTTGGCTATCGCTGGCTACAGCATTTTGCTCCCTGGCAGACCCAGGCCACGCTGTTTGCCCGCATTCTGCCCTCAGCTGTGGCTCTAGAGGCAGCCCTGAAGGCCGGATTTGCCCCCAAACGCCTAATTGCTCTGCGTCCCCCAATCAGCGTAGAGCTAGAGAAAGCGCTCTGGCAGCAGTGGCGCATTACCCGGGTGATTACCAAAGCCTCTGGCGCGCCCGGTGGTGAAGACACCAAACGAGCCATCGCCGAGCAGTTAGGCATTCCTTTATTTGTATTGAGTCGGCCTCAGATCGACTATCCAGTGGTTTGCTACAGCCAGGCGGAAGTATTGACCCTCTGCCAAGCCTGGTGGTTATCCTAGGCATCGCGCCCAGCCTCCCCTTAAGCCGCCTTCGTCTTTGCCGTTCCCCTCTGAAGTTGTTGACGCATTGGCACAGCCTTGTTCCAAAGCCATACACAAACCTACTCCCGTCACTTTATCCCCCCATCCCTTACCTCCTTCATCCACTCGTTCACTCCTCCCCCTTGCTGCCTAAAAAAATGCTAAATCTTCTCCTCCTCCAGAGGTGGTTAAGACCTGTGGGGAATGCTATCCTTTGCCTTCAATTTGTGCGCTACTATGGGCTATCCCCTGGTGCTACTGCTAGAGGTACCTTTGCAAAAGTCGCTGTATACCGCCAAAAATAGGGATTTTTTACGGTCACAATTAATCACCTGTACCAAATTTTCATTTAGCCCCTATATTTAGTTGGTCGTTTCGTTCGCTGAATTTCATGCAAGCGTTTTGCCCAGGTCGTCCATGACAGCTTTTCCCATGCCATCAGGGCCATCACCGTCATTTGAGAGCGCTAGCAGTAGTGCTTTGCCCGATACGCCACCAGTCTTTGCTCTAAAGGAACTGGTAGCTCGACTACAGCGTGAACAGTACAAAATTCAAGATTTGCTCAGCTCGCTAGGGTTTGCCTTGCGCAGCCTTAACAACCTGAACCAGTTCTTAGAGCTGATTCCTATGATTGCTAGTCGGGTGACCGATGCCAGCGGTGGTGCTCTAGTGCTGTTTCGCGCCGATGGGCAGGTGCGTCTAGAGCGGCTGCACTGCCAGAGCGAAGACCAGTGTCAGGATGTGCGATCGGCCCTGGAAGCGGCAACCCGTCAGGTGACGGCCAGCTTTCAGGCAGCTCCTGAGAGCAGCATGATGTCGATGGCGCGCAACGCGATGCTGGCTCTCGATCGCCAGGTAAACCGCTACCTGGGCGATGAATTTCAGCTGTTTGGTACTGCCATTATTGTGCAAAACGTGGAGCGAGGGCGGCTGTACGTGTTTAGCCGCGACCCCGACTACGCCTGGACAGAAACCCGCCAAAAGCTGGTGCGCCTGGTGGCCGACCAAACTTCGGTGGCGATCGAAAACAATGAGCTAACGGCGGCGGTGCGCAAAAAAGAGCGTCTTGATCGCGAGCTCGAAATTGGGGCCGAAATTCAGCTGCAATTACTGCCCCGCGAGTGCCCCGCCATTCAGGGGATGGATTTGGCGGCTAAATGCCGAACTGCCCACCGGGTAGGGGGCGACTATTACGACTTTATTCCGACTACCTTTGATCAGCTGCGCCAGACCGATTCGCAGCAGACGGCGGCAGCCCCCTGGAGCTTTGCCATTGGCGATGTGATGGGTAAAGGCGTGCCGGCTGGGTTAATCATGACTATGATGCGGGGCATGCTGCGGACGGAGGTGCTCAATGGGCACTCTCCGGCCCGCATTTTGCAAGATTTAAATTTCGTTATGCACAGCGATTTGGAAAGCTCTAATCGCTTTGTGACGCTGTTCTATGCCGAGTACAACCCCAAAACCCGGTGCTTGGCCTACGGCAATGCTGCCCACAACCCGCCGCTGCTGTGGCAGGCGGCTACCAATACGATCACTCGTCTAGATACCCCCGGCATGCTGCTGGGGCTAGATATGAACACCCAGTACTGTGAGGCGGAGGTGCAGCTTCAGCCGGGCGACACGGTGGTGTTTTACACCGATGGGTTTACCGAGGCCGCTAACCCTCGCGGCGATCGCTTTGAGGAAGAAAACCTGGAGCGTGCCCTGCAGTGGGCCTGCCGCAACTGCACCTCGGCGGAGGCAATTTTAGACTACACCTTTGACCTGCTCGATCGCTTCATTGGCGGCGATCGCAGCAACGACGACGATATGACCCTGGTGATCATGCGGGTGAAGCCAGAACTACAGCTCGACCTGTTTGACAATTAAGGGGATTGGGCATCTCAACCCCCGCCGCTAGCGCCGTCTATCTCGGGTAGACGGCGCTAGACTTTAAAGAGTCTTAGCCCATTTAGGCAGCTCGCTATGCTTAATCTGAGACACTGTATTGCGTAGGTCTCGCCATGCCTAAATCTCTTTTTTTGCGGCCTGTGGGCATTGCCCTGATGGGCGCTGTGCTGACTCTGGGCAATGCCGGGGGATTTTTGGCTCCTGCGCCAGCCATTCAGTACTCCGACGGCACGGTCGGTTTTTCCTACCCTCCCCGCCTGACCGATAGCTACGCCACCCGCAACCTGGTCAGCGCAGGTAACGTGACCTACTACCTCACCTTCGACTTCCCCGCTGCTGCCGTCGAACCGCTGGACCGGGTAGTGGTCAGGCTAAATGAGGGTTACGACCCAATTTTTCGGTATCGCCTCAGCGCTACCGAAGCCTTTGCCAACACCCCTGAGGGGCGCGTGCCTCTGCCTCTGGGCGAGGTGAGCGAAGACCGCGACGCCAGGTCGCTCACCATTGCTTTTGACCCACCGGTTGAGCCTGGGGTACCTGTTACGCTCGTGCTGCGGCCCGTCCGCAATCCGCGCTTTGGTGGGGTATATCTGTTTGGGGCCAATGCTTACCCGGTGGGCGATACAGCGGAGCCGACCTTTCTGGGCTACGCGCGGCTGAGCTTTTATGAGCGCGATCGCCGCGATCGCTGGCCCTAATAAAGCGTATGGGTGGATAGGTGGAGGAGCTTTATTCTTGGTACCGCGAGGGATAATCTATGAACCTAAGGAACTCAGGTTCTGCTCGCTTTTTTGTGGCTCTGCTGCCGCCTCAGGCGTTACAGGATGAAATTACGGCTATCAAGCAGGATATTTGGCAGCGGTTTGGCAGCAAAGCTGCCCTTAAGTCGCCGCCTCACATTACCCTGCAGCCGCCCTTCCAGTGGCCATTGGCTGAGGCAAATAAATTAGAGCACCACCTAGAGGCCTTTGCTCGCACCCAGCCCGCTGTGCCCATTCGGCTAGCGGGCTACAGTGCTTTTGTGCCTCCTCGGGTGATTTATATTGACGTGGTGCAGACGGCGCAGCTGATGGCGGTACAGCCTGCGATCGCAGCCTACCTAGAAGAAACTTGCGGCATAGTAGATCGCGTCGGTAAAACCCGCTTGTTTACTCCCCACGTCACCGTTGGCTTCCGTGACCTTACCCCTGCTGCCTTTCGCTTGGCCTGGGCAGAGTTTCAGCACCGCCCCTTTGCCGCCGATTTTGTCGCCCAAACCCTCACGTTGCTCCGTCATGACGGCCAAATATGGCAAACTTTCTCCCAGCTTCCCCTGCTTGCTCGACCACAGCAGGAAGCAAACTCATAACTTCTGTAACAATAACTACATAGTCGAAACTTCCTTGACAAAACCCTAAATCGTAGTCTACTATACAGAAGTAATCAGAAATTCGTTCATCTCGCTTTTTCCAGTGATAAAGTGAGACGGAAGTAGGGGTTAATTACCCCCCGAAGGAACGCGCCCCAATGTTCTGATCAAACCCTTGATCTTTTGGAGGCGACCCCATGAAACTCACCTATCGCGGTGTTAGCTATGACTACACCCCCCCCGCCGTTGAAACCAATGCAACCGATGAAGGTGGCAAGTTTCGCGGTGTAGATATTCGGTTCCGCACCGTCAAAAAAGCTCCGGTTCAGCAGCCCACCCTAGACCTAGTCTATCGCGGCGTGGCTTACCAAGCCGGCAACCCTGAGATAGCTGCTCCTGTCGTTGAAATAGTTGAAACGGCTCCCGTAGAGGCCCCCGCAGCGCCCGCTGTGGCGACTACATCCAACACCGAAGACAGAGCCCGCATGAGCATGATGAACCGTCATCGCTTAGTGAAGCAGCGTCAGCAGTCAATGCTGACCCGTCTGGCTACCGAAGCCGGTTTACCTGAGGGAGTGGCTCTCTCCTGGAACCACATTCAAGGCAAGGTTCACCCCAGCTTTTGGGCGACCTACAGCCGTGGCGGTGCCACCGCTAGCTAGCGCTTGAATCACTAGCTTGAATCACTAACCTAAAGCCCCCGCTGGAGAACTCTAGCGGGGGCTTTGCTTTAAGGGCAGTATAGCGTAGCGCGCGTTTCTCGCCCGGTTACAGGATTGGTTCCCTTGGCCACGGTGCAAAGCATTTTGTTGACCTTGGGGTCGAGCAGCACGTCGGTAAAGTCAGCGCCATCAATGGTGACCTCACGAAAGTCGGTGCCAAAGGCATAGGCCCCTTCAAGAATGGCGTTGGTCAGGTTGGCCTGATAGAAGCGGGCACCATCTAGGGTGGCTCCGCTCAGGTCGGCTCCCTCCATGTTGGCACGGGCCAGGGTGGTATCAAACAGGCGCACGCCGCGCAGGTTAGTGTGGCTCATGTCGGCGTCGGCCATATCGGCGCGGGTGTAGTCGTTGCCGCGCAGGTCCTGGTTAGACCAGTCGCTCATTCTCAGGTTTTGGCGATCGTAGCTAGTAGCTTGGGCCGGGCTGACCCAGCCAAAGCAAAGGGTTAGCATCATTAGCGTGGCTACAAATATCCGACACAGGCTGGATCGACTAACCATGGCTCCTAAATGCTTAAATTCTACATGGTTGAGTCTACAGGTTGACCAGGGTCAAACCAAGCCTCCGTCGATAGGTCTAGCGCGAAAACAGACGGCTAAAATCACTTTTTTCGGGCAGCTTGAGCTTAAAAATATCGGTCAGCACTGTTTCTAGCTCAGCGGCATCGGCAATTTTGCGCTTTTCAGTTGTTCCTGACCAGAAATGAGTGGCCAGTTCAGTATTTCGCAGGCCGTAGCGGCGTTGGCGAAGCCCCCCGAGATGGGAATCGCGATCGACTCGGGCCGCAATCAAATTATTGACAAACAGCGAGCTGGGATGGGTGGAAACATGCCAGTTGCTCACCCCATAGTCGCAGGGGTGCTGGGCCTGCAAATCGAACTGGTATAGAGGTTTCCAGTCCTGGCCAATCTGCGCCTGTAGAATCCAGAATTCCTCGGATTGAATCAGACGAAACTGTTCGTGGGGGGTCGCTTGCACTAGGTCGGGAACTAGCCGCAGCGGAGCCGTTAGGGTTAGCCCGCCAAAGCCCACGTCGGCAATGTAGGGTTCGCCCTCTAGATCCAGCAGCAGCACCATGTGGCTGCGGGGGGTGAGGGTATCGGGGGGCAATTGCCACAGCACTCGCGCGCCCAGCCCCGTTACCTGAAACCCCAGCGTCGTGAGCACCGATCGCAGCAGTCCGTTTTGCTCAAAGCAGTAGCCGCCGCGATCGCTGTAGACCAGCTTTTGCACCAGCGAGGGCAAGTCTAGCTCGACCGGCTGGCCCAAAAACGAGCTGAGGTTTTCGAAGGCGATCGCCTGGGGATGACGCTGGTGAATGCCTTGCAAGATGGCTAGGGTAGGAGCGCGATCGGCCTCGCCGACAGCTTCGTAGCCAATGCGTTGAAAATAGGCCTCCAGATCAGCTGCATCGAGGGTGGGAGCCAGTGACATAGTCGGTTTGAGTTAGTGAGGACGTGAGCAATTAGCTTCATTAATTATGGACACGGGCTTACGGACTTGTGAGCTGCATTCAACGCTGTGCTTTCAATCTTTTGACGCAGGTCTCCCTTGCGCAGTCATTGCGCCGCGTCCGGTTTCAGGGTTGAATCATTCTGTTAGCGTCCTTGTATAATGGGCACTTTGCGCTGTTGCCTACCCTCACCATGAGCGTCGTTCTCTACAACACCCTGACCCGCCAAAAAGAACCCCTCGAAACTCTAGAGCCAGGCCGAGTGAGCATGTACTGCTGCGGCGTCACGGTGTACAACTACTCGCACCTGGGCCACGCCCGCAGCTCCATCGTGTGGGATATTGTGCGGCGCTACCTGCTGTGGCGGGGCTACTCCGTCCACTACGTGCAAAATTTCACCGACATTGACGACAAAATTCTCAACCGGGCCAAAGCAGAAGACTCCACCATGCAGACGGTAGCTGGGCGCTACACCCAAGCTTATCTGGAGGATATTGCCCGGCTGAACGTCATGGAAGCCGACGAATATACCTACGCGACAAAGACGCTGGATGGCATTCAGCGGTTGATTGCTGAGCTAGAAGAAAAGGGCTTCGCCTACCCCGCTAACGGGGATGTTTACTACTCGGTGCGTAAGTTTAACGGCTACGGCAAGCTCTCGGGCCGCAAACTCGACGATATGCAGGCCGGGGCCAGCGGTCGGGTCGCGGCAGAAGACTCGATCAAGCAAGATCCCTCCGACTTCGCCCTGTGGAAAGGCGCAAAAGAGGGCGAACCCTTTTGGGAGTCGCCCTGGGGGCCGGGACGACCGGGCTGGCACATCGAGTGCTCGGCGATGATTCGCGAACGCCTCGGGGCCACCATCGACATTCACGTAGGTGGCAGCGACCTGGTGTTCCCCCACCACGAAAACGAGATTGCCCAGTCGGAAGCCGCTACTGGCCACCCTCTCTCCCGCTACTGGATGCACAACGGCATGGTGAATGTGGGCGGCGAGAAGATGTCGAAATCCCTCGGTAACTTCACCACTGTTCGCGATTTTCTGGATGGGCCGAACGCCCCGGACCCGATGGCGGTGCGGCTGTTTTCGCTTCAGGGCAGCTACCGCAAGCCGGTGGATTTTACCGATGAGGCGATCGCTGCCGTCCAAACTAGCTGGGGCACGGTGAAGGACGGGCTGCTGTTTGGCTACCAGTTTGGGGCCAAGCTGGGCTGGGCCGACGTGGACGATTCGGCCTTTGGCGACCCTGCCGCGATGCGAATCGATCGCGACAGTGCCCCGGTACAAGCCTTCCAAACCGCTATGGATGACGACTTCAACACCGCTGGCGGGCTGGCGGTGCTGTTTGACCTAGCCAAAGACCTGCGCCGGGCGGGCAACCTGATCACCCACACGGGTGAGGCCGACACCGACAGCGCCACCCTGCGCCAGCAGTGGCAAACCCTGGTCTGTTTGGCCCAGGTTTTAGGCTTAGAAGCCCAGCCAAACGCTGAGGAATCCATGGCGGGCGGGCTGTCGGATGACGAGATCGATGCGCTGCTGACCCAGCGGCGGGAAGCGCGAGCGGCAAAGAACTTTGCCGAGGGCGATCGCATCCGCGACCGGCTCCAGGCCGAGGGCATTACCTTGATCGACAAGCCCGGCGGCATTACCGAGTGGCATCGCTGATTCTGACCACCTAGGATGAAGTGAAAACGCCCATCTAAAATTGCCACGCCAAAATCAAAAATTGTGAGTGGCTCATGCTACCAACCATTACCCCAGACATTCTCGACCTGCCTGCCGGAACGCGGCTGGAGTTTCCAGCGACTTTTGCTGAATATGAGGCGCTGCTGGATCGACTGGGCGATCGCGCTGCCCTGCGCGTGCGGTTTCGAGACGACCACATTCTGCTCATGGCCCCTCTCCCCGAACACGGCAACCAGGCCGATATCCTGTCGGATTTGGTCAAAACACTGCTGCGAAAAACCGGACAAGACTGGCAAGGCTACGGCGTGGTGACCCTGCGTAAAAGCGGTGTACCGGGCGTAGAACCTGACGCCTGCTTCTACATTCAAAACCGGCAGGCGATCTTGGGAAAACCCCGCTTGGATTTAGATGTTGATCCGCCTCCTGATTTAGCCCTCGAAACCGACCTTACCTCTATCACTCGCATTGAAGACTACCTGCCCTTGGCCGTGCCCGAAGTGTGGATCTATAAAGGGGGCCGTCTGAATATTTATCGCTTTGTCACAAGCCGCTATCTGGAGCAAGAAAACAGTCAGCTCTTTCCAAAAATGCCGGTTCGAGACCTGCTGCCGGTCTACATCAAGCGGGCCTGGAAAGTGGGTTCAAGCCTTGCTCTACGAGAGTTTGAGCAGGCATTAGAGGCGTGAATTAGGGCAACCACTGGCGTCCTAGGGCCACAAATAAGTCGCGGTGCTGGCGAAAGAGGGTGTAGCCGTAGACCGCAAAGATCCCCAGCAGGCACAGGTGAGTGAGGCTGCTGTAGGTGCCAATGATGTCCCCTGGCGTCCAATCGTGAACGTTGAGCAGCTGGTTCATGTCGCCGTGGTCGGCCTCGCCCCACAGGCTGCCAAAGGGGATGGAGGCTTTGCCCCGAGGCACCTGCTGCCACAGCCACACCTGGCCCCAAAAGCAAAAGGCTGCCGCCAATACCACCGGAAAACGGTAAAAGTCCCAGCGAAAATATTCGGGTAGCGGAAAGTAAAAGCTCACCATCAGCAGGGCTGACAGGTAAATTTCGCCGCCCACACCGCCAAAGGAGAGCAGCATGTCAAAGGTGTCGGCAGAGATTAGCCAGGTCATAAAAAACTGCACGATCGCCAGGGCGATCGCCAAAACCACTGGCCAGCGCTTGTCCTCTCGCCGCCCGGCCCAGTAGAGCAGGCCCAAGAGAACAAGAATGCTTAGATAGACGAACAGCGATCGCCTCGGGTCCACATTCGTCCAGCCAATCGGCAGGGGAATCGCTCGTCGCCCCGCTAGCCAGGCTACAGTGGCGTGACCAAACTCATGGATCCAAATCTTTATTCCCCAAAGCAAGGCATTGACGATGGGCATGGCGTTCATCAGCATGCCCAGCAGCAGCAATGCCGGAAAAATCAGCCCGTTGCTGTAGCGGTTTTGAAACGACAGTAAGTCGGTGTCGTCGTCGGCATCGGGTTGACCGGGGCGGGGAGAGTGCAGAGATCGCCGAACCAGACTAGGCCTTGAGACCGTAGTTGTCTCCTGTAGCGTAGGGCTGAAAGACGCGTCTTCAACCGTAGCCCGCTGTTCTAGATCGGTTTTGAGAGTGGTGAAAGCCCACTTGAGCGGTTCTAGTGCAGCGCGATCGCCCTTTCGCAGTAGTTCTGCCCGTCGCTTAAAGTACACGGCCTCGACCTGGGCAAGAGAATTCCCTAGCTCTAGCCCCAGTTCTTGATAGGCGCGAGCGAGCGCCACCGGAGCTGACTCATCTAGAGCAAGGCTTGGAAATACCTGGGGCGACTGATTTTGATCGGGCTGCGGCTGGCTAAACTCTGGGTCGTGCAAAAAGCTCGGGTCAGATTTTACCAGCGATGTCGCTAGTGGTGCTGGCAGTGGCTCTGGTGGTTCTGATAAAGGTGCCGATAGCAGGGCGATTTCTTCCGTCCATACAGGTAGCTGCGACTCCGCTTGCTCGCCATAAACTTGCAGAATGCCAATGGACGCGACCTCCAGTTTCGCGATCGCGCGGTGGGCGTAGGCTACCGTTGCCGCCTGGGGCGGGGCCGGGTTGCCTGTAAACCAAAGCTGGAGACAGTAGCTCTGGCGATCGCCCCGCACGGTAATGCTCTTAGGCTTGAGGGCGTGGGTCAGGAGAGATGCGATCGCCGTCGCATCGCCATCCTTAGCCTGCTCCAGTAACGAAGGTGACATCGTCGGCTTCCTGGCTATCGCCTATAACTTTACCCAGGGTACCCAGACGAGACTCTGCTGGTCGATGTCGTTAACGTCGTAGGATTGGGGTTGGAGCGTTTGGCCTCGCTACGCTATCTCGTTACGCTGTCTCGCTTCTAGAGATTTGCGATCGCAGTTTCAGAGACGGCTTCTTGCCCATTGGTGCTAACGTCTACAGCCCCATCGCTGATGACCTGACTGTTACGAATTGCGCGCTCTAATAACAGATTTAGCGCGGTTCGCACAGCGATGATGATGACCAAACGGGTAATATCTTCCCACTGGCTCGACAGCATCGTTTTTAGAATGCTGGCCCCAACCAAAAAACTCAGCCCCAGCGAGAAAGAATACCCCATGGCCCTTAGTGGTGCAGAAAACTCTGTAGCAGTCTCAGAATGAGAATGAAACGACCTTGGAGAACTCAATGCGGCAGTCTAGAGTGTCTCGTTTGGACTGAGAGGCGCAGGCAGGCGGTGGATTGCACT
>JBARVV010000050.1:0-64350 GCA_049646445.1 Nodosilinea sp. | reverse complement strand
CACAAGCTCATTCGCATCGTCTACGGGGTGTTGTCCTCAGGTCAACTCTACGATCCCGAAAAGCTGAAACCTCAGAAACCGGCCATGGCTGTCCCTTGACAGCCTCCGGACAACACAGTATCTACATCGGGGTGTCTTCTTTTCCAGAGATCTCCTAAGCAAAGAACACAAGTCTGTCGCGTCAAGAGTTCATCGCGTCAAGAGTTCATAGATAGCCAGCCCAATCTCAACGACAATCAAAATCGTAATGTACCACTCCACCCGGTGGCTGCTGTTGCGCTGCAAAAGATTTAAAGAGGTTTCCACCGTTCTAGAAATTAGCGCCAGCTTTTGCTCTAGAATCACCAGTCGCTCCCGCAGCTCATATTCATCTTCAAGCCGCAGATACAGGCGATCGAGCGTCGAATCATCCCACACCGGATCGGGCTTTTCACCTACTTCTACAATGCCAAACATCTTTTGCTGAATCAGCAGCGTACCGCCAATGTAGTTGAGCAGGTCTTCTTCTTTGGGCGATCGCACGTTTTTACCCTGAGTGCCAATGGTAAACGGCTTGATCGATTGAAAGATATCGGCAATCTCGATTTCGTAATAGTTCAGCACAACGCTCTTGCCCAGCGCTTCGGCTACAACCTGCAATCGCTCAGCGCTGTAATCTTGCAGCCAGAGCACATTCCCTTCCAAACGCTCTTTGGCCTCGGGCCGAAAGGCGATTGACAGTTCTTCTGAAATGGTGGACTCGATCGGTTCAACAATATGAAGCCGCAGCGTTTCCAGCAGAGCATTTTCCTCGTCGGCACTGAGGTCAAACGTGATAATCACCCCGTACCGCAGCAGTACGGCACAGCCTGTGGCCCCAGCTCGAATGATCAGTGGATTGGTGGCCAGTAGCGCGGTTCGGTCTAGGGTCTTGAGCGACAGGCGTTCACCTACAATTTTGGCGCGGGCCAGGATGGTTTCTTTGCTGGCCCAGTCTAGGTGAGCGTCCGGAACCAGGGGTTGGGAGTCGGCGGTTTTAGTCAAACGAAGGTCGGAAGAGGTCATAAAAATGCTGGTCTCTGATGGATTGATTGAGCGGCTATAGCGATCGCCAGACCGGGTGGCTGATAGTTAGATTGTGCCTGGTCAAGGTCTCTGCGTGTTTTGCCATCACCTGAGTCATTTTGGCACCGTACTCGTGAGGGTCTGGTGGGTGGTGAGTTCTAGCGGCGCACCCCGCAGCCGCTGACTCATCTTTAGCTGCTGATACAGCGGTCGCCAGTGCCAGAGCACATTGGCCAGGGCTTCCCAAAGGGTTAGCCAGCCAAACACGGTCACGCCCTGACTGAGCAACAACAGCCCAATGCCTGAGTCGGTCGTCGCAGTGCGAACGTCTAGAAAAACCGACAGCCCCAGCGCCCCGGCCCCCAGCAGCCCCAGCAAAACGGCATCGACCGCCAGTTTTTGCAAATTCTGGCGGCGCACTTCTTCTAGATGCGAAAAGTAGCGCTGAATTGCCGTTTGCATGATGGCGGCAGAGTTTCGAGGCGCTGGCTGATCGTCAAAGTCAGTCATCAAGTTGATGTTCAGCAACAGAGATTCGTCGCCCAGTTCGGCTAAGCGGCCAAACAGGTAATCGACAAAGTCTTTGTTGAGATTGAGGATGGTTGCTTTTTGGCCATCGAGCTCGCCCCCAAAGTTTTTTGGAAAACCCTCGAAGGGCATGAGTAGCGCCGTCGGCGAGCTGAGCTGCAGGCGCACGACGACATGACCATCCGGCGATCGCGTATAGCTGTCGGCCAGCTGCTTTTCTTTCGCCGTTTGACGGCGGGGCGGAAATAGTCGAAAAACTCGTTTCACAGGCGCATCAACACGGGAGGCAAAGGTATAGCTTAAGAGCCATGGCCCTGATTGTGGCCAAAAAGCAGGGCCGCCGCCACACAAAGACGCCACTAACCCGGTGCATAATGACAACTGATGATCAATCCACCCAGCCTCCATCATGATGTCGTCAGCTGTCGCGCCCAAACTAGACAACGATAGTCAGACCGTTTATTTTCGCTGTATTGCGGGCTGTTCTGCCAAGCACTCGCTCTTTGACGTAATCTACACCTGCCCCTCCTGCGGCAGCCTGCTGGAAGTGCACCACGAACGGGAAACACTCAAAAAGCGCAGCGCCGATCAGTGGAAGCAGCTGTTCGACTCCCGCATCAGCTCTACGGCATGGCCCTACGGCAGCGGCGTTTGGGGCATGCGCGAGTGGGTCATCCCTGACCTGGCTGACGAGAATGTAGTCAGCATGTTTGAGGGCAACACCAACTTGTTTTGGGCCGATAGGCTAGGCAAGCAGCTCGGCGTTCCCGACCTTTGGATCAAGCTCTGCGGCAATAGCCACACCGCCAGCTTTAAAGATCTCGGCATGACGGTGCTAGTCAGCGTCGTCAAACAGATGATGGCCCAGGGCAGCCCGGTCAAAGCGGTGGCCTGCGCCAGCACGGGGGATACCAGCGCAGCCTTAGCCGCCTACGCGGCCTACGCGGGTATTCCAGCGGTGATCTTTTTGCCAGCGGGGAAAGTCAGCACGGCGCAGCTGATTCAGCCGGTGGCCAATGGTGCCCACGTGCTGGCCCTCGACACCGACTTCGACGGCTGCATGAAAATTGTTAAAGAAGTCACCCGAGACAATTCGATCTACCTGGCCAACTCGATGAATAGCCTCCGCATCGAAGGCCAAAAGACCGTCGGCATTGAAATTGTGCGCCAGTTCGACTGGGACGTGCCCGACTGGATCATCATTCCCGTGGGCAACCTGGGCAACATTAGCGCCCTTTACAAAGGTTTTAAGCTGATGATGGACCTGGGGCTAATTACGCGCATGCCCAGGCTGGTGGCGGCCCAGGCGGCTAATGCCAACCCGTTTTATGAGTCCTTCAAAGCCGGATTCAAAGAAAAAGTCACCAAGACCGCAGCAGACACCCTGGCGAGCGCGATCCGCATTGGTGACCCGGTCAGCTACGTGAAAGCTACAACTGCGATCGCAGAAACAGACGGCATTGTCGAACAGGCCACCGAAACCGAGCTGACCGCCGCCGCCGCCGAGGCCGATTTGACCGGTATGTTCACCTGCCCCCATACAGGCGTCGCCCTGGCAGTGCTGAAAAAGCTGATTGCCCGTGGCCTGATCAAATCTAGCGACAGAACGGTGGTGATTAGCACTGCCCACGGGCTGAAGTTTACTGACTTTAAAGTTAAGTATCACGACTCGACCCTAGAAGGGGTGACTAGCCAATACGCCAACCCCGCTGTTCACCTGCCCGCTGACCCAGATGCCGTAAAAGCTGAAATCGCAAAACGGCTGCTACCGCAATAGCGGGCGGCTAGAAGACTGTCACTGAAATAAGCTGAAATAACCTTCGCAGATCGCAGAAAGCTTTGATCTACCGCAGGGCGGGCACTGCCCACCAGTCTTAATCCAGTACTAATTCCGGCAGACTTGCGGTGGACAGCTAGTCTTGCAGCGGGGCAGCATCCGGGGTGGAGTCGATCGCATTGGGGGTCGCTGAGGGTACATGGCCCGCGATCGCGATCGTAAAGCCCAGCACCATCCCCAGCAGCAGCATCCAGCCGTGGGAGGGTTGTAGGGTAAAGAGCAAATGGCGATCGCAATCGTACACGTGGATGGCCCAGCCTTCTTGGCTGGTGGAGTGGAGTTTGGGCATGGCGACAGATGGCGACAGAGGGATGGCGACAGAGGGTATGAGGAGCAGCTAGCGATAACCGATTTAGCTCACTGGCCTAGGGCCGGTACGCCCTGGGTCAGCAGGTCGCCCCGCTGTACGGTGGCGTAGATCAGGGTGCGATCGCCCTGGGGCAGGCTTTCTGAAACAGTGCACTCCAGGTAGGCCAGGGCCTCGCTCAGCAGGGCGCAGCCGTTTTCGGCCAGGGTGTCGAGCAGGGCGGCGGGGTCGGTCTGCTCACAGTTCACCATCTCTACCGCCACCTCAGCGGCGGTGAGGCCCTGGGCGATCGCCTCAGCCAGCTGCGCCGTGCTGCCGTAGGCCGATGCATAGATCAGTGCCACTCGCTGCGATCGCAGCCCCTGCTGTTGGCACCACTGGCGGTAGTCCTGCATCACTCGGCTGAGGCTGTAGCGCACCAGCGGCCCGTGGCCTGGTGCAATAATCCTCAGGTCCAGCGGCTCAACCTGCCGCAGGGCGGTGGCTACCTGGCCGGTCTGGGCGCTGTGCAGGCAGTCGAAGTAGTGGCAGCGATCGGCCTCCAGCAGGCGCCACTGCTCATCCCACAGAGCATCGGCGCAGAGGTGAGCACCAAACAGCTTGTCGCTGTAGAGAATCTGGTCGGCGGGGTCGTAGGTGCACAGTCCATCGGGCCAGCGCGGGGTGGGCACCCCCAGAAACCGCAGGTGGTGCCCCTGACCCAGATCCAGCTGATCGCCCGATCGCACCGGCTGCAGGGTGGTGGTGGTTAGATCTGTCCCCTGCAGCCAGCGGGCGGCGGGCCGCGAGCAGACCAGGTGGGCCTGGGGGGCGATCGCGTGCAGCCGCCGCAGCGTGGCCAGCCGATTGGCGTTGACGTGGCTCAGCACCACGTAATCAAGCCTGCTGAGGTCGATGTGGTGCTGGATCGCCTCCAGGAAAATGTCTGTAAACGATTCCCCCGGTGGGTCGATCAGGGCGCTGCGATTGCCCTGAATCAGGTAGGCGTTGGCCGTGGTGCCGCGCTGACGGCTGTACTCGACCTCAAACCTGAGCCGTTGCCAAGTGCGCGATCGCAGCACCCAAGCGCCAGAACCAAGATCGGCCACCTGCACATCGCGGGGCTGCACCTGTTTAGAAAGAGAGGCTGGAGCCGTAGGCGTAGAGAGTGTCATAGGTTATGGATCGCTATTGGGGTAACAGAGCGTGACGAAACGCAGAATGGAGCCAACACAGGGCCATCCAGCCGACTTAGCCGCTACTGGACAATACCGAATCGTCCGATTTTGGCCGCACGGTGGCCAGCGGCGGTAAGTCTTGGGCAAAGCGAAGCCGATGGCGGCGTGAAATCTCCTGCTCAGGATCAACGCCGTCGAAAGTGGGTGGAATCCAGGCCCGTACCACCAGCAGCCCCCCCAGCACCATCAGAAAAAGGCAGGTGGCCACTACCTGTACCCAGGGTGTTTCCAGCACGCCTCGGACAATTACCTCCCGCAGCACCGACACAATTGAGACCTCTACTGCCACCCCAATCGAGACCCGATGCTCTTGGAGATAGATAATCAGCAGCCGAAACAGCTCCACCAAAATCAGCAGGAAAAGGATGTCGGAGGTCACCACCGGGAAATTGAGCGGCGGCAGCAGCGAGAGAAACATCTCGCGCAGCTGCATCACCATGACGCTAAACAGCCCCATGCACAGAGAGATTACGATCAGGTCTTGAACCGTTTCGAGCAGGCGTACCACCACATTGCTGTTGAGCCAGCGAGAGGAGGAACCAGAGGAAGTTTCCATGGGAATGGACTCACTAAATAACAAATAACAATCAGTCACAGGCGTTGCGGCAGTGCAAGCGTCCTGCGGGGCATGAGTTGGCAACGGTTTTTGAAACCCTGACGCCAGGCACCTGATACCCTCTGCGGGGGCTAGGCCTAGTAATGGCTGCCGCTGTTGCGGTGGTGCACTGCCGTTAGCCCCTGGAGTTTGCCCACCCGTCCAGATCTGGCGGTGGCGCAGACAATCCAGTGGTCGTTGGCCTCCAGGCGGTGGGTAACGGTGCACTCCAGGTAGGCCAGAGCCTCGACCAGAATGGGGGAACCGTTGGCGGAGGGGCAGGTGGCAACGCCTGCAAAGCGATCGGCCCCCGGCGGAAACCGTTTTAGAAAGTGTTTGACCAACCGCTGCCCCTGCCCTTCCTCCAGCACGTTGAGCACGAAGGTATTGCCCCAGTGCAGCAACGATTCGATCGCCCGATCCTTAGCCACGGCAATGGCTAGCCCCGGCGGCTGGGTGCCGGTCTGCATCACCCAGGAGGCCAGCATCGCCCCGCTCACCTCGCCCCGCTGGGCGGTCAAGATGTAAAGCCCGGTGCTCAGCCGCCCCAGCGCCTGATCCAGACCAGCGGCCAGGCCAGCATCCGAAGCGGCGTCGGGTCGCTGGCGGTGCCCCAGGGTCGCCTTGCGCTCAATCCGCTGGCCCAGGTCAGTGCCCGCCTCTTCGCAGAGCTTGTCGGTAGCCGCCGCAGGAGCCGATTTGATCAAAATGGGTTCGAAGGCGAGGGTGAGACCCAAATCTCGACAGCGGTTGCGCAGGGGAAAGATCGGTTCATCCTGGCCACCGCCGGTTTCAAACAGGCCAATGGCCTGGCCAGGGTGGGCGGCGGCCAGCAGGGTGCTGAGCAGGGGAGCCAGCTCCGGGCGATCCTGGGGCGTCATGCCTACCACCAGACCAGCGGCACTGGTCGCCAGCTCGCGCACGGTGGGAATGTCGGTCTCTAGAAAGTCCACCAGGTCTACCGCCAAGCCGGTTTTGAGCACCCCCTGGCCGATCGCATGCACCAGGCGATCGCTGTGGCCGTAGTCGCCAGCGTAGAACAGCGCCACAAAGGGCGTGGTCTGGGCCTGGGCCTCGCTCCAGGTACGGTAGCGATCGCGCCATTCTGCTAGATGGTGCAGCAGCAGCGGCCCGTGGCCGGTGGCCACCTGGGCAATGGGCAGGGGTTCAATCCGTCGCAGTGCCGCTAGCACCGAGCGGGCATTGGGGGCCATCAGGCAGTTGTAGTAAAGCTGAAAGTCGGCCTCCAGCAGGGCGGGCTGCTCGTCGTAGAGGGTGTCGTCACAGTAGTGCAGGCCCAGCACATCGCAGGTGTAGAGCACCTGGGTGCCGCTGTCGTAGGTAAAGATGGTGTCGGGCCAGTGTAGGTTGGGGGCGCTGATAAAGGCCAACTCGTGGCCGCGCCCCAAATCGAGGCGATCGCTGCTCTTTACCACCTGGGCCGTAAAGGGCCGATGGATCTGATTCTGCAAAAACTGAATGGCTACTTTCGACCCCACCACCGTGATCTGGGGGGCCAGGGCCAGTAGGTCAGCCACTAAGCCGCTGTGGTCGGGCTCGGTGTGGTTGACAATCAGGTAGTCAATCGTCGCTAGATCTACCTGCTGCCGCAGTTCCGCTAGGTACAGATCCCGAAATTTGGCGTGGGCCGTGTCGATCAGCGCCGTCCGGTCGCCGCGCACCAAAAACGAGTTGTACGTGGTGCCGTTTTGCAGCTCAAACTCGATGTCGAAGCGATCGCGATCCCAGTCGAGACAGCGCAGCACCGTGGAGTCGGGAGCAATGCCTGCAACCTGAACACTCAATCGACTCGCTGTCAGGCGATCCTGGCGCAAACCCGTCGTGGAAACCATGAGTTATCTCTATCCTCGCTGAAGCTAGGCTTTGAATAACTCAATGATTACTCGACAGGTAAGATTTGTAAAATGTCAATTACAAAAGCAATTCATCAAGAATTTATATAGCTTTGTCTCTGTTGCATCCGCCTGGCAAATGTATTGAGTTGTCTCAAGGGCAAGATGATGCCTACGAACTCGCAAATTTGTAAGGTTTCAGCGTCATTCTTGCGTTCGTGGAGCGAGACCGGAGGTCTAAGGCGGGAATCTATCAGAGATAGGCTCTGTTAGCCGGTACCTCGTTTTGGGGCGACTCCCTGACCTGTCTTAACCAGTGGGGCGGTTGCAGAGGCTTATTCTTTTCGCAGTGGTCGCAGCTGAGCGCTGACTCGCAGCACCTCGGCCACCGACCAGGCCTGGGCGAAGGCACCGCGCGGCTCCATCGGCACGTCGCCGTCAAAAATTTCGCTGAGGGTGCCCAGGCAGCCGCCGTGCAGGTGGTGAATTAGGGGGTCTAAAAAGCTGTGGGCCAGGTCGGCATCCTGGTAAACCCGCCAGTGGGCCTGCACAAAGGGGCCGATCAGCCAGCTCCACACGGTGCCCTGGTGGTAGGCCCCGTCGCGCTGGATCAGGTCGCCGCCGTAGATGCCTTCGTAGCTGGGGTGGTCGGGGTCGAGCGATCGCAGTCCGTGGGAGGTCAGCAGCCGCTGGGCCACCACGTTGACCACCGCCCGCTGCTGGTCAGGGTTCAGGCAGGGTTCCCCCAATCCCAAATCGGGAAGGGAGACGGCAAAGATTTGGTTGGGGCGCAGGGCCGGGTCTGCGCCATTGGGGCCGTCAAGCACGTCGTAGCAGTAGCCTAGATCGGGGTTCCAAAAGCGCTGAAAGCCCTGGTGGGTTTGAGCAGCCATCGTCTGGTAATCTGCCGCTGGCTGGCCCAGCAGGCGGGCAAATTCGGCCATCACCAGCAGGGCGTTGTACCACAAGGCGTTGACTTCCACCGGCTTGCCAATGCGGGGGGTCACCACCCAGTCGCCGGCTTTGGCATCCATCCAGGTGAGCTGCACGCCGGGCTCTCCCGCCGACAGCAAACCGTCGGCGGGGTCAACCTGAATGCCGTGGCGGGTGCCTTTGCCGTGCCAGTCGATTACCTCCCGCAGCCGGGGAAAGAGATTTTTGATCAGGGTGGTATCGGCGGTGGCCTGGTGGTAGGCGCGCAGGGCCTCAAAGTACCAGAGGGTGGCGTCCACGGTGTTGTAGTGGGGGTCTTGGCCGTCCTCAGGAAAGGCGTTGGGCAGCATGCCCTGGTCGAGAAAGCGGGCAAAGGTCTGCAAAATTAGCCGGGCCAGGGTCGGGCGTCCGGTGGTGAGGGTGAGCCCCGGCAGGGCAATCATGGTGTCGCGGCCCCAGTCGCCAAACCAGGGGTAGCCCGCGATCACGCTTTTGCCGGTGGCTAGAGGAGGTGTTGACGGCTGTCTTTCGGTGCCCTCTGCCCCGCCTTGAGAGTGGGCAGGTGTTTCAGCGGTCTCCGGTGCGGGAGTATTTAGGGGGTCGCCGAAGTCAGCGGGGTCGGTGTCTACGCCCAGGCCAGCGATCGCCCGGTTGACCACAAACTGATCGGCGGCCAGCACCAGCTGGTTTACCCAAATGGGGGGCTGGGCGTCGGGCTGGGCTACTTTGCCCTGGCTGATCAGGTGCTGCTCGTAAGCGAGGCGGCGCAGCAGGGCGCTTTGCCCCGAGCGATCGGCCTCGGCCTCGGTGGTGGCTACCAGGGTAAACGACTGGCCCTGGCCCAGGGTGGGGCTAAAGGTAGCGGCGTGCAGGTGGTCGTCGTAGGGATCAATGCCCCGGTAGGCCTCAATTGCCAGGGCGTAGCCGTTGTACCAGGTGTGGGCAGGGATTGCGGGGGCGGTTTCGCTCAGCAGGTAGAAAGGTTGGGCATTGTCTTTGGCCTGAATGCGCAGCCCCTGGGGGCAGTTTGCGATCGCCATTTGCCAGCCCTCGCCCTGGGTGCTGTGGTGGTGCAGGCGGTGGTTGACCAGCACGCGGAGGTCGAGCTGCACCGGGGCGCTGGCGCGGCTGAGGGTATAGCGAACGTAGGTCGTGTTGGCCCCTGGCTCCATCCAGACGCGCTTTTCGAGGCGGGCGTCGGCGATCGCGTACACCCAGATCGGGATCGTGCCCTCCAGCCGAAACGATTCCAGGTGCAGATAGCCGTGGGGGGTGATTGTGCCGTCGGCCCAGCGATCGCAGAAGAGGCCGTAGGTTTGGCCTAAATACGCGGCGGTTTCATTCACCTTGGTGACTAGCAGCGTGCGCTCGACCGGCGGCTGGAGTGCCGCCACTAGCAGCCCGTGGTAGTGGCGGGTAAGCACCCCGGCCACTGTGCCGCTGCCGTAGCTGCCCAGACCGTTGGTGATCAGCCATTCTTGCTGAGTGGCGATCGCCGCGTTGCCGCACAGATGACGACCAAAGGAGATAGTCATACCCTATAAACCTATGTGTTTGCTCGGCTGCGTGTTTGCTCGGCGACGTTTTTCACTCGCCCGATACTATAGCCAAAACGCGGCCCGGCAAACCGCTGACCCAGAGCAATCGCGCCCGCTTCCTAAAAGCTTCACAGAGATTTGTTCAAACGGCGTCTATAAAAAGCCAGAAAAGAAAGCCAGAAAGCCGCCGCAGAAAGCCGCTGCAAATCTACAGCCATCTCACCTCTCACCCTGCCTAAAACTGCCCCTGCCACGAAATCGCCTGCTCCGCTCGGTTGTCGCCCAGCGATCGCACGGCGGTAATCTCAAGCTGTGCGTAGGTGCCTCGGGTCAGGGGGCCGCGATCGATTGGCAGCTGCCCCAGGGCCAGTTCAAAGCGGTTGCCCGTCAGGCTGACCAGCTCGGCTGGCACCACATCGTCGTAAATGGTGACGTAGCGGGGGCGGCGGTTATCCCTGGGGTCGTCGCGAGTAGTTCTCAGCGTGAGGCGAAACTGAGTATTGAGGTAGGCCGACTCGCCCGCCAGATCGAGCACAGCGGCATTGAGGTTAGCGCCGCTGCCCTGCACACCGCCCAAGGCCAGACGGGTGACATCGCTGGCCCGCACCGCATTGGTCACGGCAATCACCATCTGGTCGCCCTGACGGCGAGTCGTGTAGTCGGCCCACAGACTGTCGGGGAAAGTGGCCCCCAGTGACCCATCGGGCTGAATTTCGGTACGCACATCGCCGCCCGCAAAGCTGCCCAGCGGCCTGGGGGCCTGCCAGTCGAGGCTGACATTGCCCTCCACGCGCCCGGTGTACTCTTTATAGGTATCGTTGACGCGAGAGCCGGGGGCCAGCAGGGCGTTGGCTCTGCTGCGCTCGGCCCACAGGTTGCGCGATAGCTGCACCGGCTGGCTGGCCAGGGTCGATAGCCCTACTGCTGCGATCGGAGTCTCGGGCTGCAGTGGCTCTAGCTGGCTGACAACCCACAGCTGGCCATCGGCACCAGCCCCGCCGTCGCGGCCAAAGTCACCGCTGCTGCCGCTGCGGCCATCGCGGCAGGTGTAGCGGGTGTTTTGGCAGCTGTAGTCGGCCTGTCCGGGGGTGCCCGTGCAGGTCTGAACTTCCCAATCGCGCCTGTTGCAGCGGCAGCCCAGGGTACCGCTGCCGCCCCGCCCACCGCGACCAAAGCGACCGCCCTGTGCGTCTACCGAGAGCTGTCTCAGGGCAGCGCGATCGCCAAAATACACCGTCAAATCGCCGCCGCTGCCGCCGCTGCCGCCCTGCCCCCCGTCACCGCCGTCACCGCCGTCGGGGGCATTCAGGTTGTAGCTCACGTTGCGGGGCTGACCGCCGCAGCGGGGCCGGTAGCCGTCTTCGCCCGGCTCGCCGTCTTCGCCGTCGCTGCCGGTGAGGGTAAAGCGGGTGCGGGTACCGTCGGCCACTGCCGACTGGCTGGCTGCCGAATCGCCGTCGCGCCCCGATCGTCCGCTGCGGCCATCGCGGCCATCGCTACCGTAGGTGCGGGTTTCTTGCGCCCAGGCCAGCATCGAGCACCCGTTTAGCCCTGGTAGCGGTAGGGTGGTCACAAGTCCTAGGCAAAGCGGAGCCAGGGCAACGGCAAGGGCGCGTTTCATAATGGGGAATCTCGGTGTGCCAAACTACCCCAGAGTAGCCACGGGCACACCTATGTAGAACCACCGATGTGCCAGAATTATGCGCCAGAATTCGCGGTAAAACCAATCAGGCTGATCGTTGATCCATGCTCTACAGCCTGCTGCCGCTGAATATCTCTGGCTCCAGACACGTCCTCAGCACGCCCTCAAGCAGAAACGCGATGCGGCCTGAGGCATTGACTTGTCTTGCCACAGCCAGACTCGCTGAATAAAGCAGTTTCAGCTCCTAAAAATTATGTTTTTTCCCACATCATCAGCCTGACGAATCAAGATCTGAATCAAGCCCGAAATGACCTCCGAATGACCTCCGACGAATCGCAGCGGGGCGGGCTGGGGGCATGCCGGAGGTGGCCAAACGTCGCTCAACGCTAGCCAGTACGCTCTCCTCAAGCCAGCAGCGAAGGGCATTAACACCCGATTGAGACGAATGGATTGCCTAGATGGAGGCGTCATCAACACTGAGCGATGTCGCCTCCATGGCCTGATCTGCCAGCCTTTTTCTCCAGCCGCGCAAATTACTCCAGCAGAGCAAAAAAAACTCTAAATACAAAATATATAGATCAAACAGTTTTCGGCTTGACAGGTACAATCTGAGGGACAACAGAGTTCCTAGCGTAGTACTGCAACTGCTCACAGCGTAAAGACAACAGGCCCAGTTTTAGCCCCAGGAGCCGGGGCGTAGTGCGTTGGCGGAGCCTCCCTAGAAGGGAATTGCTGCTATGACTAAAAAAAGTGCGGGGCTACTCATGTATCGCACCCAAAATTGCCGTCTAGAGGTACTTCTGGTGCACTCGGGTGGCCCCTATTGGGCCAATCGTCGCTGGCAAGCCTGGACTATTCCCAAAGGCGAAATTGACCCCGGAGAAGACACCTTTGATGCGGCCAAACGCGAATTTTTTGAAGAAACTGGGCAGGCCCCAGCCGGAGATTTTCGCCCTCTGCAGCCGGTTCGCCAGGCCGGAGGCAAACTGGTCTATGCTTGGGCCTTTGAAGGCGACTTTGACCCCGCCACCCTGCATAGCAATACCTTTGTGCTAGAGTGGCCGCCTCACTCAGGTGTACTGAAAGAATTCCCTGAGGTCGATCAGGCCGCCTGGTTTGAGCTAGCAGAGGCCAAAAAACGGATTATTAAAGCCCAGGGCCAGTTCTTAGATGAGCTGGTGCAAGTGCTGGGCCAAGTGCATTTGTCCTAAACGTCTGGCGGAGCAGCTAGGAGGTAGACTGCTGCAAAAATTGCCGCAGCCGCGCGATCGCCAGGCTCTGGCCCAAATTTAAGGGCAAAGCCGAAAACCCCTCCAGCCGCGACTGCACCCACCGATCGCCCCAGTACCACTCGTGAAAACCGTCGATGCCCCCCGATAGCACCATATAAAGGCTGTGGTCGTTAGCCTGCTTAACCTCGTGGTGAATCTCGACCGGGCCGAGATAGCTATTAAAGCAGAGTCCACTTTGCAACTCGCCAGGTAGCCCCTGACTAAATCGCTGCGGCCAGAGCCAGTGGCTAAAGTTGCTGGGCTGCACCAAACTGGCCTGAATTTGTCCCTGAGTAGCCTCGACTTCAATGCGAAGACGGCTGTGCTGAAATGTGCCTAGCATAGGGTGGTGATGTGCCCGCAAACAACACCTCCCAGTATGCCAAAAGAAACTCAACCAGATGAGGGTTTAAGGGCGCGATCGCGCCCTTAAACCAGGGTCGGTAAACCCTCTCAAACCCTTATCCCCAAACCTTCTACAATTATTAATAAGCAATATTAAGGGAAGACTGGGGCAACGCATGGTAGATCAACTGATTCGGGCTACCGCCGCCGATGGCGGCATTCGGGTAGTTGGCGTTATCACTACAAAAATGACCGAGGTGGCTCGGCAGCGCCACAACATGTCCTACGTAGCCACAGCGGCTCTTGGCCGTACCCTCTCGGCGGGGCTATTGCTGGCCTCCAGTATGAAACAGCCCCAGGGTCGGGTCAATATTCGGGTGCGCGGTGATGGCCCTCTGGGCGGCATCCTAGTAGATGCCGGCATGGATGGCACCGCCCGAGGCTATGTTGACAATCCAACGATTGAACTGCCCCCCAATGCCCAGGGCAAGCTGGACGTTGGGGGCGCTGTGGGCCGCAACGGCTACGTGTATGTCGTGCGCGACATGGGCTACGGCTACCCCTACTCCAGCACGGTAGAGCTGGTCTCGGGAGAAATTGGTGACGACCTCACCCATTACCTGGTGAATTCAGATCAGACGCCTTCAGCGCTAGTGCTGGGGGTGTTTGTGGGGGCCAACGGGGTCGAAGCTGCTGGAGGGCTGCTGCTGCAAATTTTGCCCCGCGCGGCTGAAGATGCTGAAATGGTGACCCTAATCGAGAGTCGCCTGGCCAGCCTGACGGGCTTTACTCCCCTGCTGCGGGCCAACAAAACCCTGCCCCAGATTTTTAGCGACCTGGTTGGTGATCTGGGCTTAGAGATCTTGCCCGAAACCCAAATGGTGCAGTTTAACTGCCCCTGTTCCTTCGATCGCATGTTGCGAGCCCTCAAAATGCTGGGCGAAGACGAACTCCGGGACATGATCGAAAAAGACGAGGGGGCTGAGGCGATCTGCCACTTTTGCAATGAGGTTTACCACACCGACAGCGGCCAGCTAGCCCAGCTGATCGAAGATCTGCGGGAGGAGCGCCAGCAAGCGAGTCGGTAGTTTTAGTCGTAGAGACGCGACAATCGCGTCTCTACGACATTTTTATGGGTTCATCAGGCGACGATAGACGATCGCCAGCGCATCCTCATCGCCCACATTGCCGGGGAACAGCACCACCGGTAGGTCGGGGAACTGAGCATGGTCGGCAGGGGTACGCACGACGGAAACGCCCGGTAAAATTTGTCCCAGTAAGCGAGCGGTTTGTAACGCCAGCCCGGTGCTCAGGGTGTCGTTGGAGGTAATGCCGCCTTTACTGATGAGGAATCCAATATCGGCGGGCAGTCCTTTAATCACATCCATCAGCAGAGCAGAGACCTCGACGCCAAAATCGAGACGGGCCTGCACGGTGTCGAAGGCGAGTTCGCTGCGGCTGGTGTAGACGGCGGGCACCTGGCCGCTGCTGTGGGCGGTTTTGATCTGCGCCAGAATGTCGGTGAGCAGGTCGCGGTGGGCCGCTGGGCCGCCATCTCGAAGCTGGGTCACATTGGCTTCAATACCAGTTACTCCAGGCTCTTGCAGCAATTGATCTAGCTGTTGGGTGGTTTTTTTGACGTGGGAGCCGACAATGATCGCCCCAGGCACCCCGCCGCGCACGTAGCTGCCCATGTGGTCAGCATCAATGGGCTGAGGCGGTAGGGCGGCCAGAGCGGTGAGAATACTGGCGGCGCTGCGAAACAAAAAGCGCTTGCCCTGGGCGGCGGCGGTGAGCAGGTCTTGGGCAAACCGGTCGAGGTCGGCCTGGGTCTCGCCATCGACGGCGCAGCAGACGTTGTTTTCTAGAGTCATGAGCCGATCTAGAGAGCCGCTGCGAATATCGGCCAGCGTAAAGCGTTCGACGGTTTCAGGCGGAATGCGTCCGGCAGTTTTTTCGGCCACGTAGTCGGGCAGGTAGCTGGTGCTGTAGCCAAACACCGAATCTTTGGCGAACTCGGTTTCGTGAACGGGGGTGGGGGTGCCGTCCACCATCAAATAGTGAGTGCTGTCGCGAGTGATGCGGCCCCCCTCAAAGAAGGCGGGCACCAAAAAATGAGCATCAAAAGGGCCAAGCTCGTCTGCGATCGCATCGGTTTCAACCGGGTAGTGGCCCCGCAGGGTTGAGTCAGAGCGGCTGACGACCAGAAAGTCTTGGATGCCGACCAGGGCGATCGCCTGTTTTAAGTTCTGGCAAACCTCTCGGGTAACCGCCTCAGCGGCGGTGGCAGTGAGGGCGCGGGTATTGGTCAGCACAAAGAAAATCGGCGCGGCATCCTGCAACCCTTGGCACAGTGTTTCTACGTCCCACTGCATTAGCAGTAGGCAGCTGTGCACTGTTTGAGATCCAGTGGGGTCGTCATCTAAAACAATAATCTTGGGCTGAGCCATAGGTGCTGGTCTCGACTGGGTCAACAACAATCACGATTGCCTATGCACTATAGCGCTGGCCAAGTTACACAAAGCAAAAAGGGTTCCTAAAGTACTTTAGGAACCCTTTTTGCTTTTGTTGGTGGCGGGGCATGGATTTGAACCATGGACCTTCGGGTTATGAGCCCGACGAGCTACCAGACTGCTCTACCCCGCGTCGACTTGTTCAGTATAGCGACAAATGTTCTCAGATAACAATCTAATTTTCTCTAAAGACAGTCTTTTTTTCGCTGACTGGGCTGAACCCCTTTGAGAACAGTACTTTTAATCCATAGCCTCAATACATCATGGGCAAATCGCCGACCACATCGAGTCGCTTGTAGGTGCCAATTTCCATATAGGTTTCGGCCAGGGTGTCGGCTACCGTGGGCGAAATCCAGCCGAGCTGACGGAGGGTGAAGATAGCGGTGGCGTACTTGGCCCGCTTGGACCCGTCAATCACTTTAATGGCTACACCGAGCCCCTCACCCACCCGGCCAATGCACTGAATGCCTTCGGCCCCCGATTTACTGACCAAGGCCCCGTTGGTTAAGGTCATCAGCGTGGTATCAAAGGAGTCGGGGCCGCCTACCATGTTAGGGTGGCTGGTCATGGCTCGCACAATGCGCTCCATATCCAGGCTGCTGCCCGACGACAGCATGGCGTAGAGCGTTGCCATCTGGCTAAGCTGCATAAAGTAGGTGGGGGCACCGCAGTCGTCGTGAGCACAGATAAACTCATCGGAGGGCATGCCTAGCAGTTCTGAAATGCGGGCCACAATCAGCTTTTGCACTGGGTGATTGCGATCGAGATAGCTCTCTAGGGGCCAGTTGCGCTGTTGAGAAACAGCCAGCATACCGGCGTGCTTGCCCGAACAGTTGTGCTCCAGGGGGCTTTTTTTACCGGCTGGAATGGGACAACGCAGGGCGGGAGTGTCGAGGTCAGCCTGCCAGAGAATGTGAAAAACCTGGCGCACCTGCTCGATGCTGCCCTGGTGGGAGCCACACATAATCGCTAAATCGCGATCGTCGAGGCTGTAGCGCTCTAGAGCGCCCGCCGCCGTCACTGCCAGGGCCTGAAAGGGCTTGAGCGCCGAGCGCATGAATGTACCTAGCTCGCCGTTGCCGGCCACAGACAGGGTACGGCCCCGGCTGTCGCACACCGCTACGTTGGCGATGTGATTAGACTCTACAATGCCCTCCCTCAGCAGCTGTATCTGTAGTTCTTTGGTTTGGTGTCGATTGACCCGACTGCTGGTCATAATAGAGGCTCTGCGGTGATGAACAAGAGTAATGCGGCGGCGAGGGCGGCCATAGGAATACGACCCACTACACCAGAAGTGGCCAGACAATTAGCCCTAGGGCCAGCAGCAGGGCCATCACCCCCAGGGTGCGGCGAACGCGCTGGAGTACAGGTTGTACCTGGTAGTCTACGATGAGGCGATCGCGGTTCGACACCTCTTCTGGCTTGACCCAAATCTGGCCATCGTACCAGCCCGACTCTTCGTAGGGCACAGTGGTTTGCCGTAGCCGCCCCCCCACGTGGGACCAGCCAACGTAGAGCTGTAGCAGCGCCAGCACGGGCAGCACTAGCGCCCCCATAGCAGCGCTGAGGCCAAAGATCATCGGATGCTTACCTGGTACAAAGCTGGCCGCTGCCATCGGCCCGGCCACCGCCCAGCCAACAATCCAGAGCACAACCACTGGCTTGAGGTACCCCGGTAAGTCGCGGCTACCCCAGCCGTAAAACCAAGAATCTCGCACATTCTGGTATTCGTTAATAGGCTGCTGCTCAGCCGGTACAGGACATCGTTGAGGCATTGCCACCGACACTACGCAAATCTAGCTCTAGCCTAAACGAATTGCCTACTAATAGGAATGACTGCGGGCAATTCGTTAACCCCTGCGGTATTAATGAAGTATTAAGACCCACGTCGGCACTCAGGTTGATGTCCACTATCTTAGATCTACTACGCAGCCCACAACCCGTGGTAAGGGACTCGCATCAAAATAAGGTACCAGAGAGGGGGAATGCTCTAGAGTAGATTCACGCCTGAGCGGAAATAACGCTGGGACTTTATTTCTTGGCTAGTCCCTAAAGTCGCTGGCTTTAGGGACTAGCTTAAATCTGAGACGGGCTGAAATGCTGACTGGAGGGTTGGTAGACAATCTGGTTAGCATGGCCCCAAAAGGCTTCTAAGTCGTAGTAGTCCCGAGCTTCGGGCATAAAGATGTGGGCGATGACTTCGCCATAGTCCATCACAATCCAGCTGCCCTCACCCTGGCCTTCAACCCTCAGGGGGCGACGGTTGTGATCGGTTTCAAGGGCTGCTTCAATCGATCGCATAATAGCGCGCACCTGAACCGCCGAAAACCCGGTCGCAACGACAAAATAATCGGCTAGATACGATACATCTCCCACCTGCAAAATCGTGATGTTGCCGGCCTTACGCTCATCGGCAGCGGCAGCAATGGCATAGGCCAGGTTAAGGGCGTCATCTTCAGCCTGACTGGGCTGGGAGTCGTTGGCGCTTTCTGGAGAGGGCGCGTTAGAGGGCGCGTTGCTAACGGCAGGCTGACGGTGGGAAGAATGGGTCATAAGCACTAGGGTAATGGGGTAAAGCTCAGCGGGGTCAACTAGACTACGGCGTAGCGTTTGGCCCACTAGCTGAACCGGGGAAGCAGGGATCATAACTTTTATTGTAGAGGATGGGCCTGAGTGCCCGCCGGACTAATGCCGAGCATAGTCATCATCTGTTATCGAACGGTTGGATTTCACCCTCTATCTGGGTACCTTGAGGATCCTATGGGGACAAAGTTTGAGATCCCAAACGGGACGCAGCGTATATCATTGATCGTCAATATTTATTAGTAGCTGCTAAGGCGAGAGAGGTGGTGCCTTTTTGCCTCTCAGGCGTAGATGCTCTGCGGCCCGGCTTTATTTTTTACAGGGGAAAATACGATGCCTCAACTCACGCAAGGTCTTATTGTTGCTGTTTTAATTGGCCTACTCCTGGCCATTATTGTGGGGTACTATCTGCGCCAGAGCCAGGTGAATGAGTTGAGCGAGGCGTTCCACCAAAGTCAGCAGCGTCAGGACGATCTGGCCAAAGAGCACGAGCAGCGACTGCGTGAAGCCACCCTGCAACTTCAAAAAGACTACGAAACGCAGCTGACCGAGCGCATGGAGCGCTACCAGACTCAGCACGATGAGCAGCGTAGCCAGATGGAGGCCGAGTACCAAGCCCGCCAGAGCATGATGAGCGGTGTCTCCGATCAGGCAGACAGCATTGTTGAGCAACGCATTCGCAAACAGTACGAGGCCCGTCTTAAAGAAGCCGCCACCAAAATTCAGCAGGCCTACGAGCAGCACCTGCAGGAGAAGCTGGTCGAAACGCGATCGCAGGTTCAGCAAGACTACGACCAGCGCCTAGCCGAGGCGATCGCCCATTATCAAGATGAAGTTCAGGCTCGCCTAGCCCAAGACACCAGTAGTATTCCCCTGGGTGATCTAGCACCGGAGTCGTCAACGCCAGAATCATCAACGCCAGAATCATCAACGCCAGAGCCGTCAGCGATAGCCAGTGCAGAATCCACCGACCTAGCCGAGGCTCGACTCCAGGCTGAGTACGACCAGCGGCTAGCCGAACGCCTAGCCGAGTACCAAGACGACACAGCCCAGCGCCTGGCCCAAATGGAGCAAGACTACGAGGCCCGTCTGCAAATAGCCCAGGTCAGTTCTCCAAATTCCTCAGGAGCCGGAACGATCGCAACCGATCCCTCGGCTGAGGAACTGGAGCTGAACCTGCGGCGAGAGCTAGAGGCCAGCCTGCGCGAAGAGTATGAGCAAAAGCTAGCCGAAAAAATTGAGCACTATCAGAATGAATTGACCCAGCGCACCGAGGAGCTAGAGCAGAGCTATGAGGCCCAGCTGCAGCTGCTGCAATCCCCTCCATCAAACTCGCCTGCATCGTCGATTGAGGCAGGCGAGTTTGATTTGGACACAGCGATCGCCGCCGCCAATGCAGCTACCCTGGCCACTGGCCTAGAAGCTGGGCTAGACCTTGGTACTCTCTCCCCTGAGCCTGCTGCCCCACCCGCCGCAGACACCGGCATGGATTTTGATGCCGCTCTCCTGGAGAGTGATCTAGAGAGTCCTCAGGGCGATGAATTTGCTCTAGACTCCGACTTTGGCACCGAAGATCTGGAAAGTACCGGCTTTGGCAGCGATCTAGACCTTGAGGGAGGCCTCTCCCCTGAGCCTGCTGCCCCGCCCGCAGAGACCGGTATGGATTTTGATGCCGCCCTCCTGGAGGACGATCTAGAAAGTCCTCAGGGCGATGAATTTGCTCTAGACTCCGACTTTGGCACCGAAGATCTGGAAAGTACCGGCTTTGGCAGCGATCTAGACCTTGAGGGAGACCTCTCCCCTGAGCCTGCTGCCCCGCCCGCCGCAGACACCGGTATGGATTTTGATGCCGCCCTCCTGGAGAGCGATCTAGAGAGTCCTCAGGGCGATGAATTTGCTCTAGATACTGGATTCGAGGTCGAAACCCTCCTCGATTTAGACGCGTTGCTCAGCCCCCCAGACCCAGATGATGCCTCCGACGACATGCTGAATAGCCTAGACGACATTAGCGATTTAAGCTGATGAAAACTTGGGCATCCCAACAGATTAATGACTACCTGCAACCCGAGTACCATCATTGCGGTAAGGCTACCCCAGCAGAACTATTGGTCTGTCAAGCTTGATTTTGGGGATCCACGTAGGGTACATAACGCTGGAGCGAGGCTCCGTTAACACGAATCAATAGATTATGCAGGGACTGGATAAGACCAAAAAAAAGGGGTTTCTGTCTTAGGCAGAAATCCCTTTCGCTATCTTTGCTATTCCTACTCTCTGATTCGTACCTAGGCCAACCTAATCAGGCTTTTTCTCCGGCATCATACACTTGTCGGAGTCGCAGCCAGCGGGGCCAGCCTCAATCACCTCGTCCGCATCGTAGCGCGATAGGGCGGAGTGGAAGTTATCGGTGCCACGCCGGGCTTCTACCTGCTGCTTTTGGGCTTCGAAAGTAGCTTTGTCAATGGGTTCAAAGGGCAGGCGGGGGAAGGTTTGCAGGTCGTCGAACCGGGCCAGCAGGGCGGCGGAGATATAGCCTTCATCGTTTTGGATGACCTGGTAGATGCGCTCGGCCAGCGACTCTAGCTCGGGTTCACGAAACTCGATGGTGGCGGAGGTGTTGTGGGTGGTGTAGTGCTTCTGCACCTGCATATAAAAGTCAAACTGGGCCGCCGCCGAGAACTTCTCGATCGCAATTTTGTCAGCCCCCGGCAGGTTGGCCCAGGGCACCTCGACCGGAATTTCGACCAGCCACTCGCTACAGCGGGGGTCGAAGGGGTCGTTGAGCAGATTGCCGTTGTCGTCTTTGTCAGACTGGGACGGCACAATGGTGTAGCCGTAGTCGATGCAGGCCATCGCCACCGGGTCATTTTTGCGGAAGGTAATGCGGCGAATAAAGCGCTGGGCCTTGGGGGGGTGCCAGCCGGGGCTAGCGCCGGTCAGCAGTGATTTAGTGCCCGCAGGCTGTACGGTGGTGCAGCGGTTGGGTCGCACCAGGCTATGGCGATCGCAATATTCCCCCACTACCCGATGGACGATCTCCTTCCAGCGAGTCAGAAACTCTTTCTCCTTGGCCTTAAACTCTAGCCCCGGCATGGTGTCGGGGCGGCCCGCCTCCCACCAGCGCAGCCACTCGACCCCAAAAGCGATTACAAAAAAGTCAAACAGCCCGGTGAAAGAAACCCCGACGATCGGGTCTTCGAGGCGCGACTTTTGGTAGCGGGGCTCTTGGAACTGGTGATTGAGCAGCACCGCTACGGATAGCGCCGCC
Source organism: Nodosilinea sp. (assembly GCA_049646445.1). Taxonomy (GTDB): domain Bacteria; phylum Cyanobacteriota; class Cyanobacteriia; order Phormidesmidales; family Phormidesmidaceae; genus Nodosilinea. The sequence continues at coordinate 42,879 of JBARVV010000050.1, read as the reverse complement.
GCCGTGAAGGCGTCTTCTTGATCCTTCAAGTTCTCAGGATTGAGCTGGTTGAGGTGTACCTCGGCCAGGTTGCAGTGGAAATTGGAGCCCAAAATTTCGCCGCAATTGTGAGCGACAAAACCATTGGCATCAAATCGATTAGGTCCAGGCACGGTGCAGTCATAAACAGCCTCCACCCCATCGGGCACGATAGCAGCTATGGTCACCGTAAAGCGTTCCCGGTTGGGGCGGCGCTTGTAGTTAGCAAGTAGGTCAGTCAACTTGGCAGATTTGGACGGTTCCCGGAAACCAACTAGGCTCTGAAAGATCTGCAAGTTATCGTTGGCAATTACTAACTCGTGTTGGGCCTGGCAAAAATAGAGCGCAGGATCGCGATTGGTATCGGATAGCAGCCGATGCCCTTCAGCTCGTCGCTCTTGGTAAATCGTTGCCAGGATGCCCAAGCGGCTCAGCATTCGTTGTACGGCCTCTAGGTTGGCCAAGTTACTCTGAGCCAGCCGAATGCTGATACCTTTAGTCTGATGCCCTTGAACGCTACCATCCGCATCAAACAGGCCTCGCAGAAAGCCTTGGTAGAACTCGTGGCTACCCTGTTCGATCGCAGCCGTGATTGCTTTATGCCCTGGAGCGAGGCCAAATTCAGCTGCCAGCCGAGCCAGACCGGCAGAGTTAACCACTCGGTGTTTGAGTTGGGTGTGGTAGTGAGCCGATTCTGTCCGACGTTCATCGCCGACGGTAGTGGTTAGTAGAGCGATCGCATGTTCGCTCATATCCTCCTGGGAATCACCCCAGAACCGCAGTAGCGCCGAGTCATTCCACTGAGTTTTGGTCAGACTGCTATCTCCTACCAGATTCCCCAGTAACCAACCGGCTTCGGCTGTGCCCTTACCCTCCCAGGGCTGTAGACCTCGATGGTTGTGAAGTAGAACGCGATCGCCCGGTTGCAGTGTCTCCGCCATCACCCATTCGGTGTACTGAGCCTTCTGGGTCTGGGCAGTCACTTTCAAAACCTGGTGGTTGCCTGTCAGCCGCAGAGTGTACCCTTCCTGGGTGGTGAGCTTAAGGACGGATTTGGTGCCTGAGTAGAAGAAACCCTCAGGAGTAGTGCTAAACAGCTCCCCATTGACGTAGGTACTGTGCTGTTGACCAATCAATTCCTTGACCTGACGCGGTCCATCGCCCGTGTGAACCCAGGTATCAGCCGTCACGCAGGGGTTGAGACCGTAGCGATCGTCGGCCCCGGCCCGCTTTTTCGCCTCTCCGGCCCACTGAATCGCCCCTTCGCCAGAGTAGAACTGCTTGCGCACCGAATCCACGCAATCTTGCAGGCTGGGCTTGGTATGAAACACACGGGTGTGGTTGGCCATCCGCAGCACGTCGCGCTCGGGGTCGATGCGCCAGTTGCCTTCGCCGTCTTGCTGCCAGAGGTTGTCTTTGGCACTGGCGGCCAGTTCATCAGCGCTGTCGAACTGCCTCATGCCCGCAGATCTTCGAATATTGCCGGCCACCACGCAGGCGGCGGCTTCATCGATCAGCAGGCAACACTCGACCGAGTTAAGCTGTCGGCCCAGGGCTTTGTTGAGAATGGTGGCGCAGCGATCGTAGAGCAGTGACAGGCGCACGGGATTGGCCACGCCGCCAAAGCCCTTCAGCTTTTCGCCAGCGGGGCGCACGTCGCGCAGGTCAATGGTGACATGGACATCGCCCGCAAAACTCTCATCGGTAGAAAGCTCTAACAGGGTTTCGTAAGACTTGACCCAGCCCTGGCGGCTGTCGCCAACGCGAATGGTGACCTGATTGTTCTCGGTGGTCACGTGAGTGACCTCTTGCCGATCAGCTACCGGGGTTTGGCCAATATCGCCCGACATGGTGACGGTTAACCGGTTGCGAATGGTGGGGATTTGGCCGATGTACTTGGGTTCTAGAATTGCCCCGGTGCCGCAGCCCATCATGGCCAGATCCATCATTAGGCCAAAGGCGCGCCAGTCAACCACGTTGGTGCTGGTGCAGTTGTAGGCTCCCGAGAAATTCTCGGGCTGCTTGCTCCAGGCGGTGCCGCCCACCCACAGCCAGCGCCCCGAAGGCAATGCCTTGACCTGACGCTGCATGCGGTTGAGCAATGCGGCTTCGTCGTCGGTGAGGTTGCCTAGTTCGACTAGACCGGCTAGGGTGCGATCGCACACCTGATCCCAAGTTTCGCGCTGCCCCTCTACCACCTCGCCCCGGCGGCTGTAGGTGCGATAAAACACAGGAAATGCCGCTGGAGCTGCCTCAGGGAATGGCCCCTGCTGCCGGGTACGGGGAAGTTCTTGAACCATGGGATCAGCCTTTTGCTAAGAACAGAGTACGCAGGTTAGCGCTTTGCCCAAACCCAGGGGGAAAACCAGCATGAATCGACAGATCTTAGCCTGAGCTTGGCAGAGTGCTCCAATGGTCGCATATCACAGTCGATTATTTTCAGATGTAGCGTCTAAAAATAAGCTTTCTCTATCTGTAGCGCTAAATCTAGGAGCAATCGATCCCCCAGTTGTGAGCTTTGCTACATTTCAGGAGCCTAAGCTCAAGTTGTATTGCAGTGATCCCCATCGCAGAAGGGCTGCTGGCACTATTAAAACAACGCTTTTAGGATCCAGAAATTCGGATGCCGGTATGATGTCCGCTAGCCATTGGGCTGACGCCACCCCGTTTGCCCTCTCGCTGGCTGACGAACTGGTTTGCAATGATTCGCACCCTCTAACCGCGAGGTTATCTATGGAAAGAGACTGTTGGGAGCAGTTCAATCACCAGTACGATCCCCACGGTCAGCTAAAAGCCTGGGCTGATGATCAGCGAGTCTACCAGCAGTGGCGGCGATCGCACCTCGCTGAATCAACCCCCTCAAATATACCTATTGGTCGAGCTTAGCCCTTCGGTTAGTCGAGTGTTGCAGCTTAACTCACCGACACTGCGACAGATTCAGCGGCGGCCGCCCGGTCAGTTTGCTGCTTGGCTTCCAGATAAGCGGCTAGCTGCTCTTCAATGTTTTGCCGCACAATCTGGCGGAAGTCGATAAAGTGCTCAGCCTGGGCGCACACCGACAGGTAGTTGGCCGCCACCGCTGGGTAGCGCCAGAGCATGATGGCCAAGTTAATCCAAAACCGCAGGCGAGTTTTGCGGAGAATGCCCTGCCGCCACACCACGATTAGCAAAGCGCGAATTGTTACCCAGCTAACGTCGGGGGCACCAGCTGAAACGGTGCGGTTTTTGTAGTTGCGCTTTTGGGCTTCACCGAGCATCAAGAAATGGCGGAAGGTGCGGTTGAGCACCGTCAGCGGATCGTAGAGATCCCAGAAGACTTGAATATATTCTTCGGTGATTTCTTCGATGGGCCGGGTGGGCACAAAGTTCATTAGCGTGGTCTGGTTGATGTCGGCGCTCTTGCCCAGCAGTCGGCCTTCTTTTTCGAGCCGATGAGACAGGGCGGTGTCGGGTAAGGATTGCAGCATGCTCACTAGGGCAGTGGGAATGGCAGTTTGCTCTACAAATTCGTAAATCCGCCGACCGGCCCCAGACTTTTCGCCGTCGAAGCCGACGATTAGCCCCGCCATCACCCGCAACCCGGCCTGGGCAATCGAAACCACCGACTCCGAGAGGGGGTCGCGCATGTTTTGAAACTTTTTGGTCATATTCAGACTCTCGTCGTCGGGGGTTTCAATCCCCAAAAAGACGGTGCCGAAGTTGCAGTCGACCATCATCTGCATCAGTTCTGGGTCTTGGGCCAGGTCTACTGAAGCCTCGGTAGCAAAGGAGAATGGGTAGCCGTGATCCTCCATCCAGGGTTTCATGGCTTTGAGCAGCAGCTTGACGTTGCGCTTGTTGCCAATAAAGTTGTCGTCGACCATGAAGATGCTGCGCCGCCAGCCCAGGTCGTAGAGGCACTGCAGCTCGGCCAGCAGCTGCTCGGGCGCTTTGGTGCGGGGCTTGCGTCCGTAGAGCACGATGATGTCGCAAAATTCGCACTGAAAGGGACAGCCCCGCGAAAACTGCACCGACATCTCGGCGTAGGCGTCCATTTCTAGCAGGTCGTAGCGGGGCACGGGGGTGCTGGTGACATCGGGCTTTTCGCCGCCGGAGCGGAAGGTGCCGCGCTGGTCGCCCCGTTCCACCGCCTCTACAAACATGGGCAGGGTGATTTCCCCTTCATCTAGCACTAAAAAGTCGGCCCCAGCTGCCTCAGACTCATGGGGTATGGCGGTTGGATAAGGACCACCTACCGCCACTAGCTTGCCGAAGCGCTTGGCCGTTTGCACAACGTCTAAAAAGTCTGGGCGGTGGACAATCATGGCCGACACAATCACAATATCGGCCCAGCGCCACTCGTCGTCGCGCACCTCACGCACGTTGCGATCGACCAGCTTGTAATTCCAGCTTTGGGGTAATATCGCCGCTACGGTCACTAGCCCCAAGGGGGGGAGCTGAGCCTTCAAGCCAACCAGCTCCAGAGTTTTATCAAAAGACCAAAAGCTTTTCGGAAAACGTGGATAGACTAGAAGAATATTCATAGAGACCGTGTAGGCATCCTCGCCATGCTAGAGGAGATATCTGAAATAATCAAACGCAAAATCTGAAAATCTATACCTTAGGCAGTAGAAAATCGTCCCAAAAACTGCTGTCCAACCCTCCGACGCATTAACCCCACCCATTGATGTGAGCAAAGGGATGGGCCAACAAAACCAGAGTTCACCAAAGTCCAATTGAGCAGATGATCGGTTGATTGGTTCGGTTTTTTGCTGCCCTAGCGATCAGACGAAGGACAGCGATAATGGTTCGATTGCCTACCGCGCGATCGCCTTTATTGGTCGAGCTAATGCCTTTCGGGAGTGCCCACCGCAGTTGTCGCAGTGGCCGCAGCTGCCCAGTCGCTGCGCCTCGGTGCGAAAGCCAAAGGCCACCAGTAGCCCCTGCCAGCGACACTGGCGGCTGTGCAAAAACTGGTGCATCTGCTGGCTAGCCGACCCCTGCAACCCCGAAGATGGCTGAGACTTTGCGGTGAGCTGATAGTGAAATGGGCTGACCCACTCTAGCTGACCTACACTGTGCAGCCACGACAGGGAAATAGCCCCGTGCTCAAACTGCTGGGCAATGTCGCGAATATCCCCTTCCGGCGGAATCTGGCTCACCAGGCGCTGAGCCTTTTGCTGAAGCGCTTGAGTTTGCGCCTCGAAAAACTTGGCCCGCTGGCGATCGCCCGGCTCCAGCCAGCCTGTCGGCTCGCTCACCAGCGTCAGCGCCTCAGCCCGATTGCCGTCGCGCCCGGCTCTTCCCACCTCCTGCACGTACTCGGTAATGGTGCAGGGAGCCTGGTAGTGCACTACCCAGCGTGTATTAGATTTTGAAATTCCCATGCCGAAAGCCGATGTACAGACAACAAACTGGAGCCGGTCGGCCATCCAGTCGGCCTCAATTTGGCGGCGATCGCGGCTGCTCAACCCGGCATGGTACGGTGCTACCCGATAGCGATCGGCCAGCTGCTCGGCCAAGGCCTCGCTATCTCTGCGGGTGCGCACATACACCAGCCCCGCTTGGCCAGAATGCTGCTGCAAATAACGGCGCAGCAAACCTTTGCGCTGCCCCTCACTCACCACCGCTTTGACTTGCAGGTCGAGGTTGGGCCGGTGGGGATTGAGCCGCACCACCTGAGGCGATCGGAGCTGTAACACTTGCTTCAGAATTTTCTGGGCAGTAGGATCGGCGGTGGCGGTAAAGGCCGCGATCGGCAGCGTGCTGCCCGGTGGGCGACAGGCTAAAAGCGCCTGCCGTACCGCCCCCAGCCGCCGGTAGGCCGGGCGAAAGGTCTCGCCCCACTGCACTAAACAATGCGCTTCATCTAAAATCAGGCCGTTGAGGCGCAGGCCGGGCTGGCACAGCCGTTCCCATACGGGCGGGCTGAGCAGAGTTTCTGGTGATACGTAGAGCAATCGCAGGGTTTGTCGCTCTAGGGCCTGGAGAATTTTGCGCCGCTGAGGTGGCAGCAGCTGACTGTGAAGGGTGGCAGCGGGCAGGGCTTTTTCACCCAGTTCTTGCACCTGGTTTTCCATCAGTGCCACCAGGGGCGACACCACCAGCGTTAGGCCCGACTGCAGCAACGCCGGCAGCTGAAAGCAGATAGATTTGCCTCCCAATGTTATCTTGAGCCAAGTTGCCGAAGCCTTTACGTATCAAAGCATTTAGGTTGTAGATATGTCTTCAACGGGGTTTATGACTACAATAATAGAAATAATGTCTTTTGCCTAAAACTATGTCAGATCCTCAGACATCTAAGACAGATAAGGATGCAAGTAAGCCTCAGCCAGAAAAGCTTAGTACGCTTATCCGCGAATATAGTGAACCCAAAGATTTTGATAGCCTCAAGGGTACAAGTGTATCTCCTCCTGTCCGCGGAGGCCCTACAGATGCAGATATTACTGCCTTGAATACTTTTTTATCAGAATATGCTTCTTCCTTTTATGATGAAATTGAGGAAAAAGTTAAGGCGCTGCTGAATGATCAGAGCCCTCAATCCAATGAACTGGTTAGTACGGCTACTGGTACAGATATAGGCATTGATTTCTCTACAGAGCTTTCCAAGTTAGATGAGATTGATATACGCATCCGAGAAAGTCATGCAGTCATTCGCCAACTTCGAAAGGATACAAATCAGAGCCTCCGAGACTTAGAGAGCACTATTGGAGAGTTATGAGCTGGGTGCAAGATCTAGCAAGCTTTGTTAAGCGCCTAATCACGCTAGAAACTCGTGTGGAGAGTAACGCCGAGGAGATCAAAGCTCTGCGTGAAGACTTGAAGTCACTGACGGAATTCACTCAAAAAGTAGCTTTCGCCGTCAAACGGAATCAGGACAAATCAGAAGACAACCACACAATATTAGTAAAAAGTTTAGAGAATGAGCTGCTTAAGCTTGAGTGCCGATTGAATGCCTCCAATCAATCAGCTAGATTGAACGGCTCAGCCTCACCTCACAAATCGCTTCCACATAATCACAGCATTTCGGACTAACTGAACTATATGTTCGCCTAAGCCGCCGGATACGTGCGATGGGCACTCCATAGGCAAAAATAAGCGTAAGCCGATGGTTAGATGGGTCAAGGCATTGGCTTATTTCTTGCTAACCCCTAGAAGCTGCCGCTGCAATATACACAGCTAATTTCATCGAGGAGATCTATTATACGCTCAGCGATATGTTCTGCCTCTTCGTTTGACAGTTGTCTAGTTGTACTCTCTAATTTACCTTCTCCCTCCAATTGAGCAGCCTTGCTCGTTAAGGCATTTATGATTTCTTGAAAATGGAGCTGTAGATCTTCAGGAAAATCTGTTTCTAACAAGGGCAGAAGAGAGCTCCCAGCATTATTCAGTCTTGACTGTAAAGGTGCATTGCCTAACGCAAGGCTCTGGACAGCCATGAGGAGTCTTGCATGTGTGGTGTGGCGCATAAACTGTTGTGACATCTGGAGTTTTACTCTCAACGGCCCGTTTACGAGTCAATTATTACTGATCATCAGCGAACTTGACAGATACTGACTAAAGATTCTGACAAGAATGCAAAGAATTTTATTTGGGCTTGGTCAGTCCCACAGCAGATTGCTACGTGGGAGCATCTGGTTTATATTTCCTCATACTTAAGGACATCTTCTAATTGTTGTCTAGTATCAGAGGTCAAATTACATAGTTCGGAAGGATTTTTGCTTAATAGTATTTTTATGCCTCTTCGGTATAGTTTGCTTCCTCGACCTTCTATTAGGTCTAGTGCCCATATTAAGATCTGCTCTCGCTGTTTTTCTTGAATACGCAGCCACTCCCGTCCTGGGGCCACCCCTGCTTCTTCGTTAAGGTTGAGGCTATGATCGCGGCGAGAGTAGTTCATGCGTATTTATGCTTAGAGGCATTTTATAGTTATTATTGGTCTACAGAGCGGTGCATCTACTATTTGGCCTTTAGCTTTATGGATCAGGATTTAACAAGTCTGACTCAATTCGCTGGCCCGGCAATAAGTCTTTTCGGAGTTGCCTTATTGTACCAACGTTGGATTGTGCAAAATCGTATAGAAGACAAGGATGACACCATTTCTGGTCTTAGAGACGAATTGAGTGATAAGAATATAGAAATTGAGGGGCTCAAGAAAGAACTTGACAAGATATCAAAAGATATAGATGAAAGCAGGCAATCGCTCTTTGATTTTATTGATACGATTGAAGAAAGTTCATTGAGTCGAGAGGTCTCCATAAAGCTTAGGAAAATTCTATCAAGAGCGACGGCACTTCCTGAAGAAACTCAAAAAAAACTGGATGACTACAGGGTAGCCGCCGAAGAACTAAATAGCCTGAAATCAGAAGCCATAAGTGCTTCTTTAGAAAAAGTTTTCCATGAACATGGAAACAAGATTCTTGGAATTAAAAGGATTCTACCTTGGCATACGGCAAAATTCAAGAGAGACATTGAAAAAGATATATCGTTATACCTTAATTGGGTTTATGACTGCCTCTATATTACTGGTCATCCTGACAATAATCCTCTTGATAGATATGTTGAAAGCCCTGTTGTCAAGTGCCCTGATCTATATCTAAAAGCTATAAATTATATAAAAGAAGATTTTAATTGGTCAAAGAGTAATCTGACCGTCAAGCAAGTAATGCTCCTCGGTTTCATGCTGGATGAGTTATTACAGCGCATTCCCGCTGAATTTAACGAATCTTCCTGAAAAGATTAGGCATACGTTATCTCTGGCACCTGTAGTGACGTAGCAAAAAGTCTAAAGCTTTCAATATCAACTTTCGCTGCTCAGACGGCAAATCCGGAAGATTTTTAATGTCCTTTTTTGATGCAAGAAGAATATTACATCTCTCAGTTCCACCCCATTGGTGTCCTGTCATAGTTAAAGCCTCAATGGACGCTAAGGAGTTTTTCCAGATCCATTGACTGTATCCAGGGGAAAACATGGGGGATTTGAAAAAAATATAATCGTATGAATATTTGACTTAACCCTAAACCTAAGGCTTAAAACAGTGGTATAAGTCCTGCACCAGACGTAGGTAGAGTTTTATGGCTAATGCGGTAACCGACAATGGTTTTAGCGGAGTTGGGTGGTTGTGGTGACATGCATGCTCAAAGCAATGACTCTTACCTGCTACTTGGAGCTAGCCCATTGATCCGAAAGGATTAGCATCGTGATGGCTAGCAACGCTCCAGACAGCATTCGAAATACAACGGTAGAATGCGGGTTCTAGCGTCTGCTCGAAAAAGTGTCCGGACTATGGCTAAAGGCTCTGCTTCATCATGTCTACCAGTACGCTCGTGACCTTGCTACGCCACATAATGCTCTCCCATGCGTAGATAATGCACATCAGATCGAGCAGCAGTTGACCTATGACGAGCAACCGAATGGCACGGGGAGTTAGGCGCATAGGGGCATATTGAGGGTGGACTACAAGAATGAGAGCCAAGTATGCCCAGTGACCCAGATGCGATCTACGATGGTGAACCCATTCTAGGCCCTCTAGTATGACCATTCACTGACCGCTGTCCTGGCTGTAATGAGTACGCACTTTAGACAGAGCAGTGGGAGAGTAGAAACGCGGACATCGTCTATCTGACTGGCTACAGGCATGGAACGAACTGTCACAAGGCAGGGGAATAAAGGATCTAATTTGCTGTATGTACATAAAGCCCAGGAGTCTGTTAGGCGATGTGTATCAAATTTGAGCAGTTAGGCTCTTCATACAGATGCAATGGTGCGTAACGCAAGGCTATGATTGTAGATAAGCGAAATATCCTAGCACATGAATACATCAGTACCCCAGCCAGTAGCAGACAGCATAAGCGCGATATCGCAAACACTGGACGCAGATGTATTCCTTTTTAGCGCTGAAATTAGCGCGAACACTGCCGACAATCTTATCAAACTCATTCGAGAAAAGAAGCAAAGGAGGCCAAATGTTGTATTAGTTTTAGCAACCTACGGAGGTAGCCCTGATAGCGCATTCAGGATGACTAGGATTTTGCAAGAAAAATATGAAAAAATCACTCTTTTTATATTTGGCTATTGCAAGAGCGCTGGCACTCTTATCGCCATAGGAGCTGATGAATTAGTGATTTCAGACTTTGGAGAACTTGGGCCACTTGACGTCCAAGTTTTCAAGGATGATGAATTGAGACGGACTTCCGGATTAGATTTACTTCAATCTTTAGAAGTTGTGGGAGACAGGGTTTTCACCATATTTGAGGATTGTTTAATGAAAACAATCTATAGCTCTAGTGGCGTTATAACGACTAAAACTGCTGCTGATATTGCCAGTTCAATCTCAACCGGCTTACTAGGCCCCATAACTGCTCAGATTGATCCTGTGAGGCTAGGGGAAGTATTTCGATCTATGGATGTTGCAGTAGCCTATGGGATGAGGCTTAATCCGCGTTTAGAGGCTACTATCAAAAAGCTGGTTCATGATTACCCTTCGCATATATTCGCCATTGACTATAAGGAGGCAAAGACTCTTTTTGAAAATGTTAGAAAACCAAATTCTGATGAATATGTTCTAGAGAATGCTTTGTACCAATTTACTAGGTCTCCGACCCATGAAATTATAATCATTGATTTAGGTGAATTGGCTTCCGAGGACGATTCCAAAGCGAGTGATGAATTTATTGAAATTGACAAGAAGGTAGATGATGAAGATGCAGAAAGAGTTGGCGAAAACGGTCGTGATCCGGTCGGCAGCAAAAAGGCTAGGTCTAGAGGGAGGAAAACTGGCTAAATCAAGTGAAGTTTCTGGCAGTGCGAATGGACATCGCGTTGTTACAAAAGAGGAATTTGCTAAGCGGTTAAATATTGTTGTTAAGAAAAAGATGGAAAAGACGGCTTTAGATAAGGCAAAAAAAAGAAAAGCAATTCGATCTTTCTTCTGGTGATTGATAAGGTTGAGATAAGCCCTGGAGTTAATCGTGTGGTCATGCTGCTAAGAATCCCAGAAGATGCCAAGGATGGAATAAAAGTCATTGCCAAGGAAAGTGATGACTTCATATTTGACTTAAAAGAGTTTTTGAGGAGTCAAGAAGTTCCCTTGGATCTGGAAAGTATTCTTGAGCAATTCAAGAAAAGATTCGCAGCCAAATTGGGCGAAGAAATTAGCATGTCGTTGTTTGAAGTTCTAGTATCTCTTCAAACCTTAATTGAAGATCCTGAGTTCAGGATTTCAGACGAGGAAGTATTGGCCAAGGAGATTGCTTATGCAGTTCAAGAGGACGACGGTTTTGATTTCTCTGAAAAAGATATAAGCGTACTGCAATCTAGGATAATCAGCATTTACGAGCAGGAGAGTTGCATTAGCCTCGCCCATAAAGCAAAAATTATTAAATACGATCATGACAAGATTTTTGGCACCGGGAAAATATATACAGACATCAGGCCGATTTTTAAGCAAGAACTTGATAGCTCGAAAGGTTCCCCCGCTGGATATTCAGTAATTCATAACTTAAAGGTCAGCTTTGAGGATGTTGAGGGGACTAAGGAGTTTTTTGTAGCTCTTGATGCTTTCGATTTGGAATTATTGGCAGATGAAATAAATAGGGCTTTGCAGAAAGAACAGATATTAAGAGATTTAATGAAATCTGCTAATATCCCGTCTTCTGATTTTTAAGGGCAGCAGTAACATAGGGGGAGCGAAGAATGAAAAGCTTAGATTTTGCAACTGTCGGCTCTAAAAAACCTGGCAAAAAATACATTTACAGAGAATGGTTGACTGAAAGAGGTAATCCTAAGCCAGCTAAGGCCTCGCACGTTGGCGCGTCAAGTGCTTTGCCCTTGGATTTTGTTGGTGAAGGTGCCCATCAAAATAAGCTTAAGGCCCTTCAAGATCCCGTAGAGCGTGCAGAGTCTTGGTTGCTGACTGAACCATGGCCAACGAGAATGGCTCTTCGGAGATCTCCTGAGGAGATGAAGCGGAAGGAGTATACGCATGTAGTTTATTCTCAAGCAAAAACCTTCCCGAGAAGCCGCGCATCAGATGATGATAAAAAGCTAGAGATTAGAAAGAAGTTTCAATCCTTGAAGGAAACGTGGGAGGAAGAAACCAAACGCATGTCATTCGCAAGTGATATGATCCTTCATCCTGCTTATCAGAAAATAATTGCGATGGGACAAGACGCTGTTCCTTTAATGCTAGAAGACTTGCAGACTAACCTTTCCCACTGGTTCTGGGCGCTTTATGTTATAACTGGGGCCAATCCGGTCAAACCAGAGGATGAAGGACGTATTGCAAAGATGGCTGAAGCCTGGCTTGAGTGGGGAAGAAACCACGGCTATGCGTGTTGACTTTGGAGATGAAGCCGAGGAAATAATAGCTGAATTAATTAAGGGGTGGCCAAATCTTGCCACAACTAAATTAGAGTTGACAAGTAAGCATACAAGGACATACAACTGTTTTGCGTATGCAGCAGGCGATGATCGGTGGTGGTCTCCTAAACCTATGCCAGGTTATTATTGGCCACCAGGCGTTCCTAGAGAAGTCACGATAGCTTCATGTATTGCTGCTTATGAAACACTTGGTTTTAGGCTATGCGATAATGGGGAGCTAGAGGATGGATACGAGAAGATAGCTCTTTATGCTTTAGCTTCAGGAGTGCCAACACATGCGGCCCTTCAACTGGATTCGGGGGACTGGAGTAGTAAGCTAGGACACCTCGAAGACATTAGTCATGAGCTTTTTGGCCTTCAAGGTGAAGAATATGGAGAGGTAGTAAAATTTATGAAACGTTTCAGATTAGAGAGATAAATTAAAAAGTGGACGGTAGGGGATTTGAACCCCTCAGCCCTGGATTAGGAGTCCCAACTGGCAACCGAGCACCGCCCATGCAGACCAAGCGATAGGTAATTCCCTTATCGCTTGGTTTCTTTGGCGCTGTGATACACAGTCTGCATGGGGATGGATGGACGTACTACACATGTATTATAGGCTTGCGAAGAATTTTTGTGAGATCTCCTTAAAGGGAACCCATTCTTCGTCTTTGGTGAGAACATGCTGAACCCCATCAATTTGGGTTGCGGCCTTTACAAGCCCCTTTCCGTAAGCCCACTGCCACCAAGAGTTGAACTCCTCCACACCAGTCTTCTCCTGGTACGATTCATTCGGCTTCCAGCATTCTCTGACAGCGCTATTGAAAAAGCCGCCAGGGTTCTTAATTGGTCCATTAGCCAGTGCTTCCCTAAGTGACTCAATAGCAGTCTTTACAATGCCCACAGGCGTTTCGGCAATCAACCGCTCCAGGGTTGAATTTAGCTCTACGCCCAAGTCAGCTAGTGAGTGTCTAACAGCATCTCGCTCAAGAGGCTTTACGTCGGCATTGCCTGAGTGCATTTTCTGATGCAATCGCTCAATATGAGCGTTCAATCGCTGTACCTCCTTTTCCAGATCGCGAGCCTTTAGAACATGACTGTAGGCCACCTCGTTCTGCCGCCTCAGATCCTTGTTCTCCGCTTCTAAGCGCTTGATGCGCTCCCTCATTGTTTTGAGCAGGGCATCCTTTGAGGCATCGGAAGCCCGCTGTTTAACAGGTGGCTTCTTGGAGCCAGAGGATTGCGCCCGAAGTTGCTCAATACGGTCTCTGATGTCAGATTCCTTGTAAAGCCAAGCCTTGCTCACTCCAGAGGCTTCAGCAACTGTGTTGAAGTTGATAACCCGTTTTTCCTTGACAAGCTGTTGAATGCCCTTCTCAACCCTCTCAAACGTCTCCTGACGCTTTTTTTGGGCATTCCGCTGCAATCCCTCAACACTACGCTTGACAGCCATCTTCGGCACCTCCTTCAAGCCCGTTGATAATGTTGTCTAAGCTGACTAGCTTTTTCTCGTTCATCTCAACCATCCGCTGCCAGCCATTGGTCTTAGCCTTATCAAGGATCTTCAGCGTCTCCGCCTTCTCCTGTTTATGAGTAGGCAGGTGTTCAGCGGTGGTTCTAAAGTGGGTGCAAGTCAGGCAGGCATTGGCATGAGGGCATCCCTTAGAAATGGCTGGCAGGGCGCATGAGCCATTGGGTAAAGCCTGAGCCTGAATGTTTTTCTTAACCCATTGCAGCTCGTCGTCATCAGCCGCGATGTCATTAGGTTCAACCACCTGGCCTGATATGTTGACTACCTTGCCGCGAAACTTAGCAACCGCCTCTTTCATCGTTTGGTCATGGATTTGGGCGTAGGTGGCTGTCATCTCAGGCGATTCGTGCCCCAGGTAGCGCTGGATGATGTGCTGTGGGACGCCGTTGTTAATCATGCGGGTGCCGACAGTATGGCGAAATTGATGGGTTTGAAAGTGCCATGGCTTCTCGCTTTCATCACAGATGTTATGTCGTTTGACCAGTTTGTTCAGGTGTTTTGCAAAGCTTTGACGGGTCATTGGCTTAGGCCGGGGTCGAAAGCCGGGGCCGCTGTGGCTAGAGCAGAACAGGTACTCATAAGGCTCGCTCAAGTGCTCCTGAATGTACCGACGCTGCTCTTGGACGACTCCAACCACCTCTCTAGAAACAGGAATAGTGATTTCCTTCTTGAGCTTGAACTGGTAGTAACGCAGGAACCAATCGCCGTCTCGGTCTTGCAGCAGGCAATCTGGCTTTAGGTAAAGCAGCTCAGAAATCCGCATCCCACATTCCTGAATGACCAGCACCATCCGCATAATGAGTTCTGGCAAGTCATCCAGGTGTTCGTTGAGCTGCTGCATTACGACTTCTGGGATATACCGGGGAATTGCCTTAGGGCGCTTTGGGTAGTCCTCTCGTCGGACTAAATACCTCGTAACCGGCAACCAATCGTTTTGGTGACACGAGTCCAAGAAGTCGCGCAGATCACCTATAAAGTGCGCTCTGGTTGTTGTGGCTATCTTCTGGCCTGTTAGGTACGCCAAATAATCAATAATCACTTCGCGATTCACCTGGGCAGGCTCAATAGAGGGATGCCGCTTGATAAGGAACACTGAGAACTTGTTAAGCGCACCCAGCTTGTTCAAGCCCGAGGAGTATGACAGGGTGCTGAGAGACAACTTGATGAACGCCTTTATCGCTTCACGCAACCAGGGCTGGGATATGGCTGTGAAGTTAAGGGTGTATGACTGTTTTCCGACGCTTGGCGAAATCCCTAGACGGCGGCAGTCCCAGACATCCTTCAGGTACTCGTCTTCTGGATTTATGTCGAAAAGACTGGGGCTGGTAGGTTGTGCAAAAGTTCGCTCGCAGTCTTTGCACCAGTAAGCCTGCTTTTTATTGCTCGGGATGACTCCCCTTCTAATACAGTTATGCCCGTTGCAGTGCTTGCAGAGGATCAAGACCTCTTGGGGCTTCTTTCTACGTGGGTAAGGTCGTCGTGGCTTCGGCTGTAGCGTCATGACTTCGACTCTCTAAATACTTTTGGTAGGCTTCCTTGAGATCGCCATCTTGCAGATGAACGTAGGTGTCGATAGTTGTCTGAATGCTTTGATGGCCTAGCCGCTTTTGGACATAGGCCATGTCCATACCCTCCCGGACTAGCTCTGTAGCGTGGGTATGGCGCAGCATGTGAGGATGAATGGCAATTCCAGTTTTCCTCTTGAGACGACCAAATAAATCCATTACGTTGTTGTAGGACATGGCTTCTCCAATGACTCCATCCCAGAGGTTCACAAAAACGTAGTCGCTGAAATTGCCGTCTAGAATTTCCATAAATTCCTTTTCCAGGTATTCGGTGTAGAGGCCCATCAACTCCTGAGAGGTATGCAGGCTGTAGGGATCTCGTGATTTGGCGCGGGCGTTGTTGGCGTTATCGTTACGAGGCGTGATCTTGATGAGGTTGTCCATGGAGTCGATGTCCTCGTGTCTAAGCCCTAAGGCTTGGCCTATACGCATTCCAGTTTCGTGGAGCAGGCAAATTAGGAATCGGTCTCTGGTACGGGTGCAAGCGCCAACGATGGCTTCAACCTGCTCTGTGCTCAAGAATTTAGGATGCTTCTTCGGTACTTTGAGCTTCAGGAGCCGGGTCTTAATCGGTTTACCCTTTGTAATGTGGTGCAGGAACCCTTTGTATCGCCTGCCAGGCATGACTTGTGTGCGGTACAGAGGAATGTGTGGAACGTTGCCAAATTTCTCGTGGAAGTCGTAGAGCATACACACCGAGGAGAGAATCACATTAACGGAGGACTCTGACCGTGCTGCCTCCTGCTCCATCATGGAGACCACGCTCCCAGTAGTGGGACTTCTAAGCCACATCATGAACTCGGCTAGTTCTGGCAACCCCACGCCAGTCCATTCAAGGTGCTTACCCCCTAGGTAATCCCAGTAGAGCTTGAGGTGATAAGCGTAGGCTCTCAGCGTGTTTGGTGAGCGGTCAATATTTCGCAGGTAGTCTAAAAAATCTTGGACAGGCTCGATCGGAAGAAAATCGTCACCGATCAGCACCCAACTGGGGACAGTGGAATCTGGAAGTACAACCTTCTGGACTTTCACGTTGTTTACTTCGTGGACGGCAACGAATCGCTAGGAGTTAGTGTTCCACGATTATAGTATACGTGTATTGTTTTTGTTGTTGTTTACTTTATAGAATTAAGAAAGAAGGCTATAGTTTTCACCCGTGGGCAACACCACCAGCACATCCCGCCGCTCTAATAGCGCTTTGACGATCGCATCTTGGGGCGGGCGAAAGTCGCTGTATCCCCAAATATGCTGAAATGCCTGGAGCACCTCGCTCCAAGCCACAGAATTTTCTGCCATTGCCACACCCTCAAGCTGTGCTTTCAGAATGCCCAAGCAGAAAACAAAAGGGGACCGCTATCGATAGCGGTCCCCTCTTTACCGGAGTGTTTATCTTGATGCTAATCAAGCTTCAGACGCACACGTCCCGTTCAGACCTTAGTCAAAGACGAAGGGAAAGTTGTAGCCTACGCCGAGAGAAATGCCCAAGGCAAAGCCGCTGGTAACCCGGAAGTTGCTGACGGCATTGAGGGTAAAGTTCCTGGAGATCGGTACATCGGCCCCAGCATTGACCAGTAGCCCAATATCGCCACTGGTGGGAATTTCAACTCCAACCCCAGCGTAGGGCTGGGCAAGAAAACCACCGTAGGAGATGGTGTTGAAGTTGTAGGTAATCGGAATGGTAAAGCCGGACCGATCGTTGGTGATGGTGGCCCCGGGCCGCACAGAGAAACGGGGACCCAAAGAGATTTTACTGATGATGTTGAAACCAAAGCTAGACAGAGCGCTATCGCTGCGATTGCCAATACCGATGTTGCCACCTACGCCCAGATAATTTGGCGAGACAGAGACGGTAGCCGGGACGGCTTGGGCCAGGTCAATCGAATCAGTGGCTTCGGGGGCTGTCTCAACGGTAGCGGCCAACAGCGCAGACTCAATATCGCCAGCGGTAAACAGGTCGTTATTGGCTAGGGGGGCCTCCTCAGGCAGCGCTAGCAAGCTCGCTTCGCTAGCAGACCCTTCAAAGGACTCGATCTGGACTGCTTCGGTAGCGTCTACTGTTTCAGCAACGTTTACAGCCTCGACTGCTTCTACAGCATCGGCTACGGCGGGCTCAGCCAGCGCTGCGGGGACGACCTCTACCTCAGACAAAACGTTCTCAGACAAAATGTTGTCGGTCAGGTCTGGATCGCTCGGTTGGGTCTGGGCTAGGGCAGGGCTGGCTACACCAGCCATCGCGGCTAGGCTCAGGACCAGAGAAACTCGCTTGAGATACGCCATGATTCTGTTCACTCCTCAAATTTTAACAATCAGGTTCCTTTGGCCTAAGCCAAAAATCGCTACGTTCAAGCCAATCAAGCTCGAAATCGTACCGCCGCAGCTGGAGCTGGGAAAATTAAACCTGAGCTTTTCCCGGCACTACGGGCCTACACACCATATTTACCTTTGAAATTGGCTGAATTGTACCATCTTCAACCTGGGGACAAGGCTATGTTGCCAACATTTTGCACCTACCCAGGATAGATGCGACTCTACTCAAAGGCAGATCAAATCGGCCTAAAGGCAGATCAAATTGGGGATCGATTCACCTCGTAGGCATTAGGTCAGAGGTTCGGCTGTAGCAGTGGCCTGAGTGACCAG
Organism: Nodosilinea sp.; assembly: GCA_049646445.1. Classification (GTDB taxonomy): domain Bacteria; phylum Cyanobacteriota; class Cyanobacteriia; order Phormidesmidales; family Phormidesmidaceae; genus Nodosilinea. The sequence goes on along the minus strand of JBARVV010000050.1, from coordinate 24,791 downwards.
GCTAGCTAGCCTGGGCAGGATATTGCGATTTTGGCTGTGCTCGCGGCCTTCGGTAAAGGCAACTAGTAGACCGGGAGTGCCGTTGGGCAGCTCAAAATAGGTGGCATCGTGGCGTACCTTGCTGGTATATCCCGCCTTGGAGTACAGCGCGGTGCCGGGAGGCAGTCCTGACCCCAAAAAGCCGGTAACCTGGTCTTCTTCGCCGGGTTCTGGTGGGCCAGAGGGCCTCAGGCGCTGCATCAAATTGAGCATGGTCTGCGATCGCGCCGCCGAGACCGCCACCCCTCCGGCAATGCTGTGGATCAGCCGGGCTACAGCATTGGTGGTGAGCCGGTTGCGATTTTCGTAATGATCGCCGACAAAGGCCCGTTCACGGCCATAGGGGCCGTCACCCCAGGGTTTTTGGTTCAGGTTCACTCCGATCAGCTCGGGCCACTGGAGCGACTGAAAAAACCGATTGATAATGTTGCGCTGATGACACCAGGTCTCAAAGGGGCCAGGGGGAAGCTCTGGGCCGCTGGTGGTGCCGCTGAGCATATCGATTACTAGCGACGTCGCATCGTTGCTGGAGTCTACAATCATGTCCTTGAGGGCGCGATCGAGTTCAGCAGACGGAGGGATCATGCCCTGCTCAAGCCATTCGTGGGCCGCCACCAGGTAAAACAGCTTCACCACGCTGGCCGGATAGATCTGCTCGACCCCTCGGTAGCTGGCTCCGCGCGGCTGGCGTTGCCAAAAGTCGGTGGCGCTGAGGGCACCGCCCGTATTGGTAATGTAGGGCGGGTCGTACACTACCCAGGTAACGGCAATTTGCGTAGGCGCAAGGGCAAACTCAGCCCGCACCTGCTCTAGCACCTGGTCAAGAACCGTTTGCAGGTCGGAGTCGGGGGTAAAAAATAGTGTCATGGCCAGCGCCTGTGTCTTAGGTAACCGCTCGTTAATCAAATCATCCTTCACTATCAGTACGACATAGTTGAGGGGGTGAGGTGAGAGGTGCCAGGTATAAGGTGTTTGGTTCAGGGTGAACGGCAGGCCCTGAACCCAAAACCTGATTCTCATTTCCCCTCATATCCCCTTGGCAAACCCTGGAGGTCAACCTGTGCAAATTCAACGTCGTGACGTGGGTCTTACCGTAGACGATAGCCTGATGCGCCTCTATGTAGCCGAACCGGCTGAGGCGGGCCAGTACCCCGGTATTCTGTTTTATTCCGATATCTATCAGCTCGGGAGGCCAATTCTGCGCCTGGCCGATCGACTGGCTGGCTATGGCTACGTGGTAGCAGCCCCTGAGATTTTTCATCGGCTAGAACCAATCGGCACGGTAATCAAGCCCAACGATATAGGCCGCCTGCGGGGTAACGATGCCGCCCAGCGCACTGAGGTAGCCGATTATGACGCCGATGCCGCCGCCGCCCTAGACTGGCTGCGAAACCATGCCACCGTCGCCCCTGAGCAGATTGGCAGCCTGGGTTTTTGCATTGGCGGCCATCTGGCCTGCCGTGCAGCCTTCAACCCTGGGGTAAAAGCGGTCGTATGCTGCTACCCGACGGGCATTCACAGCGGCAAGTTGGGTAAAGATAGAGCCGATACCCTAGAGCGTTTGGGCGACATCTCGGCTCGACTACTGCTCATTTTTGGGGATCACGATCCTCACGTGCCGACCGAGGGGCGCGACACGATTCTCAATGCCTTAACAGCCGCAGGAATTGAGCCTAAAACTTTGGTTTACTCAGCCAACCATACCTTCATGCGCGACGATGGCTACCGCTACGATGCCGCCGCTACCGATGCCGCCTGGGCTGAAATTGTGGCCTTTCTTCAACGTAGTTTTGGCACTGCTGCGCCGCACATGCCGCAGCCTTAATACAGGCTTAATACGGTGTCACATTCTTTCTTGGATCAGGGTGGGCATGCTAAGTCATGGCTAGGGGCAGGACATCCTGTTCAAATCGCAACTTTACTGCCCTAGATCTGGGGTATACGGTTAGAGTAATAGGTATTTAGTAGACTTGCTATTGCCTCAGCAATGGTTTGGCGCAGGAGGGGTAGCCCTTATCTACAGCCCCATTGACACAGCTGACCCAGTGCCTATGGCCCACCGCCCATAGGCTGGGTCTACCACGTTCTAACTACCCAGGCGGTTGACTTGTGCCCCTTGCTTTCGTTCCCATCTGCCACGCTTGAGTAGGGTTCCTATGGCAACTCAGATCAACGGCCCCTCAGGGCCGGTCTTCGAACACCGCAGTATGATCACCGCGCTGTCTCTGGCCAACCAGCACAGTTCGCTGACTAACCGGGTGCGCGACCTACCGACCCCGCAGTTTATTAACCTGCTCGACCAAATTACGGCAGAGTTTGAGCATTTTTTGCGCGCCATCGACATGATCAACAACGAGTCGTTGGAGATCATGCTGGAGCAAATCTTAGAAGCCTTTACTCTCAAGATTGGCCAAATTTTGCAGGCCGAGCGTACCACTATTTTTATGGTGGATCACGAAAAGCAGGAGCTGTGGTCGAAAATTGCCCAGGGGGATGGGGAGCGATCGCTCGAAATTCGTGTACCCATGGGCAAGGGGATCTCGGGCTACGTGGCCACCAACGTTACACCGCTAAATATCCCCGATGCCTACGCCGACGATCGCTTTGACAGCACCTACGATCAAAAGCACGGCTACCGCACCCGCAGCATCCTCTGCATGCCGGTACTGAGCAAAAGGAGCAACAGTATTGTGGCGGTGGTGCAGCTGCTCAATAAGCTTAACCAAACTCCCTTTGACGCTCAAGATGAGCGTCACTTCAAAGAATTTGCCGAATCGCTGGGGGTGATTCTGGAAAGCTGCAATTCCTTCTATGTTGCCGCCCGCAACCAGAAGGGAGTTGCCGCCTTGCTGAAGGCGATCTCGTCGCTGGAGCAAAGCTTAGATTTAGAAAAAACCCTGCAGTCGGTGATGGAAGAGGCCCGCCAGCTCATGCAGGCCGATCGCAGCACCCTGTGGCTAATCGACGACGAAAGCGGCGATCTGTGGTCCAAGGTCAAGTCGGGCGACGGCAAAACCATGATGGAGCTGCGCAATCCTAGAAACAGCGGCATTGTCGGCCATGTCGCCACTACGGGCGAGCTCCTGAATATTCCCGATGCCTACCACGATCCCCGCTTCAACCCTGACGCTGACAAACGCACCGGCTACACCACTCGCACGATTCTCTGCATGCCCGTGTTTGACTCGGGAGGCAAACTGATCGCCGTCACTCAGCTCATTAATAAGGCTCATGGCACCTTTACCACCTCCGACGAGGCCTTTATGCGGGCCTTCAACATTCAGTCTGGGGTAGCGCTAGAAAATGCCAAGCTGTTTGAGAGCGTGCTGGTCGAAAAGCAGTACCAAAAAGACATTTTGCAAAGCCTTTCCGATGCCGTCATCTCCACCGATATGGAGGGCCGCATTGTCACCATCAACGACGCTGCCCTAGAGCTGATTGGCTGCCCCGAAGACACCGACTACAGCCGCACTATTCGCGATCGCTGGCAAACCGCTCTGCTGCAACGCCCGGTGTGGGACGCGATCCCCATCGAGAGCCTGCGCTTTCGCCTCGAAGACAGCCTCAAACAAGGCGCTCGCCACTATGTACCTGAGCAGAGCCTGCGGGTAGCGGTGGCCCCTGGCCCCGGCACGGAATCAGACCCTGTTTCTGAGCTAGCCCTGCCCGATCCTGGCCATCCCGAGATCTATCGAGCCTGGGGCAATTTAGCTGCCCCGCCAGTGCCAGCCGACCTAGTGCAGCGCATCGAGCGCAGCATTAACCTCACCGTCAACCCCCTCACCAATCCCGAAGGCGGCGTGCTAGGCGGTCTGCTGGTGCTCGAAGACATCAGCCAGGAAAAGCGGATGAAGAGCACTCTCTACCGCTACATGACCCCCGGCGTGGCCGAGCAGGTCATGGCCCTAGGCGACGATTTGTTGATGAAAGGCGAGCGCAAAGAAGTCACCGTACTGTTCTCCGACATTCGTGGCTACACCACCCTGACCGAAGATTTAGAAGCCGACAAAGTCGTTGAAATGCTCAACGCCTACTTTGAAACCATGGTGGAATCGGTGTTTAACTTCGAGGGCACCCTCGACAAATTCATCGGCGACGCGCTGATGGCGGTATTTGGCGCACCACTGCCCCTCACCAACCACGCTTGGGCAGCAGTGCAGAGTGCCTTAGATATGCGGCGGCGGTTAGCAAAGTTTAATGCCGAGCGGTGTGTCCTGGGTCAGCCCGAGATTCGCTTTGGCATCGGCATTAGCTCCGGTGAGGTCGTCTCAGGCAACATTGGCTCCCAGCGTAAAATGGAGTACACCGTCATCGGCGACGGCGTCAACCTCAGCTCCCGCCTGGAGGGCGTCACCAAAGAGTACGGCTGCGATATTGTGATCAGCGAGTACACCTACGCCCTCTGCGCCGACAAAATTTGGGTGCGCGAGCTAGACCGTACCCAGGTCAAGGGCAAGCAGCAGGCCGTTGGTCTCTACGAGCTGATCGATAAATGCGATACCCCGCTTCCCCCTGGAACCAAAGACTTTTTAGACCTCTATGCCAACGCTCGCAACGCCTATACTTCGATGCGCTTTGACGAGGCCCTAGCCCTATTTGAGCAAGCCCAGCAGATGCGCCCCGCCGATAAAGCCGTGGCGGTGCATATCAGTCGAGCCCGCCAGTATCGGCTGCAGCCACCACCCGAAGATTGGGATGGGGTTTATGTAATGACCACCAAGTGATCATCCTTCCGGCCTGTCATGGCAACGATACAGTGATGACACGGCATGATGAACACCGTTGAGGGGGACTGCCTTAGCCCAGACCCGGCTTGTCTATCGCAGAGGTCGCAAACCCGCTAGGATGAAAGTTGTGTTCATTTTGGACACTTTTAGGTTATTCCGTCGCTGTTGAGCTAACGCACTGCCCATGTCTCTGTTTGACTGGTTTGCAAATCGCCGTAAGTCAGGCCCCATTAGCGAAGACCGCCAGGAGCGAGAAATTGCCGATGGCCTATGGACTAAGTGTGAGCACTGCGACGTTCTCACCTATACCAAAGATCTGCGCGCTAACCAGTGGGTTTGCGGCGAGTGCAGCCATCACCACCGCATCTTTAGCGATGAACGCATTCGCCAGCTCATTGATGCCAACACCTGGCAGGCGCTCGATACCCACATTCAGCCTCAAGATCCGCTCAGCTTTAGAGACCGCAAGGGCTACGGCGATCGCCTGCGCGACACCCAAGCTAAAACCAAACTGAGCGACGCCGTGCAGACCGGCCTGGGCGAAATTGACGGTCTACCCGTAGCCCTCGGCGTTATGGACTTTCGCTTCATGGGCGGCAGCATGGGCTCGGTTGTGGGCGAAAAGCTCACCCGCATGATTGAGCGCGGCACCGCCACCGATCGCCCCGTCATTATTGTCTGCGCCTCTGGGGGAGCCCGGATGCAGGAGGGCATGCTCAGCCTGATGCAAATGGCCAAAATTTCTGGGGCGCTGCAGCAGCACCAGTCCGCTAAGCTCCTCTATATGCCGGTGCTCACTCACCCCACCACGGGCGGCGTCACCGCCAGCTTTGCCATGCTGGGCGACATCATTTTGGCTGAGCCCAAAGCCACCATTGGGTTTGCCGGTCGTCGAGTAGTTGAGCAAACTCTGCGCGAAAAACTCCCCGACGATTTTCAAACCGCTGAATACCTGCGCGACCACGGTTTTGTCGATTTAATTGTGCCGCGCACCCAGCTCAAACAGACTCTGGCCCAGCTGATTCGACTGCATCAGCCCGTCGCTCTTCCTGCCGCTTTAGATGGCCATGCCCCCTGGAGCAATGGCTTAGAAACCGTCGCCCCAACCCACATTGGCGTCGATTTGTAACGGCAAAACATTGGGAATGGACCCCTTCGGTGGCATGATAGACATTACAAGAATGATTTGATGGGGTAAAAGCTCCATTGAGTTGACTCTAAATTCAAGGCCAGGCGCGGAGGTTTGCCCTAGGGCAAACTACATATCCTGAGCTGGGCTTGATATAGCTGTGTTGATTTCATACCCAAGCCCTATACATTCGAGGAGAACCATGTTGAAGAGATGCATTTGGCTAGTTGCGGTCGCACTCTTCTTTGTAAGCCATCTGGTCATGGGAGACGCTGTCGCGGCTGAGCTAGATGAAGCGATCCGCACGGTGCCGCTCAATGCCGAAGGCGATACCTATGTGTTGTCGCTGGAGCAGATCACCCGTGGTCGTCGCCAGTTTAACTACGCCTGTGGCACCTGCCACGTAGGGGGGATAACCAAAACCAACCCCACCGTTGGCCTCGATCCAGAGACTCTGGCCGGTGCCCTGCCTGCTCGCGACAATCTTGACGCCTTGGTGGCCTACCTGAAAGAGCCGATGACCTACGATGGTCAGATCGATATTTCTCAGGTGCACCCCAGCAAGAAGAGCGCCGATATTTATCCCAAAATGCGTAGTTTGACTGAGGAAGATTTGGTGGCGATTTCGGGTCATATTTTGCTTCAGCCCAAGGTCATTGGCGACATGTGGGGAGCTGGTAAAACCCGCTTCTCTGCTCCTCAGGTCTAGGGACGGTTCGGTAGCTTGATGGCTGAGCCAGTGCTAAGCCAGTGTCTGACGGGATTGCCTCTTAGATAGCTGCTATGTCTGCTAGCAATGCGCCATAGGCTGTCCACGGCGGCAATTACTCCAGCGCTAATGCCCCAAGTTACCGCGCAAAGCAGGTAATATGCCATAGGAAGGTTGTTGAACAGCCTCCTGATTGATTGAACTGGAGATACGAGTTTTAGAGGTAGATATGCAACGTGTATTTCGCGCCGCCCAGCGTTTGGGCTTAGTTATTCTGTCGGCTCTGCTAGTTGTGGGTACGCTCACCCTGGTCTCTGCACCTGCTGCAGCCAGCAACTACGATGTCAAAATGGGTTCTGATGCGGGTCTGCTCGTGTTTGAACCCAGCACTGTTACCGTTTCGCCTGGCGATACTGTGACTTGGGTGAACAACAAAATGGCCCCCCACAACGTCGTGTTTGATTCCGCTAACGTGCCCGGCGACAAGGCCTTGGCCGACAGCATTTCCCACACGCAGCTAACCTTTGCCCCTGGCGAAAACTACTCCACCACCTTTACCAGCGACATGCCTGCTGGTACCTACACCTACTACTGCGCTCCCCACCGTGGGGCTGGCATGGTAGCCAAGGTGATTTTGGAGAAGTAAATGCTGGGCTTAAGCAGCCTAGGGTTTCCCTAATCAAGACTAGTTAGCGAAAAAGAGCGTCTTTCGGGGCGCTCTTTTTTGTGGCTGCCTGAACCCTAAAGGTCATAGGAGCAGCGCAGTAGAACGCGTTAAACTGACCAGCTAGAATGCATTGCTCTAATGTATGCAGGTAAAAGACTTAACCCCAGCAGAATGGCCCTGGCCTCTGCTGCTGGATGCCGATCCGTCCCGCGAGCAGATCGACACCTACATTCACCGCTCTACGGTGATGGGGTTGGTGACGGGTGATACGGCGATGGCCCATGAGGGCCGGTTTTTAACCATCGCGGTAGTGGTACTGCTGGAGCGTGAGCCGAGGGTAGTTGAGGTGATGAATATGGCTGTCGCCCCTAGCTACCAGGGTAAAAAGTTTGGGAAATTGCTGCTGGCAGAGGCTATTGAGCGATCGCGGCAGCAGGGCATTAAGCGCATGCTGGTTGGTACCGGTAACGCTAGCATTGCTCAACTGGCGTTTTATCAGAAAATGGGCTTTCGGCTAGACTCTATCGATCGCGATTACTTTGTGCGCACCTATCCAGAGCCGATTTTTGAAAACGGTATCTGGTGCCGCGATCGCGTCCTGCTTGCTCTAGACCTGTAGTTTGCTGCGATCCCTGCAGGTATACTAGGCTACGAGGCGATGGGCGAGTTTGGTCTGTCGGGGCGACGCTACTTTCGCAAAGATAACGCTAAGGGCGATCGCACCCACCACGTCCATGCCTTTCAAGCCGGTTCCTCTGAAATAGATCGGCACCTCGCCTTTCGCGACTTTATGATCACTCACCCCGACTGCGCCCAGCAGTACAGCGACCTCAAACGCGCTTTGGCAGCACAGTATCCTGAAGACATTGACAGCTACATGGATGGCAAAGACGAATTTGTTAAGTCTATGGAGCAACGGGCGCTGCAATGGCGAGGAACAGCATGAGCCAATCTAAAACCCATCTCTACCGGTTAGAAGTACACTGGACCGGAAATAACGGCCAGGGCACCGAGAGCTATAGCGCCTACGATCGCGCCCACCGCATCAGCGCTGACGGCAGGCCCCCGATCGCAGCCTCGGCTGACTCTGCCTTTCGCGGCGATAAAACCAAGTACAACCCCGAGGAACTCTTGGTCGCGTCTCTATCGAGCTGCCACATGCTCTGGTATCTGCACTTGTGCGCCGAGGCCCAGGTCGTTGTCACCGGCTATGTTGACTATCCCCTGGGCACGATGATTGAAACGGAAGACGGCAGCGGGCGGTTTTCTAAGGTTTTGCTGCGTCCGGTAGTCACCCTGGCTCCCCAAAGCAATGCCGAGTTGGCCACCCAAATCCATGAGCAGGCCCATCAGAAGTGCTTTGTCGCCAATTCAGTCAATTTCCCGGTGCAGTGTGAGACCACCATTCAGCTCGAACCCTAATTGCAAGTTCTGTCTGTATACCCCCAATTTGTAGGGGCATTGCACTGCAATGCTCCCTACCAGGATCGGTCTTGAATTAGATCACTGGCTTAACAGGGCTGCGATCGCCTTTTTGATAAACGCTTCATCCTCAGGGTTTTGGTAGGGGTTACCCGCCCGGTGGCCCCAAATCGACGGAATGGGCCGATACTCAGCGTTGGGAATCAGAGCTGCTTCGGCCTCACAGTCTTCTGGGGTGAAGTAGAGGTCGGTGGTGGCAGGCATAACCAGGGTTTGAGCCGTAATCGATCCCATAGCTTTGGCATAGTCGCCCCGATACACGGGATTAGCGCCCACGTCGCAGCGTAGCCAGGTATCAATCATAGCCAGCAAATTGTGGGGATCGCGCTGGCGATAGCCCGCCTCCCAGCCGCGCAAAATATAGTCTTCGAGCGAGTCATAGCCCCAGGCTAGGTAGGGCTTGGCCCGGTAGTAGGCCTGGCTGGCGGCCCAGCTGGCATAGATTTGGGCAAAGGTGTGAAAGCCGCGATCGGGCGTACCTTCAAAGCGATCGCCGTTCCAGGCCGGGTCGCCAGTCAGGGCGGCCCGCAGGCTGTAGAGAAAGAGTTTGTTGTGGTCGGTGGTTTTGGCGGTGCCGCAGAGGGCGGCCAGACGCTGCGCGCGATCGGGGTAGAGTGCCCCCCAGTGGTAGCCCTGCTGCGCCCCCATCGACCAGCCGTAGACGAGGGCGAGCTGGGCGATACCTAGCGCGTCGACCAGCGCCACCTGAGCCCGTACATTATCGTAGTGGGTGAAGTAGACGCCGGGATCGGTTACGGCCGGGGTATTGCTAGGCGAGGCCGAGAGACCGTTGCCAAACATGTTCACCATCACCACACACCAGCGGCTGGGGTCGAGAATGCCGCCGGGGCGCACCAGCCAGTCAACATCGGTGTGCTGCGCCCCGTAGGAAGTGGGGTAGAGAACGGCGTTGGTGCGATCGCCGTTTAGCTCACCATAGACTTGATACACCACCGCCGCCTCAGGCAGTACCAGACCGCACTGCAGCTGAAAATCCTTCAGCAAAAACTGACTTGGTGTCGCCATACCCATCCCTTAGTTAACGTCAGCCGCGCGTTAAAGTCAGTCACGTTAAAATCAGCCGCTAGGCTAGCTAAAGTTAGCCACAATGCCGCGATTCACCCGCACGTAGCCCGCATCAATATGCTCAAAGTAGGGCTTTAGCTGCCCGTGGGCTGTCGGCAGCGCCTGAAACGGAATCGACGGATACAGGTGGTGCTCAGCGTGATAAGGCATATTCCACATCAGCCAGCGTAGGGGCCAAAGGGTGAGCGTAGTGCGAGTGTTGATCAACGGATTTTCGTCGTTAGGGCAGCCGGTGTGCTCAGCCAGCAGCACAAACCGCAGCAGGGGCTGCCCCACGGCCAGCGGCAGTACCCAGTAGGTAAACAAAAACCACGGGTTGCCCAGCAGGCTAGATACCGCAATTGCCGCAGCATAGGTCAAAAGCTGCCAACGCACCGATCGCACCAGCCCGGCATGGCAGCTTTCAGGCAGATAGTACATGCCCTCCAGTTGCCCTAGTGCTACCTTGCTGTGGCAGCGTACTTTACCGATCCACCAGGGAATACCGCTGAGCTGCCAGACATAATTGCTCCGGCTGCAGGGCTTGGGGTCGTCTAGCTCGGGGTCTTTGCCCGGAATTTGGGTGTAGCGGTGGTGCCATTTGTGGTAGCGCCGGTAAAAAGTGCTGTTATAAAACGACAGCAGCCCCGCCAGCCAGGCCGCCCCATCGTTGAGCCGGGGGTTGGCAAAGGCGGTGCGGTGGCAGCACTCGTGCATGGGGCAAAACATTAGCGCCAGGCTGGCCCCATAAATCACCAGGGCGGGCAGAGCCACCACAATTGGCGCGATCGCCCAAAGGTAGCCACTGATGGCCGTCACCCCCAGATGCCCCAAAAACCGAATCGCCCCGGCCCGGTTCGATCGCTGGTTGAGGGTAGTCAAGACCTCAGCCGATAAGACCTGGCGAGGTTGACCAGACAACGGACTGAGTTCGGCAGCAGGCGTAGTATTCGTAAGCATGGTTAGCGTTCTGGTAGAAAATGCCTTGGCAACATCAGATAATGAAAATGGGAAGCAGCCCGTTTGGGTAACAATACCCCCAACCCCAAGCTCACCGTTCCCCTAGCGAACTGCTGACGTGTCGCCAGCCCAACGACCACCTTCAACTTGTTATAACAAGTGAGCTTAACACATTTATTTAGGGTGACCAAGCTGCGTTTGAGCCTGCCCGCCCTCTGTTTGATGGTTTCCTGACTATGTCTCCTCCCCTGCACATCAGCATTTCGGAAAAGCTGCGCCATCAGATTGCGTCGGGGGTGTATGCGTCTGGCGATCGCCTGCCCAGCGAGCACCAGCTGATGGAAACCTTCAGCGTTAGCCGGATTACCGCTCGCCAAGCGGTGGCTAACCTGGTCAGCCAGGGGCTCGCGATCGCCTATCGGGGCAAAGGCGTTTTTGTCACACCCCAAAAGAAAGTCACCTATTCGCTCTCCAGTCCGCTGGTCTTTCTAGAGCAAGACATGGCCCGTCAGGGCATCGCTTTCTCCTTTGAAAACCTGGTGTTTGAGCCGACCTCAGCCCCGGCAGATGTAGCGGCCAGCCTAGAGATTCCAGCCCAGGCTGAGGTGTATCTGCAAAAGAAACTTTTCCGCATGGACGGTGCCGCCGGGGCGGTCGATACGTCGTACCTGGCTGCCGACCTGGGGCAGCGGTTTGCGCCGCTGCTTGAGCAGCAGATGACCTTTCCCACCCTGGCCCAAAACGGCATTTCTATTCACCAGCTAGATGGCGTGGTTGAGTGCACCCACGCTGACTATGACCTCAGCGGCTACCTAGAAGTGCCCCTAGGCCATGCCCTCATGGTCTATCGATACACCGCCTATAGCCGTGATCAGCGACCGGTGCTGCACGGGGCCACCATTTCGCGAGCCGATCGCTTTTGCTACTCCCTCAGCACTCGCGCTGAGGGCTAATGTTCGCCGTCGTTATACTGACTACATATCATCTCGCGAGTCGCAACATTAGGCCACAGCAGCTCGTCAGAATCAGAAAAGTAGTCGGTAGGAGAGCGCTATGCAACGGCAAATTATCACAGCCATCGCCCTGGCCGGCCTGGGGTTAAGCACCCTGGCCGTCGGCCCTGGGCTAGCCGCCGAACGGGTGCGGCTTAACTACCGAGGGTTTAGCCGGACGGTGCCGATCAGTCTGCTGGAGTTGCTGGCCAACTCCGGCGAGTCGACCGGGGTGCTGGGTGGATTGCTCAACCAGTCAGGGCAAAATGCGGGCGAACTGCGATCGCTGCTCATCCGCCCCCTAGCTGCCGACCCCGTCATCCTCGATCGCTCCCTCAACAGCCGCCCCGGCGAGTGGGTGCTTGACTACCTGGGCGAATCAATTCACACCGGTACAGGCGAAGCCAATCGTCAGGCGCTGCGATCGGCCCTGGTGCTCTCTGCCAGCGGCGATCGGCAGATTACCCTGCTTGAGGTACTGCAAAACTATCCCACCGAAGAAGTGGTGCTAGAAGGAGACAACATTCGGTCGGCTTACAACCGTCTGGCTAGCTTTCTACGTCCCCTCTCAATCTTCCTTTAGTGCCGCATAGCCGAAGTTAAATCCACTATCCCAGCCTCATAGTTCCCTGGTTCCCCAGCGATTGGAATAGTCACCCTACTACCGTTAAGCACTCGTCTCTCTAGCGCCTTAGAACACCAGCCTGCAGCCCGCTACAGCGTCAGCGATCCATTAGCGAAACCGCTACCATGCCCACCACGATCGTTACCAGCAGTAAGGTTAGCGGCTCTAGCTTAAACCCTCCGTCTTTGCTAGGCTTGCGCGTCGCGTAAAAAAACGCGAAAAACACCAGTAATATCACAACCAGATCAAGGCCAGTAAACATAGCGCTTTCTCCCGTGGCCAACTGGAACTATAGGTCAATTAAATTACTACCTATAAATGAATGTCGCTGAAATAAGCTCTTTCAGATCGCCGAAAGCCTTGATTTACCTCAGGGCACTGACCACCAGCCCTAGTTCAGTGCCATTCACCTATAGATTGCCATCTATAGATTGTAGGTATAGCGACAGCTACTGTATGCAGTCACCTACCTAGGTGAATATCTTAAGCCTTTCAGCCATAAACTCAACTCCAAAATTCAACTTTGAAATAAAAGCGTAGATCTAGCCCGCGCCTCATTTTCTATCCGCAGCATTTTTCCAGTGGAGCGTCACACGTTTGTGTCGGTGTTAACCACGAAACCGTTGCCCCCGCCAGCGACATCGTGATCTCGAACTCTAGCTGCACTACCAACTGTCTGGCTCCCCTCGCCAAGGTTTTCGCGAAACCTTTGGCCTGGCTGATGGGTTAATCACCACAGTATTTCACCCGGGTAAAACCTGCTGTAGCTTAGCTACCCCTAGGAGCCAGCGCGGCTTTTGGGTATGCGATGCGTTTGTGGTTGTATTGCTGCCACACCTGCACAAAAATTTCGGCAATCAGGGCCATGTGATCGCGGGTGAGGCCCGATTCTACCAGCTGATTATCTTTCCAGCGGGCGCGTAGAATACGGTTGACCATGGCTAGGGCTTCATCGGGGGTGGCATTGGTGAGCGATCGCAGGGCCGCTTCGCAGGAGTCGGCCAGCATGACAATGCCGGTTTCAGGCGATTGAGGAATGGGGCCGTCGTAGCGAAAGTCGGCTTCTTTTACCGTCAGGGCCGGCTCATCCTTAGCCATTTCCTGGGCCTGGTGATGGAAGTAGCTGATCAGCATGGTGCCCTGGTGCTCGGGGATGAAGGCCTGCACGGCTTTGGGCAATCGACACTTGCGGGCCATCACAATCCCTTCGGTGACGTGTTTTTTGATGATCTCAGCGCTTAGCCAGGGGTCGTTGAGTTCGTCGTGCTTGTTGGGGCCGCCCATCTGGTTTTCGATAAAGCCCTGGGGGTCGTGCATTTTGCCGATGTCATGGTAGAGCGTTCCTGCTCGGACTAGCTCCACGTTGCAGCTCAGGGCGCGGGCGGCGGCTTCCGCCAGGCTGGCCACAAATACCGTGTGCTGAAAGGTACCCGGTGCTTCTGACGCTACCCGCTTGAGCGTGGGCCGGTTGGGGTTTGACAGTTCGGCTAGACGAATCGGGGTGACCAGATCGAACAGATGCTCCAGATAGGGACTCAGGCCTAGGGCGGCAATGCTAGAAATCACACCGTAAATGCCCTGGAGGGCGGCCCCAGTCAGCATGCCCGACCAGGCAGAAATCAGCGATACCGGGCTTACTACCAGAGTCAGTAGCAGGTAGGCCACCCCTTGGGTAAGCCCAACGCCACCGCCCAAGAGGGCCAGTTCTTCGCGCGATCGCATCCGGCCCGCCATCAGACTGCAGACAAAGGCTCCTGCTGCCCCAGCCATAAACGAAATACCGCTTACTGTAGCGCCAATCGGCAGCAGTACAGCGACCAGCACGACCACGGTGCCTCCCAGCACGGGGCCGTAGAAACTGCCGGCCAGTAGACCAATGGCCGGCAGCCCGTAGGCCGCTACCCCCACCATTTTCATCACCCCGGTACTGACGACCATGGCTGTTAACAACAGGTAGTCTTGCTGGCGCAGTCGCTGGGGCACCCAGCGCTCGATTAGCAAAAATAGACCTACTCCACCGGCGACTAGCCCTCCAAACGTGGCCAGCCCCCAGTAGTTAAAGCGGCGCTGGCTAAGGTTGAAGCTGTCGAGCAGCACAAACCGACTCTGGGTAATCACATCGCCAGTGGCAACGATGAGTTCCCCCTGCTGTACTTCTACAAAGACAGGTTTGACCGCCTCTGCGGCCATATCGGCCTGCAGTCGGGTGCGATCGCTATCTTCTACCAGGTTCGGCTCTAGGGTAGAGAGCAGCAGCTGGCGGGAAAAGGGCTCAATGGGCCGAGGCAGCGTATCTTTGAGCTGTAGGTAGACGGCTCGGTCGAGTAGATCGGGGGGTAGCCCAGAGGCAATGCCCTGGGCTAGCATGCGCTCCGCTGCCTTGCGGATTTCAACCTGGGCGTTGGCCCAGTCTTGGAGCGACAGATCGAGCACCTGGGGTGATTCGCTCAGGTCTTCGGTCTGGGAAACCAGCAGGGTAAAGTTGGCCATCGCCTGCTGGTAGCCCTGGCGCGCCTGCTCTACGGAGTCTAAAAGATTACCCAAATCTTGACTGCTAGACCGCTGACCATAGGCCCAAAGTTCGCCCAGGGCGGTCTGCTGATCGGGGGTAATGGTCTGGTTGCGCAGCAGGGTATCTAGCGCTACCCGCTCATTGCGAGCGTTGTCTTTAGCCAGCGGGTCAATCAGGCTGCGTAGCTTCAGCCAGGTGGCGTCGTCGGAGCGGCGCAGATAGCTCTGCACCTGGGTTGACAAGATGCTGGTGGAGACAAAGGGTACGCTCCCGGCCTGGCGGCGAATATCGCCCACCTGCGCCAGCAGACTGCCCAGCGATCGCAGTACCACCTCGTCTGTGGCAGACTCTACTCGCAGAACCTGCAGGGCACCGTTGCGGGCATCCCGGCGGCGTTCTTCGGTGGTTTCTCGATCTTCTACCCGAATATCATCAGGGGCAAAAATGGTGTTGGGAGCTACGCTGCCCACCTGCAAGCCTGGCTGGTTGTAAAAACGCTGCCCTAAAATCGCCGTTATGCTCAGGGTGATCAACACAAAGGCCAAGCGGGGATGGCGAATATTCTTGCGCCGACGCAGAGGGCGGCAGGGTTGGGGACGCCCTCTGCCTGTCGATATAGGCTGAGACGGGCTAGATGCGATCGGGCTTCCATTGGCCCCCGGCTCTAGGGATGGCGATCGCGGCACCAGCGGGCGAGGAACAATCGGCTTTATGGCCTGTTTTTCTACAGTCCACCAGCGCTCAACCGCAGCCACAAATTCCTGAATTGCCTTCATAGATTAAGACAGCTAGAGGGGTGGGCAGAGGCTGGGAAGCTCCGGAGTCAACCAGGGGCCAGCCAAGCTGAATAATCAATAACGAGCGATTCGAGATGCCTCTTCACCCGCTGCACGTTAGGGCCGCCAGCCCAACTAGAGCCTCTCAAACGCTATTATAGGCGGTGGTTTTGGTCAACGCCTGTATTCTTTGCCCTAAACCCTTATCCCCAAAGGGAAAGGGGGCCACTCCAGGCGATCGCTGAGAGTTCCCCCAGCCCAGCGATAGTGCAGGTCTGTCGCGATCGCCGCCAGGCCATCGGCCTCCAGTCCTCGCCAGCCGTCCTGCCCCGCCCCAGCATAATCCAGCAGCCAGCGCTGACGCAGGCAGGCTCCTATCCCTACTCGCCCCCTAGTCAGCCCCACCACTAGTCCGGACAGGGCCACCTCCGTCGCGGCCCAGCCGCGTTGACAAGCCGCGCCCAGCACCACGGCAAACTCTCCCTGGCTCTGGGCCACAAGCCGTAGCGCCGCCCCTAGGGGAGTATCGTCGCTGTTTGTGGTTCTAGGCCAGGCTAAGGAGGAGAGGTTGGCGCTGCCCAACCCTGCGGTCTTCATCTCCTGACAGACGAGGCTAAATAGATCTTCACAGGCCCTCACCGTCGCTGGCGATTGGCCCAAATCGGCGGCCCAGCCAGCCACCACAGCTGAGTGATGGCCGTAGGCATCGGCCTGCAGCCACAGGTAGGGTAGGGCGTTGAGCAGTACCGCCGCTGTATCGGGCAGCGTTTGAAAGTGGGTTTTCCACTGCTGCGGCAAAAGCGCGTCGCCCCTGTCGCAGGCGCGGGCAACGTGCAGGAGTCCCTCCTGCCAGCCTTCCCCGGCGTCGGCGACAAGACCTCGACGGTCGGACACCCAGCGATCGCTGATCACAACGGCCTCTAGCGCTCCCCCCAGGCGGTCTGGTAGTGATCCTGGCCTCAATCTGGGCGGCATTCCTCGCTGAACCATATTTCGGTGTGCCTTACTCAGGGGAACCCTATTCAATAAAGTTTAGAGGGTGAATCTTAACCGTGAATTTTAAGGGGTGCAGTAGCCTATTTTTGGATAGCAATTCTATAATGCTTGCTGTCAAGCGCCTGCCGCCTATCGTTACCCCGTCTGGAGCCAAGTTTATGTTCTGCGCCCCCCCGCTTGCGAAACGGGCTGCCCAAGGCTGGGCCAGTCCTGGTCTTTGGGGAGTGGCTACAGCGATCGCCCTGGTCGGCAGTTTCCCCAATTTGCCCGCCCAGGCCCAAACCCCTGCTGAAGAGATCCCTCCGATCAGCCAACCCGCTGTTCCGACCGTCAGCGGCGGGCGCATTGTGCGGCCTACCCTCCAGTTGGGAAGCCAGGGCGAGTCGGTGCGCGAGCTGCAATCTATGCTCATTCTGCTGGGTTACTACCCCGGCCAGGTGACCGGCCTTTACCAAGAAGACACCGCCACCGCGACGCGACGTTTTCAAACTGCCGCGGGTATTACCGCCGACGGCATTGTCGGCCCCGCCACCTGGAGCCGCCTGTTTCCGACCCCACCTAGCGAAGCTAACCCGCCTACGGCTGCAACCTCCGACGCCACTCCAGTAGCTAATACCCCGACAACGAGCACGCCCCCAGCCACTACGCCCCCAGCTACTACCCCACCCGCTAACGCCACGGCAGCTTTACCCGTGCTGCGCCCCGGCATGGAGGGCGATGTTGTGCGCCGGCTCCAGCAGCGATTAAAGACTAAGGGATTTTATAACGGCGCGATCGACGGTATTTTTGGCAGCCAAACCGAAGCCTCCGTACGACAGGCTCAGGCGGCCAGCAACCTTACCGTAGACGGCATTGTTGGTCCTGCTACCTGGCAGGTGCTGAATTAACCAAAGGGCTAGCGTGCTTGTTTGCCGGTTCAAGCGGGGAAGCAGGCGAATTCTAGGCTTTCACCAATCCAAGACTGATACGAGCGAAGTTCTGTTTAAAAACCAAGCCACCGAGAGGAAAGACATCTCGATGGCCGCTGTTGATACTGGTTGATACAGCGCTAGTGCCGCAGATAGTTGTACAGGGGGCTACTCAGCCTGAATCAACCAATCAGCCCCTGGATTGGTGGAATCGGACACGGTAGCGCTGGCATAAATTGAATAGGGAATATCAAGAGACTCCATGGCAGACATCTGCTGCTGGGCAGAACCATTCATGTAGAGCATGTAGTTGCCCATCAAAAAATAGACTCCCATCAGGGCGGCGGCGGAAGACGCCACCAGGAAGCCTGCCAGCATCAGGGAAAATTCCTGACCTTTGACAGCCTGCTCCATCAGACGAAGCGCCCAGGCCACCAGGGCAATAACAATAGTCAGGATGAGCAGCAGCATGGAATGGAGTTTGCGCTAAGGGTTTCGACAGCGAAAGTTAAAGCTTTGAAACTTAAAGCTTCTAGCTTATATGTTACACATCGTAACAGGCATTCATAAAACCGGCGTGGTTCCACAGAATGTTTTCGCTTTTGCCAAATTAGGTTGACCAAATTAGGTTGGCCACATTAGGTTGACCAGACTAGGTCAGTCGGACTGGCACTTGGCGATCGCGCAAATGCTCTTTTACCTGCTGCACCGTGAGCTGACCATAGTGCAGCAACGAGGCCAGCAGAGCCGCTTCTGCCCTGCCATCGGTAAGAGCTTGGTAAATGTGGTCGCAGTTGCCTGCCCCACCCGAGGCAATCACTGGCACCGGCACCCGGTCGGCGATGGCGCGGGTCAGCTCTAGGTCGTAGCCAGCCTGGGTACCATCGGCATCCATGCTGGTTACCAACAGTTCGCCAGCCCCTTGGCCGACGATGGTTTCAGCCCAGGTCAGCGCATCTAGCCCAGTGTTCTCGCGACCGCCCCGCACGTAGACATCCCAACCAGGGTGGGCGGGGTCTTCGCGGCGGCGGGCGTCTATGGCTACGACAATGCACTGTGCCCCAAAGCGATCGCTGGCCTCTCGCACAAGCTCAGGCCGTTTGACCGCCGCTGAGTTGATGCTAACTTTATCGGCGCCGGCTCGTAACAATTTCTTAATCGTCTCTAAGGATTGCACCCCGCCGCCAACGGTCAGGGGAATAAACACCTGTTCGGCAGTGCGATACACCACGTCATAGATAATGTCGCGGTCTTCGTGGGTGGCAGTAATGTCGAGAAACACCAGTTCATCGGCCCCCGCCTGGTTGTAGGCTTGGGCCAGCTCCACCGGATCGCCAGCATCCCTGAGGTCGACAAAGTTGACCCCTTTGACCACCCGCCCGGCCTTGACATCCAAACAGGGCACAATCCGTTTTGCCAGCATCCACCTTACTCCTGATATTTTCCATCAGCTGTAGTCAGCCCGCTTCGCGACCCAACTGTTACGGGTTCTTTCCGCCACCAAATCGATTCCTATACCCTGCGGACGGGTTCCGCCCATGATTCTATTTAGGCTCCGATCTCGCTGACGCTGCTCAGGGGCCGAACCCATCTACCGAACTCACCCGCTCAGGCCCGCCTTCTTTCTCGTCGCAGGAGATTAACCCTTTCCCAGGTTTCACAATAGAGGATTTTGAGGATCAACAGAGGCCAAGACGCTGATAAACTGTGTCTTGGTTTTGTTGTTGGATAAGCAGTTGGAGCCCTCCGCAAACATGGGTTTAGAGATTGGTCAGAAGGTGAAGGTATCCCGTCTCCGCGATCGGGTTTCGAAGGATGTGTCGGCTTACCTCGGCAAGCGCGGTGTTGTCAGTCAGTTCAAAATGGTGGACGGCAGCGGCGTGGGCGTAGTGGTGGAGTTTGAAGACCGTTATACCACCTGGTTTTTTGAAGATGAGCTGTCTGCTGTTCAGTAACGCTCAGCAATGAGTATTCAGCGGTCGATGGCAGCACCAGGCCGCGTTTTAGGGTCACCAAAATCTCGATAAAACCCTTGCCGTTCCCTTCTTCAGGGGGATGGTAAAAGGTTTTTTGATCGTTAGATTGAAATGGCTTTCAACCAGTACCATATGGCTGAAATAGGCTTACTATTTCAGCTCCCTGAATGACTCGGCAGTGACTCGACAGAACGTGTAGGCCCATTTTCTATGGCATTAATTCTCACTTACTTGGGCAAGGGCGGCAGCGGCAGCACCACGGTTGCCATCGCCGCTGCTAAGCAGCGGGCGCGAGCCGGACAGCGCGTGCTGTTAATTATTCAGGATGTCACTCCGGCTCCGGCGCTGCTTCTCGGTCAGAAGCTAGGTTCAGAGCCTGCGGAGCTAGAGTCAAACCTGTGGGCCATGCAGTTTCAGGCCGCGACAGCGCTGGAAAAAAGCTGGGACGAGGTGAAAACGCTGGAAGCCCAGTACCTGCGTACGCCATTTCTCAAGGCGGTCTACGGTCAGGAACTGGGGGTAATGCCGGGCATGGATAACGCCCTGGCCCTCAATGCCCTGCGGCAGTACGATGCCAGCGATCGCTACGACGTGATTATCTACGACGGCAACGATGCCACCGCTACCTTACGCATGCTGGGTATGCCCGAGATTCTCGACTGGTACCTGCGGCGGTTTCGCGGTGTGTTTCAGCAGTCGGATGTGGGCAAGGTGCTGTCGCCTTTTTTGCAGCCGATGGCCTCGGCGGTGCTGGCGGTTGACTGGTCTGGAGATGTGCTCGATCAGCCCACCGGGCAGGTGCGATCGCAGCTCGAAGATGGCCGTCAGGCGGTCACCAACCCCAGCCGTGTGGCGGCCTTTTTGGTGACCACGCCCACCGCTGGTGCCGTCGCTACCGCCCGCTACCTATGGGGCAGCGCCCAGCAGATTGGCCTCACCGTAGGCGGTGTTTTAGTTAATGACGGCATGCTCGACACTGAGCAGATCCAGGCCTTTGCGCCCCTACCCCAGGTGCCGCTCCCCTCGGTTGTTGATCAGGGGTGGGAGGCGGCGGTAGAGGCACTGCCTGACCCAGCCCAGTGGGCGGCAGCAGCCCCTCGCCCGGTCAGCGTCGATGTAGCTGCTAAAACCGTGCGGCTGTTCCTGCCCAGCTTTGACAAAACCCAGGTTAAGCTCACCCAGTACGGCCCCGAGGTCACCATTGAGGCGGGCGATCAGCGTCGTAACCTGCTGCTGCCCTCAGATCTCCAGGGTAAGGCAGTGGCGGGGGCTAAGTTTCAAGATCAGCACCTGGTGATTTCGTTTAGCTAAGGCGATTTCTGAGCCAGGGGAACCGAGGCTTGAGATCCCAGTGTTGATCTCGCATTTCAACGGCTTTAGGGTGGAATGTCATGGAAATAAGATGCAACCAACCCTTGCAGATCACTAGAATCCTCGATCTAACGTAGGGTGGGCATTGCCCACCAGCTCTAATTCAGCGACATTCGCTTTAGGGTGGGTAATGCCCATTCCTGGGGAGAACCTTTCAAGCGATCGCCTCTTCAAGCGGTGAGATACTCTGAGGCGATCGCTCCTGAAAGGGTCTATGTCAGCTCTATGTCATCAGTTGCCGTTAATAACGACCCTTGCTGCGGCCAGAGTTTGATCCTGACCCAAAAAGTGTGGCACCGTGGGTAGTATTGCGCCGAATCGTGCTGACCCGATTGCGCTGACCTGATGTTTAATCGACTCGTAGCAGTTTCATACCACTATGGCTGAACAACCGTCCTCCATCCCGGTCAACGACGCCCCAGACCCGGCTGCGATCGCACCTGAAGCCCAGGGCAATGCGGCTCGCCAGCTGCTGGGCATGAAAGGCGCTAAGGCGGGCGAAACCTCGATCTGGAAGATTCGCCTGCAGCTGATGAAGCCGATCACCTGGATTCCGCTGATTTGGGGGGTAGTGTGCGGGGCAGCCTCCTCCGGCAACTACCGCTGGAGTTTAGAATACGTGCTGATTGCCGCCGCCTGTATGCTGCTCTCGGGGCCGCTGCTAACCGGCTACACTCAAACCCTCAACGATTTCTACGATCGCGAGATCGACGCCATCAACGAGCCCTACCGCCCGATTCCATCTGGGGTAATTTCGATTCCGCAGGTGGTGGCCCAAATTGTGGTGCTGCTGGTAGGCGGAATCGGGGTAGCCTATGCCCTCGATCGCTGGGCGGGCCACAGCTTTCCCACGATTACGGCGCTCGCCCTGGGCGGGTCGCTGGTGTCGTACATCTACTCAGCCCCGCCCCTCAAGCTCAAGCAAAACGGCTGGCTGGGTAACTACGCCCTGGGGGCCAGCTACATCGCGCTGCCCTGGTGGGCGGGCCACGCCCTGTTTGGCACCCTAAGCTGGCAAATTGTGGTGCTGACCCTGTTCTACAGCCTGGCCGGCCTGGGTATTGCGGTCGTAAATGATTTTAAGAGCGTAGAGGGCGATCGCCAGATGGGGCTCAAGTCGCTGCCGGTGATGTTTGGTGTGACCACCGCCGCCTGGATTTGCGTGCTGGCGATCGATATTTTTCAGGGGGGCGTGGCGGCCTACCTGATGGCCATTCACCAAAACCTCTACGCGGTGCTGCTCATTCTGCTGATCATTCCCCAGATCACCTTTCAAGATATGTACTTTTTGCGCGACCCGCTGGGCAATGATGTCAAATACCAGGCCAGCGCCCAGCCCTTTTTGGTGTTAGGTATGCTGGTGACAGGGCTGGCTCTGGGCCACGCAGCACTTTAGGGGATCCATTAAATCAAGGCAATACGCTTGAAGAAATGGTCGAAACCTCATACAGTTCTCAGAATAATGTGAAGGCAACGGTGCTATGGCTCGATCTTGGTTAACCTGGTTGTCGTTTCCCGCAGGCAAATCATCACGTTCTGCAAGGCGCAAGCCCCTTGGTCGCAAGACCACTCATGCCGACCCGACTAATCTCTCGAAGACGGCCTCTTCGCGGCGATCGGTCGAGCCGCAGGCGGCACCCTTGCGCGAGCAGCTGGTGGTGCTGCCGCATCGCTATCGTCCCCTGTTCTTGCGGCCTTTGTTTTGGCTGGTACTGCTGGCGGGGGCAGGCATTGCCGGCGGAGGAACGCGTGCCTACCGCGTGATTGAGGCAACCAATGCTGCGTTGCCCGAGTCTACGGCAGCTTTGACCTACCAGCGCGACGGCACCGTCACGATGGTATCGGCGGACGGCGTAATTCTGCAAAAGCTTGGCCCTGCCAGCCGAGAAACCATCACCTACGACGATATTCCTGACCACCTGGTAGCGGCGTTCATCGCTTCCGAAGACCGCCGCTTCTATGAACACAACGGGGTTGACTACCGGGGCATTGCCCGCGCCGTTTTGACCAATCTACAAAACCGAGGAACGGTTGAAGGGGCCAGCACCATTACCCAACAGCTGGCTCGTATTGTCTTTCTAGATCAAGAACGCAGCTATCAGCGCAAGCTGAAAGAAGCGCTGATGGCTGTCAAGCTGGAAAAAAGCCTGACTAAAAAGCAAATTATTGAGCGCTATCTCAACCTGGTATACCTGGGTTCTGGAGCCTATGGCGTAGCCGACGCCGCCTGGATTTATTTTGGTAAGACCATTGATCAGCTCACCATAGCGGAGTCGGCCATGATTGCCGGTATGGCTCCGGCCCCCAGCTTATATTCACCATCGGTTGATGTAGAATCGGCTCGCGGCCAGCGCAACCGGGTGATTCGCCGCATGCTGGCCACTGAGGTCATCACCGGGGTAGAGGCCGATGAGGCTATTGCCGCAGGCGTAGAAGTTGCTACCAACCAGCCCAAGTTTCTCTACAGCGAGTTTCCCTACTTCACGATCTACATTCAAAAGCAGCTAGAAGCTTTGCTGCCCCCCGACCAGCTAGAGGCCGGTGGCCTGACGGTTGAAACTACCCTGAATGTGGTCTGGCAGCGCCGGGCCGAAGAAACCGTTGAAGACGCCGTTGAGCGCTACAGCAATTGGCAGCGGGTCGGGCAGGTGGCCTTGGTGGCCGTTGACCCCCGCAACGGCGAAATCAAGTCGATGGTGGGCGGCACCGACTTTACCAGCGAGAACCAGTTCAACCGGGTTACCCAGGCCCAGCGGCAGCCGGGGTCAACCTTTAAGACCTTTGTCTACACGGCAGCGATCGCAGGGGGCATGTCACCCTACAAAAATTATGTAGACGCCCGCTATGTGGTTGACGGTTATGAACCCAAAAACTACGGCAAAAACTACAGCGGCAGCATGGATTTGCTGCAGGCGCTGCGCAACTCGGTCAACATTGTGTCCGTTAAGCTGCTGGTCGATGTGGGCTTTGACCCAGTGGTGCAACTGGCGGGGCGGATGGGCATTGAATCATCGCTGCTACCGGCCTATTCGCTGGCCCTGGGCTCCTCAGAAGTTAACCTGCTAGAGCTAACCAGCGCCTACGGAACCCTGGCTAATAAAGGTATACACCGCCCGACCCATGGCATTCGCCGGGTGCTCAACAGCGATGGCGAAGTCATTTATGAACGACCGAATGAGTTGGTGCATGCCATTGACGCCGACACGGCGGCGATTATGACCTGGATGCTGCGTGGAGTTGTAGAAGGGGGTACGGGCGGCAATGCCTACCTGGGCCGCCCGGTGGCAGGCAAAACCGGCACCTCGGAGGAATATCGCGATCTCTGGTTTGTGGGCTACATTCCTCAGCTGGTGGCTGGGGTATGGATGGGCAACGACGACAACACGCCAACCCGAGGAGCCAGCAGTATGTCTGCTAGCGTATGGCGCGATTTTATGGCCAAACTGACCGACGATATTCCCTCTGAAGATTTTCCCAGCTTGCCTCGCCTGGGCGGGCGTGAGGGCACTATCACCCTCAGCCCGGTCAAGCCTGGTCGAGTAGTGGCCGAAAACGGGGCCTCTCAATCGTCGGGTTCAGCTTCTAGCTCCAGTGGTGGAAGTCGTAGAACCGTTAGCCGTTCGGAAAATGAAAGTCGTTCTTCGTCTGGTAACGCTGGGGCATCGTCTGCCGCGAGCAGTGACAGCGGCAGCGGTAGCAGCAGCGGCAGCGGCAGCGGCAGGAATACTAGCGCTGCCCCTTCAGAACCAGCGCCTGCGCCTGCTCCAGTTATTACCAATGAGCCACCTGCCCCAGCACCCGTGGCCCCGGCCCCGCGTCCGGCTCCGGCTCCGGCTCCGGTGGCCCCGGCTCCGGCT
>JBARVV010000049.1:0-49078 GCA_049646445.1 Nodosilinea sp. | reverse complement strand
CGGTACTGGAATGATGTTCGTCATCGGTTTCACCTCCGGGCACAACGGCTTTAAAACGTCTTACTTGTTCTACCGCTAAAGCGCCGAAGGGGCACAACTCTATGTCGTATCTTGGGGGGACAACCTTATGTCGGGTGACACAGTGCAATGCCCCTACAAACCAGGGGTTAACCAAACAGGATGTGGCTGCGATCAGGCGGTAATGGCGGCCACCTCAGCCGACTGCGCGATCGCCTGCCAGTCGCCCGTAGCGCTGAGGTAGCCCACCTCGACTACATAGATGCGATCCCACTGGGGAATAGGCAGGTACCAATCCTGGGCAAAGTCGTCGCGGCAGCGCTGTTCAGCCGCCGCGGGGGGCAGCGCCGACTGGGTCGACCGGCCCGTGACATCGTAGAGGCGCAGGGTCATGGTTTCGCCGCCGTTATCTCTGGCGTTGACGCGATCGCTGCTGTCGATTTGCCACACCGCGTAGAAGCGATCGCTCTCGCGATCGACCGACAGCCGAATCCAGCTGTTGGCAGCGGCGGCTGAGGGCGGCGCAGTCTCGGGCTCGGCGCTGGTGGGCACGACGCCAAAACTATCCGGCGAGCTGGGCGGAATGCTGGCCAGTGCGGCCACCACCTCCGGCGGCAGGCCCTCTAGCCCCGAGCTATCGCCCGAG
Source organism: Nodosilinea sp. (assembly GCA_049646445.1). Lineage (GTDB taxonomy): Bacteria > Cyanobacteriota > Cyanobacteriia > Phormidesmidales > Phormidesmidaceae > Nodosilinea. The sequence goes on along the minus strand of JBARVV010000049.1, from coordinate 48,414 downwards.
CCCGATACTTCGGGCGGAGCCGGAACGTAGTCGCCCGGCTCTAGCGGTACCGGGGGCGGCACCGGCACTGGGGCCGGACGCAGAGGCGGCTCAGCGATCGCCGTCGCCCTATTGCTTTCAGCAGGCATGCTGTCGGTAGATGGCCCCTGCATCGCCGGATTTGGAGCAGGAGTGGTACCCAGGCTTACCTGGCTGAGCAGTTCTTCTTCAAGGGTGGTGGGCGGCAGTGGCCCTGGGCTAATGTCATCAGGCGGCACCGGGCCTGGGGTAATAGGCAGCGGGCCGGCCGATACAGCACCTTTGCTAGCAGTTGCAGCATCTTCGGCCTGTCTAGGCAGAGCGGCCGCTTCTGCCTCTAGGTCCGACGGCACATCAGCACTGCTGGGGCTGTTACTGCTGGTGATTTCTACATCGGCAGAGGGCAGGTTTAGCACCATTTGCTGTAGATCTAGGGGCACATCGGGGTCGTAGCCTGCCGATGGTGACGGTTCTGGCCATCCCGTCCCCGGCAGCGGCCCCGGGGTAATGCCTGCCCCAGGAGCGGCTGGCTCGGGCGCGATCGCCCCGCCAGGATAGGGCGCAGGGGCAAAGCCCGCCCCTGGCAACCCTTCATCGCTACCCAATTCAGCCGCTTTAGCCAGACAGGCCTGGCCCTCGCTCTGGCGACCCATTTGAATCAACGCTTGCCCTTTACCCGCCCAGGCCGACGCCGACGCCTGGTCAAGCTCTAGGGCCGTGTCAAAGCAAAAAATAGCTTCGTCGTAGCGGCCCATGGTGCTGAGCAACCGCCCCTTGCCAATCCAGGCGTCAATTACGCTGGTGTCGGACTGCAGGGCAGCGTTGTAGCTATCCATGGCCTCGTTGGCCTGCCCCAAAAGGGCCAGGGCATTGCCCCGCTGGGCCAGAGCCAGGGCCGCAGTGGCATTGAGCCCCTGGGCTGGCACGCCCGTAGATTCGGCTTTGCTGCGCTCTACCTCGGTGGCTTCCACGGCCTGGTTAAAGTAGATCAAGGCCGTATCGCAGTGGCCCTCTCGCATCAGCCGACGGCCCTCGGCCAAGTCTAGGCGGGCCTGTTCTAGCTTATTGGGGGCGGCCCCTAGCGGATCTTCCCCTACCCCAGGTACCAGTTCGGCCTCGGGGGGCAGCGGCCTTCCTTCTAGTAGCGCAGCCTCTGGCGGTAGCGTGGCGTCTGGCGGTAGCGTGGCGTCTGGCGATAGTGAGTCAGCGGTGACTGGCGGCTTGCTGCCCACGCCAGAAAAATCAATATCTAGCTCAGATCCGGGAGCAAGGTCGGATTCCAAGGTCTCGTCATCGTCGTCGGGATCTCTGCGGCCCAGCAGTGCCCCGGCGATACCAGCCAGCAGCAGCAGGGCCGGTATCGCCGCCAGCATCCACCAGGCATTGGGGGGCAGGTTGCGAATGCGCTCCCAAACGGTACCCAATTCAGTGGCTGGAGCCTCGTCTTCAGCTTCGGCCTCTACCTCAGAGACAGGCTGACCCAGATCGTCGAGGAGTGCCACCCGATCGCGGCTGCCCACCACCAGCTGACCGTCGGGGGTGTAGCCCAACGAAGCCGCCGGGGACTCTAGCACCACGGGCTCTGGCAGGCGAGGCGTGCCGTCTGGCGACCACAGTTGCAGAGTGCTATCGGCTCCAGCGGTGGCCAGAGTGCTGCCATCGGGGCTGTAGGCGACGGCGCTAACCGCAGCCTCGTGGGCTTCAATGGCTGCGCTCCTGGGCTGCAGCGTCGAGCGATCCCAGTTGCGCAGGTTGCCGTCGACGCCAGCGGTGGTGATCACCTGGCCATCGGGGCTGCTGGTAATGGTAGTCACACCGCCTGGATGAGCGTCGGGCGATTCACCAGCAGCCGTACCATCGGCATTCCAAAAGCCCAGGCCGCCGTCGCTGCTGCCGGTGATCAAAGCCTGGCCGCCAGCGGGGTAGTGCAGGGCCTGCACCGGCCCATTATGAGCAGCAATCGGCTCGCCCAGGGGCTGACCATCGGCGATCGCCCAGCGATCTACGGTGCCGTCGGCACTGCCGCTGGCAATGGTCTGGCCATCGGGGCTGAGGGCCAGAGCCAAGACGGGGCCGCCCTGGCTGGTCATGGGTTCACCTAGCGAATTGCCGCTGCGATCCCACCGGCGCAGGGTGCCATCGGCCCCGCTAGAGACCACGGTTTGGCCGTCTGGGCTAATCACTACCGCCGATACAGCTCCTCGGTGGGCGTCAGCAATTACGGTTTCGGTGGGGTTACCTGCGGCATCGAGCCATTGTAGCTGGCCGTCTTCGGTGCCACGCACCATAAAGCGCCCGTCGGGGGCCAGGGCCACACCGCCGGGCAGCCTATTGGCCCCGACGGTAACGTTGGCGCTGGCGGTTTGCTTCGCTTCAGCCACGGCGGCTTGGCCTTCATCGCTGGTAGCAAAGCCTAAAAAAGCCTCTATGGGCAGGCTCGGCTCACCCAGGTAGATATAGTTGCGAGGCTGAGAATAGGGGTAGCGGGGGTCGTCGGGCAGGGTGCTATCTAGGCTCACCGGGCGCACGGCATCTTGCTCCAGCACCTCGGAGGCGATCGCATAGCTAATGCCGTCTTTGCCTAATTCGCGCACCACCGCAGCGGTATCATCCTCCTTGACCTGCACAGCGTTCTCACCGGTCTCAAAGGCCTTGCCGCCAAAGATTTCGTAGTCAGACAGGGCTAGCCGGGTGTCGCTCTCGTCGGGGCGATCAATAAATCGGATCGGCAGGTTGGGGCCACCCACCTCTGACCAGTTGGTGATCTCGCCGCGAAAGATGGCGGCAAAGTCGTCAAAGGACAGGTCGCCCTCAAACGGGTTGTTGCGACCGACAATGATGGCAATTTTTTCGCGAGCAACCGGAATTGAGGTCAGGCTGGGGTCTTCCTCGTCATTGCTGAGTCTGCGCCCCAGGGCGGCCAGGTCAATATTGCCGCCCCGCAGTTCTTGCAGCGCCTGCTCATCGCCGTCGGCTTCGTGCCTGATGTCGGTCTCGGGATAGCGCTGCTCAAAGCCCTCGGCCAAGTTCTGGTTAATGTCTGCCATCGAGGGCGCCCCGTCAATCGAGAGAGTAGTGCCGGGGGCGACGCTCTCTTGCAGGTTAAAAGTAGGCGTAGGTGCCGCTGTCTCCTGGGCCAGCAGCCCAGGCCCAGATCTGAGTACCGTTATCGGCAGCGCCGCGAGGGCGCTGAGCAGTGCCAGCGTGGCCAGAGACGGCTTAGAAAGCTGATTCATGGCGGTACCCAGAGGTCAGTAGAAGGTCTGCTAAAGGATACACGCTGGGGCGATCGTTGAGCGGTTTTTTTAATGATCCCCGTTCGCCCTTGCTTCCTCACCCACCTCACTTTTCTGGCCTTTCTCACCCTGCTAGCCTTCCCCCTCTCCCCAAGCAGTCGTTAGATTAAAAGGATTCCGATCGCTATATAAATTGCTATTAGAGCTATGACCGTTGCCGCCTTTCTGATCGCTGGCCTGGTGGCCTTTAGCCTGTCGTTTTGGCTGACTCAGCGGCTGCGGCGGCAGACTGCACGTACATCAAAGCCTAGCTCCCCAAGGCCCAGCTCCCCAAGGATCCGGGCTTGGCGGCGATCGCCGCGAACAGCCCGCGCCAACCTCCACCCGTTGCCCCCGATTCAACCAAGCGGCGTAGACCTCGATAGCCAGGTGCGCGATCTCTTAAGCCAGGGCAAGCTGATCGACGCCGTTAAGCGGGTCAGGGAGACCAATGGCTGCAGTCTGCGCGATGCCAAAGCCTATATTGACGAGCGGTTGCCCTAGCCCAGCCCACCAGCACACCCATTAACCCTCCCCCGACTCGGCAAATCGCGATAAGCTGAAAAAGCTAACGTGCTCATTTTTCCTGGCGACCTATGGTTTTACGCAGCATCTTCACAGCCCTTTTAGTCGCTGGCCTCTGGCTGCTAAGCGGCGTAGGCCTAACCGCCCAGGCGCTGACTCCTATAGATCTTGCCGATATTACCTACAGCCCCTGCCCGCCTGAATACGCCGATGGCATGGTGGCAGCTGGTTCTATTCAGGATGCCAACTGCTTTTTAATCACCGGCAAAGCCATCAACCGCACCGGCAAGCCCGTGATTGACGCCGATATTTTTGGCCGCATTTATGACGCCAACGAAAACCCTGTGATGCAAAATCGGGGCCGACTGGGCGGTATTGCTGAAGTACCTCCCGGTGAGAGCGACTTTGAGCTGCGCATTTCGGTGGCGGCCAGCCAGCCCGAACCGCTGAAGCTAAAGCAGTTCAAGGCCTCGGGGTTCAGCTCCACCGTGCGCCAGTTCTCCCAAACACCTTCGGCCAGATAGTCGCCAACGTTCGACTTATTTTGTTGTCCCGATCGCAACTAAATGACTCGCGTAGGCTCGCGTAGGGTAGGCATTGCCCACCAGCCTTAATTCAGTCACATTCCGCCATCAAGCATTTTTAGCCAGAGCAGCCTATAGAGAGCACCAAAAGCGAATGGTTTCGTCGGCGCTGGTGCTGACCACCATGCGGCTGTCGGGGGTAAAGGCGATCGCGCGTACAGACCAGGCATGGCGAAGGTAGACCGCCTGGCTCTGACCCTGCAAATTGACTAGGGTGAGGTGACCGTTATCAGCCCCGATCGCCAGCCAGTCACCGTTGGGGCTGATGGTGAGTGCGGTAACAGAGCTAGAAGACTTGTGGATTACTAACCCCTCGTCGGGATTTTTGGCGCTCCACACCTGGACGAGGCCAGCCTGGTCGCCGCTGACGATGCGACCATCGTAGGGGTGGCAGGCCAAAGCAGTGATGGGATCTTTGGGAGCGGTAAGGGTGCGAGTGAGCCTGCCCGATGGCAGCGACCAGAGGCGAAGGGTGCGATCGCGCCCGCCGCTGACCAGCAAGTTGCCCTCCCTTTCCACGGCCAAAGCTGTCACCTGGTCTTGGTGATGCACCAGAGTTTTGGGCGCATTCCCCCGCCCTAGCGGCCACAGATAAATGCGCCCATCGCCGCTGCCCACCGCCAGGGTGCCGTCATGAGGGATGACCAGCAGAGCGGTAATCTGCCAGCCCGACAGCGGTAAGATTTGGCCGCTGTAGTCAGCCAAAGTCCATTGAATCAGCTGACTATCTTCGCCACCGCTAATGATCGCGTTTCCTTCCGGGCTAAAGACTACAGTCCTAACCGGGCCGCGATGGCCCAAACCCAGCAGCCCCAGGGATTTACCAAAGGCGTGGATGGCCTGGCCGTTGGTGCAGTCCCACAGGCGCACCGTGCCGTCGGAGCAGGCCGTAGCGATCGCGCGTCCACTCGGGCTCATGGCCAGCCCATTGGCTACAATCCCCGGCAGGCTGAGCGCAAACCGCTGCTCCCACCCCGCAGCATCCAAGGATTTTGCTGCCGCTTTGGGCCGCTGCTGAGCCGAATTCCCTAGCGCTAAACCGCTCCAGCGCAGGTCGGCCAGCACCTCTTGGGCGGTGCCATAGCGCTCTTGCAGGCGGCGGTTGACCATGCGATCGAGTATCCGCTCTAGGGCAAGGCTAACGGAATCGGGGGCGTAGGGCCGCCACACCCAGGCATCGTCGCTGACAGAATACAGCTCAAAGGGGTGCAGCCCGGTGAGCAGGTGCAGGCAGGTAATCCCCAGGCTAAAAATATCGCTGGCGTAGACGGCTTTACCCAGGGCTTGCTCGGGGGCGGCGTATCCGGCGCTGCCAATTACCGTGCCGGTGCGTTGCAGCTGGCTGGGGTCGGCTATGGCTTTGGCCGCGCCAAAATCGACCAGGGCCAGTGGCTGTGGTGCCGGCGGCGCAATAATATTGGCGGGCTTAATGTCGCGGTGAATAACGCTGCGATCGTGAATGTAGGCCAGCACCGGCAATAGCTCGTAGAACACTCGCCGCACCAGAGCCTCGCCACCCATGTCGGGCGATCGCTGCATCAGCTGATCCAAATCGGGGCCGGGGATATATTCCTGCACCAAAAACTGGCCCTGAGCATTGTCAACCACAGCTAGCAGAGCCGGAATTTGAGGGTGCTGGCCCAGGGTTGCCAGCCGGTCAGCCTCGCGGTGAAATCGCTGGTGGGCATCAGCACGAGTTTTCCCGGCAGCCAGAACCATCTGCTTGACGACGCAGCGTCGGGGTGGATCTTGGCCTTCATCCACCGCCAGGTAGGTGCGCCCAAAGCCGCCCTGGCCCAGGTAGCTCTGGCAACGGTAGCGATCGGCCACCCGCAGCGGCTGACCACAGGCCGCACAGGCGATCGCATCGTCTGAGTTAGCGGGCTGAGAACAGACGAGGTTGACGCACAGCGTAGTCAAGGAAATTTCTGAGCCAATGTTTCTAGCAGGGCAAACAACCGTTTGCCCCTACCGCATTCATGCCGTTATGCCGCCATTCCTCATCCACTCATCTGCCCATCTACTGCCTAGGTTGGCACTAGTTCGCCGGGGCGCAGCTTGGCCCACTTGCCCTGTTCTTTGACAAAGCTATCGCAGCCAACGACGTCAAACTCTTTTTCGACCACGTCATCGAGTACGCGCAGGTTAGCGTTGATGGTAGGGTTCACCGCTTCAAAGCTGGGAGAATCGGTCAAGTGAGATTGCTCGTGCAGCTCCTCCACGGCGTGGTAGGTCGTGCAGCGATCGACGTAGTGGCAGTTTACACAAATGCACATGGCACGCTCCCGACAGGAACTCGGTAAGGTCACGGTTGCTATCTCCAGTCTAGCCAGCCCTCGGCGCAGTGGCCGTCATTCTTTAGGCGGTAATAGGGTTTCGGCAGTAAAGGGGATACGTTTTCTGGTAGTCTAGCTCAAGTTTTTTGAATGTCCTGAGCGGCCCAGCCCAGATGTTGCAAAATGAAAACTTGAGCTTAGGTTTTCAGCTGTTCTCTGCGGGTCTGGGGTGTCAAGACTGAAAAACCCTGTTGTAATGAAAGAAATGAGGGTTCATTGAATCCAACGCTATCACCCATTTCCCTTGCAGTGGCTACTGAACAATCGGCGCTTTCGCCAAAAACCTGGCCCTTCAGCGTATCGCTACTGCCACAGCAAGCCTACCTGGTGGGGGGAAGTGTCAGAGATGCCCTGCTGCGCCGCCAGGCCGATTATCTAGACCTCGATTTTGTGCTGCCGGAACGGGCGATCGCCACGGCCCAGAGCATTGCCAAGCACTACGGCGCAGGCTTTGTGGTACTCGATGCCGACCACCAGATTGCCCGAGTAGTGTTTGCCAATGCGACGGTAGATTTTGCCCAGCAGGTAGGGCCAACGATTTACTCTGACCTGCATCGGCGCGACTTTACGATCAATGCGATCGCCTACAGTCCCCACAGCGAAACCCTGCTCGACCCCCTCGACGGCTGCGCCGACCTACAGCGCAAAACCCTCTGCATGGTCGCCGCCGAAAACCTAAAAGACGACCCCCTGCGGCTGCTGCGGGCCTACCGACAGGCGGCCCAGCTGGGCTTTAGCCTCGACCCCACGACCCAGCGAACCATTCGCGACCTGGCCCCAGCTCTGGGGCGGATGGCGGCTGAACGGGTGCGTGGCGAGCTAGACTGCCTGCTGAGTTTGCCGGAAGGATCGGCACTGCTGGAGCTGGCCTGGCAAGACGGCCTGCTGCAAACCTGGCTACCCGAGGTCGATCGCTCCCATCTGGAGCGACTGGCCACCCTCGACCAGCTAGCGGCTCAGTACCACGAGCGCTGGCCGGAGTTTTCGCAACTGCTGCACGGCTGGGTCAAAGAACAGACTATCCCCGGCCTGCACCGCAGCTGGCTCAAAGCCATCAAGCTCAGCCAGCTCATGCCCCCCGATCTAGCCAGTGCCGAGGCTACCCTGGCCCAGCTCAAGTACAGCCGCGCCGAGCAGCAGGCGGTGCTGAGCATTCTCAATAGTTGGCAGTACTGGCAGCAGCACCAGGGCGCTGCCTCACTGCCCCCTGGTCAGCAGTACCAGCTCTTTAAGCTGGCGGGGGCAGGGTTTGGCGGGGTTGCTCTGCTGAGTTTGGCCTACGGTGTGCCCGAGGCGCTGGTGCTGCCACTAATTCAGCGATACCTTACCCCAAGCGACCCGGTGGCCCACCCCCAACCCCTTATAACCGGCAAAGACCTGGTGCAGGGGCTTGCCCTTAAACCAGGTCCTAGAATTGGTGAACTGCTAGAGGCGGTTCATTTGGCTCAGGCTGAGGGGCTGGTGAGCTGCCGCGAAGAGGCCCTGGGGTGGGTGAAGCAGCAGCTCTAGCCCCTGATGTCTGACCTAGCTGCCGGGGGTAGGCTCGGTAGCTGGTTCTAGCGCTTCTTCGAGGGTTTCGGTTGCTTCTTCGGTGGTCACCTCAACGGTGGATTCAGTGGTTTCTTCAGCTGAGGCTTCCGGATCAGCCTCTTCAGCGGCGGCTTCGGGGGTGACCTCTTCAACGGTGGCTTCGACGTCGGCGGGGGATTCGGTTTCGGCGTCAACGGTGTCGGTGGTTTCTTCGATCGCCGCTTCGGGATCGACGTCTTCAGCAGCAGCTTCAGTCTCCTCGACGGTCTCTTCAGCAGCAGTTTCAGTCTCTTCAACGGTGGTTTCTTCGGTGACCACATCGGGGGTGGCAGCCTCAACGGCGGCTTCGCGCTCGGCGTCGAGTTCAGCTTCAATTGCCTCTACGTCAACCGCAGGAGCAGCGTCAGGGGTGGCGGCTTCGATAGCGGCTTCGCGCTCGGCGTCGAGTTCAGCTTCGATCGCCTCAACGTCTACGGTAGGGACTTCGGCTTCGGCTTCGGCGGCAACGGCCTCGGTCATAGTCTCGGCTTTGGGATCTTCAGCTTGGGCGGGCAGGCCGAGGGCCATACCAGCTAGGGTGAGGCTACCGGCAGCGAGGGCAAGCTTGCGGTAAATCGTCATGGGGGTTTCTCCTGAAAAAGCGTCTTCCGATGGGGTTGGGGCAGAGGTACTACAAGCGTGCTACAAAGTCTGCTGCCAACGTTTGGTGAACTTATCACGGGGTTCTGGGCAGAGCTAGTGGTGTTAAGCAAGAAGTATGAAGTTTTGATTAAGCGATTGGAATAACTTTGGGTAAGGCGGGTTCGGGGAACTTTCCCCCAGTCCGGGGCATCTATAGGCGATCTTGCCCTGTTTACTTAGGTTAAGAAACCCTGAAAAACGCTACATTACCGAATGACGCGATGTACTCGCGTCATTCGATAGCCGCCACTGGCTAACCATCACCCTTATCTGTCTGTTTCTACCGATGACTACAGCTTCAGCTTTGACTTCTCAGTACGGCGATCGCGCCATTCTTCAGGCCAGTGCAGAACCGCTGGAGAAGTGGCCCAACCCCTCGGAGAATGTCTACACCATTCACCTAGAGCACCCGGAGTTTACGGCCCTGTGTCCGCGATCGGGGTACCCAGACTTTGGCACGATTGTGGTGGATTACTGTCCGGGGCCGTGGGTGGTGGAGCTGAAGGCGTTTAAGCTCTATATCAATAGTTTTCGCGATCAGCGGGTGAGCCATGAGATGGTGGCAAACGCGATCGCCGATCGCCTGTGGGAGGAGCTGCAGCCGCGAGGGGTGCGGGTGATTGGCGACTACACCCGGCGAGGCGGGGTGAAGACGGTGATTACGGTGAAAAAGGGCAACTGCTCAGAGTTTGAGCCCTATATAGCGAATGCTTTGTAATGCAAAATTAAAATTTCATCCACCCCAATTCCGCCAGGGCCAATCCGTAGGCTGGAGAATGATCGGAATTTTGGGTAAATCCCCACGGCCTAGCCCACCGCCCTGCCCTCCACGCGACCCATACGTCCGCTATACCCCACGCACAGCCCCGCCAGCAAAAATGCCAGGGCCGCCACCAGGGTAATCGCCGTCGGGCCTAGCCCGCTGTTGCTAAACAGGCCGCCGCCCACGCTGGCGGCCAGGGCTCCACCGCTAAAGTAGGTGCCCGTGCCCAGGCCGGCGCGGGCGGGCGGCACCATCGTTAGGGCAAAGGGCAGCGTGCCGTTGGAGACCAGGCTCAGGGCGGCCCCAAACAGCGCCGCCAGCAGCATTCCTACCGCTGTGCTGGAAATGACTCCGACTAAAATGGCCAGACTAGCCATAGCGCTCAGCCCCAGCACCATGGCCCGGCGGTTGCCCAGGCGGCGGGCTAGCTGCCCAGCCGGAATCGCGGTCAGGGCCAGGGCAATAAATAAGGCACCCAGCACCAGGGGGATATTGGCATTGGGCACTCGCTGGGCCAGCGTGGCGGGCAGCGCCGTCATCACCAGCCGAAAGCCCAGACCAACCCCTACCCCAGTGCCAAAGACCAGGCTCAGGTTGGCCCAGGGTAGCGGACTAGAGGCCGGACTCGCGATCGCCTCCTCCGCGCCCTCCACGCTATCGGCCCCGCCCTTAGGCCCCACCCAGCGCAGCGCTAGGGTGGCCAGCAGCAGCACCACAGACCCCAGCGTAAACGCCACAAACGGCCCCATACCTAGAATGAACTGGCCAGCAAATGGCCCCATCGCCCCCGACACGCCGCCCACCAGGGTCAAAATGCTGGCCGCCTGAGGGAGTTGGGTGCCCATGGCGTAGCGCGCCAGCAGCGATAGGGCCGGGCTGCGAAAGACCGCCATAGCCGTAGCCCAGGCCACCAGCAGCACCGGTAGTCCCCAGCGAAGTGCACCCTGTCCCCACACTAGCGCCGTAGGCAAAACCACAAAGAGGCCCGCCGCCAGTACGACGCCCAGGCTGATCAGTGGCAGGCGGGTGCCGATCTGGTGCTGCATCCGATCAGAAAAAGTGCCCACCAGGGGTTCTACAACCATGGCCAGCAGATTTTCCACCACCAGCAACCCCACCGCCAGCCCCTGGGGAAACCCTAGCTGGGTCAGCAACTGCACCAGATAGAGGTTGTAGATCACCCACAGCAGGGTGATCGCTCCCTGCATGAAGGCGAGGCCCCAAACTGGCCCCCACAGAATTGACGATTTAGCGGTGTGTGTCTGAGCCATAGAGCGATCGCGCTAGTTGAGGTATCACATTCGATATCACGACCTTAGCTCTTCGACCACCATCGACGCCAGCTTTGCCGCTGCCCCCGCTGCGCCGCGCACCGATCGCAGATCTTGCCGCATCGCCTCCAGGGCGGCGGGATTTTCTAAATAGTCCACCACCTGTGTCGCTATGTCCTGGGGCTGAAGCGGGCCAATTAGCTCGGGTACCACCGCTCGCTTAGCCCAAATATTGGGCCAGGCAAATAGCTTTCCCTCCTTATATATTTGCCGCAAAATTAGAGTGTTAATTATTTTGGCAAAGCCGTCCCCCACCAGGGGCAGATTGGCCATTAGCCCCGGAATGCCGTCCCAGGCTTTCATCGCCTCTAGCTTTTGGGTGAGCAGCAGCACCATCATCGGCACGCCCAAAGATCCTAACTCGGCGGTATTGGCTCCCACGGTGGTAAGACAAAACTGCATCTGGCTCATCACGTCGTAGGCGGGGTGGCCCTGCCACAGCAGCACCTCTAGCCCGCTGGGGGTACGCAATCGGGGCAGAGGCGAGTCGGCCTCTACCAGTTCTGCCGTAGTCGCTCCCTCCAGCAGGCGAATATCTGGGTTTTGGGCGGCATCGGCAAACTGGGCCAGCATATCTAACGACAGCATGGGCGCAACCGGAATCACAAACTGGGTTTGGGGCCGCAGGCGGTGAATAACTTCAGCGATGCTCAGGGAGAAGGGGAGGCCTAAGCTGAGCTTATTTTTTTTAGATCCAGGCATCAGACCGACCAGGTCGTAGCCAGGTTTTAGGGGCAGGGCATCGCACGTTGCCGCTTGATCTGCCACATTCCCCTGTACGTCGGCCATCAGGTCGCCAATCACTTCGCACTTGTAGCGAAACTGGCTCGGGGCCGCCTCCACTATGCTGGCGGTCATGCAGCCAAAGCGATCGATCCAGCCGTGCCAGCGGGCATCCCACTCGGCATAAATGACGGTGCGGTAGCCCAGGCGGCGGCCCACCACCACCGGGTAAATCTGGTCGCCGCCCAAAAACAGCACCACTCCGCGTTGGTGCCAGTTCCAGTTGTTTACCGTCTTACCCGTCACCAAAAACGAGAAGAAATGCTCTGGCCCCTGGACGCGATCGACCTCTGGCAGCTGGCCAGCCATCTCGGCTTCACGACCGGAGGCGTTGGCGCAGGGCGACAGCACCACCGAGATACGGGCCTGGCTGTGGTCGGGCAAAATTTTTCGCAACGATCGCACCACTGGCCGCACCCAGGTTGAAATTTCCCCCGGCCCGTTGGACAAAATCAAAATATCGCAGGGGGATGACGGCGCGATTGCCGCCGAGGTAGTGGCCGTATTGGCCTGGTCTAAGCCCATAAACTTGGCAGATCGCTACGACGCCCTATTCTAGCTAGAACGGTCTTGCCGAGGACATCAACCCCTGGGTGAGGCTGCATTAGCTTGAGCACATCCAAGGTTTGAAGCGGTCTACCCTGAGGCGAATCGTCAACGCATGGGTAAAAGGTTTTGTCTAGCTCGCTCCATTTTTCGCAATATAAAAATACGTAATTTAAACTACAGAGCAGCTTTCTCAGAATCAGGTTCCCTAATGTTGGGCTTCTCATAGAAGCCTTTGGATCCCCAAAGGCTTTGTGGGTAGAGAATTCTCTACGGGCTGCAAAAAATTACCTGAAGTCAGCTAGCCTTCCCAAAAGCGTCGTTCCTGAGAATTGTGATAAGCGCTGTTACAATTCGGCGACTTCATTCAGGATCATTGTCGCTTGCTGATCCCGGTGCTAACGTCTGAGTCAATGGTTCGGATGGTCTTTCGTCTAGGAGAGCAAAATCCATGACCCAGTTGCACAGTTTCCGTTTCTCGGTGCGTTAGGAGCAAGCCTCAAATGCCCTACCGGGCTGCACCCAGCGCACAGCAACGCGACCCAGGGCCACCCATCAATCTGGACTGAGCACACAAACGACCGAGCACACAAACACTTACGACTAGCTACCAAAAATTGCGGCTGCTGAGGCTAATGCAGCCTTGTTCAACCAAATTCTGAACTCATTCTATCCACAGATGCTACTGGTGCCGTCCCTTCTGAAAAGGCGCATCATCAGCACCCTAGAACTAATCACGCTGACGGCACTATGCCAGACTCAGCAGGAGGTTTTTATGCTTTTTCACGGAAAAACCGCTCTTGTGACCGGAGCATCGCGCGGAATTGGCCGCGCCATTGCCCACGCCCTAGCCCGCCAGGGTATGCAGCGCATTTTGCTGGTGGCTCGCGATGCCCAGCGCCTGGAGGATGTAGCCGACGAGGTGCGGCAGCTGGGGGCCGAGGCGATCGTGCTGCCGGTCGACTTGACTGACCCGATTCAGGCCAATGTAGTGATTGCCCGCGCCTGGCAGCACCACGGCCCGGTGCACCTGCTGGTCAACTGCGCCGGGGTGGCCTACCAAACGCCGTTCTTGCAGGCCAAATTGCCCCAGGTACAGTCTGAAATTTCTACTAACCTGATTGGTCTTTACACCGTCACGCGCCTGGTAGCCCGTCGCATGGCGGCCCGCCGTGAAGGCTGCATTGTGAATGTCTCTAGCCTGATGGGCAAGGTGGCAGCGCCAACGATGGCCACCTACTCAGCCACCAAGTTTGCGATCGTAGGCTTTACCCAGGCCTTGCGGAGTGAGCTGGCCCCCCACCGGGTGCGGGTGGTGTCGCTGCTGCCTTCGCTGACCGATACCGACATGGTGAAGAGCTTTGACTGGTTTCGCGGCGTGCAGCCCTCCACCCCCGATCAGGTAGCCGAGGCCCTGGTGCGGGGGCTAAACCGGGGGCAGTCTGAAATTTTGGTGGGCTGGCAAAGCCACGCAGCGATGTGGGCACAACGGTTAGCGCCCTGGCTGGTCGAGCCGATGATTCAGCTGTTGGCCCCGTCTAGGCCTGCTCAGCCCCAGCGGCGACCGATCCGCTCGACCTAGGCTATGCCTGCTTACCGATTAGCGGGGAGGTAGTGCCAAAAAAGTCGATGCGGTAGTCGGTGATGGTGACCCCGGTGCGGGCCTCGATTTGCTGAATCAGGTCTGCCGGGAGGGTGACCTGAATATCGATAATTTCGTCGGTATCGAGGCAGTTGACGTGGCTGTGGGAATCGCTCAGGTGGCCGTAGAGGCGACCATCGGCCCGCTCGACGCATTCGATAATGCCCTGCTCTGAGAGGGCATCGAGGTTTTGGTAAACCGAGGTGTGGCCAATCTCGCGGCCCTGCTGGTTGAGGCGATCGTAAATTTCACGGGCCGAGAGGTGGCCCTGGTGCTGCCAAAGCAGCTCTAGAATGTAGCGTCGCTGCCGACTCAGCCGCATGCCAAGTACCTGGCAGCGCTCAATGGCATTTTCCAGGGAGGTAATTGGGGTGTTAAGCGCGGCCTGCTCTTCCATAGAATTGGTGGTAATTCATACTCAGTACCACTTTACCTTGTTTGAAAGAATCGTGTTTAGAATGTAAACCCCATGCTCTCAGGCTGACCCTAGCCGCATTGAGAAAAATGCCGTGTTTGACCAGGGCGCTGTAGGGAAAGCCCTGGCAGAGCTGTTCTGCCAGGGCTTGACTTAGGTGACTTCTGGAAAACAGTTTCCCCAATGGTGGGCAGTGCCCACCCTACAGTGGCTATAATCGCTGGATTAAAGTTGGTATCTTCTTTCCTAAAAATATCCTTAGCTAACGCTTACCCGTCGTTGCCACCGCGCTGAAACCACCAAAACCGCTGCCACCAGTCGGCGGGTTCCTCGGTGGGGCCGTCGTGCTCGGTAGGTCGATCGCTGGGGCCATCGACCACCAGGCTGCCCACGTAGTCGGCATCGGCATAGACGCGATCGATCTGCTCGCGAATCTCGGCCATATCGGCCTCCGACACCACGCCGTTGCTGGTGGCCTTGTAAAACTGCACCGTCACCCGAATCGGGTAGTCGGGGTCGCGCTCGATGGCCATGCCGTCGATTTCGGTAAACGGGCCTTCCACCGCGCCGTGGCCGATCACCGCCGCCTCCACATCGCTGGGGGCGCGGCTGGCTTGCGGAGCTGGTGGGGCTATACCCGCTGCCTCATCCATCATCGACCAGTTTTCTCGAACGTTGCGCTGCTTCAGCGGCACCT
Source organism: Nodosilinea sp. (assembly GCA_049646445.1). Classification (GTDB taxonomy): domain Bacteria; phylum Cyanobacteriota; class Cyanobacteriia; order Phormidesmidales; family Phormidesmidaceae; genus Nodosilinea. Next base: position 33,288 of record JBARVV010000049.1, on the reverse strand, counting down.
GAATTAGCAGCACCAGATTGAGTCCTTCGCTGTTCTCCTCAACTTCTCCACCGGGACGGGGACTGTCTGGGTTCTCGGCCTGGGCGGTTTGAAAGTCGCTCAGCCGCTGGCCGGTAAGGCTGGCCCGTTCACCATTTTTATTGAAGAAGAGTCGCTGGCCCCAGGTTTGCCCTGCTTCAAAACCATCGCGCTGGTTGTCGATCACGGTGGCGCTGGTGCCTTCGCGAGTGGCTAACAGCGTTAGCACCGCCGGGTCGCCAGGGCGCGACTGGTAGTTAAACAGCACTGGGTTGAAGGTGGCCAGGCCCGCCTGGGGAATGGGCAAAAAGCAGGCCTGGGCGCTGACGAGGACGTGGCTGTCGCGGCGGGGGGCGAGGAGCGATCGCACCCGCCCCGGCCAGGAGTCGGGCTCGTGCAGGTAGCCCCGCAGATCGCCCAGCATCTCGTCGAGGGGCACCCGCCGCAGATCTTCGCCTGCTTCGTTGCCCACCAGCACAAAGAAATCTTCGAGGGGAATATCGGCGCTGAGGTCTTCGAAGTTGGGGTGGCGAATCACCGGCATCAGGTGGAGCTGATGGTCGCCGCTGACGGGGTCTTGCTGCTGCACCTGAATGGTCATATCGCTAATGTTGGGGCCAACCGACGAGCCATAGAAGCGCCCGGTATCTTCCCAGGTGACGTTGAGCACGTTGAGATCGAGCGACTCGGCCAGCCGTCGGGCGATCGGGTCAGAGACCATGGCCTGGGTGCGCTCAATCACCTGGCGATAGCGGTTGTAGTGGTAGCGCTGCAAGATGGGAGGCATGGGGGATACCTCTGGCTCTGGGGATGTTGCAGGGGCATCAGACCCGCCGACCTCTAGGCCGGGGCCAATTTGCGCCAGGGGCATGGCGCTGGCTATTGCGAGGGGTAAAACCCCGCTTACGGCCAATACACCCAGGGGTAACCAACGACTCAGGTTGCGGATCATGTTCAGGCTCCTCTCTCAGCTCTATGCCCTTAACCTACGCAGTCTGAGCAGGTTTACCCGGTCGGTTACCAAAACTGAAACTCCTAGCCGTCGTCGGCCTGAGGTGAGCCGTTAACCTAAACTAAACCACCATCAGCCCAGCCAACTAAGCATCAACATAAAACCTCGATTGAGCCACGCCGAGCACGCACAGAACCGCGGAGCGCCGCTGCCGGGTCATAGCGTCAGCTCCGACCGGTTGTTATGCGTTCTTTCAATCGACAACTTTAAACTCGACTTCAGCTCCGTCTGGTAAATCTTTTATCTGCCTACCAAGGTCGCCTGAAAACTGCACAAGCTCGACGAGCGGAACTGTTGCGAGGTTGTCTCCTCCGTATTCGCCGCCAAAAACAGCAGGAACTTTCAGGCAGTATTTTCTACCTTCTGTAAGCGGGCCGAGACTTGCCTTGGCCTGTTCTACGAGAGCGCTCATATACCAATCGTGCAGAAACTCTTGATTTTGAGACAAGGCATCAAGTTCTTTTCGATCTTGAGCAACAATCTCACAGGAGAGATCTTCCGGACAAAGTCGCCAATACTTTCCTTGTTTGTCCTTGATTATGAGATTTCCGAAGTCATTCTCGCCTACCACTTCAATGGGATCCATTTCCACCCAAGCCCACGACTTGCGCAGCTGTTTGATCAAGTCCATTTGCACATAACAATCTGATTCCATGCTTAAGCAATCTGGCAAGCTTTGCGTCAGAGATTCTCCTTAAAGCCTAGCCCAAAGGTGACATTTAGCACTGAATCCTTTCTCAACCTACTGAAAATTCTTCAGGGCTGAGGGGGCGATCGCATGTGACAAACATCACCATCCACCCAAACTTTGTCAATTTCCGGAATTGCGCCAACTTCCGATGAACATACCCATAGACCTATGCCGGTATCGGCAGGTCTGAGGCATTCTAAGGATGGCAATAGCCGCTCTAGGCCAGCCTCTTTATAGCGAACTCTTTATATCTAAACAGCCCCCGGTGCCTCGTGTACCGGGGGTTATTTAATGAAACGCCTAACTTGTCGTTGCCGTTGTTCTTAAGTGCTGCCTGCGGGTTTCACCGCACTGCTTAGGGCAGGTTATCTAAAACACTGAGGTCGGGGGAGTCAACTTCGATCTCGGCGGTGTAGCAAGTCCAGTCGGAGCGGGAGAGAGTTTTGCCACAGACCGCAGGCTGGCGATCGCCCCCATAGGCCACATAGTTAAACACCAGCAGCGGCAGGCCCAGAGGCACCGCCAAATATTCGCTTAGCTCGTAGGTGGTAGGAATGCTCTCTAGGCTAACCTTGGCCGCCTGGAGGTAAATGCCATTGCGGACCAGGGTGCTGTAGGTAAACCCCTGATGTAGCTGATCCCCCAAGGCGTCGCCCGTAGGCTTGGGGTAGTAGGTCACATCTAGGGCAATGGGGGTGTCGTCGGCGTAGTAGATTTTCTCTTGCCAGTAGACCTGGGCACTTTTGCCGGTCAGGGCCAGCTTGCGCTTCACCTCTGTTGGGGCCTGGATCAGCTGAAACCGCAGCGTCTGCACTCGGCTACTATAGCCCTGCTGCTTCAACGCCGCATCGAAGTACATCAGCGGGTTGGCCATCGAGAAGCTAATTTTGTGCAGCTCGGTGACAAAAATGCCCTTGCCTCGCTGGGTAGTGACCAGCCCCTGCTGAATCAGGCTGGTGATTGCTTTGCGAATCGTGGTGCGACTGACCCCAAACATAACGCCGAGGTCAAACTCACTGGGCAGACGTTCCCCCGGCTCGTAGGCTCCGGTTTCAATTTTTTCTTTCAGCTGCTCTGAGATGACAACGTGGAGGGGCTGCCGTTCTGTCTCTTCTTCGCTGGAAACCATGGAAAATGTCATCGTTCGATGATTACCTCTGGAATCTTACCGAAAAATTAGCCTGGGCGTTTGGGATGGAAAAATGCGGACGCAGTGAGGGGGATAACGGTAGCCCCCGATGATCGTCATGCCACCATTCAGCAATACAGGCCTATAGATGCTCCCCCCGGATTCCTTGAAATCAGGAGGGCGCATCTATAGGCTGCATCTAGCCTTACCCAACCGTTAGGCCGCTACCAGCTGAAAGCGTGACAGCTGAAACAGGCTGGTGTCGTGGGGAGTCTGCCCCTCGATCGCTAGGTCAGCCAGCATTTTGCCCATCAGAGTGGTGAACTTGAACCCGTGCCCCGAGAAGCCTGCCCCGATTACCACCTGCGGGTGATTGGGATGCTGGTCAATCACGAATTGCTTGTCGGGGGTGAGGGTATAGAGGCAGCGGCGGGTGGAAATCAGCGGCCCGGCACCGTCAGGAATGTACTGTTTGGCGAAATCGCGGATCCGCTCGGTCCAATCTTGGCTGGGGGTATAGTCGACGTCGCTGGGTTTCTCGACGGTGTCCCACCCGTAGAAGGTGGTGATTTTGAGGCCAATGCTGGGGTCTTCGTGGGGAATGCCGTAGGGCATTTCACCGTAGGGGCCGTTCATGTGGGCAAAGAAGACGGGAAATTTGCCGGGTTCAAAGTCGGTAGGGGTGCCGGGCTGGTAAAACCCCAGCTGGCAGGGCATGATTTTCAGCGGTAGGTCGATGCCCTGCTGAGCCAGCAGTCCCTTGGCCCAGCTGCCAACGGTGAGAACGATGCGATCGCAGCCATACGTCTCCCCCTGAGTTTCCACCTCAACGCCGTAGTCCGTCGGAGTTACCTTGAGCACAGGGGTTTGGTCAATCACCGTTGCGCCATGCTCCTGGGCCAGGCGGGTGTGGGCCAGCACGCAGCGCGATGCCCGCAGCAGCCCAGAGTCGGCGTGAAACAATCCTTCCATGCCGTCATCTAAGGCAAATTGAGGATACCGGGCGGCGATGTCGGCTTTGTCGAGGTGTTCGTAATCCAGCTCGGTGGCATCCAGGCTGGCTTTCATTTGTCGAAAGGTGTCGGTGTCGGGGAAGCCAAAATCGAGGCCGCCAGTTTTCACGTAGAGCTGCTCGCCAGCCTCTTCCTGGAGCGCAAACCACAGGGGGTAGGCATCCCGCATCAGGTCAACATAAATGGGGTTGTCGTAGGTGTAGCGAATGACGCGGGAATAGCCGTAGGAGCTGCCGTTTTGATGATTTAGCTCAAACTGCTCCAGCAGCAGCACCTTTTTCCCAGCTTTTGACAAGTAGTAGGCCGTCGCACTGCCCACGCCTCCGGCTCCAATCACAATCACATCAAAATGCTGCGCCATAGCAATACACTCCTAGCCAAAAGGCCTAGCAAAAAGGGTAGAAGAGGCGGAAAGATAAAAACTATCGGCATGCTGTGCCTACCCCTGATGGGTAGGGGCACAGCATGCTGTGCCCCTACGGGGTATCTGCTGTGGACGGGTACGGCTATCGGGCGATCGCCTGCTCAGAGGTTTCCGCTTCGATTAGCTTGCGCTTTTCGTTGACCACATCGTGTTCGTAGCTCAACCCTTTATAGATGCTGTAGCACATGACCAACAGCACTACCGCAAAGGGCAAACCCGCGCTGATGGCAGCGGTTTGCAAAGCTGACAGACCGCCGCCCAGCAGCAGCGCCGAGGCCACCACCCCTTCAAGCACGGCCCAGAAGACCCGCTGAGGCACCGGCGACTCTAGCTTGCCGCCGGAGGCAATGCTGTCCACCACCAGGGAACCGGAGTCAGAGGAGGTGACAAAGAATACCACCACCAGGATGATGCCGACGAAGGAGGTAATGCCGGTTAAGGGAAGCTGCTCCAGCATTACAAATAGGGCCGTAGCCACATTTTCGCCCACAGCGGCGCTGATGATGCCGGCAGTGCCTTCGCCTAGCTCCATACTCAGGGCCGTGCCGCCAAATGCCGACATCCACACGAAGGTCAGAGCGGTAGGCAGCAGCAGCACCCCGAGGATGAATTCCCGCACGGTGCGACCCCGAGAGATACGGGCGATAAAAATGCCCACGAACGGTGCCCAAGATACCCACCAGCCCCAGTAGAATACGGTCCAGCCATTCTGCCAGCCGGCATCGTTAAACGTTTCATTCCAGAAGCTCATGGTGGGCAGGGAGGCCAGGTAGTAGCCGGTCGTTTCGACGAAGGTGTTGAGAATAAAGACGGTTGGCCCCACCACCAGCACAAACGCCAGCAGCACCGCGGCCAAAATCATGTTGAGTTCGCTCAGGCGGCGCACCCCGTTACCCAGGCCAGACACCACCGAGGCGGTGGCAAAGCCGGTGATGATCGCAATTAGCCCTACCTGCACTGGGGTGCTAATTTGCAGACCAAACAAAAAGTTCAGTCCAGCATTTGCCTGCTGGACGCCAAAGCCCAGGGAGGTCGCCAGGCCAAACAGGGTAGAGGCCACCGCCAAAACGTCAATCGCGTTGCCCTGCCAGCCGTAAATCTTTTCTCCCAGCAGCGGGTAAAACACCGAGCGGATAGTCAGGGGTAGCCCCCAGTTGAAGGCAAAAAAGGCCAGGGACAGGCCCACCAAAGCGTAAATGCCCCAGGCGTGAAGGCCCCAGTGAAAGAAGGTGATCCCCATCGCCTGCCGGGCGGCATCGGCGGTATTGGGCTCGATCGCCCCCACAATCACGGGCGGGTCTTGGAAGTGGTAAATCGGCTCCGCGACGCTCCAGAACATCAGGCCGGTGCCCATGCCAGCGCTCATTAGCATGGAAATCCAGGCGAAGGTGGGAAACTCTGGCCTGGCGTTGGGGCCGCCCAACCGCACACTGCCCAATTTGGTAAGAGAAATGTAGACCGTAAACAGCAAAAAGAACGTAACGGACAGGATCATGAACCAGCCCAGCGTGCCCGAAATGAAGGCCTGGATTGCCCCAAAGGCTGACTCAGCAGGATCTTGAAAGATCAGCGTAAACAATACAAACAGGATGACTAAGCCGCCAGAGACCAAAAAGACCTCTGGGTGAAAATCAAATCCTTTGGAGGTGAAATTGCGATCGCCAGGGCGGCGAAGGATATGGCGAGTGGGCGCATGATCGGGCATCACAAATGGATGCTCCTCATGATGGCCGTTGTGATGGCCATTTTGCCCTGGATCTGATGAAGTCATGAGGTAACAAGCTCTTAGTACATCAACAAGCGTCCGTAACATCCCTAGCAAGCGACTCATTCTTGCCAGGTCTAGTCAGCACCTGTCTTATTGGCCCCAGGTAGGGCCTTCAGCTCAATTAGCAGGGGTGATATTGCGCGATCGCTAATTACTGCAATTACTGCTGCCTAAGTGATCACCTTTCAACAAACGCAGGAGCCTTGTCAAGGAACCAAGACACCCTGTAACACTTCTGTTACAGGCTTATGCTCCTTGTTTGGCAAGGCTTTTGCGTCAAAAGTGCATCTTGCAAGGGCTGACTGCCCTGTCTATCTACAATGAATCCGGTCGCCTAAAGCCAAAACTCAGCTAGCTCTATTGAGGCTGAGAATAGGATCTCCTGAACGGTGAAACTGTTTTTTCCGATACAGTTGTTACTACAAGTTTTGAAAATCCTATAGCTTGCTCAAATTGTCATTCCTTCTGGGCTTGGCTTTGCCATGGCTGGATGCAAGTTTTTCCTTTGCACCCTAAGCCAATCCTGGGGAACCGTTATCACGCCATGACCAAGGAACTTCGAAAGTGTTACACAGAAAACAATCTTGTCTTTGCTAAGTGGTTATTGTTCACCTATGACTTGTAATTACAAGTCTTAAAAAGTGATTTTAATGACTTGTAGTGACAGGTTGTGAAAGCAGGCTTTGCACTGCCGACATAGGTTTGAGCGGGTTTCTAGCCCGAGCGATCGCCGCAAAATCGTCTTGAGAACCACCCCTATAGCTGCTGAGGCGGACTATGACCCCGGAAAATATTGCTAGCCCCCCGCCCGATTTAAACCTTGTGGAACGCCCTAAGACCCATCCGACGCCGGGCGGGCATCGCGAGTTTTCGGTCATTAACTTAGACAACTATCGCCACCCCGGCCTGGCGGCAGAAGCGTACACCACCACGCGCTATCTGAATCGGGAGCGAGCCACCGTGTTTAGCCAGTATTGGGTGTGTGTAGGTCTGGCGTCTGACGTTCCCAATCCGGGCGATGTATACCCCACGGAGATAGCGGGCATGCCGATCGCGCTGGTACGCGATCGCGCCGGTACGCTGCGAGCTTTTCACAACATCTGTAGCCACCGGGGCTTGCAGCTGGTCGATAAATCCTGCAACGTGCAGGGCAACCTGCGCTGCCCTTACCACTCCTGGGCCTACAAGCTCGACGGCAGCCTCAAGAGCACGCCCCACTTCGGCGGCTACCACAAAGACGCCTACGACGGGTTCGATCGCGAGAGCAAAGGGCTGTCTGCCATCCGCTGCGACCAGTGGCTCGACCTGGTATTTGTTAACCTCTCCGGCGATGCGCCGCCGCTAGAGGAGTATCTGGCCCCCGTGATTGAGCGCTGGGCCAAATACGACCTCAGCCAGCTGCGCCGTGAACCCCGCCAGGTCAGTCTGCAATGCAAAGCTAACTGGAAGTTAGCAGTCGAAAACTTCTCCGAGAGCTATCACCTGAGCTGGGTACACCCCGCTCTCAACAGCTGCTCCCGCATGGAAGATCACTTCGGCTTTGAGGTGGGCGATACCCACGTGGGGCAGGGCAGTTTGCTGTACAAGAGTGGGGTGATCGAGGGGCGATCGCTGCCCACATTCCCCGACCTAGCCGCGAACCAAAACGAAACCGTTGCCGAGTACATCACCGTCTTCCCCAACCTAATGGTGGGCGTTCACCCCGACTACTTTTTGGTGTTTACCGCCAACCCGCTCAGCCCTGGCAAAACCCAGGAGCGCATGACCTTCTACTTCGTTGGCGATGAGGCCATGACGCCTGAAAACAAAGCCCTGCGCCACCTGCCGATTGATCTTTGGCAAGACACCAACGACGAAGACATCGACATGATCGAGCGCATGCAGGTCGGTCGCAAATCTCCCCGTTTCGACGGCGGCTGCTTCTCGCCAGAGCTAGAGAAAACCGTCTATCGATTTCAGCGCGCGGTGGCGAAGGCGGTAGAGGGGTAGAGGGGTATTTTAGATTTGCGATTTTAGATTGTCAGCTAAATTTTCCTGACGGTACGTTACGGCGATCGTCAAGGCGAGGCGTTCACCTTCGGCCAAACATACTCTACCTGGAATGTCCCTGAACTGAGACTGGTGGGCAGCGTCTACCCCACAGATCCTGCCTGTCCGCCTCATCTCCTTGTATCTCCTCATCTTCACCACCCACTCCCTCATCCCAACCGGAGACTCCCATGCAATCCACGGCTACTCTCGTTGTCATTGGTGCTGGCATTGTTGGCTGTAGCACCACCTATCACCTGGCCAAACTGGGCTGGAAAAATATTGTCGTCGTCGAACAAGGCCCACTCTTCGCCACGGGCGGTTCTACCTCCCACGCCCCTGGTTTAATCTTCCAGACCAATTCGTCTAAGACCATGACCAAGCTGGCCCAGTACACCATCGAGTTGTACAGCCAGCTCAGCACCGACGAAGGCCCGGCCTTTTACCCCGTCGGCGGTGTGGAAGTGGCCTACACCGAAGACCGGATGGCTGAACTCCAGCGCAAGCTGGGCTGGGCTAAATCTTGGGGTGTGGAAGGTGCCTGCCTGCTCACTCCGGCGGAGGTCAAAACCAAAGTACCCCTGGTAGATGAGACGAAGGTGCTGGGTGGTTATTTTGTGCCCTCCGACGGCATTGCCAAGGCGCTGCGGGCGGCGGAAGCGATGGCCAACTACGCCAAAGAAGCTGGTGCCGCCGAGTTCTACGGCCACACCACGGTGACGGATATTGAGGTGGTAGACGGGCAGGTGCAGGCCGTCGTCACGGACCAAGGCCGGATTGAAACCGATAAGGTGCTGGTTTGTGCGGGCATTTGGGGGCCACGGATTGGGCGCATGGTCGGCGAAGTGATTCCCCTCACCCCCGTGCAGCACCAGTACGTGAAAACCGCGCCAATTCCGGAACTGGCGGGGATGACGGAGGAAGTCACCCTGCCTATGGTGCGCCACCAGGACCACGCCATGTACTTTCGCCAGCACGGCGACTGCTGGGGGATTGGTTCTTACCAGCACGAGCCACTGCTGGTTGACCCCGACAATATTTTGCCCTATGCCGAAGCTCCGGTGATGCCCTCGGTGCGCCCCTTTACCGAAGAGCACTTTGGCCCCGCCTGGGAATCGACGAAAGAACTGTTTCCGGCCCTGGAAGGCGCGGAGATAACCTACAAAATCAACGGCATGTTCTCTTTCACTCCCGACAGCGGCTCGGTGGTGGGTGAATCCAGTAAAGCGAAAGGCTTTTGGGTGGCCGAGGCGGTATGGGTCACCCACGGCGGCGGCGTTGGCAAAATTGTTTCAGAACTGATGACCACCGGGGTGCCTAGTCTCGACATTCACGAGATGGATATCAACCGCTTCTCTGAGGTGTGCAAGAGCGCCGACTACGTTACCCGCGCGGGTGCCCAGCAGTACGACGAGGTGTACGACATTATTCACCCGCTCGATCAGCAAACCCACTCGCGGCAGCTGCGGGTCAGCCCCTTTTATCCGCGTTTGCAAGAGCTAGGGGCGCAGTTTATCTTCAGCGCTGGCTGGGAGCGACCCCAGTGGTTTGAGGCCAATGCGGATCTATTGGATCAGTACGCCATTCCTCAGCGCCAGGGCTGGGAAGCCAAGAACTGGTCGCCGATTCAGGGGGCAGAGCATTGCGCCACGCGCGAAAAAGCGGCCCTCTACGACCTCACCCCCTTTGCCAAATTCGAGCTAACGGGGCCTGGCGTGGTGGCTTATCTGCAAAGCCTCTGTGCTAATGATGTGGATAAGCCCGTGGGCAAGGTGATTTATACTGCCATGCTGGATGCCAGCGGCGGCATTATGTGCGACCTGACGGCCAGCCGCCTGGGCCCTGAGAAATACTGGGTGGTGACGGGCGGATCTGTCCACGGCCACGACCTGGCCTGGATGCGATCGCACCTGCCCGCCGACGGCTCAGTACAGATCACCGATGTCTCCTCCAGCTACTGCTGCCTGGGGCTGTGGGGGCCAAACGCGCCGGATATTTTGCAAGCGGTCACCGAAACCGATGTCTCGAAGCCTAAGTTCAAGTTCTTTACCAATCAGCAGATTAACATCGGCAACATTCCGGTGCTGGCGGTGCGCGTGTCCTACGTGGGTGAGGAAGGCTGGGAAATTTATGCTCCCACCGAGTGTGGCCTGAAGCTGTGGGATACCCTGTGGGCGGCAGGACAACCCCACGGCCTGATTGCCGCTGGACTGGGCGCGTTTGAAACCCTGCGGCTAGAAAAGGGCTTCCTGTTTTGGGGCCATGACATTCACACCGAGTACGACCCCTACGAAGCGGGTTTGGGGTTTGCGGTGAAGCCGAATAAGGGCGATTTTATTGGCAAAGACGCCCTGCTACAGCGCAAAGAGTACGCCAGTCGCAAGCTCTGCTTTTTGACGCTGGATGACCCGACGGCGATCGCAATGGGCAAGGAACCTGCGATCGCCGATGGCAAAGTGCTGGGCTACATAACCAGCGCGGGCTACGGTCACACGTTGGGACGCTGCGTGGCCTACGCCTACCTGCCGCTGAGCTACGCCACCCCCGGCACCCAGATCGTGGTGGAATATTTCGGCAAATCGCTGGCGGCAACGGTGGTAGAAAAGCTGTTGTAACCCTGACCGTAGGGTGGATTGGGCTGCTGAGCTGGATCCAGCAGCATTCCACCCTGCGTTTAGCGTTGGATGCCAAGCAGATGGTCGAGATTGTCCACGTATAGATGGGATGACGCGATGCAATTCTCTATGGAAGTGACGCCAACGGTGGATGTTGCCCAGCTGCCTCCCGATATTCGAGAGGTGTCGATTACCTACTTACCGGGGGCTGACGATCGCGCGGTAGTCGCCCAGGCCGCCCGGTTAAAAGCCCTCGGCTACGACCCAATTCCCCACGTTCCGGCCCGCAGCTTTCGCGATCGCGCCCACCTCTCTGGCTACCTCGCGGCCCTGCGCGAGCAGGCCCAGATTCGCCAGGTACTGATCATCGGCGGCAGCCCCGATCGCCCCGTCGGCCCCTTTGGCTCCACCCTGGATCTATTGGAAACAGGGCTGTTCGATGGACTACGGATTGGCGTGGCCGGACACCCCGAAGGGATGCCAGTGCTGAGTGAAGCAGAGTGCGATTATATGCTCACCCTCAAAAATCAGTACGCCCGCGACACCGGCACCGACATGTTTGTGGTCACCCAGTGGTCGCTGGATGTGGCCACCATTCACGCCTGGCTCGATCGCATCGCCCCCTTCAACACCCTGCCCATTTACCTCGGCATTCCCGGCCCCACCAGCCCGGCGACGTTACTAAAGTTCGCCCAGCTCTGCGGCGTCAAAACCAGTTTGCTAGGGTTACGGCATCAGTCGGCGCGACTCGGCCAGCTCCTCACCGTGCAAACGCCCGACTATTTGATCGATGGCCTCAGCGATCGCATCGACCACTTCCATATCTATACCTTTGGCGGCGTAGCGCGATCGCACCACTGGCTCACCACCAGACCAGCAAAAGTGCTAACCCCAGCCTGAGCCACCCCATCGGGCAACAAACCGAGAAGAATGGCCAAGCCTGCATTCAACACTCAAAACTCTATACTTCTCGCTCCCCCTCTCCCCTGCTCCCCATCCCCCTACCCCCCCGCACCATGTCTACCAGCGTTTTCGACATCTTCAAAATCGGCGTTGGCCCCTCTAGCTCCCACACCGTTGGCCCGATGAAAGCCGCCCGATGCTTTGCTCAGGGTTTAGCCGCAGACGGTCTGCTAGCCCAGGTACAGCGCATCCAGATCGATCTACATGGCTCGCTGGGGGCCACCGGGCGGGGGCACGGCAGCGATCGCGCCGTACTGCTGGGGCTAGAGGGCGAGGCCCCCGACCTGGTCAACACCGACCTGATGGACGCTCACATGCAGCGCATTGGCCATACCAAATCAGTCTGGGTGCTGCGGCAGCATGCGATCGCCTTTAGCGACAAAACCGACCTCAAGCTGCACTGGCAGCCCCTGCCCTTTCACCCCAATGGCATGGTGTTTACCGCCTTTGACGCTGCTGGCACCGCCCTGCGGCAGCGCACCTACTACTCCATTGGCGGCGGCTTTGTGGTCGATGAGCACGCCGCCTGCCTCGATCGCCTGCAGCTGCACCATTCGCCCCTGCCCTACGCCGTCCACAGCGCCCGCGACCTGCTAGAGCTGTGTCAGCGCGATCGCCTCTCGATTAGCCAGCTCACACTCGAAAACGAGAAAGTGTGGCGCACCGAGGCCGAAATCAGGGCCAGGCTGCTGGGGCTGTGGCAGGTGATGCAAGACTGCGTTGAGCGGGGGTGCCGCACCGACGGCATTTTGCCCGGTGGGCTCAAGGTCAGGCGGCGCGCCGCCGAACTCTACCGCAACCTCAAACAGCGCTCAGAATACGCCCTGGCCGACCCGCTCAGCATTATGGACTGGGTAAACCTGTACGCCATGGCCGTCAACGAAGAAAATGCAGCCGGAGGGCGCGTGGTTACAGCCCCTACCAACGGGGCGGCGGGCATTATTCCAGCGGTGCTGCACTACTACAGCCGCTTTTGCCACGGCGCTAGCGACGACGGCATCGTGCGGTTTTTGCTGGTAGCGGGGGCGATCGCCATGCTCTACCAAGAAAATGCCTCCATCTCCGGAGCCGATGTGGGCTGTCAGGGCGAAGTCGGCGTCGCCTGCTCTATGGCCGCCGCCGCCCTGACCGAAGTGCTGGGCGGCACCCCAGAGCAGGTCGAAAACGCCGCCGAAATCGGCATGGAGCACAACCTCGGCCTCACCTGCGACCCGGTGGGCGGCCTGGTGCAGGTACCCTGCATCGAGCGCAACGCCATGGGTTCAATCAAGGCGATCAACGCGGCGCGTATGGCCCTCAAGGGCGACGGGCAGCACTGTGTTCACCTCGACAAGGTAATCAAAACCATGCGCGACACTGGCCGCGACATGCACGAGAAATACAAAGAAACTTCTCGCGGTGGTCTGGCCGTCAATGTAGCCGTCAACGTGATCGAGTGCTGAGCCCCTGAGAAATTATCTCAACTAGCTAGCCGCACTACCGATCGCCCCTTTCAGCGCGGCAATTCCCTGCTCAACGCTGGCCCACAGGCCCATATCTGGCTCTTTACCCGCTATCTCACGGGTACCAACGAAGTAAAGAACGCCTTTGAGAACTTCCTGGTGAGCTCGATTTTCAAAGTTAACTTTGTTGAGCGGCTCCATGGCATCTTGAAGTTCATCGCTCAAAGACTGAGCTACTTTGTGCAGCACCAGGCCCGTCATTACCTGCTGGTGCTTTAGCAGTTCAAGCTGAAAGAACTTGTCGTACAGCGTTAGCTCTGAACCGTTCATCATTTTGTTGACCGATTCAGCATGCTTCTGCGTGATATCGCGAGAATCTGCCGCAGAGCCCAGCTTGGTAACGGCCTTTTCAATCGTGACCAGGTTTTCGCGATCGCTCTTCAGCATACCTTCGAGGCGCTCACGAATAGTGCCGTCACTGGTTGCCGCCATTAGCTTTTGCTCATTTTCAATCAAAACATTTTGAAAAAGCTTAAGATCAGCAAGTTTCGTTGCTAAGGTTGTTGTGTCAGCCATTAGATATATCTCCTAGGTGAAAGCTCGGCAGTGTGTAATAACTCACTCGTTCCATGATTCCGCGATAACCCGGCGACACCCTCTCTCTTTAGAAAGGTTCGCGTCGAAAGCCTGCTTCAAAGGCTATGCCCCTAGATTGAAAACAGCAGCCTTTGCCTGGAAAGATCACTGGCGTTCAAAGCCGGTCGTGCCTAATCAGTTTTTGCGATCGAAACAGGGCGAAAAAATTTGGTCAATACTGCTAGCTGGTTATCAAATCAGTGGAGCTGAGGCCCAAACAATTTTTCCAGCTGCTTTTGCACCCAGGCCACAGGGTTTTTGTCATAGTCTTGGTTAATCAATCCCAATTCTCGCAGTCGACGTTTTTGCTGGGTCAGCTCTACCTCATGGCGGCCCATCTCTTTGACAATTAGATCGTAAAGTCGGGGCTGACTCTGCAAAATCTGCTTAAATCCCTGGGGGCTAATGGAAAATACCATTGTGTCTTCCAGCGCCGCTACGGTGACGGTGCGAGGGATACCCAGCATCAGCGAAAATTCACCGATAAATTGGCCCGCGATCATGGTCGTTGGAATGTCTTGATCTTTAAAGGTGTAGCCGACCGACCCATACAAAATAATATAGAACGCATCCCCTGGATCACCTGCTTTGTAAAGCACTTCGCCTGCCTCTAGCCGTCTGCGGTGGCCAATTTCCACCAGTTTTCGCAGCTCAACCGTAGTACAATCCGCAAAGTAAGGAATTTTTTGCAGTAGATCTCTCACCGCCACTGGCTTGGCAGACATTTCGCTAAAGGTCGGTACCGCCTGCTGCACCTGAGCATAGTCTTTATACTCCGCTACCGACGACTGCACCACTACATTGGGGTTGCGGTGCCACAGATCGTAACGAGGGGAGGCGAGACGAATATGGTGCTGGCGCAAATTTTGATCGATAATAAAGCGCAGAGAACTTTCGGTCCTGTGTTTGAGGTCGACTCGTTTTACCCAAATCCACAGCACAAAATCTAGCGAATTTTGACCAAAGCCGGTAAAGAATACCTCTGGCGGGTATTCGTAGGAAACTGATTCTTCTAAGTAAGCCGAATCAAGCAGCGCCTCAATTACCAAGATGGGGTCACTCTCATGGGCAACGCCGACGTTAACGGGAACCCAGCCTTTGAAATCGTTGTAGGTCCAGTTAATCACCTGGTTGCCAACCAGATTGCTGTTAGGAATTACGATATGCCGTTCTGTAATGGTGCGAATTACCGTCGATCGCAGCGAAATTTCGACGATATAGCCCGACAGCCCTTCCCGCTCAATAAAGTCGCCTACTTTTAGCTTTTGCTCGACCAGCATGGCAATGCCGCTGGTAAAGTTGCGGGTTAAATCTTGCAGGCCAAAGCCGATACCAATGCCGAGACTGCCCGCTAAAACGGCGATCGAGGCCAGGTTGACCCCTAGAACCTGTAGCGAAATTAAGACCAAAATTGTGGCTAAGCCGTAGCTGGTAATCGTGGCGATCGATTCTCGGGTGCCCTGTTTGAGCCCCAAACGGCTCAAGATTTGATTGGCAAAAATGCGCTTAAACCCCAGCGAAAACAGCAGCGCTATGAGCAGCGCCAAGAAAAATTGCGCGATCGCGCTCAGAGTCAAAGATGCACTGCCAAAATTGAGAAATGGCGTGTTTAGAACTTGATTAACCGCCTGAAGAAAACTATCCATCAGTTCATCCAAATTGTCTTTGAGCAGGGTTTGAGGCAGGTCATGCTTGAACTGAGGTTAAGAAGCAGGTTTAGAGGAAAAACGTATTGTTGCGAGAGTTTTGAGTAAAGCAGTTTTGGCTGGCGCTAGCCCGCAATGCTAGCATAAATCTCACGTCGGCCAGATATTTTAGCACCGGATAAACGTTCTTCATAATGTTTTCTACAATAAGTTCTTTACAACAACGATTCTGCGATACCCAATCACTATCACAGGCGACACACCAACGTCGCTGGATCCAAAAAATCTCCATCTACTCCAAAGCTGGGTGAACCATGAAACTGGATGACGTTGTTCCCTGGGGCCGAACCCTGGAGGAATACAGGGCCATGTTTGACCTTTCAGAGTCAGACTTAAACACAAAGATGCTGGGCTGTGGCGATGGGCCAGCTAGCTTCAATGCCGAAATGACTCGGTTAGGATATTCTGTTGTTTCTATTGATCCGATTTATCAATTTCCTGCCGAGCAAATTGAGCAGCGCGTTCGAGCGACCTACGAGCCGATTATTTCGCAGGTCAAGCAAAATTCTAGTCACTATGTTTGGCAGAGCTTCAAAGATGCCGATCAGCTGGGCCAGGCTCGTCTCCAAGCGATGGAAACGTTTCTGCTAGATTATGGCTCTGGCCGGGCTGCCGGGCGATATTTGAATCAGTCTTTGCCCAGCCTAGCCTTTGCCGATCGCCAGTTTGAGCTGTGCCTCTGTTCCCATTTGCTCTTTCTCTATTCAGAGCAGCGATCGCTTGAGTTTCATCTAGCCTCAATCCACGAGCTGCTGCGGGTTGCCGCAGAGGTGAGAATTTTTCCCTTGATTCAACTCAATGGTCAGCCATCAGCATATGTTGAGCCGGTGATAGATTCATTACCCTGCCAATGGTTTAGCATTCAAATTGAAACGGTGGCCTACGAGTTTCAAAAAGGCGGCAACCAGATGTTGAAAATTAGCCGCCGAGCGATTCCGGCTTAACGTTAGTTTTCTCAGGCCGCAACTTGAACTTCTGCCGCGAGACAGAGTCAGCTATTGTAGTTAGTGCGGTTTATAGTCTCGTTTGCATCGCTGAGTTTGAGCGTCAGACTATAACCAACCCCTTAGACAGCTAGGATGCGCCATGCCGACCTATCGATCCAAAACCTCCACCCATGGCCGTAATATGGCTGGTGCCCGTGCGCTCTGGCGCGCCACCGGCATGCAAAGCGAGGACTTTGAGAAGCCCATTATTGCGGTCGCCAACTCCTTTACCCAGTTTGTACCCGGCCACGTTCACCTTAAAGATCTAGGCCAGCTGGTCTGCCGTGAGATTGAGGCCGCTGGCGGCGTCGCCAAAGAATTTAACACCATCGCCGTAGACGACGGCATCGCCATGGGCCACGACGGCATGCTCTACAGCCTGCCCTCGCGGGAGATTATCGCCGACTCAGTCGAGTACATGGCCAACGCCCACTGCGCCGACGCCCTGGTCTGCATCTCCAACTGCGACAAGATCACCCCCGGCATGCTGATGGCGGCCCTGCGGCTGAACATTCCGGCGGTGTTTGTCTCGGGCGGGCCGATGGAAGCAGGCAAGACTAAACTCTCAGAGCACAAGCTCGACCTAGTCGATGCCATGGTAGCCGCCGCCAACGACACCATGAGCGACGAAGATGTCGAAGAGTACGAGCGCTCCGCCTGCCCCACCTGCGGCTCGTGTTCGGGCATGTTTACCGCCAATTCGATGAACTGCCTGACCGAGGCGATTGGCCTGTCGCTGCCGGGCAACGGCACCACCCTAGCCACCCACTTCGATCGCAAGGATTTGTTTTTGACCGCCGCCCGCACCATTGTTGACATCACCCGCCGCTACTACGAGCAAGACGATGAGTCGGTGCTGCCCCGCTCGATATCCAGCATCAAGGCCTTCGAAAATGCCATGATGCTGGATATCGCCATGGGCGGCTCCACCAACACGATTTTGCACCTGCTGGCGGCGGCCCGAGAGGCCGAGGTCGACTTCACCCTTACCGACATCGATCGCCTGTCGCGCCAGGTGCCCCAGCTGTGCAAGGTGGCCCCCAACATCCCCGACTACCACGTCGAGGATGTCCACCGGGCGGGCGGCATCCCCGCCATTCTGGGCGAGCTAGATCGGGCAGGCCTGCTGCACACCGATGTGCCCACGGTGCATAGCCCCACCATGAAAGCCTCCCTCGACCGCTGGGATGTGTGCCGCACCAACGACGAAGCTGTCCACACCTTCTTTAAAGCTGGCCCGGCGGGCATCCCCACCCAGCAGGCCTTTAGCCAGTCGACCCGCTGGCCAACGCTCGATCTGAACCGGCAGTCGGGTTGCATCCGCAGTGTGGAGCATGCCTACAGCCCCGAAGGTGGTCTGGCAGTGCTCTACGGCAACCTGGCCGTCGATGGCTGCGTCGTCAAAACCGCAGGCATCGACGAAAGTATGTTCGAAGCGGAACAGTTGCGCTACACCACCAGCGTCCCGACCTCGACCCTGCGGGTGTTTGAGGGGCCTGCCCGCATCTTTGAGAGCCAGGATGCCGCCGTCACCGCCATTCTCAATGACCGAGTGCAGGCGGGTGACGTGGTGATCATTCGCTACGAGGGGCCGAAGGGTGGGCCGGGAATGCAGGAAATGCTCTACCCGACCAGCTACCTAAAATCGAAGGGGCTGGGCAAGGTGTGCGCTCTGCTCACAGACGGGCGCTTTTCGGGCGGCACCTCGGGCCTCTCGATTGGTCATGCCTCGCCGGAAGCGGCAGCGGGCGGCAATATTGCCCTGGTTGAAGAGGGCGATCGCGTCGTGATCGACATTCCCAACCGCACCATCAATGTCGATCTCTCGACAGAAGAGTTGGCCAACCGCCGCGTGGCGATGGAAGCCAAGGGCAAAGACGCCTGGAAGCCCGCCAAACCCCGCACGCGGCGGGTAACCGCAGCCCTTAAGGCCTACGCTCTGCTGGCCACCAGCGCCGATCAGGGTGCGGTACGCAACTTGGCTATGCTGGAGTAGCGCTGAGGCCACTCAAGGATGAAACCGAGCATAGGTCTGCCAAAATCTGCTTTGCTGTAGAGGGAATCAGAAAAAATATCTGTCCGTCAGTCGTTTTTATTTAATTAGAAAAAAACTATCTTCCTAAGTAAGTTTCACCAGTGCTACTCACGCTGAATTGGCAACTGCTGAAAACCGATTCTTAGCAAGGAAGTTAATTGACATGAGCACTAACGACGAACTTAATCCTAGGCACAATCATCCTGAGCACGATCAAGACAATAATCCTGACCCAATGACTGGTGAACCCGGATCTCACCCCGTAGGTACGGGGGTTGGGGCCGCAGGAGCAGGCGTGATTGGCACTGCCGTTGGGGTTGTGGTAGGTGGTCCTATCGGCGGAGCCATTGGGGCTGTAGTCGGCTCGGCGGCGGGTGGTTTGCTTGGCAAAAGTGTGGCAGAAACCTTTGATCCCACCGTGGAAGATGAGTACTGGCGCACCAATTACCACACTCGTCCCTACGTAGACTCGGCCTACACCTACGATGACTACAGCCCAGCCTATCGCACTGGCTACGAGGGATACTCCACCTACTATCCTCAGGGGATGACCTATCAGCAGGCAGAGCCGCACCTGCGCCAGCGCTATGAGCAAGACCATCCTCAGGGCCGCCGCCTGAACTGGGAGAAGGCTCGGGACGCCAGTCAGGATGCCTGGTACCGACTAGAGCACGGTGCTCCCAGTACCGATGGCGCACTTAGGTAGTTAATGATAGGTGAATGTCACTGAAATAAGCTCTTGTAGATCGCCGAAAGTCTTGATTTACCGTAGGGTGGGCACTGCCCACCAGTCTTAATTCAGTGCCATTCAATGATAGGTAGTTACTGAGAAACGCTGGGGCTTAACGCTGCGGTATTTTCGGAATTACCATCAATTTTGTCAGCCATGGCTTCAGCCATAGCTTTCAAGCGCTGAATGCGGTCTTCGGTGGAAGGGTGGGTCATAAACAGCGTCATCATCCCCTCCTTGGAGAGGGGGTTGATGATAAACAGCGGCGCAAAGGCTGGGTTGCCGTGGATGGGGACCTTCTGGCCCATCTCTTCCAGGCGTTCTAAAGCCCGCACCAGCGCCAGGGGATTGCTGGTGATTTCGGCGGCCCCGGCATCGGCGGCGTACTCTCGCGTTCTGGAAATGGCCATGCGCAGCAGACCGGCGGCCATCGGTCCAATCACCAGCAAAAACAAAATGGCGATCGGGTTGTTGCCGCGCCGTCCACCGGCCCGCGCCACCGGAAAGTACAGTGCCCCAAAGGTGAGAATGCGGCCCAAAAAGGTCAGCGACCCGGCCAGGGTGCCCGCTACCGCCTGAGTAAGCGTGTCGCGGTTGCGCACGTGGGTGAGTTCGTGGGCGATCACGGCGTCGAGTTCGTCGTCGGGCAGCAGGTTAATGATGCCTTCGGTGAGGGCGATCGCAGCATGGTTGGGGTCGCGCCCGGTGGCAAAGGCGTTGGGCGACTCCGACGGTACTAGGTAGAGGGTGGGAGTGGGGATGCTGGCGCGATCGCACAGTTTCTCCAGGCGCTCAAACAGTTCCGGGGCCTCTTCTCGGGGAGTAGGCTGAGCCTTAAACGCCGCCAGGGCGGCCTTGTCTGAGTAGTACCACGAGCCAAAGCTGCTCACGGCGGCAAAGCCTAAACCATAGTAGAGGCCCGTTTCATCGCCAACCAGCAAATAGCCCGCCAGCACAATCAGCCCGCTGAGCAGTGCCAAGAGCGCCAGGGTCTTAAACTGATTCATTGCCGCCATAAATAGCCCTACCGTAAATGATGTTTACTCTTTAGCATCGCAGAGGTTAGCGCAGCAGAGGTCTACCCAGAGAAGGAAAAGTTGAGCGTGCAGATGGCGCCCTGAGTTAGGCTATGATCGGCCCATTGCGGAGGCTAGGGCAACTGATGACCACGCTGTTGATTCAAAAAGTAAGCTACTAGCCATGTATGAAATCGTTGTGGCTTTGCCAGAGGAAACCGCTGCTGCTCTCAATACGTCGCTAGCAGAGATGGGTGAGGAAGTAAGATTGGCTGCAGCTGTGAAGCTATTTGAACTGGGTCGCCTTTCGTCTGGGGCAGCAGCAACTTTAGCGGGACTACCGAGAACAGTATTTCTGACAAAATTAGCCGATTACGGTGTTGAAGCCTTTAACTTGACCGAAGCTCAACTGGCTGAAGACTTGGCCAATGCCTGAGGTAATTGCCGATACCTCAATAATGCAGTACCTGTTTCAAACCAATCATCTCTTTCTATTGCCTAGTCTGTACAACAATGTAGTTTTGCCTATCGCTGTCAGGGATGAATTAGAAACGGGTCGAAATTGCGGCATTCTACTGCCCAAACCGGATGATTTTGAATGGATTCAGCTCATTTACGTGGATGAACAGAGCCTTGTGCCTCAAACACCGGGCTTAGGGCGGGGAGAACGAGAGGTTTTATCACTAGCGGTGAATCGGTCAAACTCTCTAGCACTATTAGATGACGGATTAGCTAGGCAGTACGCAAAACGCCTCAGTATTCGATTTACTGGCACGCTGGGCATTTTGCTAAAAGCTAAGCAGGCTGGGTTGATTGATCAAATTGGGCCTGTTGTAGATTTGCTAAACCAACTCGGTTTTCGGGCCAGTGAGGAAACACGGGCGGCAGTACTTAGATTAGCCGCTGAAGGAGACTCATAGGGCTCTGTCTAATGCCTCTAGCATCATCAGAGCCCGACAACGTACTTTTCTCAAACCGGCGAATCAATTAGCCCTGGGTGATCCGCCGGGCGAGGGCCGGAGGTATCCCAGAAGAAACGGCGGTCTGAGTCTGCGATCGGCCTGTCATTGATACTGGCTTCGCGGCGGCGCATCAGGCCGTTTTCGTCGAACTCCCAGTTTTCGTTGCCGTAGGCGCGGTACCACTGACCCGCGTCGTCGTGCCACTCGTACTGAAAGCGCACGGCGATGCGGTTGTCGCCGTAGGCCCACACCTCTTTGACCAGGCGGTAGTCGAGTTCTTTGTCCCACTTGCGGCGCAGAAATTCGCGAATGGCGTCGCGGCCCTGGAAGATTTCGGCCCGGTTGCGCCAGTGGCTGTCTTCGGTATAGGCCAGGGCGACGCGATCGGGGTCGCGGCTGTTCCAGGCGTCTTCGGCCATACGGGCTTTGGCGATCGCGGTCTCAGGCGTAAACGGGGGGACGATGGGAGTTGGCATAGAGGTATCGATTTTGAATTAGTGATTTTGAATTTTGGACTGGCCGCGAAAAGGGATGTGGCCAGTCCATCAGGGCATAGGAAAGGCTGCTAGCCTTGGCCAACAGCCTACGGAGATTGTGAGTTAGGACGAGAGAAAGGGGTCTACCACTTTTTGTAGGGCAGGAATTTGCCGTTCATGATCACTTTGACGCGATCGCCCTTGGGATCCTCTTCTTTCTCGACATCAATGGTGAAGTCGATCGCGCTCATAATGCCGTCGCCAAACTTCTCGTGCACCACGGATTTGATCGGCATGCCGTAGACCTGCATGATCTCGTAGAAGCGGTAGATCAACGGGTCAGTGGGAATCACCGGATCCAGCCCGCCTTTGATGGGGCACTCGGTTAGGGCGTCAATTAGGGAAGAGTCGGCCCCGATCGCTTCAATAATTTTGGTGGCTTCTTCGGCCGAGGCGCTGGCCTGGCGGTAGAAGACCGAGGCAATCCAGACTTCATCGCAGCCGACTTTGGCTTCAAGGTCGGCAAAGCTGATTCCTGCGGCTTTCTTAGCGGCCAGCAGTTTTTCGGTAATGGGGGAAACGGTCATGGTTCGATCCTCTTGAGTACCTAGGGAAAAAGTTGGTTTAGCCCAAAGGGCATGGTGGGCATTGCCCACCCTACGCGAACCGATCTACCCACCTACGCGGGCGGCTTCTACGGCGCGGGTTTCGCGGAACAGGTGGCTCTCCATTTCGACCTTGAGGTCGTGGTAGGCAGGGTGCTGCTCGATGGTTTCGCGGTTGCGGGGCCGGGGGAAGGGCACTTCCAAAATTTCATCGACGCCAGCGGCGGGGCCACGGGTCATCATCACGATGCGATCGCTGAGCAGCAGGGCTTCTTCGATGCTGTGGGTAATCATAATCACGGTCTTGCGCTCCTGTTCCCAGATCCGCTCGACTTCATCCTGCAAAAAGCCCCGAGTCAGGGCGTCGAGGGCACCAAAGGGCTCATCCATTAGCAAAATCTGGGGGTTGATGGCCAGGGCGCGGGCAATGCCGACCCGCTGGCGCATGCCGCCCGATAACTCGTGGGGGTGCTTGCGCTCGGCCCCGGTTAGCCCCACCAGCTGAATGTGCTCTTTGATAATGCGATCGCGCCTTTTTGCCGAAATCTTGGGGTCTACGGTTTCTACCGCAAACCGCAGGTTTTCCTCCACCGTCATCCAGGGCATCAGGGCGTAGTTTTGAAACACCATGCCCCGATCTGGCCCCGGCCCGGTAATCGGCACGCCGTTCAGCAAAATCTCGCCGCCGGAAATCGGGCTAAGGCCCGCAATCATATTCAGCAGGGTCGATTTGCCGCAGCCCGAGGGACCAATGATGGTGACAAAAGTGTTGGGCTCAATATCGAGGCTGATATCCTGGACGGCGACAAAGTCGCGCTTGGTCTTACCGGAGAGCTTGTTAAACATGCCCTTTTTGCCGGGGAAGACCTTGGTCACATTGCAAATTGACAAATGCGACGACGCCGAGGGTTGATCTACAGACGCAACACTGTTCACGGGTGCAGTTCTCATGAGTTTCGACCAAATGCAACGAACTTCTCCAGGGCGGCAAACAGACTATCGAGCAGCAGCCCCACCAGGCCAATGATGAAAATGGCCACCAAAATATTGGCGATCGACAGGTTGTTCCACTCATTCCAGATGAAGTAGCCCAGGCCCGTGCCCAGCAGCATCTCGGCGGCTACAATCACCAGCCAGGCAATGCCCATGCTGATGCGCAGACCCGACACAATGTTGGGCAGCGCCGCCGGAATAATCACCTTGACAATGGTGCGCAGCCGCGAAGCGCCCAGGGTATTGGCCACATCCATATAATCTTTATCGACGCTGGCCACGCCAAAGGCGGTGTTGATCAGCGTGGGCCAAATACTGGAGATAAAGATAATAAAAACGCCGGTCTGCTCAGAATCGCGCAGAATATATAGCCCCAGCGGTAGCCAGGCCAGCGGCGACACCGGCTTGAGCAGCTGCACGTAGGGGTTAAACGCTTTGTAGGCTACGGGCGAAATGCCGATCAAAATGCCCAGGGGGACGGCGACCAGCGACGCCAAAATGTAGCCAATCGCCACCCGACGCAGGCTGATCAGCAGATTCCAGCCAATGCCCAGATCGTTGGGCCCATTGTCAAAAAACGGGTTGCTCACCCACCACCAAAACTCTTTGATCGTTTCGCTAGCGGTGGGCACACCCTTCACGAACCAGCCAGCCCGTGCTCCCACTTCCCAAAACAGCAGAAATAGCCCCAGGGAAAGCATGAATAGGGCGAAGGCCCGGACATTCTCGTTGAGATACAGGGGTTCTTGTTTCTCGGTGATCCCTAGCCCCGGGGTGGCGTTACTGACCGCCATGGTGAATACCTCCTTAACTTTGCGCCGTAGCTGTTGCCGTTGCGATCACCTCACCCGGCTAGCGCTAGCCGGGTGAGATGATCGCGATCCTCCTACACACCAAATTTGTCGATTTGCTCTTTGACATAGTCGCCGGGGGTCGCCGGGTCAAAGGTGTCAAAGGCCAGTTTTTCTTCCCGGTTGGTGTCGGTGGGTGGGTTTAGGCCGAGTTCCTGAGACAGCTCTCGGGCCAGATCGGTTAAGAACACCTCTTCGCCGACGCTGTCGTAGGTGTCATCGGTGATCTCCTGGGCGGCTTTGTCATCACCCTGCAAATCCCAGCGCACCAGCTGCGATGAGATCCATTTGGCGAAGCTCTGCCAGGGGTAGGGGTCAAAGCCAATGCGATCGGGCACCTCCAGGGTGTTGCCCTGGCCGTCGTCAAAATTGCCGGTGAGCACCGCTTCGACCACCTCGACAGGCTGGTTTAAGAAGGCCCGTTCGGAAATAGCGGCAGCAATTTCGGGGCGGTTGCTAGGCTCTTGGGCGTAGGCCGCCGCCTCGATGATGGCTTTGTTGAGCGCCCTAAAGGTGTTGGGATTGTCGCTAATCCACTGATCGCTGGCGGCAAAGGCGCAGCAGGGGTGACCATCCCACAAATCTTTGGTGAGCAGGTGAATGTACCCTGCCCCTTCGTAGACCGCCCGCTGGTTGAACGGATCGGGCATCAGCATGGCGTCGATGTCACCCGCAATTAGCTGAGCGATGCTGTCTGGCGGGGGTACAGGGCGAATCTGCACATCCACATCGGGGTCGAGGCCGCCCGAGGCCAGGTAGTAGCGCAGCAGTAGGTTGTGCATCGAGTAGGGGAAGGGCACCCCAATCACAAAGCCTTTGAAGTCTTCGGGGCCGTTGACAGATCCCTTGTGGCGCTCGGCGACGGTAATGGCCTGACCGTTGATATTCTCGATGCTGGCTAGCTTGACGCCAAAGGCCGTAGAACCGAGGCCCAGGGTCATGGCGATGGGCATGGGGGCCAGCATGTGGTAAGCGTCGAGTTCGCCTGCGATCGCAGAATCGCGTACCGCTCCCCAGCTGGGCATTTTCACCACCGAGGCATTAAAGCCGTACTTTTCGTAGAAGCCCAAGGGCTCCGACATGATGATCGGGGTAGCGCAGGTAATGGGGATAAAGCCCACCTGAATATCGGTCTTCTCCAGGTCTCCAGCCTCTACCGGGGCATCGGCGGCATCTTCGGCGGCCGGGCCGTTACCGCTGGCACAGCTAGCCATCGTGACCAGAGCTGCACCCACCGCCATATTGCGCAAAAACTCGCGGCGAGTAGCGCCGCTGTTGCGTACCGAGTCGGCAAAGAACAGACCAGCCTGGGGGCCAAAGGCGGCGGCAAAGGCGTTTTCTAAGCCGCCCGCCTGCTTGCAGAGCGCGAGAATTAGCTTTTCGCGCTGGGGATCATCGCGGCCTACCCGCTTCAGAAACAGCGCCTTGCGCAGCTCGTAGGCGTTGACCGTGTCGGCAGCCCGCAGCTGATTTTGCTTATAAACCCCCATTTTCACCAGGTCATCGACCATGTCGACTGGGTCTTGGGGCATGGTAGCCATGAACTGGGAGTGGTCGCCCGTAAAGTGCGTGGTGCCACAGGCCCTACAGGGTTGTCCTGGCAACATCAGGGAGGGCGATGTGCAACTCAAACTGCCCCAGTCGCTGAGCGACTTTGCTACTGCTGAAATCGTCATAATTTGGATAGTTGAACGCGACAAAAACCTTTCCCCAACCAAACCCAGGCACCCAGTCCAGCGAAAGGCAAAGAAAATCAAATCTCCATCACCGCCTAGACAGCAAACGCGGGTTTACCCAAGTTACCAAACAACATATCAAGCCCTAATTGAAATTACATTGGATCAATTGTTGAACATAATAGGACTTTCTTTAGACGTTATTTTCAACCCCAAAATTAACCGCTAATTTGTTGTTTTGGTTACAGACTCTTCCTCCAAGCCTGAGGAGAAATGCCGTGAAACTGACGAAACTGTCGAGTAAAGTAGCCCGCGTCGTTATAGCCCGAGGCCTCGGCAATTTGCCGCACCGATTGGGTGGTTTTGGCCAGCAGGGTTTTGGCTTGGGCCATACGGCGCTCAATAATCCACTGTTTGATGGTGCGCCCGGTGTGCGACTGCACTAGGTTAGTTAAGTAGGCTGGTGAGTAGCCCGCCTCCTGGGCGACATCGTTGAGGCTAATGGGCTGGCGGTAGTGGGTTTCAATAAACTCAAAGACGCCAGCCAGCTTAGGCTCGGCTGGGAAAATGGGGTGTGGAGTCTCTGAGCCTGAAGGAGGTTGCTTTAGCTCTACAGGCGCAATGCTGTATAGCTCAGAGATCTCAGACTGGCGCTGCAATCGGCTGTTAATGGCGGCCAAAAACTGCTCTACGGTGCAGGGCTTGGTTAAGTAGTCATCAGCACCCAGCTCCATGCCCCGGCGCAGGTCGGCCATTGTTACCTTGGCGGTGAGAAAGATTAGCGGCATCAGCGCCGTCTGCCGCACCTTGCGCAGGGCCGACAGTACCGAGTAGCCATCCATGTCGGGCATCATGATGTCGCAGACGACTAGGTCAGGGGCGTGCTGTAGCGCCATCTTTACCCCGGTGGTGCCGTCGCTAGCACCCACGGCTCGGAACCCCTCAAACTCCAAACACTTAAGAAAAATGTTGCGAGTTTGAGTTTCGTCTTCAATGATAAGAATGGTCTTCACAACACCTCATAACCCGTCGATGACCGCAGCGAACTCAACCTCACCTGAAGCGAATTATTTAACCTAGATACACAAGTTTCACTCTAGAAATAGGCATCAATAGGGAACTTAGAGACTCAAAATAAACGATAAGTTATTGAGTTGTGCCTGCCAAAGTGTCGCTTTGGGCAGTTACTATTTGAAGGCAGCTGCCCAGAGCGCAATTGACGAATATACAATTCTTTATTAAACCTTAAACAGACAAGCCGTTGTATCCAAAGATACACTCCGCCATGGTTTGACGCTTAGCAAAGGCCTGTTTGCTGCCCAGGTCTGAGGCTATGAGCTGACGTGTGGATCTCATTTCAAAGTAATTCTGCTGACTACGCTGGCTACCGCTATGACTCAAACCTACTGGCTGCCTTCGCGAGAGGCGTCTGCCGCCGCCGCGCCGCTGGGGCAAGAGCTAGAGCACCTGCGCCGCCAGCACCAGCTCATTCTCAATGCCGTGGGTGAGGGTATCTACGGGCTCGATCTCGACGGCAACGTTACCTTTGTCAACCCTGCCGCCGCCGACATGATTGGCTGGTCGATGGAAGAGCTGATTGGCCAGTCGATGCACGCCGTGCTGCACCATTCCCTCGCCGACGGCAGCCCCTACCAGCGCGAAGACTGCCCCATCTACGCAGCGTTTCAAGATGGCAGTATTAAGCACATTATCGATGAAGTGTTTTGGCGCAAAGACGGCACCAGCTTTCCGGTGGAGTATATCAGCACGCCCATGCACGACGAAGACGGGCAGCTAATCGGTACAGTGGTCACCTTTCGCGACATTACCCAGCGGCGCTGGGCCGAGCAGATTTTGCAGCGGGCCAATGAGGAGCTAGAGCAAAAGGTGCAGGAGCGCACCGCCGAGCTACAGAATGCTAACCAGCAGCTGCGGCAGCTGAGCGATATGCGATCGCGCTTTGTCTCTATGGTTTGCCACGAGTTTCGCAACCCGCTCAACAACATTGCCCTGACGGTGTCATCGCTCAACCGCTACGATACCCAGCTGCGCCCCGACGAAAAAACCGACTACCTGCTCACCATCAACGCCAACGTCGAGCGCATGACCCAAATGATCGACGACATTTTAGTGATTGGTAAAATTGAAGCCAAGGTGCTTGAGGTGAACCCCAAACCGCTAGATCTGGTGGTCTTTTGCCAAGATCTGCTGACCGAGGGCGACTACCGCCGCCCCCAGGCCCCGATTCAGTTTGCCTGCCGCAGCCGCCAGGTACTGGCCTGCCTGGACGATCGGCTGCTGCGATCGATCCTCAGCAACCTGCTGTCGAACGCGATCCGCTACACGCCTGCTCAGCAGCCGATCTGGCTGAAGCTGGCCAAGCAGCGAGGTCAAGCCATCATTAAAGTACAAGACGAGGGTATTGGCATTCCACCGGGCGATCGCAAGGCGCTGTTTGAGCCCTTTCACCGGGGCCAAAACGTCAGCAATATTCCCGGTACGGGGTTGGGGCTAAGCATTGTAAAGCAGTTTGTGCAGCTGCAGCAGGGCACCATCAAAGTCACCAGCCGAGTGGGGGCGGGCACCACATTTACGGTTAGCCTGCCGGCCTAACGGGCTTACTGAAGAGGTGGTACAGCGCCTGGGCTGAGTGGTGGATTGTGGTTCCGCTACTTGTCGCTACGTAGCGATCGCCCCTGGGGTCAACGCCAGAGCGGCTGGCCTGTGCCACAATTAGCGCCGTGTGATGGAGGGATGACATTGTGACGCAGCGGGTGATGCAGCAGCGGGGCTTTTTACTTATGGCAATGGCCCTCTGTGGCCGGTCTTTGACCATCGCGGGGTTAGTCGGGAGTTGGGGTATGCCCAACGTCTTAGCCTATGCCCAAGCCGACGCCCCTGCCATGGAGCAGCCTACGGTTGAAGCGCTAGACGCCGAAGCACTGGGCACCGAAGTGCCGACTGAAGCAATCGACCTAGTTAACGCGATCGAGCCCGAGCCCGTCGCTCCCCCACCTTCTGCAACTCAGGCAAGGCCTGGGCGGCGGCCTGAGTATGTCCCGACCCGACCTCTGCCCCCCTCCCAGCGGCTCAGGGTGCTGCCGCCCGTCAACTCAGGCGATACCGTCGATGCGATCGGCCCCGAGGCGGGCGACCCCGCCGAGCAAATTGCCCCAGCGGTAATTGAGCTATCGCCGACTGGGCGGCCCCCCAGCCCGGTGGTGTTTTTGGCCATGCAGCAGGAGCTCAAAAACCTAATTGGCCGCTTTGAAAGCGCTCTAATTATGGCCAGTTCCCTCGATGCGCCGACGGTGCTGGCGCTGCCCGATCAACCGCCCATGCTGACCGCCGCGAACCAGGTGAAGCTAACCGAAGGGCAGGGCACCTTTCTACACCCTGCCTTAGAAGACGCTCAGCAGCTCTTGAATGAGTGGGATGGGCTGCTGGCAGCGGGCAAACACAGCCAGGTGCGCGATCGCTGGCTAGATGCCCGCACCGCCCTGTGGGATAACTTTGCCACCAGTCGCCCCGTAGACCAGGGCGAAATTCGCGCGGTGTGGCTCGATCGCGGCACAATTGTACAAGCCAAGTCGCCCGAGGGGCTGAGCGCAATCTTCGACAAACTGGCCGCCGCTGGCATCAATACCGTATTTTTTGAGACCGTGAACGCGGGCTATACCATTTACCCCAGCCAGGTGGCCCCCGAGCAAAACCCCCTCACCAGCGGCTGGGATCCGCTGGCTGCCGCCGTTGAGCTGGCCCACCAGCGCGGCATGACCCTGCACGCCTGGGTGTGGACATTTGCGGCGGGCAACCAGCGCCACAACCGCCTGCTCAACCAACCGGCCAGCTACCCCGGCCCCATCATCTCTCGCCACCCCACCTGGGCCGGTGCCGACAACAGCGGCAGCCTAATCCCACGCGGGCAAGACAAGCCCTTCTTAGACCCGGCCAACCCCGAGGTGCGCAGCTACCTGACTCGGCTAATGACCGAAATTGTCACCCGGTACGAGGTCGATGGTCTGCACCTCGACTACATTCGCTACCCCTTTCAAGACCCTGGGGCCAACCGCACCTACGGCTACGGTGATGTGGCGCGCTGGCGATTTCAGAGCACTAGCGGGGTCGACCCGCTCACCCTAAACCCTCGCGCCAGCCGCCGCGATCGCAGTCAGCAGATTCAGCAGCAGGTGCTGTGGCAGCGCTGGACTGAGTTTCGGGCTCATCAGGTGACCTCGTTTGTAGAAAGCATCTCCAGCACCCTGCGGCGGCAGCGCCCCGGTCTAGTCATGTCGGCAGCGGTCTTCGCCAACCCCGAGCACGATCGGCTCCAGCGCATTCAGCAAGACTGGGGCACCTGGGCGCGGGCCAACTACCTCGACTGGATTGTGCTAATGAGCTACGCGGGCGACACCAGCCGCTTCGAGCGCATTGTTTCGCCCTGGCTGGTAAATGAATCGTTTGGCTCCACCCTGGTCATCCCCGGCATTCGCCTGCTCGACCTGTCGAACGCCGCCACCCTCGACCAAATGCAGGCCAGCCGCGACCTGCCCGCCCCCGGCTATGCCCTGTTTGCCGCCGCCGATTTGAATACTGAGCTAAATACTGTGCTAGCCCAAACCCAAGCTCCGGCCAGCACCAATAGACAGCCCGGCCCCACCAGACCCTACGCGATGGCCTTTAGCCGCTACGAGGCGCTCCAGCGCGAGTGGAGCTGGCTACTCAGCCAAGATCGACTGTGGATGGAACGCGGCAATCTAGAACCCTGGGTTGAGGCAGTCAATGAGTTGGGCAACGAGTTTGAAACCCTAGCCCAGGAGCCGTCGCGTCGCAGTCTGGCCAACGTCAAAGCCGGACTCGCTAACGTGCGCGACCCGCTAAATCAGGGAGTGCTGGTGGATACGACAAATAGCGGCTATCGGCTGCGATCGTGGCAGCACCGGCTGGCGGCGATCGAGCAGCTGCTGGCCTACGGGGAAAGAACTCAACAGCCGTAGCCACCATCTCGGCTCGCGACGACCCATTGAGCTTGCAGAAAAAATCGAACGAGCGGGGGCACTTGCCCCGCTCGCCCGTTCAGCCCTGAATCAAACCAGGTAATGAATCAAACCAGGTAATGCTAGTTGCCGCCCACGCTGATGGGGGTGCCCACAATTTCTGCCCCGGTCAGATTAGCGTCGAGAAAGGTGGCTCCGTTGACTTCAGCGAAGTAGACAGAAGCATCGGTCAAGTTGGCTTCGTCGAGAGTCGCGTCTTGGAGCAGGGCGTTGGTCAAAAAGGCGCTGGTCATGTTTGCCCCGGTGAGGTCGGCGCGGCTGAGGTCGGCCCCTTCCAGGTTAGCTTCGACCAGAGTGGCCCCCTGCAGATCGGCGTCGCGCAGGTCGGCTCCAATCATATGGGCCTGGGTTAAATCTGCGCCAGATAAGTCACAGCCCTGGCAGAGATTGGTTTCGAGCAATTGCTGCACGTGGGCCGGGTTTTCGGCCTGCACAGGCATGGCAAAGGCTACAGGAATAGCGACTGCAGCTCCGGCGAGTAAAGAGAGTTTCAAAGAGAGTTTCATGGAGGTGTCCTCCGGTGTGGATAATCAGTGCCAGTCAAAGGCTCGCTCCTCGGGCGATCGCCCCTAGAGCCTGGCTGACGGTAGTAATGTGCGATCGCCCCTAGATTTTGCCCTTGCAATCTCGCGTGTGTTTCGCCAATGGGCGAGGAGATAGGCAAGTGAGGACTAGCGACGCATTTATACCTAAAGTGTATCGGCTGCCCTGGCCCCTGCCATCAGCAGTAAGATAGGTCTTGCGCCTGTGCTATTCCTCGATCGTAGCCTTTTCTTTGGGCTATTGGGTCAGGATATCCGTACTGTAAAGAATCGCAATTTCCCTATGCTTACCCTCATTCACGAGCTCACTCCGGCCCAGGTTGAGCAGCTTCACCAGATGTACTCGCAAGAATGGTGGAGCAAAGAGCGTGCCCTAGCCGATGTGCCCACGCTGCTGCACAACAGCGACCTGCTCTTTGGCCTGTGGAATGAGGAGTCACAGCGATTGGCGGCCTTTTGCCGAGTGCTGACCGACTGGGTATACCGGGCGATCGTATTCGATGTGATTGTGGCAGCAGACTATCGCAAACAGGGGCTGGGGGCAAAAATCATCGAGCATGTGACCACGCACCCGAAGCTGACCCAGGTGGAGTGCATTCAGCTGTTCTGCACCCCTGAGATGCAGCCTTTTTATGAGAAGTACGGCTTTGGTCAGGCGGAGCAGATGTTGATGGTGCGGGCTTGTCGGTAAGTGAAGGGGGGATGAGTGAGTGAGTACAGCCAGCCTATATAGGGGCAAACGGCGTTTGCCCAACCGCATGGTCGGTAGCCTCTGACTCAGGAGTCTGCAACGCCGGGGGGCAAAGACAGACAATTTGCAGAGGCTCTTGGGTGCGCGGGTGGGGCAGAGCTAATCGGTAGGCGTGCAGATGATAGCCGATGTCGCCGGGAACGGGGATCGTGCCATCGGCGGCGGGTTCGACCGTAAGCGGTAAGCCGCCCGCCCCATAGAGCGGATCTCCAACCAGCGAAAACCCTGCCGCCGCCAGGTGAATGCGAATTTGATGGGGTCGCCCGGTGCGAATGGTGATTTCAACCAGGGTGGAGGTTGATGTGCGGTGTAACACCCGGCCATCGCTATAGGACGGTAGCCCAGTGGGTGAGGCCCCATACACATACCCCAGCGCTGGATAATCGACCTTGCCGATGGGGGTGGTGAGGGTGAACGCATTGGGTAAATCGCTGGCTCCCACCAATGCCCGGTAGGTTTTGCGAATTGGGTGGGGGGCTTGAGGATCGTGGGCCGTTGCAGTAGAGTCTCGCAGTTGGCGACTGAGGACAGAGCGAGCCAGGGGAGACTTGCCCAGCAGCATCACCCCCGACGTGCCCCGCCCCAGCCGATGCACCGGAATAGGCGGATTCTCTGGATAGTGCAGCCTGAGCTGGTGTAGCAGCGTATGGGTAAGAAAGCCACCGCCGGGGAGCACGGGCAGGCCCGAGGGCTTGGCGATCGCCATCAAATCCTCATCTTCATAGATCACCTCAAACTCCAGAGGCGCGTCCGGTTCCTCCCACGGGGGCCGGTGGTAGGCCAGGGTTTCCCCTGCCTGGAGGCAATCGTCGGGGGCTAGAGGAATGCCGTTGCGGCGAATCTGGCCTAGTAGGATGCGATCGCGCCATTTCTCCCGGTTAGAGTGACGGTAGCGATTCGTGTAGAAATCCAGCACCGAAAGACCGGCTTCGGTGGAAGTGATGCGATCGCTGTAAACCCATCCCTGATTCATAGATGTTGTGTTGCCAAAAAGTATTGGGGATGGAGATGGAATGGTGCATCGCTGCGCGGATGCACCCTTGTATGTAGGGGTTGGCCCAAAATAGACCTAGGAGTGACTCTGGATGCACCCTAAAGCCTCTTAGAGCTTGCAATGTAGAACAAGAGCCTCCCCCATGTTGCCGTCGGATCGCGACCAGCAG
>JBARVV010000048.1:0-16044 GCA_049646445.1 Nodosilinea sp. | reverse complement strand
GCTTCGACGCCAATTGGACCTTTACCGCCGCCTCAGAACTGTGGCATGTCAACTCACCCCAGGCCGCTGCCCTCGAAACTCGCTTTGGGGTCGATGCCAATGGCGATGGTGTTGTCGGGCCAATCTTTAGCCCAACCGCCCAAGAGCAGTACATGCTAGAGTTGATCAACCGCGCACGGGCCAACCCATTGGGAGAGGTAGCCCGTAACAGTGATGTATTTGATCTAAATCAGGGCCTAGCGGCTGGAACCATCACCAGTGATGCCAAACAGCCTCTGGCCTTTAATGCCAGCTTAATTAATGCTGCCCGTGCCCACAGCCAGTGGATGCTGGACACCGATACCTTTTCCCATACAGGGGTGGGTGGGAGTAGTGCTCATAATCGCATGGTAGCTGCCGGTTACCCATTTACTGGCTCCTGGACTTCAGGCGAAAATATTTCTTGGCGGGGAACGACAGGCACTCCCGACATCGATACCTCTATTGGGATGCAGCACGATGGCTTATTTACCAGTGCTGGCCACCGTACCAATTTGATGAATGCCAACTTTCGGGAAATCGGGGTAGGCGCTTTGGTAGGCGAGTTTACTCGCACAGGTGTCACCTATAACGCTGTCATGGTGACTCAGAACTTTGCTAAGTCTGGCAATGACGTCTTCCTCACTGGCGTAGTCTATAACGATAGTGTTTTTGCCGATAACTTTTACACCATCGGTGAAGGAACAGGCGGCATTACTATTCAAGCAGTTAACAGTGATGGGCAAGTATTCACAACTACCAGCTTTTTGAGTGGCGGTTATACCCTAGCACTACAACCTAGTACTTACACAGTAAATTTCTTTGGTGGATCTCTAACTCAGCCCATTTCTACGGTTGTCAATCTTAGCTCTAGAAATGTCAAGCTAGACCTCAATACTGGTCAGTTTAATTTCGCTATTCAAGGTCAGGAACAGCTCACCCAATCGGGTGAAGAAAGGGATGAACTGATTGGTTACGAGGTGAAGAGCCAAACCGTTTCCCTGGCTGCAGATCCATTAACTGAGGCTACGATCCATCAGGTTGAGAACCTATTGTTGTCATTCTCTCTAGGTGATATACCTTCAATTGGCTATGATGTTCTGACACAATACCAAGCAGAAGATACTATTGAATTTGAAGACATGGCCAATAACCAATGGGTGACCGAGAGTATCGATGGGGCGACAAATCTCTCAGCCATTGAAGATTTGTTTGATAACCATGGTCTAAGTGCTGGCAGTACCCAGGCGTTTACAGTCAATGGGTATGAGGACACATTTCTTGCCCTCAATGATCATGCTCTAGGTCTCAATGGGACAGCGATGCCACTGTTTGACTGACAAAAATTTGCCTTAATACTGCTGAAAGTCTCTCTCGGTAAGGGTTTCAGAGACTCAGATAATGGACACCAACTGGTATTGACTGACATCCCTGCCAGTTGGGGATTCACGATATTGGAGATCATGTTTTGTCAGTCAACCAGGGTTTGTGCCCAATGGCCTTAAGCGAGTTGAGAGTAGGGGGGATTGAGTAGTTGCCTCCCGGCGCAACTAGCCAGTGCCAATTTTCAGCCTTAAGCTCAATAGCCATTGCTCCGCCCCTCCTCAGGGCGATCGCGCCCACCGTACTAACCCCGGTAAGCACCACCACCACTGGTTGGGTAAGCTTGAAGTAGCTGGAATCGTTACTTTTAGCGGGTTCTCGTGACTGAGCTAAGCTCCAACCCCAAAGCAGCCCTGCTACTGGCGCAAGGGCAAAAGGTCGTGTCAGTGGCCAATACCCTCAAGGTGCACCGTGAGGTCGTCAGCTATTGGCTACCACCTTGAGTTGGGGGGCTTTATTGCCATTCAAAGTAATGCCGCCTGGGGTCTGCCGAGCCGCCTGGAGATGCTGTAATTGCTCAATAGCCTGCTTTAGCTGGCGTCCATTGCGGGCTTCGTAACGCCCGATTAGCTCCAGTTCTTCACTGATCGAGTGGGATTGTTTTGTCAGAGCGGTGAGGTGTTTAATCTTGGCCAGCGCCTGGTCGATTGTCTCTATGCGGGCCGCGATCGCAGCACATAGGGTCTGGCTACGTTCCCGGCGATAAAGGGCTTCACTCAGCCACAGTTCGCCAGCCTCCGGGGGTTGCTGGCAGTCCTGGGATAGATAGGCAGCGATCAGCAGCGGGTGGGTGTGGTCGTGCTCGCTGGGTCGGGCTGGGTCGGGGTAGCTTTTGCAGGCATCGGCCACGGCCTGGGCGATGTGACCGCAGGCCCATGTGTAGTTGTTCTCTTCCTCAAACATGGGAAGGCGACACCATTTCGAGAATGCTGCCTTACTTTTGGGAGCATCAAGCCAGGCTATCTTTACCTCGTTGGACAGCGCCGCTAGGCACCGCCGCTCTGCCGCCAACACATCAGGATGAGTCGATGTTCTGCGATCGCTGCTGCCGGTGGCCAGAGAAGCTACCAGGGCCTCTAAACCGCCCCCACCGCTAGGCTTTTCTTTGGGATAGTGCTGGGCCAGCAGGTTCTGGGCTGCATGGCGATCGCCCGCGACGGCCTCAGCTTGCCACGCTCGATGCTGCCGCAGAATGCACATGCCAATCTGCTGGATAAGGTGATGCTCTAGCGGACCCTGGGGCTGGTACTGCTCGATTAGCCCATGAATAATTCCCTCGAAAGTGGCGTAGTTTTCAGTGTCCAGCAGGGGAGGCTGCTGGCTCAGCAGTCCATGGGTAGTGCGATTTTTACTGACTATCGCTTTGCCCTCAGGCGATCGGGGGCCGGTGGAGAGTAGGGAATTTTGCCGGGTTTTGTCGGGGTTGCCAGCCATAAGCGTTGATCCTTGTCGTAGAGGGCTATCTTTCGACCAGCTTGGGGTTCGACGTATTTACGTGTTTACTTAAACACGTAAATACGTGAATACATAAACACGTATTTACTTGAGCACGTGAAAAGCCCCAAATATTACCCCAGGGCTTAACATTCACTTGAGCACGTGAATAAGTACCCATGATAATAACGATTGCCTCACTGAAGGGGGGCAGCGGCAAGACATCGCTGTCGGTGCATCTTGCCCATGCGATCGCCCTGGCTGGTCGCAGAGTGCTGCTGGTGGATGCCGACCCCCAGGCTTCAGCAAGCACGTGGGCAAGTGCCCGTGATGACAAGCCGCCATTCTCGGTTGTGGGCATGGCCAGAGATACCCTACACCGTGAGTTGCCCGACCTGGTGGCCAGCTATGACCACGCGCTGATAGATACCCCGCCACGCACCAGCAAGCTAACCGGCTCCGCCATCGTCAGCAGCGACCTGGTGCTGATTCCGGTACAACCATCGAGCTATGACGTCTGGGCAGCTGCCGAAACCGTAGCGATGGTAGAGCAGGTGCAGGGCATCAAGCCTGACCTGGTGGCCGCTTTTATCGTGAACCGAGCCATCGGCAGAACCGTCATCGCCCGAGACATCCTCGATGCCCTGGAGGATTACCCTTTCCCAGTGCTATCTACGACTATCGCCCAGCGGGTTGCGATCGCAGAATCTAGCGGTGGGCATACCGTGTTTGAGGCGGAGCCCAGCGGTGCAGCTGCGCGGGATTTTAGGGCATTGGCTAAGGACATTTTGAAACTGACGGGAACAGCACAATGGTAGAGAAGCGATCGCGCATCACTCGCAAGCCAGCACCTAAGCCCGAGGCCGTCGAGGGATTTCTAGGGCAGCTTCCCCAGGATGGCGACACGGCCCCCACGCCTGCCCCAGATCCGCCGCAGCCGGTGACCACTGATGACGGAGCCAAGGGCAAGGCATTCCCCCACAGGCTTAGCGCCGACTTCACCACCTCACAGTACAAACGCCTCAAGCGGGCCGGGTTTGAGACTGACCAGCCCATGACCACAATCGTTAGAGAGGCCGTCGAGGATTGGCTAAAAGCACGTGGATACTGAAGCACGTAGACACGTGCTCACGTGCGAACACAAGTAAGTATCCACGTGCTAATTGGGCACACCTGCCCCCAGCGCGATCGCACAGGGCCACCGCCCGCGCCAGTGAGGGTGGGGCAGTGTACAAACGTGCAAACCACCCTTCCGACAGGGGGTGTACAAGTTTGTACCTTTGCCGCAGCAAAGGGGTGATTATTGGGCTTGAAAGAATCCGCCGTTGCGATCGCAGGCTATGCCGCTAAAGGTGGGTCGGTACCCGAGGGAGGAGGCAGAGCTATCGCTTCACTATGGGCAGGTTTTTGGGGAGGGGAGAGTACAAATCTGTTAGATCCGCTCTCTAACACGTCTGTACACTGCTGTTTGAGTGCAAATTCACGGGCCGATACCAGCGATCGCCAAGTGGCAGTCGTGGTGATTCTGCAAACCCACTCCTGCTTCCCGGTAACGGTAATCCGCCGCAGTCGATTGCTTTCCCCCCCAGCATCCAAGCCAAATTTGCGGGCGATTTTGCAGGCGATCGCCGCGTTGCTCTGGTCGTCGGTGATACTCAGCCGCCAGTAGCGCTTAATCTCTGCCCGGTAGCGCAGGGCCAGCGCTTTGATCTGTGCCTCTACTTCCCCACCGGGGACAACCTCACCAGCTGCAAGCATCTTTTCTACTAGAGGGCGGAAAATAGCCGCCAGCATGGCGCGTGGGCCGTTCTGGGGTAGTAGGTGTGCCGCCTTGAGTCGTTGCCCGAGGATAGTAGCCGCCTCTTTGGCATCTTCTGCCCAGAGAGCTTGATAGTGTCCAGCCTCTGCCCAGAGGGCGGCCCCAGGAGCCAGGGGCCCACGGTTGGGGCGATCGGCAGTGGCGTTTTGTCGGGGGCAGAATGCGGCGGCGTACCATAGGGCAGCATCATCCCAATTGAGTCCGGGGAACCGGGACACCATGCGCACCTTAGCGGCCTTGCAACGCTGCTCACGAGTCGAGTCGATAGAGCGCCGCACGGTATTAGCCCATTCCCATGTGTGAACCTCTGTGTCGATCTCCAACTCAGCGTGGTAGGCACTATCCTCCTGTGCCAACTCCTCTTTGATAGCTTCCCAAGTAGCCGCTACACCTTTGTCGCCAGCACCCTCGGTGATAACTTGCACCTGGTGTCCACTACCATTCAGGCGATCGGCTAGGGCATCAGCAGCTTGCACCTTCTGTGCCCATCGCCGCTGTCGTCGGGCCGCCATATAGGCCTTAATGGCCGAATCGTGAGTATCTTCAGGGGCCTGTCCAAATCCGCCGTAGGTCGCATAGCGGGCGGCCTCGTTTACCAGGTCGTTGGTTATTGTCAGCTTGCCGGGGGCCTCTCCTGGCTCTGGCTGTATGTAGGCCGGAGCCCAAATATAGCGGGGTACCGGAGGCCGATACCGGCCCAGCAGCTGCATGGCGGTGTCGGTGTCGAGGGTAGGGAAGTAGCCCCATACAGAATCAAAGTAGGCACCGTCAGCCGTAATGCCGCCCTCAATGCTGAGTCCGGTTTTAGCGCTGGGAGAGAGGATTAGGAGTTGGGGTAGGTTGGCATATAGCCACGCCTCAGGGGCCTCAAAGAATTTCCGGTAAGCGCCGCCCTCGTTAGTCTCGCTGTCGATTCGGTGCTGAGCGTCGATACCTTGCTGTTTGGCCCAGCGCTCTAGTCGCCGTCCTTCTTCCTGAGAAGTGGTGACGTACAAGATGCGATCGCCTGCCTGAATGCTAGCCAGCAATTCTGCCCGCCAGCCCGATAGAGGGGTTGCCCGATTCAGCGTGACAGGCCAGGGGGTTGCCTCTCTGGTGTGGTGAAAACCGCGCACCAGCGCCGCCCCGGAAAGCTTCTGCACCAAGTCAATGGTAGCTTGGTCGAGCCCATCCTCAGCCAGGGCGATCGCGCCGCCAGTGGCCGCCTGTTGCATGAGAGTGATCGCATCTTCCCACCGCGCGGCCCATTCACTCTTGAGGGTGCCGCCCTCAGTGGCGTTGTCGAGGGTTTGTGCCGCCTCGTCAATGACTAGCAGCAGTGGGCGATCGCCGGGGATTAACTCTCTAACCCGGTGGGCACTGTTGAAGCAGGCCACGACGCCGCCCCGGTGGCTAATATCGGCCTCCAGCGCCTCTCTATCGACCCCTTTGGTGCCGTAGTCGTGCAGGTGTGGCAGTTCCCAGTCCTGGGCTGTTTGCTGGCCTAATGCATTGAGCGGGGAGAGCACAACTACCACGCCGCCTGCCTGAATCCACGCCCTGACCCAATCACGGCCTATCCGGTAGGTTTTGCCGCTACCCATGCCCGCTGCTAACCAGTGGATTGTGCCCTTGGTGAGGGGAGGCAGAATCGGCAAATAGAACCCAACGGTTTCCCGCTGTGCCTTGGGTGCAGGGATTGCCAGGATTGACTTAGCTTTGGCGACAGTGGCCACCCGTCTGTATTCCGCCAGTGTGAGCGATCGCGCGATCGCCTGCTCCAGCCAGGGCCCCCGCTGTTCTGGGTACAGTCCCACCAAAGCATCATCCAGACCTTTGCCCAGGGCCTTATCCCATTGCATGATCCGAGGGATGCCGCCCGCCTTCTCGATCGCAGTGGCCAGCAGAGTTGTCTGCCTCGCCACATCGGCCCGGGTGCGCAGCTTATCGTCTTGGTCAAAGGCGATGACTACCACCCGTCCCTTGGCAATTTGCGCCAGTGCCGGGCAGAGCTCAAAGCTACCCTTTGGGTGCCATTGGGTGATGCCCCGCAGGGCGATCGCCGCCTGCCCCTGCTCAAGAGCGGCCAGGGCTTTCTTCAGCCCCTCGCAGACCACCACCGGCTGTTGGGTGTCTAGAAAATCCCGCCAGCTCTGCCCCGGCATGATGGGCAGCAGTGGCAACGCCTGGGCCAGTGGGGGCGTCTCGTACTTAATCGGGCGATTGCGCCCAGTATCCCACCGTGGCTTGGCGGGCTTGAAGTAAGGCACTTCGCCAGGGCTGCCGTCCAGGGTCTCGCCGTGGGCAATCCAGCCCCCTGCCTCTAGAAACTGATAGCGCTGGATTAACTGGGCATTGCCTGCTGTGACGTAGCTGCTAACCCGCTGACGTTGAGCCAGTGTACTTCCCAGGAAGGCTTCTACCGCCTCATCGCCCTCAACCCATTGGGCATTGGCTAGGGCTAGCTCTGAGCCAATCCCACTTTCAGCAAACTCTTGAAGCCAATCAAGATTACTCACAGCACCACCTCCCCAGATTGGGCAGCGGCAACAAAGCCTTCAGCATCGGCATAGACCAACCATTGGTCAACGAGGCGTGATCGCCTTTGGCAATAGTCCCGGTGGGTCAGGGCCTCAACTAGAGGCGACGGAGGGCCAAAGTATGATGTGTACTGATTCCGGTTACGATTTTCGGGATCCTGAGCTAAACTAAAATTGACGCGGTTACTCATGATTAGACACTTGAGTCTTAGCGTGTCGCCGAGCACTAGCTCACCACCCTCTGAAACCAAAATCTCCGCCGCCCAGCGAAAATTGGTTTAAACGGCAAACCCCAGGCCCGGCATAAGCCAGGTCTGGGGTCCGTTTTTGGGTATAAGGATGAGTTAGCGCCGCAGCGCCGCAGTGGATATTGGGGTTGGGTAAACGATTGGTGCGATCGCCTTTCGCAGGGCACAGCGAGTCCACACTACTCATAGGGTAGCGCAGGTTCGCTGGGGGGGAGAGTGTTAAAGCTGCGATCGCCATGTCAAAGCCAGAAAAAAGGCAGTAGAACAAGTGCCCCCCTGGACAAGAAGATCCGGGGCGACTAAAATGGGGAGAGAAATTTAAATAAACGAATCCCTCACGTCTTGCGGCGTGTTTGGGTTTGGAAGCAGAGCGATAGTCACTTTCTTGGCGGGAAGGCTATCGTTTTTGCTTTTTAAAGGGTTTCGTCTTTTATCGGCCTACATAGGTCATCACCCCCTCAAAGTGGTCCTAGTGTACAAGATCGGTTGGTGAGGTGCCACGGCGCTAGCCTGCCACCCGCTGCCACAGCTGGGCAATCTGGGCCAGCATGGTCTGAAACGTTTCGCGGAATGCCCGGTGCTCACTTTCGTTGAGGGCGCGATCGCGGTCGGCCCTCTGCCGGTCGGCCCTGGCTTCAGCGAGGAACACCTCAAAGCGTTGATCAGATTCCTGATGTCGCTGCATGGATTCTTGCTGCTGCTGGCCCAGGTTGGCAATCATCGCCACGGTGTCGGCGATCGCCTGCTCCATACGGGTGTTAGTGTTAGCGCTCATAGAGCTGCTGACCTCTTCGGCCTCTGCAATGCCCTCTTCAATGCGGCTAGACCATGCCTCAATGGCGCGAGCGTTGCTGTCGGCAATGGCGCGGGTTTCCCTCAGGCCAGCGGCGTTCTGCTCAACAATAATCTGAGTGCGGCCCTGGCTCTCTTCGGTACGGGCAAGGTTTTCCTCAATACGGTCTAGCCGCTGCGTGCTGGCAGCATTAGATTCTGCCACTTGGGCTAGCAGCTGCTCTATCCGTCCTAGGCGATCTCCGCTGTAGGTCATGACTGCTTGCCCTCCTGCTGCATAGATTTGACCTGCTCAGCAATCTCGGGGATGGCTAGGGCCATCCGCACTAAATATTCGTACTGGCTGCTAATCGGGCGCACCGACTTATCGGCCAAATCGCTAACCAGCCGGTCTAAGTCGTCGGGGATTGTTATCGTGCGTCTCATTTTGTCGTCTGCTAGCGCCATTGCAATCGTACTCCCGATCAACTGAGTGGTTGCATTCACTTTAGCTCACTTTTCATACAAAAACTCTTTTTGATGATATCTGATGTTTGTATGCTATAACTGATGCAAGGCAGTGAACACCCCGCAAAAACTAGAGTTTGAGCAACTGCCTTAGAGATTTCCATTGCACCCCCCAGTTTTCATGGGCTGTTCAGCCCGTTCACTTCATTGAGCACTCACTATGCAAAACACCTCTCTATCGGCATTCTGCAAAGACCACAACCTAAGCAAGGGCAGCGTTCACAAGTTTTTGAAGGCTGAGAGTTTCGACACCAGCGAGGGATTGAGCCCTGATGCCGTCAAAGCTGCCAGCGCCTATTTTTTAGATGCCGCCCCTTCATCCGCCGCTGCTGGCCTGACCATCCACACCGGCAACCACTGCACCGCCCTAGACCTGCCTGCCTTCGACGGCATGACCATCGACCTGGGGCAGTTTCGAGATTCCAGCGCCCTGGTAGTTGATGACCCCTTGGCCGCTGCTGAGCAGTTCTTAGCCGCTGCCGACATGATTCAGGATGCGCTGGCCAGTGACATTGCCGCCCGTGAGCAGCGCCTCGCCCGCACCAAACAAGCTCAGGCTCAGGTAGCTACCAAGGCCCAGCAGTTGGCCCTAGAGCAACGCCTCTACCGCCTGCAAGCTGCCCAGCTCGATACCGCTACCACTGAGGAAGCCAAAGCACTGGCCGATGCCCTAGCGCAGCTGCAAAGCCTGGGAAAGCCCGCCGAGGCCGACACCGCAACTTAGCCCTGCTGGCCCTGGCCCTCGCTGGGATTGCGATCGCATTTCTGCTGACGTACTAACCGTGGTTAGCACCATGAAAATTTCCAAACAAACCCGACAACTGGCCGATCGCCTGCAACAGGTCAGCCCTAAACCCCTGACCCAGCGCCAGGCCGTTCGCCGTGCGATGTGGCTCCAGGCGCAAACCCGCGTCCTTGAGGAACAGCTGGCCGACTACCACCAGCCGCCGGAGGCCCCAACCGCTGGTGGGGCTGAGTAACCGCCGCGCTCGCACTGCTTTTATCTACCCACTAAAAACCCCAGCGCTGGCCTAGACAACCTGCTGGGGCTTGCCCGAAAACCAATCAGTAAACGGACACCGACATTATGAAACAGATGCTGAGCCCCCTACCGCTGGCCCTGCTGCTGGCCGCGCCCGCTTGGGGGCAGGTAGAGGCCCGCTACGGCTCCTACACCCTGCCTGATGGCCAGGTCATCCCCGAGGGGCAGAACCGCCCCCCCGCTGGCCATGACGAGATCGCCTTTCGCCCTAACTGTGACCAAGTTGCGCCGGTCAGCAGCAGCACCGGCACCGCCTGGGTGCTCAACATGCCCGATGGTGCGGCCCGCACATTAGCTGACTACCCTGCTGGTCTAGACGCCTTTGAGGCCCGCCGCTACCTCGCCAACGATGGCCTATGCGCCTGGGGCGGGGTGGAGGTGCCGATCATTTACACCGCGCAGCTGCCTCGCCAGCAGCAGGCCCAGCAGGTCAGCAACCCTACCGGCACCGTGGAGGATGGCAGCGATCGCCCGTCTGCAAACTGGGTGGGGGTGGGCATCGGTGCTCTGGTCTTGGCCGGGGTGGCTGGGGTAGTGGCCAAGATGGCGACCGCTAAGCCCACAGCGGCCCCAACCGACCCCAAAGCCAAGGCCGCTGACGCTCTAGATGACCTGCTAGAAGGTGGCTGTAAATGATGACCAAGTGGATCATCCTTTCCCCCTTCCTGCTGGCTGCAACCTTCCTTGGGGTTGGCTTGGTCGCCACCTCCCTCGACACCGAGGGCAAAGACATTCAGCAGTTGGCCGAGCGCCGGTATAGGGCAGAGGCCCGCAGCCTATTCGAGGGCTCAATGATGACCGCCACCCAAGACCTGGCTGTGCAGCGCTATCAGTCTGGAGTCT
The DNA here is from genome assembly GCA_049646445.1 of Nodosilinea sp. Lineage (GTDB taxonomy): Bacteria > Cyanobacteriota > Cyanobacteriia > Phormidesmidales > Phormidesmidaceae > Nodosilinea. The sequence continues at coordinate 5,439 of JBARVV010000048.1, read as the reverse complement.
GCGTCTACGCGGGCAACGGCGTCGAGCTGAAGGAGGGCCAGGTCTACCAGCTGGCCGCTAACACCTGCGTTGCTGACGGCTACGGCAGAACCGGGCTCATTGGCTCCAATGGCGCGGTGGGGCAACTCGCCACAACTCAAGACCAGCAAGTAATTCAGCAGTTTCTAGGGTGGTAACCCATGGCTAAAACGACGTTCAACAACCCGGAGCGGGTTGATACCCTCATTGGCTGGGCCATTCTCATCGGCGCTGGGGGTGTTCTGTTCTTCTGTCTGGCCCGCAACATGTTTCCCTATGCCGCCTTCTTTGGCGACCTGATTCGTGACCTCGTGCCCCCTGATTGGGTGGGGGCAAAATTCCTGAGAGCGATCGCAACCTTAGCGGGCTGGGTTGTCGGCACCCTGGCCCTCGTGGCGGTGCAGAGTGCTGAGGCCTGGCCGGTGCTGCTGGGTGGCTCCCCCAAAGAAACTCGCACCGACCGATGGGAGCAAAAGATGCAGGTCGCTACAACGGTGGCCACCATTGGCTACGGCCTAGACGCCTTCTTCTGTGCCAAGTTCTGGCCGGTGCTCAAGGTCTCGATGGAGCAATTCAGATTCGCCCGCATGTGGCAGCTGGTTGACCTAGGCAACATCGGCACAACCATCGTGACCCTGTTCGGTGTGGCTCTCTACGTGCTGCTCTGGCGCTTTGTTCGGAGGGCCATGTAGCCATGACCGACCAACAGATCGCCGAACTGAAAGATGCCCTGCGCCTACAGGTGACCAACCGGGCCATCTCCAACGTCCATACCCGCCTGGGGCTCTCGGGACAAATTAGCGCTGCCCTTGTAGCTCTCTGCTACCCGGTGGGCATCATCGTCGCTGGCCCCATCGGGCTGTGGGCCATGATTCTGCTAGCTGCAGCGGTGGCCGGTGGGTCGCTCGCGGCCATTCGCCAGGAGAGCAGCGCGATCGCCAGTGGGGACGCAGGCAAAGCTCGGCAATACCTCTCCCCTGAGGAGCTGGTTGAGTTCAACAATGCCGCCGTTCAAATTCAGGACGTAGCCTCAAAAAAGCCGCTGGGGGCAGCAGCACCGACCAACAACCAGGAGTCTGGGAATGGAACGAATCCACCAAAATCTGGGAACGAGTCGGTTGATGTTGCCCCTGTGCCCTGTGCCCCCATCAAGCTCGATCCAGACTGCCCCCACTTCCTCCTGCTGGCAGGCAGCCGCGAGGGCAAAAGCAATGCCCTGCGCTGCCTGCTCGATGACCACGCCCGCGTCAACTACGTGAGCACCAAAGCCACCGACCAGGTGCCATCTCACTGGGAGGGCTACGTTATCGGGGGCACTTCTGAGGTGAAGGGTAAGCAGCTGAAATGGTTGCTCACCCACTGGGACGCTAAGCTGGCCGCCCACGCAGCCGGAGACGATACCGCGCCGGAGTGGTTCGTCTTTGACGAGGCAATCCAAATTCAGACCTACGCTAAGCGCTCGAAGGTGAAGGGCCTGGCCGAGGCGATCGCCGGGCTGCAGGTTGAGATTGCCACTCAGGGGGCTGCGATCTCGGCCTATGGAGTACTGCTGGCCCAGACCAAAAACGCGGGGCCGCTCGGCATCGACCTCGACCTTTTGCAGCAAAACTTCAGGATGGTTATCCCCCTGAAAAGTAAGCGGCGGTTGGCCCTCTCAGTTATTGAAAAGATGGGCGGCCTACGGCTCACCACCGAGCAGCGGGAGGACATTCTGAGCAACCCTAACCGCTACCTTCAATTGTGGCTGGGTGAAGATGAGGACATCTACCACGATGTCTTGCCCGAGTTTGAGGGGGAGTTAAAGCCCTTGGTTAAATGCCCGATCGAGTATGCCGACACAGCCCCCCAGCAGGCACAGCAAGCGACAGAACCCAAACCCCTGAGGGTGAGGATTTTGGATTACCTGAAGGGGCACGGCGAGGCCAAGACGGCGAGGGAGATTAGGGGGGCATGTACCCGTTCAACTGATAGCCCTAGGGCCTCGGTCGATGAGGTGAGAGACATCTTGGCCGTGATGATTTCCGAGGGCCAAATTACACGATGGGAGGATGGGAGCACCGAGCGCTACCAGGCAACCGGCACAGTCTAGGTGTGGGCGTGGGCGGTGTGGGTGGGTGTGGGTGCTCGCACCCACGCCTACCCACACCGCCCACGCCCACACCTGAGCGCCCACACCACCCACACCCAACTGTCACACCACCCACAGGACTAATTAGGCATAGGAAACCCAAGGAATTAGGAGCAACAAAATGAGCTTTTTTAACAGTGAAGTTTTGGGAGTCAGCAACGGACAGGTCTTGGTTGATATTGGCCATTACTGGTCAATACCCCTTGCTCAATGGAATCGAATCCCAGGCAGCAAGCCACCAGCACCTGGTCAGTACTGGGCGATAGAAGTGAGCAGCGTTGCCAACCTGCTAGCAGGTGAGATGCCCCGCAGTATTCAACGTACAAATGATGTGCTCGATGGGATGGATGATTATTTTGCTGATGTGTTTGGGGGGCGATCTCGATGACCTGGCAATGCCCTTACACCCCACTCGAATTGCACCAGCTCAACCCTCATGGGTTCGACTACGGCGATCGCGTTGTCTTGCCCGATGGCCGCCCTGGGATGGTGAGCAAGGTTGGCTATAAATACGGCTTTGTCGATGCCGATGCCGGGGCAGATTGGCGAGGCCTGCTCACAGAATTACGCCCAGACACACCTACTGAGGCAGGCCAGCCTAGGGTGCAGCAATTGAGTCTTCTTTAACTGCCATGTATCAAATGTTTCACAGTGGCGCAAAATACAAAAAACGCCAAAACCTTTGTTTAGAAACGATTTTTCCCACGACCGGCATAATATGCCTTATGCCGGTCGTGGCTGAAACCATTGATGTATCTATCTTACAGCAATTTCACTAATATTTGGCCTCGGTCAAAATAGTTGTTTTTATTACATTAAGAATTAGTAAAATCACGTAGAAATCACGCATCGCCCAATCAGCAGGCCATTCAGATTCCATAGCAGCACCCATCGCAACTGCCTATGGTGCCCAAAACAAAACCCCCCTTAGCCGCAGCGTTGGCTAGGAGGGTCATGGGTTTTTGCATCTACTTTGGAGAATCTGTTCTCAGGAACTCGCTGCTGGGCCTATGGTGCCCTGGTCGGTGGAGTGCGATCGCAGGAGTAGGGTGCGATCGGCCAGTTGGCTTAGCTGCCGAAGTGTAAATTACACCGCTCGTGAAATTTACACCTTTTCTAGCGTGAAAAGTTTGTTATTTACAGTACAAATAGATCGCTGAAATCCTTCCTACACAAAGGTTTCAGCGACTTTCGAGCGGTTGCCACACACGCAAATATTCAGACCCCCAAAACCCTTGCTACGCTTGATTTTTTCAAAAGGCAAAAAATGAATTGGACTAAAATTGGACTAGCTTTGTAGTTCAAGTGTACTTTACAAAGTAGTTTACAAAATTGTGAGTGTTCAGGGGCAAGAGATGGGGTAGATCTTCAAGAAACATGGTTGAGTCTGTTCGCTGCTGGTTCAGAATCTTATCGGGGGCAGTTAGTTTGCGATCGCTAGCCCGGTACTAACCGGGGTAAGTACCTTCCCAGACTTCACCCCATCAATGGCTGTTCTCCACCTCAAACTCGGTAAACACCTTCGCCTGCTCCAGCACTAGCTCGATCGCCAGAGCCTGCATGTCGGGCGGGTAGCCATAGTGCCGCAAGAGGCGTTTAACCATGACTTTCATGCGGGCGCGAACGTTCTCCTTCAGGTTCCAATCGATGGTGGCGTTTTGGCGGACACGGACCACTAGGGCGATCGCCAGTTCGCGCAGCTTGTCTTGCCCCATCACGTCCTGGGCGCTCTCATTTTGGGCCAGGGCATCGTAGAAGGCGAGTTCGTAGGGCTCCAGGCCCAATTCTTCGCCCCGCTGCTTGGCCGCCTGGACATCCTTACCTAGTTCGATCAGCTCTTGCAGGATGTCGGTTACGCCGATGACCTGGTTTTTGTAGCGGTTGAGGGCAGCTTCTAGCATCTCGGCCAGTTTGCGGCTCTGCACAATGTTGGTGCGGCGCTGGGCCTTGATTTCATCGCGAAGCAGTTTTTTGAGCAGTTCAACGGCCAGGTTCTTATGCTCCATGCCCTCGACTTCTTCGAGGAACTCGTCGGAGATAACGGAGACATCGGGGTTTTTGATGCCCGCTTCGTCGAAGATGTTGACGACGGTATCGGACACTAGGGCCTGGTCTACCACCTGACGAATGGCGGTTTCGATGTCGGCATTGCTGAGGCTGCCGTCGCTGGGCTCCAGCTTCCGCAGGCTAGATTGGATGGCCTGGAAGAAGGAAATTTTCTCGCCCTGGGCGATCGCCTCGGGGTGATGAGCGGTCAGGGAATAGATGTTGGAGAGAGCCGCCACGGCATCGAGGAAGCGGTCTTTGCGCTGGGGATCAGCCACATAGTCCGTAGCGGCCTTAAGCAGGTTGAGCTTGCCGCCGGTGCTGGCAGTGAAATAGGGGGCGTAGTCAAACCCTGCCATGATGCCCTCGACTACTTCTAGCTTGGTGGCCAGCAGCCCGAGGGCCACATCCTGATCGAGGGTTAAATCGCCTTTACCACCGCTGTTGGAGTAGAAGTTGAGGGCTTCTCTCAGATCCTGGGCCACGCCGAGGTAGTCCACAATCAGGCCGCCCTGCTTCTCGAAGTAGACCCGGTTGATGCGGGCGATCGCCTGCATCAGGTTGTGGCCCTTCATCGGCTTGTCGATGTACATGGTGTGGAGGCAGGGGGCATCGAACCCGGTGAGCCACATATCGCAGACGATCACCAGCTCCAGCTCGTTGTTGGGGTCTTTGATGCGCTGGGCCAGAATCTGGCGCTGCTTTTTGGTGGTGTGGTGCTTGACCAGATTGGCTTCATCAGATGCGCTGGCGGTCATGACGACTTTGATTTTGCCGCTGTTCAACTCGTCGCTGTGCCAATCGGGGCGGAGCTGGATGATGTTGTCGTAGAGGTTGGCCGCTATCCGCCGACTGAGGGTGACGATCATGCCTTTGCCCCGGTTGGCGGTTTGGCGCTGCTCGAAGTGGGTAACGATGTCTTGGGCAATGGTCTGGAGTCGCTGGGTAGAGCCGACGATCGCCTCGATTTTGGTCTGGTTGGCTTTGGCCTGCTGGGTGCTGCTGAGATCTTCAAGGCTGAGGTCGTCGTCGAGTTCATTCAGCAGCTGACGGCCCTGCTCGTCGAGGTCTACCCGCACCAGGCGGCTCTCGTAGTAGATGGGCACGGTGGCCCCGTCTTCAGCAATTCTCATTTTGGCGAAACGCTGTTCAAGCCCTGAGAATGCCGGTATTGTAATGCCATCGGAGAAGCCCAAGAGAGCCAGCACGATTGAAAGAACAGGGGTTGTTTGACACGATAGTCGGTT
>JBARVV010000047.1:0-50024 GCA_049646445.1 Nodosilinea sp. | reverse complement strand
CCCAAAAAAAGAACCCCCTGAATGAATCAGGGGGCATAACCTTGTGTCGCTGGGGGAGGGTACAACCTTACAGCGCGTGACACATTGCTGTGTCCCTACGGCTGTGCCCCGACGGAGTTGAGGTTGCGTGCACCAACGTGGCATCGCCACAAAAAAGCCCAGAGCTTAGCTCTGGGCTGAGGTCAGGAATGAACGTGACGATCTACAAGGACGACTTCAGGCATGATCGGGCAACCGTAGCCCAGCCTTTGGGTTACACCTTGATCACCCACTGGTCGCGGGTATCGGCGCTGACGAAGGGGGCGGGCACGTAGGCAATATCGACCCCCAGCGAGATAAACGCAGCCCGAATGGTCGTGGCGTGGGAGGCCTCGGCGGCGGCAATCGTAGCCCCAGCGGTAATCAGCTCTGGGGTTTGGAGTCGGGCAACTTCATTGGTGTAGGCGATCGCCGCATCGGTCTCCAGGGCCAGGGCCAGCTTGGCGATATTCACATCGGAGTCGAGGCCGCCATCGCCGCGCTCCAGGTAGGCCGAGAGGTCGTAGCTGTCTATGGCCATCACCGGGCTACCACCCAAATCGGTAATCACCTGGCTGAGCACGTCGCGGTGGGCCATGTGGTCGGCCTGGTTAGCCAGGGCAATGGCTAGCACCGCCTTGCCCACATCGGTATCGCTGAGGCCACCAGCAGCGGCACTGTAGGCCCAAATTGCCTGATGTTCGTAGTAGAGAGCACCGTTGAGAATGCCAATGTCGTTAGCGGCGGCTCGGTTGCGGAAAATCGAACCAGAGCGGCTCTGGGCTTGGGCCGGATTCTTGGTCAGAGCAGAGAAGCCCAGAGTGCCAGCCAACCCTGCGATCGCGCCACCCACCATCACCCGGCGGCGAGAGACTCCTGCCCTAGGGGAACCCTGATCGGCAGATATTAGATTGTGATTCATAGTAGTTTCCTTTGCGCTAACGTTTTGGGCGAGGCTCATTTCCTTCAGAACCAGGCACAATACGATTAGCTACGCCCAGTGGATGGCGGGCTGAGATCTTCAGAGTTGACCGTGGAGGTTTGGCTACCGGAGTTGGATGCCATTACCCTGACTCATCCAACCAGCGTACTTGAGTCGTATTACTGTCAGATCGTACATGACCCCATTATCCCCCTCCGACCCTACGGCGTCTGAACCAGTTAGCGATCGCGACCTAGTCAAACGTCTATGGGCTGGTGATACCTCTGCCCTCGCCACCCTTTACGATCGCTACTCCTCCATGGTCTACACCCTGGCCCTCAAAATGCTGGCCAACCCCACCGAAGCCGAAGACCTCACCCAAGAGGTGTTTGTCAATTTTTGGCAGCGGCAGCAGTACAACCCCGACCGAGGCAGCATTGGCAGCTACCTGGCCACCTACACCCGCTCCCGCGCCATCGATCGCCTGCGAATCAGCAGTGGACGGGCCACTATTTTGCAGCGGTTTCAGCGCATTACTGCTGCCTCTAGCCGTTCCCCCAGCCCTGTTGACCACGCCACCCAGCAAGAGCAGCGCCAGTACTTACGCGTCGCCCTCGATCAGCTGCCCCCTGCCGAGCGCGAAGTGCTAGAGATTGCCTACTTTCAGGGGCTAAGCCAGTCTGAAATTGCCGCCCAGTTGGGCATCCCCCTCGGTACCGTCAAATCTCGCTGTCGCCAGGGCCTGCTTCGCCTGCGCGATTTGCTCAAGCACCAGCGCAGCTAGCCCTTTCTCCTCCGGGAAGCTGCGCAATTCTGCCACTTCTACAAAGCCGCTTCACGAACAGACCAATCCCCTCACCCTCCCTCCCCATCTCCGCTCGATGAACTCAACCTCCCTTCCTGAAAACTGGCGATCGCTACTGGCCGGGTACGTACTCAACGACCTGACCGACGATGAAGCCGCCCTAGTCGAGCAGTGGCTAGGGCAGTACCCCGAGGTGTCCAGCGAGCTAGAGTCGCTGCAAACTACTTGGGAGAGCCTGCCCACCCTGCTGCCGCCCGTGGCCCCACCGGCTGGAATGCGCGATCGCATTATGGCCACTGTGCAGAATGCCCCTGTACAGAACGCCTCAGCGCAGAACTCGGTTCCGGCCCTAATCCCCAAATTTGCGCAAGATCCCATTCCAGAACCCACCACTGGTCGCCGTCGCCTGCCCCTGGGTCGGCTCGCTTTAGCCCTAGGCTGGGCGGCTACCGGGCTAGCTCTAGTGTTTGCCCTGAACGAAAACCAGCGCCTGCGCCTGGCCCTGCGCCAAAACGAGGCCGTGGTGGCCAGCTTTAGCCAGCCCGCCAACCAGCTTTACACGCTGGCTGGTACCGACGCTGAACCCCAGGCCAGCGGTCGCCTGGTGGTCAGCCCTGACGATCAAACTGCCCTGATTGTGACCACCGACCTGCCTCCCCTGAGCACCGATCAGGTCTACCGCCTGTGGGCGCTGGCCGACAGCGACCCGGTATTTTGCGGTGAATTTAACCCCGAGGCTGGGCAGGAAACGAACCAGTGGGTCTTGCCCAACGCCGCCTGCGGTGCCGAATCGGTGCAGATGCTGATCACTGCCGAACAGGTTACAGATCCACCGGTTCCAGCCGGAGCTTTGGTGTTGCAGAGCCAGTCGTGAAGAGTGGGGCGGCAAAGGGTGGGGTTGTTTGACACAATACCTATAGCAACTGTTCCCTAACCTTAGCCAAGCATGGATTTCACCGCTGCTCTGCCGACCTTTTTGATTACCCTGCGCGAGGGGGTAGAGGCGGCTCTCGTCGTCGGCATTGTGCTGGCCTGCCTGGCCAAGGCTAACCGTCAGGCGCTTAACCCCTGGGCCTACGCCGGGGTGGGGGCTGGGCTGGTGGGCAGCGTCATGATTGGCGTTGCCCTGGGCATGGGGCTACAGCAGCTGCAGCAGGGGCTGCCGGGGCTGCAAATGGTGATCAAGCCCTTGCTAAACGTACTGTTTGGCGCGATCGCAGTCATCCTGCTGAGCTGGATGCTGCTGTGGATGACCCGCCAGTCTCGCAGCCTCAAGGGTGAGCTAGAGGGTACCGTGCGATCTGCCCTAGACGACACCCAAACCGCTGGCTGGAGCATCTTTAGCCTGGTCTGCATTGCCGTACTGCGGGAAGGGTTTGAGACGGTGCTGTTTGTCTTTACCAATGTCGAAACCAGCGTGGCGGCTGGGGTAGGGGCGATCGCGGGTCTCCTAGGCGCAGTACTGATTGGTCTGGCTCTGTTTGGCTGGGGGCTACGCATCAACCTCAAGCGCTTCTTTCAAGTCATGGGCGTGCTGCTGCTGCTGATTGTTGGTGGTCTGGTGATCTCAGTGTGCAAAAACTTGGATGCCGCCCTGGCTGCCATCAGCCAAATTAACCCCACCGCCGACCTCTGCTTTGCCCAAGTGTCCTGTGTCCTCGGTCCCTTAGTGTGGGATGGCAGCAGCATTCTGCCCGATCGCCAGTTCCCCGGCATTTTGCTCAAAACCCTGCTGGGCTACCGCGACCACCTGTACCTGGTTCAAATTCTGGCCTACCTGGGCTTTCTCGCCCTCGTCGGCAGCAGCTACTTCCGCAGCCTCAACCTTCCCGTGACCAGTCCCCAAAAAGCTGCCCCCAGCCAGTCCTAAGCCCCGCCGTCTCTCCGTCGCCGCGCCCAAACCGCGCCCAAACCGCGCCCAAACCGCGATATACTCCCCTCGACCCACTTATCCACGAAGGACATACCCATGGTCGCTGTCGCCATTCTTGCCGCTGGGCGCGGCACCCGGATGAAATCAAGCCTGCCCAAGGTACTGCACTCAGTGGGCGGCAAATCGATGGTAGAACGGGTTATCGATGGGCTAGCCGAGCTAAACCCGAGCCATACGCTGATCGTGGTTGGTTTCGGGCAAAATCAGGTCAAAGCGGCCCTGACTCACCTGCCTGGGCTTACCTTCGTGGAGCAGACCGAGCAGCTTGGCACCGGCCATGCCGTGCAGCAGGTGATCCCCCACCTGGAGGGGTTCGATGGCGACCTGCTGGTGCTGAATGGCGATGTGCCCCTGCTGCGCACCGAAACCATTCAAAAGCTGGTTACCACTCATCAGCAGAACGGCAGCGCCGCCAGCCTGCTCACCGCTCAGTTCCAAGACCCGACCGGCTACGGGCGAGTTTTTTGCACCGACCAAAACCTAATTGCCGAAATCGTGGAGCACCGCGATTGCAGCCCTGCCCAGCGCCAAAATCCGCGCATTAACGCTGGGGTCTACTGCTTCAACTGGGCCAAGCTAATGACGGTACTGCCCCACCTCAGCGCCGACAACGACCAGCAGGAATACTATCTCACTGACGTGGTTAAAGGCCTCAGCCCCGCTATGGCTGTAGATGTGGCCGATAGTCAAGAAATCTTTGGCATCAACAGCCGCAAGCAGCTAGCCGAGGCCTACGCCATTCTGCAAGACCGCATCAAAGACCACTGGATGGCCGCTGGCGTCACCCTGATTGACCCCGACAGCACAACCATCGACACCACCGTGCAGCTCGAACCCGACGTAGTAATTGAGCCCCAGACCCACCTGCGGGGCAAAACCACCGTCGGCACCGGCAGCCGCATCGGCCCCGGCAGCTTGATCGAAGACAGCCAGATTGGGGCTAATGCCACCGTGACGTTCTCAGTGGTTAGCGATAGCACCGTGGGCAGCGGCACACGGATTGGTCCCTACGCCCATCTCCGGGGCGAAGCTGTTGTAGGTGAGGGCTGCCGGATCGGCAACTTTGTCGAAGTTAAAAAATCTACCCTGGGAGCAGGCACCAATGTCGCCCACCTGTCCTATCTAGGCGATGCCACCCTGGGCAACAAGGTAAACGTGGGCGCGGGCACCATTACGGCCAACTACGACGGGTTTAAGAAGCACCCGACCGTAATCGGCGATCGCACCAAAACCGGCAGCAACAGCGTTCTGGTTGCCCCCGTCACCATCGGCAGCGACGTTACCATTGCCGCTGGGTCAGTCGTACGCAAAGACGCCCCAGACAACTGCCTGGTGGTTTCTCGTGCGCCGCAGAAAAACCATGAAGGCTGGCAGCCCAAGCACCTGCGGGAAGGGGAGAAGTAGTCGATTAAACCCCCATATCCTCTAGCAGGGGCAGCATGTCGGCCCAAGACAGCCCCCGCTGCAGGTATTGGGGTGCGGTGGGGGTGTAGGGGCCAGCCATAATGTCAATCGCTTGAATCTCGGCGGTTTCGGGCAGCACCGATATCTCGGGGTCAGCGGCGGTAGGGTGCATCAATGAGCTGGAGAAGCCGCGAAAAATCAGCACCTCGTCTTCCTGCCCGTCAATGACGGCTTTGACCAGCAGCACCAGCTGAGGGCGTCTCAGCGTGTATTGTTCTAGGCGAAAACCAGGGTTCATAGGCTAGCTAGTTAATCGCCTGACGACCCTGCTTGCCCAGGCGCACAAAGACAAACCAGGCTAGCGAAGCCACGTAGATAACCAGGCCCAGAATGCCAAAGAAGCCCAAAAAGCCGTTGGTGTAGCCAGCGTGGAAATATTCCTGATACAGCAGCGGGGGCTCTAGCCAAACCTGGCAGTCGGCGGCCCCAAACCTCGCCGCCGAGAAAGCGCAGGGCACAAAGCCCAGCAAAATGGCCCCACCGATGATGTTATAAAGCGTCACCGCCCAGCGCCAGGCGCTGAAGGCAAGCTTGAGCACCGAACCCGGCTGCTCGCGAATTTCTTCGTTGAGGTCTACCCAAAACCACAGCGATACCGGAATCAGCACCCGCGCCATTAGCCCGGCTACAAAGCTGATGCTAAAGCCGCCAATCATTAGATAGACGGTGATCATTAGCAGGCTCGCCACCTTCCAGTAGATAGTTACTAAGTGCTGAATGGCGTCGTTTTTTTGCACAAAGGCCCAAACTAGCAGCGCCAGCGGCAAGAACACTGTAAATAAAACGGCGAGGCGATAGTCAGTCCACACGAGGGCGCGCAGCAGCGAGGGTTCTAACATAGGGGCGCAGAGATGATACGGTCATTTGGGCAAATTCAGCCTATAGCGTAACATTTGCCCCGGCCAACTTCTTTGAGGCAGATAAACGTTGAGCATAGAATGCTGCGGTCAGGGTACGGCTAAATCAACTATCCCTATCCGAGAGTTGCTAGCATTGCTCTACAACAGGGCACAGCACACCCCTACAGCGGGAGATAGCCTGGCTATGCAAAGCATCTCAATTAAAGACGAATACGCAGAGGTCTTTAGCACCCTGGGCGACTTGCAGGCCACCATCGACATAGCCCTGCAACGGTATGCCATTGAGAAAATCACTCAAAAAATCACTGAACTGCGGCAGCAAGACAACGGCTATGCGGCTAAATACGGCATGGGCTATGCCGACTTCTCAGCCAAAGTATCCGCAGATATTGAGTTCGTGAACCACGTTGAGCAAGCTATTGAGAAAACCTGGGAGATCGATCTCGCCAATTAGGAATTTTGCCATCGGGGGATTGAAGATTGGATGCAGAAATTGCAGACTATATTGCTAGCGTAATCTTGCTAGCCAAGGCCACATGCAATGCGGTTCGGCACAGTACAGACTCTACACCCAAACGCTCTATCCTCCGTTTGGAGGCCAGGTACGGCAACTACAGGGTGCTGGTGATAGAGCTTTTCAGCGACGATCGCAGGCGCAAATATCGCTATAACCTTTTGCGAGACAATTATGTCGAAGCGGGGTTTGACAATAGTCCGGATCCTCGGGCTATTCGACTCAAGTATGGGAGCATTGGCCAGGCTCATGTGGGTGAGCACATTCCTCATTTGCACCAGGTCGACAAGACAGAACTGACTCTAACCGATGAGATCTTCTTCCAGGCGTTTGTTCAGTGGCTCCAAGAGAACTATCCAACGCCGAGCTGAGCGAATGAGCTGAATATATGGTCTACAGCAGCAACTCTAGGGAAAGCCCCACGCGGCTGTCTTGGCCAAAGCGAGAGTTTTGCAGCTGAAAGTCGGTACCCAGCCGCAGCTGCCGGGTGACGGCGTACCCGATCGCTAAACTGGTGACCCCCACTTCGTTCTCGGTGCCGGGGGCCACCCACCGCTGGCTCAGGGCCAAGTCAGCCCCGCCGCCGCGTGAGGGCACCAGCAGCAAACGCAGGCCCACATCCAGCCCGTCGGTTTGGTAGGCGGGGGTGCTGAGGGCGCGGTAGCCCACAGTGGGGGCAATATTCACATAGCCGCCCAGGGGCAGCAGGTAGTAGCGCGCCTCACCGCCGTAGGATTCGCGATCGCCGTTCCAGCTGCGGCTGTAGTCGGCGCTGGCGGTGAGTCCCGTGCCTGGCACCACAAACACATCCTCTACTGCTGCCCCAAAGCCGCCAATCTGCCCCGTAGAGGGAAACTGGGCATAGCTCACTCGCAGCCGGGTGCGAAAGCTGGGTTGATAGCGGATTTCGTCGGCCACATCGGGAATCTCCTCCAGCCAGCGCTGGAGGGTAGGGCTATTTTCGATCACGGTCGGGTCGAGGTCGAGGGTTGGGGCTACGACCTCTGGGTTCAGAGCCAGAGGCGCAGGGGATGACGCCGCTGGGGCCACGCTACGTGTCGGCAGGGTTGCGGCAAAGGAAACGGCAGGAGACTCTGCAAATTCTAGAGAGTCTAAAGACGGGGGACTGGGGGTGAGGCTAGCTGCTGCTGTCTCAGCAGCCACTGCGATCGCGGTCATCTCTGCTGAAGAGACTGACAAGCTATTGGGTTGGCCGGGCAGAGCCTGTGCCCGCTGCCCAAGCCCCAAAACCACCAGGCATCCCCCCACTTGCAACCATTGGGTCGTCAATGACACCACTCAGCGGCCCCCAGCCTACACAACAACAAATTCCTATGCATCTTACAGTGTTAGCCCGGCAGCGTAGCCCCAGGGCAGACAACAAAAAAGCGGCTTTACTGTTTGGTAAAGCCGCTGGGGGAAACGAGGATAGCGTTCCGATAAATGGCTAAGACCCTCTAGCGCACCTGTCCGCGAACGGCGTCGGCGTTGATGGGCTTGAGGAAGTAGAGCTGCACTAGCTGCCAGCCAATGGTGGCAATGTGGGGTAGCTTTTGCAGCGTCTTTAGCACCTTAGGCTGGCTCGATTCGCCAATCTTAGCCATATTGGCGTTGGCTGCCGCCGCCACATCCAGCCGCTTAAAGAAGCTGGGATGCTCAACATTCAGCGTGATGGGAAAAACACGACCAGCAGTTGTGTTAGTTTTCTCAATCACTTCGATATCGTACTCGCGAGCATCTAGGCCTAGCGCGGCATAAAAGCCGCTAGACCGGAGATCGTTGAGGTACATGGTGGCAAACACCGATAGCAAAAAGAAGCGGCACCACAGTCTGGCCTTCCAATCGTTGAGAATTTCGGGCTGAGACTTCATCAGGGCCGAGAAAAAGTCGCCGTGGCGGTTTTCGTCTTGGCACCAGTTCTCAAAGAACCGGAAGATTGGGTAGATCTCGTTCTCGGGGTGAGACTCAAGGTGACGGAAAATGGTGATGTAGCGCCAGTAGCCAATTTTCTCCGACAGGTAGGTGGCGTAGAGGATGAACTTGGGCTTAAAGAAGGTGTAGTCTTTGCTCTTGGTCAAAAAACCTAGGTCTAGCTGCATGTTGAAGTCAGCCATGGCCTTGTTGAGGAAGCCCGCATGGCGCGCTTCGTCGCGCGATATGAGTTCGAAGCACTCGGACAGCAGGGGGTTTTTGCCTTTAATACGACGGCTCAATTCTTTATAGAGCAAAAAGCCGGAGAACTCGGAGGTGCAGGAGCGCTCCAGAAATTCTACAAACACCTGCCGGGTTTCGCCGGTAACGCAGTCCCAAGATTGGTCAAAGACCTCGCTGCGGACAAAGTGATGGCGATTGTAATCAGCCCGCAACTCGTCGAGGATGGCGAGCATCTCATCTTCGTTGATCGAGATGTCCATGGCGGCCATCTCGTCAAAGTCGGTGGTGTAAAACCGGGGGGTGAGAATGGTGTCTTTGGCCGGAGCCTTTACCCCTGGTCGAATTTCTTGTAATTCAGGCTTCTTAAGAGAATCTACCATGAGTCCTTGGATGGCGCGGTGAACGTGGGCCGGGCAATCTCCCGGTGGAGCAACGGGAAAGAAGGGGCATTCTCTCATGCCTAGGACTAATTTATATCCGGGGCATTGGAGGAACGCGGCTGTTCTAACCAAATCGCTACATGTCAGTGTATCAGGGCTTTTAGAACAGTCGCTGGCGCTTTAAGTTTTGCAACAAAACCTTTCGGGAAATGACGCTGGCAGCAGCGGGCTTCATTCAAAAAATCGTTAAGCCGTCGCCGCTCTTGCTACCCACCTGGGCATGCTGAGAGCCAGAATTGGTTGTACGGGCGGGAGAACTACAGATGGCGATCGCAGGAATCATTTTCATTGTCGTTGGGGCTGTACTTTGGTGGGTGAAGAACCGCCAGCAGCGCCGCTGTAACCAGCTAAAACTGGCCCGTGCCTGCAAAAGTGCCGATCTAGAGACCCTGGCCACCGCCGTCTCCAAAGAGATTGGCGGCGGCGACTGGCGCGACTATGTGTGGCTGTGGGGCACCCCCAAAACCTCGACCCCACTCACCTCAGAACTCAAGCAGGTGGCCTGCGTTAGCTACACCAGCACTGTGGTGCGCGAGTACGAAGAAACCGTGCGCGAAAAAGATAGCGACGGCAAAGTCACCACCCGCACCCAGCGGGGTTCAGAGACCGTCAGCGAGCACCAGCAGCGGATTCCCTTTGACCTCGTGGATGCTGCTGGGCAGGTGCGCGTGGATCCTGAAGCGGCCAATATTGAATCGGTAGAGGTGCTCAATGAGTTTCGTCCCGGTGCCCCGGCTGGCGGCATGCTCTCTTACGGGCCGTTTTCGCTGGTGCTAGGGGGCAATGACTCAGGAGGGGGCCGCCGCACCCTGGGCTATCGCTACAAAGAGTCGGTGCTGCCGCTCGATCGCCCCGTGCTTGTCGTCGGTACCGCCAGCGATCGCACCGGCACCGTTGCGATCGAAAAACCGGCCCAGGCCGACCAGCCCTACATCATTACGCTAAAGTCCCACGAGGCCCTAACCAAAAGCGTTAACCAGAGCGCCCAAATCGCCTTTTGGTCGATGGTGGCCTGCTTTGGCATAGGGGTAGTGCTGGTATTGGCTGCGATCGTAAGTTAGCTCTCATCTCCTCATCCCTAAACGCTATGCTGGTCTCGATGTCTAGGCTCAGAGATCTATGCTCCTACGAGTCTCCCATCGCTGGCTGGTTCGCCTTGTCTGCGGTCTAGTACTGGCTATGGTGCTGCACGGACTGGGAGGAGGACTGGCCCTAGCCCAGGAGAGCGAACCCGAACCCGTGTATATCGACGGGCTGTATTTGTTTGACGTGCCTGCCGCCGGAGATTTGACTGCATTAGAACGATCCCAGGCCATTGAGGCCAATCTAGATCCGCTGATTGAAAGTCCTGAGCCAGTCATAGTGCGGGCCGAAATGCGCGATGCAGCGGGCAGCAACGGGGCTTCTCGGAGTAGAAATCCGGTGATTTTGGCGGGCGATCGCTACATCATGACCGTGACCAATGCCGACCTGCAGGTTGGTGAGGCAAATACGCTTGAGGCCCAGGCAGATCAATGGATCAGTGCGATCGACACCGCGCTGACCACAGCCCGTACCGATCGCCGGTACGGCTCTCTGGTGCAGGCTCTAGCCAAGTCTCTGGCGGCCCTGGCCGCTGCCCTGGTGCTGCACCGGCTGACTGGCTGGCTTTGGCACCGCTGGCTGATGCCCTTTCTAGACCGATTTGCCCTTTCGCCTATCGACCCAAATAACCCTGAGCATGAGCCAACCGGGCTGAGCCTGGTCTTTCGTCTCACTCTTTTTTTAGTGCGCTGCGCCGTCGTGTTTGCGGCGTTGGCCTATATCGCCAACCTCTTTCCGCTCACCCGCCGCATTAGCTATCGAGTGACCCAGAGCCTGCGCGAAGGGCTGTTTGACCGCAGCCTGCCGTTGGGCAACCGATCTTATTCGCTGCTGGGTTTGTTGATGCTGGTGGCGGTGCTGCTATCGGTGGTGATTGTGTCCAGCGCCCTGACCAATGTGATGCGATCGCGGCTGCTGCGGGCCACGGGCATTAGCATTGCGGCCCAAGAGGCGATCGCGGTGCTCTCGAAATACACCCTGATTTTGCTGGGCACCGTAGTCATTCTCCAGCTCTGGGGCATCGACCTCAGCTCCATCGCCCTGATCGCCAGCGGTCTGGGAATTGGGGTCGGTCTGGGTTTGCAGGGCCTGGTCAAAGACTTTGTCAGCGGTCTGGTGCTGGTGTTTGAGCGTCCAGTGCAGGTGGGCGACTTTGTCGATTTTGGCGATGTTAGCGGCACCGTGGCCCGGATTGGCTCCCGAAGCACGGCAATTCGCACGCTCGATCACGTGTCGATTATCGTGCCCAACTCCCGCTTTTTAGAATCTGAGGTGATCAACTGGAGCCACGACAACCCGGTATCGCGCATTCGTCTACCGGTGGGGGTGTCTTACAGCGCTGACCCTCAACAGGTCAAATTGGCGCTGCTAGATGCCTGCAAAAAAAACCAGGAAATTCTCTCAGCTCCAGCTCCCCAAGTCTTTTTTCAGGGCTTCGGTGACAGTGCCCTCAACTTTGAGCTGCTGGTGTGGATTGCTCAGCCCAACCGCCAGTTTGTGATCAGAAGCGATCTTTACTTTGCCATTGAGGCCAGTCTACACCACTACGACATTGAGGTGCCCTTTCCCCAGCGCGACCTGCACATTCGCTCTGGGCATCTACCCATCGATCTGTCACCTGAAGCGCAGCAGCTTTTGCGACAGTTACATGGGCTAAATGGGCAATCTGACGATAGCTAAAATCTGACGATAGCTAGATCAAGTCTTCCTAAAACCAGCATTCTGCTGGCTCAAAATTCTGCTGGCCCCAAAACTAGCCGACAAAAAAAGAGCGTTTTAGGGAAAGTTAGCTAGAATTACAGCCGTATTTGCAGAGAAACCGGGGTTCTATGCCCGCACGTTCCCGAATTGGTCGCCCAACGGGTTTCTCGAGTGAGGAGTATAGGGAGCTAATTTTCATGAAACCAGCCTGGCTCAACGTCCCCCTTAGCCGCTGGTCAAAGCGGCTGCTAAAGACGCTTTCGCTATTTATTACCTCGGTCTTTCTGGTCACTGGTCTAACGGTGCCGGTGCAGAGTGCGCTACAGCCCGCAACCCTGACCCCAACTGCAGCGGAATTTGGCTTAGACACCCTGCTAGCCCAGGAACCCAACACCTCGGGCAACGCTACCCTCTACTTTGACACCCCAACCTTCACTATTAGCGTGTTTCCCAGGAACTCTCAGTTCCTCAGTATGAATGTCTACAACAAAGACACTCGGCGCTCTGAACAGCTCAATGCCCCCGTTACCCGTCGCGGCGGAATTATCAGTAGCGACTGGGTAAGCTATGACAGCTTTGGCTCGCGGGTAGGCCGCAACGTTGTCTATCGGGCTAGCGGCAACCTAAATACCAGACAGGCCCTCCTCGAGATCGTTGACGCCTCTAACAGTTCCATTTTGCTTAGCCAAAACAGCACCAGCGTTCGAGATTTTTTCATTCCGGGTACCGCGCTTGGGCCTGGGCCTGGACCTGGGCCAGGCGACAACATTCAAGCGAACACTTTCGTTGGGTTTGAAACCCAAAACCACTCGGTTCGGGTGTTTAACGATCGCGGCGTGACCAAGATGAACGTCTTCAGCAAAGTGACAGGACAGTCATTGGTCAATGGCCAGTCCGCCACCGCAGAAGCCACCGAAATTGTCCCCTACCGATGCTGGGTCAACTACTTTAGTGGGCAAAGCTTTGGTGGTGTTGCGGCTCGCTACTTTGTCCGGGTGAGTGGCTCTGGTGAGGCACTGCTAGAGGTGATAGCCGCCAACGGCGGGGTGTTGCTGTCAGAACCCAGAATCAATTCTGCACCTCTGGTAACCAATATTCCCCAGGCCGATCGGCCCACCTGTTTTGGTGATAGTGGCAGCGTGCCCGATGGCGCTGGCCTAGCGCCCTTTGTAGCCGCTGTATTTGGTGGTGATAATGAGCTTCAGCAGGTGCGCCAGGTGCTGCCTAGCGGCACTAGCCAGGGTATAGGGGGGCCTACCTGCGTAATCAATCCTCGCTTTGAAAATGCACCCCAGGGTAGGTTTATCAATGCGGCTGAATGTACCGATCGCAATGATGCCAGCGCCGTCGTGAGCTTCCTACGGGCGCGAGGGGTTAACTCGCGCCTGGTCTACCGCAACTTTAGATATCGCTAATGCGACTGGCCCCCAGGGGCATAGATGACTTGTGTGGCGACGGGGAGGCAGTCACTGCCTCCCCGTTTTTTTACCCATGCAGAGAATACGTGCTTGAAGGCTCTAGATCCGACATTCCGCCCTTCCAACTGGCACATTGGAGATTAAGAGGGAAGGAATGAGGGGTCAGGCCACTGCCATTCGCGATCGCGGCGGTAGTCATCCCTATTCCTCTGAGATTGAGGTCTCTGCATTGCAGGGCGACCTCAGCGACCTGCGGGTGACGCTGAATGCGATTGATCATACCTGGCCCCTACGATGCCGATCTCTCTGTATTTAAGGGCACCGACCCCAACGGCATCTGGCGGCTCTACGTTGCCGATGACACCGATCTCGATCAGGGTGCGATCGCTGCCGGGTGGTCGCTAACGCTGACCGCTAACCCTCTCAGCCCCACCGTCGCCGCTGACCCACTCAGCGCCATTCAGCCCACAGCCGACCCCATCTGGGCTTAGCACCCACACTCTTAAGGTGCCAACCGAGCCTTCTTCAGGCGATTGTCTTCGTACCAGGCGGCGATCGCGGGTACCCAGGCGGCAAAGTGGGGCCAGATTTCCTCACACATTTTCTGGGCCTCAAGCTGGGCGTCGGCCTTCCAGCGCAGGTCGAGCAGGTGCATGACCGATCGCACATTGGCCGACATCACCCAGTGCTGGCGAATGTCGAAGGGAATTAGCCCGCGCGCGTGCTCTTCGGCAAAGCCTTGATCGATCCGAGTTTTGTAGCGGCGGCAGGCTTCTCTGCACCAGTCCAGATCTTCTTGGCGGGCGGCAGCAGTGTATTCATATTTCTTACCCTGGCGATCGGTGTAGTCGCCCAGGGGCCGCAGGTAAAAGACTTCTTCTACATCGCGTTTGCCGTCCACCACATCCAAAATGCGCTGACCTGTATAACGGAAACTTTGCACATCGAACGAAACGCCCACGCGATGAGTGCGAATCTGCTGCATGGTGCTGTGAGGAAACCAGCCCACATTAAACACAATCTGGGGATGCTCCAGCGGGCCGTAGTGGCCTCGCCCGCCCTTCAGCAGGCTGGTAATCAAGACCTCGCCGCAGCGCTCTTCGCTGGGCCATTGCTCGCGATCGTGCGCCACAAAGCCCTCGGCATAGTCTTGGTGCATGGCGGCGTACATGGTCTGTTGAGGGTTAGGGGTCTGAGAAATGACCTCAACGGTGAAGCGATCCATAGCTCAAATTTTCTAGGGTTGATTAAATATCCAGGTATTCGACGTACTCGACGGTGCTCCGTCGACCTTTGGGTCCTGGAGTAGAGATATCGATGGGTGCTGCTGTAGATGGCACTGGGTCGGTTGGCGGAGAGTCTGGTGCTTCCGCAGGTTCAGAGTCCTCTAGTGTTAAGGAATCTGGAGCGTTTGAAAGACTTGATGCAGCTAGAGGTTGAGTCGCCAAGGTTGCATGGTTCAACTCAGCGACGGCGAGGGCCGAGGCAGCGGCGAATCCGGCTGAGGTCAGTTCCGTTGAGAATGGCGCGATGGAACTGGACGGTAGCGACTTGGCCTGACGCAGCAGCATTTGCCCGTCTTCAAGCGCCGATCGCACAATCGCATCATTCTCCTGGTTCAGCCGCAGCTGAAAGCAGTCGACCAAGTGCGATCGCATCGACACCCCCCTCACATAGTCGCCCTCTCCCGCCCCCTGCTCAACCAATCGCACCAGTCGCCGCACCGCCACCAGTCGCTTCAACGGGTCAGCATGGCTAAGCAAACCCAGATTGTGATCGATTTGAGCAACCGGGGGGACAGACCACAGGTCATCGCTGGCGTCTGTCGAGCGGGCCGATCGCAGCAGCGCCCCCACCGCAAACAGCGCCAGTGCGCCCTGCCCGGTCAGCAGCAGCGCCATCAGCAGCGAGTGGGTGCTGTGCCAGAGGGCGGTAAACGTGTAGGTGCTAGACCCGGCTATTCCGGCCAAGATTAGCGTCTGCTGCTGGGGCGAAGTGGGCAGCGGCAGGCCTTTCTGTAAGCGCTGGATCAGGCCTTTGCGCTGGCGCGGCGAGAGCTGCAAAAGCTGCTGATACGCAACTAGCCCAACGCCAGCAGAAATAACCAGCCCACCATTGACCAACCCTAGGGCCAGGCTGCTCAGGCCCAGGCCCCACATCTGCGGATGCTTTAGACGCGGTAGCGCACGCCGCCATCCTGGCCGCAGGAGTGCCGCTGTAGAGCGCGACGGTGGCGGTGGCAAAACATCTAGAGCGGGACGGGGAATGACAGGGGAAACCACGAGGACTTGTTACAGATGGGCAGCATGAACCAAGGCTTAGCATAGCCTGCCCCCCTATCTTAGGCCCCTTTTTGCAGGAAAACTTTGGCATGGAACCATGAGAAATAAAGCGCCTGAGTTGTCGACAACTTATCCGTTGAGCTTTGGCAGCTGCGCACCATGCCCTGGGCTACGGGGCTATGGGGCCGAAAAATCAGCTTTTCGATAAAGGTGCCCGGTGGGTCTTGCCCGACAGGCAGGCCGCCGTTGCCCAGCAAAAAGTGAAACGGAATCTACAGCTTGCAGTTGGCCAACTCCTTGAAGTTGCGGTAATCGAGCATTTTGTGGGCCGAGCTGATCCGATCGAACATCGCGCCATTGTCGAAGCGAATTAGCCCTGCCTGGGTCGAGTCATCGACATACTGGGTGCTATGAGCCACAATGCTGGCCTCTAGATGCTTAAACCCCGCCAAGCGAGCGCACACATAGGTGATCCCGTGGTGAAATCAATTTGCATGAAACGGTCTGACTAGCAGCACAAGGCACCTCACGACAGAGCGCAACCCTCAATTAGGGTAAGGGTTAGCGTCCCTCGCATTGTTGAACATTGTGATCTGGCCCTCGTGACCTGCTGCCTGTGATCTTTTCTTCAGGGACTGGCCCCGTTTTGTCAATCAGTTTTCCGGGTCAGATTCCGTGGGGGGTGTGGCTTCGGCGGGGGGAGTGCTGGCTCGCGCAAAGGATTGGTGAATGGCCATCAGCACCGGGTCGATGGCAGCGGTGGTGTCATCGTAGTAGCTGGTAATGGTGGCGGTAGCGGTAGGGTAGCCCACGTAGGTAATAAAAGCGTTGGGTAACCCATCCGGAATGTCGCTCAGCCACAGGCGCACAGCGGTAACGCCATCGATGATGACGGCATCGTAACGGCTCACAGTGTAGCCCTCGGCTCGAATAGCGTTTAGCGACTCGCCGACCACGACCTGAGGCGGTGCCTCTTGCCAGGTAATCTCGGTGCGAACGGCGGGCAGGCTGTCTGTGGCCCCGGCGCTATCGGCGACCACCTGGGGCGCATCGGTCTGAGCATCGACCTGCCACCCCACCGGGAAGGCAATGGAGAACAAATCTTCGTAGCGGGTGGTTTCTAACTCTGGCATGGCGGGCGCTGCGGGAGCCGCCTCGGCGGCCACCAGGGCATTGGGAGCCTGGGCCAAGGCCGAGGGCACACCAGCGGTAAGCGCCGCCGCCCCTAGCCCTAATGCCAAAATCGTAAGCTGTTTCATGCCGATTCTCCTTGCGCTGACTCAACCAATGCTGTTTAGTATCGCCCAGGTCGAGCGCAGGGCGATTGAGCCAAGGGCCACTTTTTGAACTACCCCCTCTGCCGTTGAACGGTTAAAACGCTCAAACGTTACGCTAGCCTGGGAAAAACGTTTCTCTTTGCCAACTGCCCATGCCCCCCACCCCCGATGCTGACCCCAAACCCGGCCATCTCTACGTAGTGGGCACTCCGCTGGGCAACCTTGAAGATATGACCTTTCGGGCGGTGCGTATGTTGCAGAACGTCGATTTAATCGCCGCCGAAGATACCCGCCACACCGGCAAGCTGCTGGCCCATTTTCAAATTGCCACGCCACAGATTAGCTACCACGAGCACAACCGCCACAGCCGGATTGGGGAGTTGCTGCACCACCTGCAAACTCGTCAGCACGCCGTGGCGCTGGTCAGCGATGCCGGTATGCCGGGGATTTCTGACCCCGGCTACGAGCTAATTGCCGCCTGCGTTGAGGCAGAAATTCCGGTGATCCCGATTCCGGGGCCAACGGCGGCAATTACGGCACTGTGCGTGGCGGGGTTGCCCAGCGATCGCTTTGTGTTCGAGGGCTTCTTACCGCTCAAGGGCAAAGATCGCACCGCCCGGCTCGACGCCCTCGGCCAAGAAGACCGCACCATTGTGCTCTACGAAGCGCCCCACAAGCTGATCAAAACCCTGGAGGATTTGGTTGTGGCTCTGGGGGGCGATCGCCCCATCACCCTAGGCCGCGAGCTGACCAAACGATTTGAAGAATTTTGGCGCGGCACCCTAGGCGAAGCGCTCAAACATTACCAAACCACCGCCCCCAAAGGCGAATTTACCGTCGTCATTCAGGGCGCAACTCGCGCCGCCCCAGTATTGTCGAGTGAGGCGATTAGAGCAGAACTAGAATATCTGCTGCGCCAGGGACTGTCTCGCGCCGAGGCCAGCCGCCAGCTCGCCAAAGCCACTGGACAAGCCAAAAAAACGATCTACCAGCTTTCCCTCAGCATTGATACCGGCAGCGTCGTTGGTGAGGAGGCTAGCGACCCCTAGATTGGGTTCATCCTGAATCTGCTCGGCTGGGTTGGGCAACCGGTGTTTGTTCCTACGCCAGCCGCCCTGGCATCGGGGTGATGCGGTTCAATTTGGGATCAAAACCGCTTAGCGGTTTGGCTGGCCGGGTCAAACCCGTAGCGCTGGTCAAACCGCGTCACCCCGTAGAGGTTAAACGACACCGCCGGCTCGTCGCCCAGCGCCTCTACGCTGTGGATAGCATCGGCGGTGAGGGCCACCACGTCACCGGGGTTGAGAATAATGTCGTCTATTGGTTCTAAGTGGTCGGGATGGTCGGGCTGAGGGGCTCGCCGCCACAGGCGATTGCGCTCTTGACCGCTCACCAGCGCCACAATACCCCAGGTGCCGTGGTTGTGAATGGGCGAGGTTTGCCCCGGCTGCCACGACACCATCTGCACGGCGAGGGGAAACTCGTGCTCGCGGTAGAGAAAGTTGACGCTCCAGCCGGTTTTGGGGTCGGGGGCGCTGTACTCCATCTGTAGCCAGTAGGAGCTGACCAGCAGCTTACGCACCAGGGGGTAATCGTCTCCAGGCGGCTGATATCGTCGTGGAAAATTTCGAGACTGTCTTCTAGCTCGGTCAAAAACCGATATAGGCGGTAGTATTGCCCCGGCTCCAGCGTTTCTGGATTGCCAAAGGCGCGATGGGTGCCATCGTCGCTGAGTAGCCAGTTGTGGGCTATGGCTACTCGACTCGAACCCGGCGCGTCTCGACCACCATGCCGTCTTCGCGAATGACCACCGTAGAAACCCAGCGGCTGTCGGGTTCGGCGGGGGCGGTGCCCACCTTGTACAGCCCCCCAGAGCTGAGCAGGTCAAACACCACCGGGCGCGGCTCGAAAAAGTCGGTGGCGGTGACGCCTTCTTCGACGGCGACCCCCATCAGCGATCGCTCCTCTAGCGGCTCTATAACAATGGTGTCGAAGCTGTAGGTTTGCCCCAGCTCCAGGGTTTCAGGTAGCTGTACTTGCAGCGTTGGCGGGTTGACGCCCGACACCAATCGGCTGGTTTCGCTCAAGATTTCCTGGTAGGCAATTTGCCCGGCTTCGAGCTGCTGGCGCGAGGTGATGTCGGCGGTGAGGGTGAGGGTGCGATCGGCACGGGCCTGGTTGCCGGTGACGGTGGTGCGGGTCTCCAGGCTGTAGCGATTGGGGCCATCGGCCTGCCAGCTCAGCAGCTCAATGTCGTAGGTAATGTCGGGATATTGCTGCCAGAGGGTTGCTAAGGTTTGGCGCAGCTGGGCATAGTCGAAGCCGGTATCGCTCGAAAACGACTCGCTGTAAAACGCCATCACGGCGTCGAGATTGCGATCGCTGGCCGCCGCCTCTAGCTCGCTGAGCACTTGCTGCACCTCGGCGGGGGCCGCCTGAGCGACGACGGGCGCGTTGGCCTGGGCCACGGGTGCGATCGCCCCAGCCCCCCAGCCCAGGGCCGCCATTGACATCAATCCCAGACTCCACTGCCTTGCTGAAGCTTTAGCCACGCTAACCGCCCTCGATACCAGAAATACTCCGTCTACCTTATATCAACTGACAGGGAGTTGGTATAGTTAGAGGCGTTTTCAGCGTCGACGGTGCTCTCTTGTTCCAAGCATCTACCCCTGCGGCTTCTTCCCAGGCCGCGTCGCCCCGGCTGCTGGTAGCCGCCAGCGGTACCGGCGGGCATCTATTTCCGGCGATCGCCACTGCCGAAGCCCTGCTCCAGGAGGGCTTCGGTATCGAGTGGCTGGGCGTGCCCGATCGGCTCGAAACCACTCTGGTACCCAGCCACTTTCCGCTGCACACGGTGCGTATGGCGGGTTTTCAGGGGCGACCAGGCATGAGAACGGTCAAGACGCTAGGGCAGTTTAGCCAGGCCATCGGCCAGGTGCGTGCCCTGCTAGAGCAGGGCAGCTTTGACGGCGTATTCACCACCGGGGGCTATATTGCGGCCCCGGCCATCATTGCGGCGCGATCGCTGGGCCTACCCGCCGTGCTGCACGAGTCGAATGCTCTACCGGGCAAAGTGACCCGCTGGCTCAGCCCCTGGTGTACCACCGTGGCTCTGGGCTTTGAGGCCACCCGCGATCGCCTGCCCAAGGCCAAAACCGTGGTGGTGGGTACCCCCGTGCGCGACGAGTTTCTTACCCCAGCGCCGCCCGTTCTAACCGATCCCGCCATTCCCGATGGGGTACCGCTAATTGTGGTGGTGGGCGGCAGCCAGGGGGCTGTCGCTGTCAACCAGCTGGTGCGGGCCGCCGCCCCGGCCTGGATTGAAGCAGGCGCGTGGATTGTGCACCAGACTGGCAGCAGCGACCCCGACGCCGACAGCTACAGCCACCCCCACTATATTCATCGGCCCTTTTTTGGCGCGATGGCCGCCCTTATGTACCGGGCGACTCTAGCGATTGGCCGGGCTGGGGCGGGCACGCTGACGGAACTGGCGATCTCTCGCACTCCCTCAATTTTGATTCCCTACCCCCATGCCGCAGAAGATCACCAGACGGTGAATGCCAAAGCCTTTGTCGATGCCCAAGCGGCGCTGCTGCTAATGCAGAGCCAGACAGACGCCGACAAACTCAAGGCGGTGGTGCTCGATTTGATGGCTCATCCTGCGCGCCTAGAGGCGATGGCGGCGGCGGCAGGAAATTTGGCGGTAGCCGACAGCGCTACTAAACTGGCCGACTTGATTCAGCAGGTGGTGCTGAACCGTTAGGCTGTTTCCGCAGTGGAAATATGGCTACAGGATCGGGTCTATAACCGCTTGCCAATCGCTGAGCGTAGAGCTTGACTCTAGCTCAGAGACAGGGCTGCCATTAATGAAAACAGTCGGCGTTGACCAAACTCCGCGATTGATTGCGTAGCGAACAGAGGCCTTAGCTCGACTCGCCACGGCTCCCTCCTTATCGCTGATTTGCTGGGCCAGATTGCTGTTTTCCAATGCTGGGTCAAATTTAACGGCTAGGGCTTCAATCAGCTGCCGCAGGTCTTGACGGGTTTTGTGGTCAAAC
Organism: Nodosilinea sp.; assembly: GCA_049646445.1. Lineage (GTDB taxonomy): Bacteria > Cyanobacteriota > Cyanobacteriia > Phormidesmidales > Phormidesmidaceae > Nodosilinea. Next base: position 29,095 of record JBARVV010000047.1, on the reverse strand, counting down.
GCGCCTAGCCCATAGTCGGCCTGGTGTTGGTACAGGTGGCCAATAACCTGCCAGGCCCGCAGCGGATCATCTGCTGCGATCGCCACTACGGCTTGAGTCAAATCCCAGCTCTGGCGATGGTCGCACAGCACGATTGAGTGAGCTGTAATGCCAACGCGATCGCCCTCATAGTGGTTAGCTACCGCCAGAACCGTGGGCCAGGCTTTCTTAGAAAAAGGACATTCCAGATCGATAAATACCTCTACCTGCACAGAGGCGTTGCCAGACCCCAAACGAAACCCACTCGGACGAGACGGAACAGGCATTGACATAGGTAATTGGTTCTACGTATAGATTTCACCATCCTGGACGCTGTTCAAGCTGAGGCTGTCTGCGTCTTCAAGCTCGGTTGACTCGCCTTGCAGATGAGCTTCTAACAGCTTTAAGTTCCGCACATTCGACTTATAGAAGGCGTCAAACACATCTCCCAGCAGCGGCACGGTTCCCACTACGGCCTCCAAGCCGATATTAAAGATCATCTGCGCCAAGATGCCCCTGGGCAGACGAAAGCGAGCCGCCAACACGATGACGTAGGCCGATACTGCCGTAGCAATTAAATCGCCTAGCCCAGGTATCAGCCCAAGCACCGGATCCCAGCCGACTTTTAGCCCCAAAACGGGAATTTTGAAGGCCGTATCCATCAACCGGCTGATGCGACGGATGCGGGTTAGGTTTCTGAGTTGGGAGGCAGTATCAACGGTATTCATAGGCTAATACTGCCAACTGTGGCTGGCAGTTGTCTTACCCCGAAGGATGGAAAAAAGCCCGGTAGATGCCTAAATTGCATTTTTGGATCGCGTTTATCTATCAGACTATCGAATCGCGGCTCAAGTTGATTTGTTTTTGGGTCGAACCCTCAAACAACAAATTGCGGCTCTTTTTGAATCGGCCAAGTTCGATGTGCCAAGTCCATTCCTACCCATTCGCTGGTCAGGCTCAGACTGGATCTACTGGGCTAGCTGGGTGGCCTCGGCATGGGCAGCAGCCTGAGCCTTCAGCGGCTGGAGGTGAAAGCCCACCACCTGCTGCCCCCGACAGTAAATGCCCAGCTTGGGGCGAACTTCAAAGGCCGGTTTAGTCCCTTTTTGCGCCTCGGCCTCGGTGTAGAGCCAGTAGCCCTTGGGGCCGGCTACCAGCTGCACCGGGGTTTCTTTGGTGCGCGAAATTAAAACGTGAGTTGGGGTAAATGTCATTACAGTTTCCTTGGGTGCAAGCGCCTGAATAAGCAGTAACTCTATGTAACGACTTCTCAGATCCCGCCGTGATCCGGAGAGCCGAATACTTTTGGGCTGGATCTCACTATCCTGCCCGCCCAGAAAAGCAGGCACGGTTGGGCAACCGTGCCTGCCGAACACCACGGAACATGAAGAAGGTATTAAATTGTTAAACAGAGGTTACAAAAGTTCATCTGCCTCTGGTCGTGCGCTGTTTTCAGGTAGCGTTTTTCTATGCAAGAATTTCACGCCAGCCAATCCCTGCGTCTGCGGGTGCCCAACGAGGCCATCCCCATTGAGCACTACCTACGGCAGCCCCAGCGCCTGGTGCAGGCGATTACCGATCCGCGCCGGATTGAGGTGCTTGGCGATGAGGTATATCGGCTGAGCCTGCGGCCCCTGCAGTTTTTTGGCATCAGTATTGAACCCACCGCTGACCTGCGGGTGTGGAGCCTGACCGATGGCACCCTACGGCTGGAATCGGTGGCCTGCCGGGTCAAAGGCCCTGAGTACCTCAGCTTTGTCAACGATTCTTTTGGTATGGCGCTGCAGGGCACCCTCACGCCCCAGCGCCACGATCACTGCACCGAACTTCAGGGCCAGGCCGATCTGCAAATTCACATCGAGCTGCCGCCGCCGATTCGCTTTATGCCCGACTCCGTGCTCGATCGCACCGGCAGAACGTTTTTGAGCGGCATTCTAGGCACCATCAAGCACCGCATTGAGCGGCAGCTGGTCGAAGACTACCGGGCCTGGGTCGCGGCTACCCACGCCCGGCCCGAGGTCAAGGCTCAGGGGGCGATACAGGGCCGGACGGTGTAGAGGTATTGACCCAAACGCGATCGCCCACTGACAGCCCAAATGCGTGCTGGGCGCTGCCCTGATTCACGGCAATCTCTACAAACCCGTAGCTGCCAACCAGGGCAAGCCCTTCCCCAGGTAGGACTTCGCCGTAGGTTTGGCCGATTGGCAGGGTTGTTTCTCCTACAGTCAGTGTCCAGCTGTCGGATGTCACGGTACTGGCGGGGATAGTGGTGGCGGCATTGCCAAAGCGATCGATGTATTGCACAGCGCCTTTCCACCCGTTTGCGGTGGCAGTCGGAGTTGCTATAGGCAGTTTTCTCAAGGACTGAGGATCTAGGACTGGCCCCAGGCGATCGATCGGCACCCCATTGGCCAGATGCGCCGCCACGGGCGCAAAAATGTCGCGCCCGTGGAAGGTGGCGCTGGGCTGGGGAACTCGCCAATAGTCGGCGTTGGCCAGTTCCACGGCATTGAGCATGGGTTCACGCTCTAAAACGCCGCTGAGCACGCCGTTATCTGGTCCGACTAAGAATCCTTGGGTTGTCTGCACTGCGATCGCTCGGCGATTAGTGCCCACTCCCGGATCCACTACTACCAGGTAAATAGTGCCTGGTGGCAGATAGGGGTAGGCACTCAGTAGCGTAAAGCGAGCCGCATAGAGATCCTGCGGCGGTAGATCGTGGGTGAGATCGATCAGCTGAGCGGCAGGGGCTAGGCCAGCGATGACGCCTTTCATCACCCCCACGTAGCTGTCTTGAATGCCAAAGTCGGTGATTAGGGCAACGATCATAAATCGGCCCGGTAGTCTCCCGATTTGCCGCCGGTTTTGCTCAACAGGCGAACAGAGCGAATTTCAATTGATTTTTCTAGCCCCTTGGCCATGTCGTAGAGGGTGAGGGCGGCAACGCTGGCGGCGGTCAGGGCCTCCATTTCGACCCCGGTTTCGGCCTTGATCTTGACCGTCGTCTGGATGCGGTAGCCGGGCAGGGTTTGATCGGGGGTAACTTGCACCTCCACCTTTTGAATTGGTAGCGGGTGGCAGAGGGGAATTAGGTGGGCGGTTTGCTTGGCGGCCATGATGCCCGCAATGCGGGCAGTGCCGAGCACATCGCCCTTGGGGGCGTTGCCCGCTTCAATAATGGCCAGGGTTTGGGGCTGCATGACGACAACGGCCTCGGCGACGGCCTGCCGCACGGTCGGGGCTTTAGCCGCCACATCTACCATGTGGGCCTGACCCTGGGCGTCGAGGTGAGTCAGCTCGGCCCCAGCCGGGTGACCGGAAGGATTATTTGTCATGGGTACAATTTTGGCAAACGATCATGCTAGTATAGGAAGCCTGCACAGGGGCGTGTGGCTCAGTGGATAGAGCACGTGGCTACGGACCACGGGGTCGGGGGTTCGAATCCCTCCACGCCCGTTCTTCAAAATCCCGCTAAACGAAAGCTCGTTTAGCGGGATTTTATCGTTTGGGGCAGGTCAATGGCGTAGACATCCTGGCCATGCCCCAGAGCAAATCGCAGGGAGTGGGGCAGGTCTTTGCTGTTGGCGGTGGCAAAAATCACCATGCCCACCAGGGTCATCACACCAGAGAGGCCAAAGATGCCCCGGTAGCCAATCTGGTCGGCGATGGTGCCAAAGATTGGCCCCGCTAGGGCAATGCCCACGTCAAAGCCCACCATAGCCAGGCCGAAGGTGCGACCCCGATCGCTGGCCGTCGAGCGATCGCCCATTAGTGCCGCAATCATCGGCATTAGCGTGCCAGCGGCAAACCCTTGAATAAACCCCGCCAGCAAAAACATCGGCGCGCTGCGAGACAGCCAAAAGATTCCCATGCCCAAGCTGTAGATCAGCAGGCTAGCGGTAATGAATCGCCCCCGCCCGTAGCGATCGCTTGCCCGTCCTGCTACCAGCCGCGACATAAAGCTGGCCATTGCCGAGGCGCTGTAGATCAGCCCCACATTTAGGGCCAGACCTGCCTCGCGCACGTACAGAGGCACAAAGGTGCTGATGGTGCCAAAGGCCAGCCCCACCAGCAGCAAAATCATCGCTGGGGTCCGCACCCGCCCATTCCAGAGCTGGCCCCAAAATTTCTTGGAGCCATTCCCTTCAGCCGGGCGGGGTTGATACGGCTCATATAGCTGCGTCACCAGCACTAGGCCAACAATACCCAGCAGCCCCATCACCAAAAATGCCGTGGTAAAGCCCGTGGCCTCGTAGAGAAAGCCGCCTAGGGCAGGCCCCAGGGCCAGCCCAATGGGGTTGACCAGAGTCATGTAGCCAATTAGCTCGCCGCGCTGGCCAGGGGGAGCCAAATCCAGCACCAGAGCGCTATAGGCCACTACAAAGGCGGCAATACTCAGCCCGTGAAAGGCCCGAATGCCGATCAAGGCCAGAATCGAGGTGTCGAGGTTAAAGGTGTAGCCCGCTAGCGCTAGGGGCACGATCACACGGGGCAGAAACAGCACCAGCAGGTAGCCAAAGGGGGCGATCGCGATCGTCCCCATCCCCACCATCAGTACCACCTTACGGCCTCGCTCATCGGCCAGCCGCGATAGGTATGGCCGTGCCGCCAGCAGACCAACCGCAAACGACGCCATCACAATGCCAATTTGCTGACCGCTGCCCCCCAGGGTCTCAATGAACAGCGGCAGCGTGGGCAGCAGCCCGGACAGTCCGGCCCAAAAACACAGCCCAGCGGCAAACAGCACCGTCAAATTGGTGCGCACCGATGGGCTAAAGGTTGAGAAAATAGTCACAACGATCGTTCTCCGAGTAGAGTGCTGGGTGCTCAGCAGCGCTAAGGACTGTCATTTGTCGATTCATTTTGGCAATCAGGGGGTCAGCCCCTCGCCTGTTTGTTAGGTCAGGCGTGGCAAAGCTGATTCCTCAATCCTTTAGGCCAGAATTGATGACACACCCTAGCGCCGCCACGGCCAAAACCACTACGCCCCACCCTTTCAATGTAAACAAATGTTGCAGCCTTCGGCTATCCAGCTCCGTCCCTCCCTCTACGTCAATCCCTCGCCCGCCGCTCCGGCTTCTGATACACCCCGAAGGCGGCCATAATGCCCAGCACAAAGCCAAATAAATGCCCCCACCAGGCCACCATCGGCTGGTTAGGAAACATGCCAAAAATAAAGTAGCTGTAGTTAATCAGCACAAACATTGAAATCAGCAGCGGCACCACCCGCCGTTCCAGCCAGCCGATGCACAGCAGATAGCCAAACAGCGTGTAGACAACCCCGCTCAGTCCGTGCACACTGCTAGGGCCTAGCAGCCAGGCCACAATTCCGCCCCCCAGCCAGCCAATCAGCAGCGTAATCCAGTAGTCGCGACGGCTTTTAGCCAAGATCAGCCAGCTAAAGATCAAAAAACCAATGGTGTTACCAATCAGGTGGGCGAAGCCAGAGTGAGACACCGCCGACAAAAAAATGCCGGGAATACCCTCAATGCTGCGGGGGTGTAGAGGCAGGTTCCAGCCACCGCCAAACACCACCTGATCAACAATTTCCTGCGTCCAGGGAATGGCCACCAAATAAATGGGCAAAAGCGCGTTGGCTTTGAGCCGCTGTCCCCAGTTCGGCGGTTTTGTGGCTGGCTTGTCGGCCGGGCGTCGAGTAGTCGGGGGCGCAGAGGGGTTGAGGTCTGCTTCTAGCTTTTTGAGTCTGGCCTGTAGATCTGCTTCGTCCAAAGGGGTTGCCTGCCAAGATCTGAAACTATAGCCAGCGTAGCTTTTTCGCCCTGCCGATGCCCAGTCCTCAGCGGCTAGGCAGGCGCAGAACTCATGACAATTCGCGGCAGGTTGAACCCAGTGCCTCAGTGGTCAGCCCCTCAGGTCCACTAAAGCGCTAAATAAATCGCTAGATAAATTTTGATATGTCGGGACGGGCCATGCTGGGATCGAACCAGCGACCGACCGCTTAGAAGGCGGTTGCTCTATCCGCTGAGCTAATGGCCCCAATAAATCTCACTCTATTAAATCACCTAAATCTAAATCACCTAAATCACCAATCCATTTTAGAGCGTGCGGGCTGCGCTCAGGGCAGACTAGGGCGAATAGAATGTTGAAAAATAACGGCAGAATGCTGCCAGGACAGCCAAGGCCGCTAAAATGAGTCTCTTAACAACAGACTGTGGAGTTTGTGAGGGTTGGCGAGGCTTTATCCGATCCCGATAACGCAGTACGAAGGGTGCGGTTTACCGTTGCAGCCGCCGCCTACTGCAGGTACTCACCTCAGCTAGGAGTCAGCAGGCCATAACATGTTTATCCTCAAGCGGCAGGATGTTGACATCAAAACGATGCACCATCCCCAAAAAGATCAACAGATTCCGATTTTGTCTTACCAGGGGCAAACCTTTCGGCTGCTGAGCGTGTTTACTGCTGCCCAGGAAGACGATGCCAGGGTGCTGTGGCGTGACCTGACTGACAACCGGGGTAAAGCCTGCGTGCTGCTCGAAGAACCGGATCGCTTTAGCATTTGGGGCAAAATTCGCCTAGACCAGTTTGACCAGGACACCAGTGACGATACCGGCACTCCCCCGGCAGAGGCAACCTACATTAAAGCGTGCCTGCTCATGCTGCAGGTGCTGTACATGGATGTGGAAGATTTGCTCGGAGCAAAGCAGGCCCGCCAGTTTGAGGGAGACATTGGCAAGGTGTTTGTGGCCTGGAAGTTCCCCCAGGCAGCGACCCCCGATGCGGTGAAAAACCTCTTGACCGTAGACCCGCTGGCCATGCCTCAGATGCCCGCCTGGCAAGACCACCATCTGCACCGGCTGCTAGAAGAAACCTATCGGATTGGCAAAGACTACTTTGGCAACGCCAACTTTAGCGATCGCGCCCTAGAGGCAGTCGAAGACCTTACCGATAATGAGCAAGCTCTATTTCAGCGGTGGTTGCAGCAGTCTCCGACGGGCAAACTATGGGCATAGCGAGCTTATTGTTGACGCTAGAGTTGACGCTAGAGTTTAAGAATTATTGCTCTGCACGACTAATTAGAGTTATTCTGCCGGGCTGGCCGCCCATGGGCGTAGGGAGTCGGTACAATTCAGGCGTTGCGCTGGGCTCTGTTGCGCTGGGCTCTTTGCCAAGGCCACGCTACTGTGATGATGGTCAAAGACCAGCCCTCAAGGGGCCATCGCGTTTTTTTGTCGGCACTGATGCCGTTGAGTTCCTTTAGGAGTGAACCCTTGAGCAAGTCGTCCACCTCTTCGTCTGCCAGTTCCTTATCTACGCCGCTGCTGGTGGGGGCGTGCATTACCTGGGCCGTTTTCACGCTCTTGTTCTTTCTGTTGTTTACGGCCCCAGGAGAAGACGGCACTCAGCCCGCCTGGTTTTTGTTGGGCATCAACCTGCTCGAAACGGGGGCGTTTTTTCTGGCTGCAGTGCTGTGCTTTCGCAACTGGCGCAGCACCCAAATTGTCAGCGGGCGCACCGTCTGGTTTTGGATTGGCCTAGGGCTGATGTTTTACGTGCTGGGCAACGTGATGTTCTTTCTCTGGGGCAATATCTGGGGACTCGACCCGGCGGTATCTCTGGGCGACTTTTTCTACATTTTTAGCTACATTTTCCTGGCTGCAGGCATGTTTAAGGCCGTGCTACCTCGACGGCTCAACCTGGAGTTACCCCAGTGGCTGATGGTGATTGGCATTGGCCTGGGCGGTATTTTGCTGGCGATTTTTGTCAATTTGGCGGCGGCGGAAGCGGTAGTAATACCGGGTGCCCCAGCCCCAGCGCTCTACCTGAGCCAGGCAGAAACGCCGCCGGTCGTTGCCCCCGACGCGGCTGCCCCCGACGCTGCCCCCGCAGCGGCGGATGTAGAAGCGGTGCCATCGGCCCCGAGCTGGGTGTCGCAGCTTGACCAAAGACTTGAGCCGCTGGCCGATGGCGTGGGCCTGATGTACTTAATTGGCGATATTGTGCTGCTGATTATTGCGGGTACGCTGCTGGTGGCCTTTTGGGGCGGGCGCTACTCGCAGTCGTGGAAGCTAATTGCGATCGCGGCTTTTTGCCTTTACATCGCTGACATGTTTTTCGCCTATGCGATCAATACCGACACCTACATAGAAGGCAGCCTGTGGGAAGTCTTTTGGACGTTTTCGGCGGTATTTTTTGGCCTTGGGGCCGTAGTTGAGCACGCAGTTTCTGTAAATTCTCGGCGCAGCCCCCGGCGGCGACGTGGTTGAGGCCTAGACGGGTGCTCCAGAGATATTAGCCTTAAGATATTAGATGGCATTGTTACGGAACCCACGGCATGGCACCCAAGAAGCTGACTGAGGCTGACAAGACATCTATCTTGGGCCTGTACCGCCAGCCCCAGGAGACAACCTCAACACTGGCGGAGCGCTACGGGGTCAGCAATAGCACCATTAGCCGCCTGCTAAAGGCCAGCCTACCCGAAGCCGAATACAGCACGCTCATTCAGCAAAAGCGCGGCACCACCGGCAAATCTCCAGTGGTGCCCCCCGCCCTGCCTCAGGATGACGCTCCGGTGAAAGTCAAGCCTCGCCGCAAAAAAACTGCCGATCCCGAACCTGAGGTATCGGCTCCAGCGGCTGACCTAGCGCCTGTGGCTGATGCTGATCTAGCGGCTGATCCAGCGCCGCCTGCGGTTGAAGAGTCCTCAGCCCCCCCAGCTAAACCTACCCGCAAGCGGCGATCGAAAGCCGATGAAGCGCCCGCGCCTGAATCTGAACCTGCGCCTGAGACGGTTTCTGAAGCGCCCCCCGAGCCTACGCAGCTATCGATTCCCAGTGCTGCCCCGACGGCCCCAGAAAAGCCAGCTCCTCCAGTGCTTAAGTCGGCTCAGTCGGCTGTCGCTGCTGACGAGGCTGATGAAGCCACTGAAGCGCCGAAAGCGACCAAATCGACCAAAGCGCCTGAAGCAACTGAAGCGTCTGAAGCAACTGCCGATCTTGACGATGACTGGGACAACAGCACCATACTGGGCGACGACTACGGCGATGATGACGATGACAGCGACGACGAAGAGACCGATGACTGGGAAGGCAGCGATCGCCCCACCCCCAACCTTGGCACCCTAGAGATTTCGCCGCTTACCGCCGATGCGCTGCCGCCCCTGTGCTACGTGGTGGTTGAGCGCACCTCCTCGGAGCTAGTCGTGCTGCCGTTGCGTACTTTTGTCGACTTGGGTCAAATCCCTGAGGCCGAAGGCGATTCGCGCACCCTGCCCGTGTTCGAAAACCACAACGTAGCCCGCCGCTTTTCGCGCCGCAACCAGCGGGTGGTCAAAGTGCCCGACGGCACCCTGCTGCAAACCACCAGCCCCTACCTACAGGCCAAGGGCATTACCCGTCTGTTAATCGATGGGCAGGTGTTTTCGCTCGGTGACTCGTTAGAGCCGCTGGCCCCGAGCGTAGATGAGTAAACTGTAGTCACTATGGATGTACTGCTGCACCTTGCCATTGGCATTGGCCTCAGCGCTGCCGCCGGCTTTAGGATTTTGGTGCCGTTTTTAATCGCTGGCGTGGCTGCTCAGCAGGGCTATTTGACCCTGTCTCCCGCTATGGCCTGGATGGAAACAACCCCCGCCATTCTGGCCCTGGCTGCCGCTACGGCCCTGGAGATACTGATCTACTTTGTGCCCATCGTTGACAACCTGATGGATGCGGTAGAGCTGCCCGCAGCGGCGATCGCCGGTACCGTGCTCACCGTGGCCGTCACCAGCGGCGATATGAGCCCTTTTTCGCAGTGGAGCCTGGCGCTGATCGCGGGCGGTGGCATCGCCAGCAGCACCCAGGCCTTTACCGGGCTGGCCCGGCTGGCCTCTACAGCCGCAGGTGGCCCGGTGGGCAACATTGCGGTTTCAACCACGGAGTTAGCCAGCTCAACCATCCTTTCGGTACTGGCGATCGCGGTGCCAATTTTAGTATTGATCTTAGTAGGCGTGTTGCTGTATCTGGTGTTTCGGCAGCGAGGCCGCAAACGACGGCGAATCTCTTAACCCCTCACCCACGACCCCAGCCAGCTCGCCCACCCTTAGCCCACCCTGCGGGAATCGCCTGAAGCTATGGCAAAAAAAAGCAAGATTACCCACGCCAAAAAAGCCTTTAAGCACCAGTTCAACGCCATGGTGCCGCTGATTTTGTCCGAGTGGCCCCAGCTAATTGAAGAAAACCTGCTGGCTACGGAGGGGGATCTGGAGCGGGCTATAGACTACATCAGCGATGAAATAGACCATACCAAAACCCTCGTGCGCCGCCACCTCAATGAGCTAGCCAGCCTCATTGAGCCCGTCCGCGCCATTCCAGAGGCCATCTCAAACACAGCCTCCCGTGGTGCCGACAGCAAAGCAGCGTCGCTGGTTAACAAGCTTCAGGACGCTGTGCCCGACCAAGTCGGCGAATTCTTAGAAGACCGCCTATCCGCTGCTGCCAGCTCATCCTCAGAGAACGGGATATCGGCCAAAATTAGCAGCGCTTTAGAGGAAACCGTGCCCTCCACGGTTGACCACCTGCTGAACGATCTAGAGTCTCGCACCGAGCGTCTAATCGCAGAACTTAAGGCCGAAATGCTGCCCGAGCTAGAGAAAAAAGCCCGCAGCAATCTGGGCACCAGCCTGCTAATCGCCCTTGGACTGGGATTCATTTTGGGTCTGCGTTTGGGAGGCAAGCGTGACTAGCTCAACCTCCACCTGGAATCAAATCGAAGACTACGTTCGGCGGGTGCTGCGCCTGGGTTCCGTGCTGGTCGACATCCACCTGGATGTTGCCATGCAGGAGGCCAACTACGAAAAGCAGCGGCTGCTGGGCGGCTTCGTCATGCTGGCGATCGGGGTTGGTATGCTGGCCACGGCGGGGGTACTGGCCGAGGTGGCCGGGGTTGCCTGGGTTCAGTCGCTGGGGCTGTCGTGGCTGCAGGCTATTGGCGCTGTGGCTGGGGGTAATTTGGTAATGGGGCTGGGATTTTTGGGTTCGGCCAGAGCCCGACTCAGCGGCCCGGTGATGACCCAAACCCAGGCGCGGCTGACGCGATCGATCGCGCTGCTGAAGGCCAAAGACTGAGGGAAGGTATTCTAGCTACCCCTATTCGGCAGGGCAAATGCCGTTTGCCCCTACTGCTGATTTACCATCTCCTGCAGCAACCCCAGCACCTGCTCCATACTGCCCCGAAGAGACATCATCTCCCGCTCAATGGCATCCAGTCGCTCTAATACTTCACTGCGGGGAGTGTTTAGGATCCCAGTCCCATGGCTGGCAGTAATTCCGTTGGCCTCATTCAGTTTTGTCGCCAGGGCATCCCAGCCATTGGCCTTGACACCAAAATGAGCCTTAGCGGCTTTGAGCGTCTTAAATTCCTGCTTCAAACCTGACGCGTTGTAAGTGGCTAGAGCCTTCCTCTGCCCCTGCTCCTGAGATAGATCCTCCTCGACCATCTCTACCACTTCACCGATCAGCTGATCGTGGTTCTGGGCCATCTGGGCCGCAGCACCTAAGATTCGGGAGGTAGCCTTAATCTGCGTGTCCGTTTCCTGCCGCAGCTCCTCGGCAATGCCGCGTAGGCGATCGCCTAGAGTCGCCGGTCGTGACGCTGACATGATCGAGGTTGAATCGTTGCTCATGGATTATTTCTTACTCCGCCAGAATTTCTCTAACAGCAGCCCATATGCGCTGAAACTTTTGCATCATCCCCACAGGATTGTTGGCTACCTCATCATCGACTGAATCTACTAGCCTTTGAATCCGGTCCATTCGAGCCGCTACCTCTTCCAGGCTGCTAATGGCTTGATCTTTCTTAGTCAGCGACTCGCGGAGGACGATCGCCATGTCGCCAATTTCCTGTTTCAGGCGCTCGTTTTCCCGCTTGCGTCGGGTTTCCCAGCCTTTAATGCCTGCCTTAGATCGTCGCTCAACTTTCAGCTCTTGCTCTATCTGCTTATAGAGCGCCAGGTAGTTCTGAGACTCTTGGCAAGCTTCATTGTACTTGACCTCAATCTCGCTGCTCCTGGCTTTCTCCTCGGTGTAAAGGGCGAGATACGAGTCGGCCTGTTCTTGTGTCTCTCGGTAGAGAACGATGGTTGACTGCAGCTTTTCCTGTTGATCCTGGTAAAGCCTTTGGCTGTCCTCAAGCTGCTGTTCCTTCTCAATAATCTGATCCTTCGCCTCATCCCGCTGCGATCGAGCATTGATCAGAAGCTGCTTGAGCTCTTTTGCGGATACAGACTCAGGCCGCCTCGCCTGCGGATGCTGGACTGAATTGTCGTCTGATGAAGTACGTCTGTCAGCTCGTCGCATGCCCGGCATTGGTAAATAACACGTCAAACACAAAGATGCATGATCTTCTTCATGTTGAGAATGCCCGTGTCCGGAGGTTGACAACTAAAATACAGGAAAAAAAGTTTTTTATGAAGACGTTGAGCTTTTGCGATTAGCAGCGCTACGGCTTGTCAGCAATCAGAACTCAAAGACCGTTTGCGTGATGGGGACGTGGTTGGGCTGACTCGCCACTTCGCTCAGCCATCGCTGCACATGGGGAAAGCGATCTAAATCAAAGCCGCCCTCGTGGGCTACGTGGGTATAGGCATAGAGGGCAATATCTGCGATCGTGTACTGGTCTTCAACAAAGTATTGATGGTCGGCCAAATGCTGCTCCATCACCGCTAGAGCCTGGTAGCCCTGCTCTTGCTTGTAGGGTAGAGCCGTTTTTTGATAGGTATTGAGTTTGGGCACGTGGCAGCGCCAAAACCGAGGCGTGGCGATGTTGGGTTCATGGCTGTACTGCTCAAAAAACAGCCAGCTCAACACCTGGGTTTGGGCGAGTTTGCCCTCTGGCCAAAAGGCCGTTCCCTGGGCCAGGTAAAACAGAATCGCGTTCGACTCGGCCAGGTAGTGACCGGGTTCAAGCTCCAAAAGCGGAATGTGCCCGCTGGGGTTTTTAGCCAAAAACTCCGGCGTGCGGGTTTCGCCCTTGAGAATGTCTAGCTCAATATATTCAAAGGGGATAGAAAGCTGGGAGAGCAGCAGTCTGACCTTGTAACCGTTGCCTGAGGGTGGATAGTCGTAGAGTCGATACATAGCTCACTGTTAATCTTGCTGGGTGGAGAACTGACGCGCCCCGATCGCAGCCAAAACCGCCGCCACCACCACCAAAATGGGGATAGTAAACCAGGGAAACTCGGCCAGTGGCTGGTATGCCGCCGCCCGCAAACCAATGGTGGTGTAGGTCAGCGGCAGCAGGTAAACAATCGCCTTGAGGGCGACGGGCAGCGTGCTGGGGTCAAAGAAGGTGCCGCCCAAAAACGACATCGGCACAATCAAAAAGTTGTTGAACAGGCCCACGCTCTCTAGCGATTTGACATTGAGTCCAACGATCACGCCCAGCCCCGCAAACACGGCGCAGTTGAGCACCACCAGCAGCAAAAACAGCGGGTTAATAAAGCTCCAAAACCGCCCCGTAAACAGAACGGCCACCAAAATGACCGAACTCGCCGTCATCATGCCGCGCACGATGCCCGCCAGCATTTTGCCCAGGTGCAGGGCCAGGGGGTGCACCGGGTAGAGCAGCATTTCTTCAAAGGTTTTGGTGAAGAGGCGATCGCCGCAAATCGAGAATGTGGTGCCGCCAAAGCTAATCACCATCGACGACAGCGCCACCATGCCCGGCAAAATAAACTCTAGGTAGTTGTCGCCCGCCGGAGGAGTACTCACCTGGTCGATGGCGCTGCCCAGGCCCAGACCAAAAGCCAGAATGTAGATTAACGGCGACACCAGCCCCGATGCCGCCACCTGAGGAATACGCACCCGCAAATCGAGCCAGTCCCCCCAGAACACGGTGAGAGTGTCGGCCCAGAGGGTATGCAGAGGCAGCGATGCGACCTGCTGCTGCTGGGGGCGGGAGAGAATGTTAGTCAAGGGGGCGGCTCCTGCAATGTTTCTTAATAGCCTGTTACTAGCTTACGCCCTGACTATCCTCAAAGAAAGCGATCGCAGGGTATAGACGCGGCAACTGTATATATCCGTTGCGTTAAGGTCATGAAAAGTTAGACAAGCTTGTGGGCTTATCTCCAGGTTTTTAGCATAGAGATAGGCGGTGCGCTCTAGTGCGTTCTATCTATAGGAAAGCCTCCTTGAGGAGAACCACCCGGCTGTGGCCCTTTTTTTAAGCCCTTGCTCAAGCTAGTCAATGGTCTGCGCGCAGGGTGTAGGAAGGTAGCAAGCCCGCTTTTTTCAGTACTTGTATGAGGTGGCGACATGGTAGCTACGTCTGTAGTTCAGCAGTCTTCAGAACAGCGCGATCGGGGGCTAGTGCTCTGGCTCGATCAGCTGCGGCTGGAGGATGTGCCGATTGTGGGCGGCAAAAATGCCTCCCTGGGCGAAATGATTCAACAGCTCACGCCCCAGGGGGTGCGGGTGCCGTTGGGGTTTGCCACCTCCTCCTACGCCTATCGCTATTTTATTGAGAAAACCGGCCTCGACGCTCAGCTGCGCGAGGTGCTGGGCGGCTTTGATATCAGCGATGTCACCGAGCTGAGGCGGCGGGGCAGAAAAGCGCGATCGCTAATTCTCAACGCCGTCTTTCCCGACGACCTCAAGGCCGCCATTCTCGATGCCTACCACCACATGTGCGAAACGGCGGGCCAGAACCTCTGTTTTGGCGACGAGTCTTGTCTGGCCGACAACGCCTATACCGAGGTGGATGTAGCCGTGCGATCCAGCGCCACCGCCGAAGATTTGCCCGACGCCAGTTTTGCCGGTCAGCAAGAAACCTACCTCAACGTCTACGGCGACCAAGCGGTGCTAATTGCCTGCAAAAAGTGCTACGCCTCGCTGTTTACCGATCGCGCCATTTCCTACCGCACTACCAAAGAGTTTGACCACTTTGAGGTAGCCCTGTCGGTCTGCATTCAGCGCATGGTGCGATCAGACCTGGCCACCTCCGGCGTCATGTTTTCCATCGACACCGAAACCGGCTTTCAAAATGCCGTGCTGATTACCGCCGCCTACGGCCTGGGCGAAAACGTGGTGCAGGGCAGCGTGAATCCTGACGAGTACGTGGTGTTTAAACCGACTCTAAAATCTGGCCACAAGCCCATTCTCAGCAAGCGCCTGGGCACCAAGTCGCTGCGCATGGTCTACGACACTACAGGGACAGAACTGACCAAAAACGAACCCGTACCCCTGAGCGACCAGGCCCGCTTTGCGATCGACGACGACGACATTTTGCAGCTGGCCCACTGGGCCTGCACCATTGAAGACCACTACAGCCAGCTGCGCGGATCCTACAGCCCGATGGATATTGAGTGGGCCAAGGACGGCCTTACGGGCGAGCTATTTATCGTTCAGGCCCGGCCCGAAACGGTGCAGTCGCAGAAAACTCAGAACGAGCTGCGATCGTACATTCTAGATCTGCCCAACGGGGTCGAAGCCGTGGCCAAAGGCCGCGCCGTGGGCGATCTCATCGGCCAGGGAGAAGCCTGCGTCATTCTCGACATTCACCAAATTGCTCAGTTTCGTCCCGGTGAAGTGCTGGTCACCGCCCGCACCGACCCCGACTGGGAGCCGATTATGAAGCAGGCCAGCGCGATCGTCACCGACCAGGGCGGCCGCACCTGCCATGCCGCCATCATTGCCAGGGAGTTGGGCATTCCTGCGATTGTGGGCTGCGACAACGCCACCCAGCTGCTCACCACCGGAGAACCCGTCACCGTCACCTGTGCCGGGGGCGAAGAAGGCCTGATCTATCGGGGCGAGCTGCCCTTTAGGGTTGAAACCACAAAGATCGATAGCCTGCCCGAGACCCGCACCAAAATCATGATGAACGTGGGCAACCCCGAACTGGCCTTTACCCTCGCCGCCCTGCCCAACGACGGTGTGGGCCTGGCCCGGCTTGAGTTCATTATCGCCAACCACATTCAGGTACACCCGCTGGCCTTGCTCAACTTTGACCAGCTGCCCGACGGGGCCGAAAAGCGCCAAATTCAGCAGCTCACCGCCCTCTACGATCACAAGCCCCAGTACTTTATCGACAAAATGGCCCACGGCGTAGGCACCCTGGCCGCCGCTTTTTATCCCAAACCCGTCGTTGTTCGGCTTTCAGACTTTAAGAGCAACGAGTATGCTCACCTGCTGGGCGGCAGCACCTTCGAACCCGACGAAGAAAACCCCATGATCGGCTGGCGGGGGGCCTCTCGCTACTACGATGAGCGCTACCGCGACGGCTTTGCCTTAGAGTGTCAGGCCCTCAAGCTGGTGCGCGACGACATGGGCCTCACCAACGTGATTTTGATGGTGCCCTTCTGCCGCACCCCCGACGAAGGCCGCCGAGTGCTCGAAGAAATGGCCAAACACGGCCTGGTGCGGGGCGAAAACGGCCTGCAAGTCTACGTTATGTGCGAGCTACCCAATAACGTGATTTTGGCCGACGAGTTTAGCCAGGTGTTTGATGGGTTCTCGATTGGCTCTAACGACCTCACCCAGCTCACCCTGGGCATCGATCGCGACTCGGCCCTGGTCGCCCACCTATTCGACGAACGCAGTACCGGCGTCAAGCGCATGGTGAAAATGGCGATTCAAACCGCTAAAGAGCATAATCGCAAAATCGGCATCTGTGGCCAGGGGCCAAGCGACTACCCCGAGTTCGCCCGCTTTCTGGTAGAGCAGGGGATTGATTCAATCAGCCTCAACCCCGACACGGTGATCAAAACTCGCCTGGAAATCGCCGACATGGAGCAGCAGATGGGCTAAGAACTAGCCCCAGGGTTCTTTGAGAACCCTGGGGTATGAGCCTAAGGGGTTATGACTGAGCTATTCAAGCAGCAGGGTTTTGGTCAAAATCGCCATCCACTGGTCGGGCCGCTCGGTGGGCATGGGGTCGCTCCAGTCGTTGGGGTTGGCATAGCCGAGGGCATGGAGGATTTTGATAGTGCGGTCTATGCCTGCCAGGCTGCCAAAGAGCATGTGGCGCACTTTTTCGGGGTTGAGGGATCGGGTCTCTTTGTCGTTAGCGCCAGAGTTGGGCGGCAGCGGCAGGGAACCGGCTTCTAGGTTATCGCTGGCATCTGGTTCAAGATATTCAAACATCGGTTCTGTTTCCTTTAGTGATGGGAAGAAACAGAACGCGAAAACCCCAGCCACCCGTAGCTGACGTGCAAACTGGGGGGGCTAGGGTACCATGACCTTAGCCTCGCAATCTGCCTGATAGACTTGCGGGGTTAGCTGTCTGTTGGTGGTGCAAACACCTTCAGGCAGCGCCAAGATTTTCGAGTTCTGTGAAGCAACCGCTCTGGTCGAACGGCTTAATGTAAGAGATTAATGGTACAACCGCTCCCCGTCAAGCGTAGGGATAGAAGATTGTACGCTGATGCCCTCAGCAGGGGATAAACAGAAGTATTTCACCTATCTACCCCTAGGAAGGTTATTGGTTAACTATATTTTTGTTTTGGCGTATGGTTGGGTTTGGCCCGACCTGTTTGCGTTCTAGTAGCCAAGACCAAGGCCCAGCGCATAAAGATCCTAAAGCCAAGCCTGGGCCTTCTGCTTTATTGGAGCTGGAGCGGTTTGTGCTTTACATACAACCATCATGCTCTAGGTGTAGTGAACCTGTATAAGCCCTTATCAAGATTAAGGGTATTGTTCATTCGCTTAAGCATAAAGACTTTATATAAAGTATAAAGTGCTGCATGTTATTTTAGGTATAAATCCTTCCCATCAAGCACCAGATTGAAATATGACATCTCAGCGGACTGTCTTGGTCATTGCTAACTCAAGCGAAGAGACTGCCACTTATCAGCGGCAATTGCAGCAAGACAGAAGTATGGACTACAACATTCTGCTGAGCCGCAGTAGCACCTCTTTCCCAGCCTTAGCTCAACCCTCACTAAAGATTGACGGCGTTCTTTTAGAGCTTGAATTTCCCCATACCGGCAGTCTTCGGCTTTTGCGTCAGCTGCAAGAGCAGACGAGCGCACCTGTTGTCGTTATTGATGGTGGCGATACAGAGACAGCTGTGCAGGCGTTTAAGCACGGGGCGGTTGACTATTTGGTCAAAGAGCGAGCGACGCCAGATGACTTGCGTTTGGCCATGCGAAGCGCCATTGAAAATGCCGAATTGAAACGGGAGTTACAGCGCAGCCAGGAAACTTTTCACACCTCGGTGGAAAATATGCTGGACTGCTTCGGCATATTTTCGGCCATGCGGGATGGGACGGAGCAGATTGTGGACTTTCGCATCGATTATCTGAATGCGGCGGCTTGCGAAAGCAACCAAATACCCAAAGCCATGCAGATTGGTCGGGGGCTGTGCGAAATTTTGCCCGCCCATCAAGCATCGGGTCTATTCGACGAATATTGCCAGGTTGTTGAAACGGCAGAGCCGTTAATTAAAGAATCGCTGGTTTATGACGACACCTATGGCGATCGCCGCCTGATTCGAGCCTTTGATATTCGCGCTACCAAGCTGAATGACGGGTTTGTGGCCTCCTGGCGGGATGTCACCGATCGCAAGCAACTGGAGCTAGAGAAACAGCAAACCACCCTTGATCTGCAAAAAAGTCAGGATCGGCTTCATCTGGCGATGAGAGCCGCCAGCATGGGCAGTTGGGATTGGAACATTCAAACGGGTAAAGTTAACTGGTCTACCAGCCTGGAGCATCTGTTTGGCATGGCTCCTGGCAGTTTTGATGGCCGCTACGAAACCGTTCGAGCCATGATCCATCCTGAGGATCTGCCCAGGGTAGAACAGGCGATTCAACGCGCCCTCCATGACCGAGAAGACTACAATATTGAGTTTCGCTTTACCAAACTCGATGGCACCGTGCGCTGGGCGCTGAGCCTGGGGCAGGTTGTCTACGACAATGACGGCAACCCGGTGATGATGGCCGGGGTCGATCGAGATATTACCGCCCGGAAACAAGCAGAAGCCGCGATCCGCACGAGTGAGCGTCGATATCGATCGCTGGTGGAAGCAACGGCCCAAATCGTCTGGAACACCGAGGGTAGCCAGGGAGAATTCATTACCGAACAGTCAGAGTGGAGTGCATTTACCGGGCAAACCTTTGACGACTTAAAGGGATGGGGATGGTTAAATGCAGTGCATCCAGAGGATCGGGCGAAGACGACCCAGCTTTGGTCATCAGCACTGGAAAATCAGGTACTTTATGAGGTAGAGCACCGATTGCGGCGACGGGATGGGGCGTATCGCCACATGCAGGTGCGCGCGATTCCTGTGATTGACGACAATGGCAGCATTTTGGAATGGCTTGGGGTTCATACCGACATCACCGATTCTAAGCAGGCAGAAATTGTGCTGGCGGAGAATGAAGCCCGGCTGCGGGGATTCGTGGAAGCCAATGTCGTGGGCATTCTCTATGGCGACATTTACGGCAACATCACTGCCGCCAACAATGAGCTATTGAGGATTGTTGGCTACACCCAGGACGATGTGCGGGCGGGTCGTCTGCACTGGGTTGAGATGACTCCGCCTGAGTACCTGCCGCTGGATGAACAGGGCATTGCTGAAGCCCGCGCCCGTGGAGCCTGTACGCCCTATGAGAAGGAATACATTCGCAAAGATGGCAGCCGTGTTCCGGTTTTAATTGGCTATAGCCTGCTGGGCGAGGCAAGGGAAGAAGCGGTTGTCTTTATTTTGGACTTGAGCGATCGCAAACAAGCCGAACAAGCCTTGCAAACCAGCGAAGCACGCTGCGCCGCCCTGGCACAGCTGTCTCCGGTCGGCATTTTTCGCACCAATGCCTCCGGAGATTGCCTCTATGCCAATACTCGCTGGTGTGAACTCGCCGGACTTGCTCCTGAGGAAGCGCAGGGTAAAGGTTGGGTGGCTGCCATCCATCCTGATGACCGCGATCGCGTCTTCGCCGAATGGTATCAAGCCGCCGCCTTAAACCAGCCGTTCCACTCCGAATATCGCTTTCAAACCCCGGCAGGGGTTGTGTCTTGGTTGATTGGGCAGGCGATTGCAGAAAAAGATGCCAGCGGTGAGACTGTTGGCTATATCGGCACCATCACAAACATCACCGATCGCAAACAGATCGAGGAAGTTCTCAAAGAAAGCGAAGAACGCTTCCGTCAGCTGGCCGAAAGCATTGACGCAGTGTTTTGGCTGAAAGAGGTGACCGAAAACCGCTTTAGCTATATCAGCCCAGCGTTTGAACGCCTGTGGGGCATACCGTCATCTACTATCTTAAATACCCCTGAAGTTTGGCTCAGCTATATTCATCGAGACGATCGCGCTGCTGTCGTGCAGTCGTTTCAATCCAATGACATGGCAGCGTCGTTTGATCAGGAGTATCGCCTCGTTCTCCCAGATGGCACTACTCGCTGGGCGCGTAGCCGCTATTGGCCGCTATACGACAGCACAGGAACCATCTATCGCTTAGCCGGAATTTCTGAAGATATTACCGAGCAGAAGCAGACCAATGCAGCCTTGCGGGAAAATGAGCAGCTCTTGCGATTGGCGCTGGCAGGGGCAAAGGCTGGGTCATGGGATTGGAACCTGCAAACCAATGACGTAACGTGGTCGCCAGAAAACCATGACCTGTACGGGGTTAGCACGGCCAATGAGGTCAACTGGTATCGGCTCTGGTACAACACCATTCACCCCGACGATCGCGAACGCGTTCGGCTTGATCTACTCCGGGCGATCGAGCAACGTCAGGTCGAATTCAAAATTGAATTTCGGATTGTCCATCCCCAACGTGGTCTGCGCTGGCTCCTGGGTCGGGGGCGCTTCACGCTCAATGAGCGGGGTGAACCGACGCGATTGAGCGGTATTAATCTAGACATTACCGATCGCAAACAAACAGAGGAAAATTTAAGACAAAGCGAAGAATTTAAAAACCGCCTGCTAGAAAGTAGCCCTGATTGCATCAAAGTCTTGGATATTGAGGGGCGACTGCTCTATATGAACGCAGGCGGCATGTGCATCCTGGAAATTGATGACCTGACCCCCTATCTCAACCAAGAGTGGATCTGTTTCTGGGGAGAGGAGTTTCGTCACTTAGCAGAGCAAGCCCTGGCAGCAGCTAAAGCTGGAGAAGTCAGTGTTTTTCACGGCTTTTGCCCCACCGCAAAGGGTATTCAGAAGTGGTGGGAAGTAATTGTCAGCCCGATTCGGGGAGTTTCCGGACAAACCGAACAAATTCTCTCTATGTCTAGAGATATTACCGGTCGCAGACAGGCAGAACTGCGCCTGAGGGAGTCAGAAGAGCGTTTGCAACTGGGTATGCAGGTATCAGGGTTTGCCCTTGCCCAAATTGATTACCGCACCAACACCGTTACCCTGACTCCAGAAGCCGCCGCGCTCTATGGATTGCCCACCGATCAACTCACCCTTTCGCGTGAACAGTTTCATGCCACCTTCCATCCTGAAGATCGTGCTCAACTGGAGCATCACATTCAAGCTGTCCTTGACCCTGACGGAGCAGGCTGGTTTTCGCAGGATCATCGCATTCTGGGGCACAACGGCGAGGTCAAGTGGCTGACCGTTCGCAAGCAGGTGTTCTTTGATCGCTCAAGTTCTCCCCCGCAACCCAGTCATGCCGTTCTAGTAGCGCTTGACATTACCGATCGCAAACGGGCTGAAATGGACCGCTCTCGCCTCTTACAGCAGGAACAGGCCGCCCGGGCCGCCGCTGAACGGGCCAACCGCATCAAAGATGAGTTTCTGGCAGTGCTTTCCCATGAGCTGCGATCGCCGCTCAACCCGATTCTGGGCTGGACGCAGCTCCTCCAGTCTCGCAACCTTGACGCCGCCAAAACGGCGACAGCCTTAGCCACCATTGAGCGCAACGCTAAGCTGCAAACGCAGCTGATTGATGATCTGCTAGATGTTGCCAAAATTCTGCGCGGCAAACTGGTGACCGAGATGGCGGCTGTTGATTTAGCCTTTGCGATTGAGTCGGCAATTGATACGATGAGCTCTGCCGCCAGTGCTAAATCGATTCGGCTGAATTCCGTACTTCCCCAGATCGGACGCATATCGGGCGACTCGGCCCGGCTTCAGCAAATCGTCTGGAACCTGTTATCCAACGCGATTAAGTTCACTCCGAGTAATGGGCAGGTCGAGATTCTTTTAGAGCGGGTCGGCACCCAGGCTCAAATTACGGTCAGCGACACCGGCAAAGGCATCAATCCAGAGTTTCTGCCCTATCTGTTTGAATCCTTCCGGCAGGAAGATGCATCCACCACCCGGAAATATGGTGGGTTGGGCCTGGGGCTGGCGATTGTGCGTTCCCTCGTCGAGGCGCACGAAGGCACCATCACTGCCGATAGCCCCGGTGAAGGACAGGGGTCAACCTTTACCGTTCGCTTTCCGTTGATCGATTTAGAACCGGAGGAGCAACCATCAGAACGACTACCCGTGCCGGATCTCGATCTAACCGGTGTTCGGGTTTTGGCTGTTGATGATGAGCCCGATGCCCGTGAGCTGTTGGCTGCGGTGTTGACGATGTACGGAGCCGACGTCTTGACGGTGACCTCAGCGGCTGAGGTCTTGACCGCTCTGACGTCATTTCAACCCGATATCTTAGTCAGCGACATTGGCATGCCAGATGACGATGGCTATAGTTTGATTCAGCAAATTCGAGCCTTGCCCCCCGAACAGGGTGGACAGATACCAGCGATCGCCCTGACAGCCTACGCCAGAGAAGAAGACTACCAGCGAGCGATCGCCAGTGGTTTTCAGCAGCAGGTGACCAAACCCCTAGAACCCGAGCGACTTGTGCAAGTGGTGGTGCCCCTGACCCGTAGATTAGGCGTTGCTGAATTAAGGGATGATTCTGAGGCATTTTGAACGAGCCTTCAATAGATTCAGCCTTCAATTGATACTCTGAATTAGCAATGCCGCTTCTTTTAGATGAAGCAAAATCAACGTCATAAACCGCTAGATCATCCGATTGTCACCCTCAACGTATAACGGATGAGGGATGAAACGAGCGCTGTTACTGCTTATGCTGATAGCTAGGTGCTCTTATGAGCTGACGCAAAAAGAAGTGGTCTTATGACTGAGAATCAACATAACAATTCCGACAATATCCAATCCACTGATGAGGAAACGTTCGATCCTCGTGACCTAGTCACCAAGGGCGGCTACGATAAAGACCCCCGAGAAATTATTGCAAATCCTGCTGTTACCCCTCAAATGCCCGGCGATCGCCGTGACGCAGGCGTAGGTATGGATCGGGTTGATGATAAAGACTCTAAATAATTTCGTTCTGGTCTTTAGGATAAACTGATGGCGATTGGCATCAGCTGGAATTTTACCTACACCCTAGCGATCGCGCTGTCTTTTTTGCTGCCTACGCCCGCTGCATCAGGTACAGGGCAAACAGCAGTTCCAGTCTAACCAGCCAGAGCAAGTGCGAAGCCTAGCCCGGTGCGGCACTGGTCTGCTACGCTAGCAGGACATAGCTGGCTGAAAGCCCTGCTTGACAAGCGCTTTCAAGATCGTAGGGCTAATTGGCTACCAACCTTTCTGCATAAGGGTTTATAGAGATTTATATCCTCTTAACTGGAGTTTAGACTAAGGCGATAGGACAAAGTGGCCTGAGCATTGCTCAGGTCACTTTTTAGCAGAAGCTGAGAAAGCACAACCAATCTCGGTGACTACCTATGACCTACGATAGCTTGGATGGATTTCGAGAACGCGCGCATCAATATCTGGGCTGAGCCCACGACACCACCTTTGAACTCATTGATGCGGTGCTGACCACCCTTCATATCTATAGCTTTGCGGAATCCTCGCAGTCACCCCTGTTTTGACGGCAGTGGTCGAGTGCGTACGAGACCCTACAAGACAGTCGCCCGCAACGGCTGATGCGACTGTATCTAGAGCAGATTTCAAACGATAGACCGACAGTCCTGGCGGGCGACCATACCGGATGGCCCCGCCCCGAGTTCATCCGGTTAGCCTGAATTATTCACTAGAGTTTTGGCGAATCCTGAAACCCTTATGCGCGTTCTGTCTCAGACTTCGTGTATAAAAACACACTGTCAAAAGTAAAAAAATTGCTGGAATCTTCTTCCTGTAAGGGTTTGAGGCATTTCCCAGAAGGGGGCATGAATAATGCAGGTTAGGCCGATGCGGGCTGAGTTTGCGGATTTATAGGCCGTCTCCTCATGGGTTGAACAACAGATGCGGGCAAGAACCAGGTTGTACGCTGCGTACACCTGAAGTTTGGCTCAATTGACCCAGCGCCGAAAGATCAGTTTTAGATCGGAAACGTGCTGATCTAAAACTGATCCAGAACTGATCTTGACGGAGGTGTGGAGCAGGTTGCACCGTAGGCATACGGCTAGGGCATCCATTCGACCTAATTTGACAGAAATTTGACAGAGTGGTGTTTCCAACCACGAGTTTGGATGCTCTGCTGCCACTAGTTTGGCGACAGCTTCGCAATTGCGCCTGGGGACGATTCAGTCATGCCGAAAGTGATATCAGTCCACTCCTATCGGGGGGGAACCGGCAAGTCTAATTTGACCGCAAATCTAGCCACCACCGTAGCCCAGCAGGGGTACCGGGTGGGGGTCGTTGACACCGACATGCCGTCGCCAGGAATTCACAATATCTTTGGCCTGGAGCCAGAGATGATCACCAAAACCCTCAACAGCTACCTGTGGGGCGAGGCCGAGTTGGCCGACGGAGCCTACGAGGTCGGCCAAAATCTGGGCCTTAGCCAGGGCGGAGAATTGTTCTTGGTGCCCTCTAGCTGCAAAGCCGACGACATCGCCCACATTCTTAAAGATGGCTACGATGTGCGGCTGCTCAACGATGGCTTTCGCCAGCTGGTGAAAACCCTAGAGCTTGATTATTTGTTTATTGATACCCATCCAGGGCTGTCAAAAGAAACGTTTTTGACCATCGCTATTTCTCACTGTTTGCTGCTAATTGTGCGGCCCGACAAGCAAGACTACCAGGGCACGGCGGTCACCCTGGATGTGGCCCGACAGCTGAACGTGCGCCATGTGCAAATTGTGATTAACAAGGCCCTTTCCTGCCTGGAGCCTGGGGCGTTGCGGCAAAAGGTGGAGGAAACCTACGGAGTGCCGGTGGCGGGGCTGTTTCCCCTCTCGGAGGACATTGTCAAACTGGCCAGCGAGGGGGTGTTTTGTGTGCGCCACCCAGAGCATCCGGTGACGCGAGAGTTTCAGGCGGTGGCCCGCCAGATTATGGAGTAGAACGGGATGACTAATGTCGGTGAGTTAAAGGCGTTTGCAGATTCGATTACGGCAGCGACATCGCCCTTTCGCAACTACCTCAGCGATCTGCACCGCGAGTATTTGCCTCTAACGGAAGGAACCGTCGCTGACTACATTCCTGAGCTGGCGCTGGCTGACCCCGGCTGGTTTGGCATTGCTGCCGCCACGGTGGATGGGCAGGTGTTTGAGGTGGGCCGCTGCGACCAGCCCTTTACCATTCAGTCGATCTCGAAGGCGTTTGTCTACGGGCTGGCCCTCGAAGACCATGGCCGCGACTATGTGAACAGCAAAGTGGGGGTCGAGCCGACCGGAGAAGCATTCAACGCCATTGTGCTAGATGAGGCGACCAATCGACCCTGCAACCCGATGGTGAATGCGGGGGCGATCGCCACCGCCGACCTGATCAAGGGCAAAGACGGCACCGAACGACTCAAGCGCATGCTCGATATGTTTAGCCGCTACACCGGGCGCAGTCACGACATCAACGTGCCGGTGTTTTTGTCTGAAAAAGCTACTGGCAACCGCAACCGAGCGATCGCCTACCTGATGCTCAACTTTGGCATGGTCAGCGATCGCATCGACGAAACCCTCGACCTCTACTTTCAGCAGTGTTCAATCTTGGTCAACGCCCGCGACCTCAGCCTGATGGCCGCAACGCTGGCCAACGGTGGCGTCAACCCGGTGACGGGGGTGCGCGCCCTCGACCAGCGCTACGTGCAGGACGTGGTCAGCGTTATGCTCACCTGCGGCATGTACGACTCGTCGGGCGACTGGGCCTATCGGGTGGGCATGCCCGCCAAAAGCGGTGTCGGCGGCGGCATCACCGCCGTTTCTCCCGGCAAGCTGGGCATCGGCACCTTTTCGCCCCCCCTCGATGCCAAAGGCAACAGCCTGCGCGGCATTCGAGTCTGCCAGCAGCTCTCCCAAGACTTTGGCCTGCACCCCTTCAATGTGGCCCCCCCGCCCCGCGATCTCGCTGCTTGGATCAACGGCAGTGGAGGCACCGATAGTTGGTAGCGCGAGTCAATTTTAAGTTTTGAATCCCCCATCTACCCATCCACCCCTCTCCCCCCTCCCCCATGCAGCCCCTTAAAGACACCCTCCGCCTCTTTCGATCGCCGCTGTCTCAACGCATCATTGCAGGCATATTTGTCAGCCTGGTGGCGATCGAGGCGATTTTGCTGGTGCCCTCGGTGCAGCGCCGCCGAGTCGAACTGCTCGACCAAATTGAAGAGGTTTCTACCGGAAAAGTGCGCTGGATTGTCACCACCTATCCCGCCGCCGAGGGGGAGGAATTGGCCCAGCACCTCCAGCAGTTGCAGAGTGACCCCATGCTCCAGGGCATTTTGGGCGGCGCGGTGTACGACGGCGAGGGCAATCTGGTCGAAGCCTTTGGGGAACCGCCTGAGTTGACGACGGCGAACGCCCGTCAAGACCGCAGCCAGCTCTTCGCCACATCAGCGGGCCGCCGCTACGACATTGCCTGGACGACCACCGGCATCGGCGAAGGCATGCTGCCCGAGCTGAGCGACAACCACTGGATTGTGCTGCGTCACGATGCCAACGGCACCCAGCGGGCGCTGGTCTTCTACATCCTGAGAATTTCGGGTCTGGTGCTGCTGATCGCCGCCTTTATCACCCTGGCGATGATCGTGCTGCTCAGTCGGCTGCTGATTACTCCAATTCTTACCCTGCGCCGCGACCTGGCCCTGGCGGGGGATGCTGTGGCCTGTGATGACGATGGGCCAGAATTTGCCTCGTTACGCTACCAGCGGCAGGACGAATTGGGCGAAGTGATTGCTACCTTTAATCAAATGTATGGGCAGATCTGCGGGGCGATTAGCGATCGCAAGCAGGCCGAAGCCACCCTGCGCCACCATAACCACGAAATGCAGCAGTACATCGAGCAGGTAGACAAGGTAACCGCCGCCGCCACCGCCGTCGATGCAGGCACCTTTGACCCCGCCAGCCTAGATGACGTAGCCCAGCGCGACGATGAACTGGGCCAACTGGCCCGCATGTTTCAGCTCATGGCCGCCCACGTGGAGCAGCGCGAAACCCAGTTAAAGCAGCAGTTGATGGAGCTGACTATCGAGATTGACCAGGTGAAATTGCAAAAGCAAGTGGCCCAAATTACCGAAAGCGACTACTTCCAGGAAATCAAAGCGGAGCTGAACCATTTGCAGGTCGAGGAATTCTGGGGGTCTTAGCCCTGCCAGTGAGAGCCTGACCGACAGCCGTGCCACATTGGCGATCGCAGGCTTGCAATTAATGATCAGCGGACGCAACATGCCAAACTGCTGTGCCACATTAGCGACCTGCTGTGCCACATTGGCGATCGCAGGGCACAGATTACAAATAGGGGCGATAGGGTACCGAGTTCCTGGTGCTGTTGCCCAAAACCAGGCTACAAGCAAAGGAACCTGGTACCTGTGATAAAGAGGCTTTACTCAATCAGCACGGTTTTGGTGAGAATGGCCATCCACGTTTGGGGTTCGCCAGGGTGCCCTGGCCCGATGCTGGTGGGCGGCGCGGGGATGGGGTCGCTCCAGTCGTTGGGGTCGGCGTAGCCGAGGGCGTGGAGGATTTTGATGGTGCGATCGATGGCGGCCAGGCTGCCGTAGAGCATGTGGCGCACTTTCTCGGGGTTTAGGGACCGGGTCCCTTTGTTGTTTGCGCCAGACCTGGGGGGCAGCGGCAGGGACCGGGTCCCTGAGTCGTCGCTGGTATCGGGTTCGAGATAGTCAAACATCGGTTCTGTCTCCAGTTGTGGTTGAGGAAGACAGAACGCGAAAACCCTAGCCACCCACGCTTGAATTGCAAACTGAGGGGGCTAGGGTACGATGGACCTTAGCCTCGCAATCTGCCGGTCAGACTTGCGGGGTTAGCTGTCTGTTGGTGGTGAGACACCTTCAGACAGCGCCAAAATTTTCGAGTTCTGCGTAACCACCGCTCTGCTGAACGGCTTAACGCTAGACAATACCGCTAGCAACCGCTCGCCGTCAACCGTGGAGCTAAAGAGAACGCCAAGGGGGCTTAGCCATCTAGCGGACTACACACCGCCAACCCACCACCGCATTGATCCCTGACAGTTCCTTCTCTAAAACCACCCGATAGAGAAACACAATAGCGCTCAATGCCTGGTTTTGAGTAGATGCTGCTACCTGTTCTTGTACCGCTAGATGGGTTAGAAACTGAGGGACCTCTGCTGTGTCCATCTCTTGTGGGTGACGCTTGTTGTGGAACAAGATGTAGCGGCGAATCCAGTGAACATAGGTTTGTTCCGTCCGGTAGGAGTAATGCTTGAGCCTCAAAGCATCTCGTACCTGGTCTAGCAGCTTCTTGGGACGAGGCGGTTCCATGGCAAACTCCGTACACAAGTATCAATTAAAACACTATAGTATCTACGAACTCCAGAGAGAACTGGAAGATATGCGGATCTTGTCTGCCCATCTATCCCTGGGAGGGCTAATATGCAGATTATTCGCCGCCTATCTACCTCCCAGGGGTGATTATGGGGTAGATAATCTGCATATCTACCCCATATTGGAGATCAATAGTCCGGACACTTTTCCGAGCAGGCGCTGAAACCCTTGATTTCTCGTTGGCTAGACCACCGAGTAAGAGGGCCGAAACCCGCATTCTACCGTTGGCTTCCAAAAACTGTCCGAAGTGTTGGGGGATATAGGCAGATTAGATCAGTCCAATAAGTTGTTAGCCTACTTAATTCTTCATGAGGTGATAAACCTCGCCTAGGTTGAAACCCGTAGTTTTTCTTCTTCAGGATCCAGATGAGATTTAACCCATAATCGGTCAGCGATAGCGATGGGATCTTTGTTAATTCGGGTTTGAAATCGGTCAACTTG
>JBARVV010000046.1:0-12544 GCA_049646445.1 Nodosilinea sp. | reverse complement strand
CCCCTAGGCTGTCGTAAGCAATGCCCAAACCGCTCAGGGCACGTCCTTCGCCGCCGCGATCGCCAAGCTCCCGGGCGATCGCCAGATGTTGCTCATGGAAGTCAATGGCTTGGCGATAGTCCCCTAGGCTGCGGTAAGCAAGGCCCAAATTCCCCAGGGCACCGCCTTCGCCGCCGCGATCGCCAATCTCACGGGCGATCGCCAGGCTTTGCTCATGGAAGTCAATGGCTTGGCGATAGTCCCCTAGGCTGTCGTAAGCATCGCCCAAATTCCCCAGGGCACCTCCTTCACCGCCGCGATCGCCAATCTCACGGGCGATCGCCAGACGTTGCTCATGGAAGTCAATGGCTTGGCGATAGTCCCCCAGGCTGTCATAAGCAATGCCCAAATTCCCCAGGGCACCGCCTTCGCCGCCGCGATCGCCAATCTCACGAGCGATCGCCAGGTGTTGCTCATGGAAGTCAATGGCTTGGCGATAGTCTCCCAGGTTGTCGTAAGCAACGCCCAAATTCCCCAGGGCACCGCCTTCGCCGCCGCGATCGCCAATCTCTCGGGCGATCGCCAGATCTTGCTCATGGAAGTCAATGGCTTGGCGAGAGTCCCCCAGGGTGTCGTAAGCAACGCCCAAATTCCCCAGGGCAGCTCCTTCGCCGCCGCGATCCTGGATGTCTCGATAGATCTCTAGCGCCTGTTCCCACGCTCGCAGCGCCTCTCGAAACTGGCTGACGTTGAACTGCTGAATGCCCTGCTGCAACAGACGACCGGCCTCTACCTCCCGCACGGCTGCTGCACTCAACAGCGGCGCGGCTTGCTCCGGGGTGGTCTCCACTACCGTTAGCTGATAGCGCCCGCGAGAGGTGGAATCTAGCCCGTTAGCCCAAATTTGGTAGGTGCCATCAACAGGCAGCGTCAGCGAAATAAACGAATGGTAGTTGCCTGCCTCGGTGTCAATATCGTCATTTCTGACTAGCTCGTTGCCCTCGCTGTCTCTCAGCAGCAAAAACGTGTCAAACTCAATGCTTTCTAGGGTGATGGCCACCGTTTGGCCCGCTCGCCCCGCAAAGGCATGGGCATCGTACAGGCTGTCGTCGTCCAAAGCGCTGTCGCCCTCCTCCAGCACCCCCTCCACCTGCAACAGCATGGCGGCGTTATCAGCCTGTTTGCCTTGGGTCAGCGGCGCAGCAACTTCGGCAGCCTTGGGCGATGGCAGCGAGACTTTATTGAGAGGCAACAGATCCCCGGTTTCTTTGGAGAACCCAGGCATCTCGGTGAGGGGCACTAGCACTGCTGTCGCCGCCGCCAAACTCAGCAACTTGATGGCGTAGCGCATGGGGTAAATGCTCCTTTTTGGGGTGACACTAGCATATAGGTCTGCGCCAGGGGTACTTATTCAGCTTTAGGGAAACTTTCGATCGCTATCGTGGCGATGGCACACTCGCATGAACGCCACCGTCTGCTCATCGGCATCCAGCAGCAGCCCAACTTGGTAAACCTCAAACCGCAACTTGTAAGATTGAACTATTGCGCTGCGTTAGGACGCTGACGGTATGGTTGCAGCCTCAGCCTTTCACTATGTCTCCCCAGACGAGTATCTGGCGGCAGAAGCCGACAGCCCCATCAAACATGAGTACCGCGATGGGGAAGTCTACGCTATGGCGGGGGGCACCGATGCCCACAATTTCATTGCGGGCAATCTCTACACTATTCTCAGGGCACACCTACGAGGAAGCGGATACCGTACCTATGCCCTAGCCATGAAAGTTCGCATTGAGGTGCTAAATTGCTTCTACTATCCAGATGTGATGGTCACCTGCGACGATCGCGACCTCACCTCCAGCACCGTTAAGCGCCATCCCTGCCTGATTGTGGAAGTGCTGTCGGAGAGCACCGAAGCCTTTGACCGGGGCGACAAGTTTACCGATTACCGCCAGCTAGAGAGCCTGCAAGAGTATGTGCTAATCTCCCAAACTCGGCCCCAGGTGGAGGTGTTTCGCCGCAATGCTGAGGGGCTGTGGGTGCTGCACCCCTTTAGCGAGGGTGAGCGGGTGTCGTTGACGAGCGTGGGTTGGGCAGGGGCGATCGCCGACCTCTACGAAGACGTGATCTTTTCTGAGCCTGGGATGTAGGGCGCGATCTACATCCCGTTGCCGATCAAAATAAACGGTGCCCAGTAGTAAGGGTGAGCCAGGTTGCCGCCGGGGGTGAGGGGTTGCCCGGTCTGGGTGCTGACTACTTCAACAGTGGCGCGATCGCCCCCCACCGCAGAAAAGTCTCCAGTAATCAGCGCTTGCTGGGCGGCTTGCAGCGATTCAGTTTTGGTCATTCCCTGGGCCAAAGCATCATAGAAAGCCGTGATCAGGATTTGGGTGCCCTGGTCGCTCACCTTCCACAGCGAAGCCAGCACCCCCTGGGCACCGGCCTCCTGAATTTGGTGGCCCAGGCCCAAAATTTCTACCCCACTGCCTAGTTCTGGGCTGCCCACTGCCGTTTCACAGGCGCTCAGCACCACTAGCTCTGCATGGCTCAGGCTCCAGCTATTGCGGATGGTCTCTAGCGTCACCGTCTCGCCGCTGCCCAATACCAAAAAAGATTGACTGGGCTGGTTTTCGACGACCGCACCGTGGGTGGCCAGGTGAATAATGCTGTAGTTACCCAGGCGGTTTTCTAGCTCCTCGCGGCTAAAAGCCTGGTTCAGCAGCACGCGGGTGTTGGGCAACTGTTTGGCCAGGCCATTGACTTCGGTTTCGGTATAGGGCAGGTCGGCAAAAACAAAGGCGCGATCGCCCACATTAACCGTAAAGCTGCACTCGGCACAGGCCGCCGCCAGCAATCGCCGCTGCCCCTCGGGCCTGCGATCGAAGTTGGTGAGAGAAGCAGCGGTGATATGGCTGATGCTAAAACGCTCGGCCAAGTATTGCTTGCCGTCGTGCAGGGCGGCCAGGGGTACATAGCGCAGAGCACCATCGGGGGCGTAGAGCAGCGACTCAACACCGATTTGGGCCAGTTGCGCTTCTAGGGGAGCCACTAACCAGGCATGGAGCTGCTGGGCCAGGGGCTGAATGTCGCTGCTGGGGTCTTTAAGCGCTTGGCCAAAGGCGACAATGGCCCGGTTTAACTCTGTGCCGGTGACAGCGATGGGGTAGCGCAGGGGCGGGCTATCGGCGGTGACTAGGACGAGTTCGAGGCGATCGGGCAAAATGAGCGGGTACAGCAGGGCGGTTTTTTGGGGTAGGGCGCGCAGGTTGTTTTGTAGGGCGCGGTGCTGTCGCTCAATTCCCAGGTTTTGCCCCTCGGTGTCTTGGCGAATTTGTGCCAGCAGCTGCCGCACCTCTGGCCGGTCGAGAAAGGTGATGAAGCGGCTCTGCACATCGGCGTTGCGCTGGCGCAGGGTGGTGAGGCGCTGCTGCTGCTCGGGGCTGAGGCTGTCGTAGTCGGTGGCTTGCAGTTGGGCGAGTTCGTCGCCGTCGGCTATCACTTGATTGTAAAGAGCTAGCAGGTCGGACTCCTGTTGCCAAAAGGCGACGCCGTTGCTGGTATCGCTGGTGCTGCGTACCCCCCGTAGAGAGTCATCCAGTTCCTGCACCTTTAGCAAATCCAGCACCCGCTGGGCTTCGAGAATGCGGTTTTGTTGCAGCAGCAGGTCGGCAAGGAGGCGGTAGTCGGCGGCGACGGTGTCGGTGAAGGATTGCTGAAGGCTGGAGTCGAGGCCGCGAAGGTCGCCACGAATGGATTCGCGCACCTCGACGGAGGATTTGAGGAAGACAATGGCCAGTTCGGGCTGGTTTTGCAGGTTGAAGAGGTTGCCGATGTTGCTGAGGGTGCGACCCTCTTCGGCGCGGCTGCCCAGAGCGCTAGTAATGGGGAGAGCTTGACTGTAGAAGTCGAGCGCACGGTCGTACTGCTCTAGATTGCGGTGAGTAACACCCAGATTATTGAGAGTGCTCCCTTCGCCCAGGCGATCGCCGATCTCGCGGGCGATGGTCAAGCGTTGTTCATGGAATGCAATCGCCTGGCGATAGTCGCCCAAGCTATCGTAAGCAATGCCCAAGTTATTTAAGGCCCGCCCTTCACCACCGCGATCGCCGATCTCGCGGGCGATGGCCAAGTGTTGTTCGTGGAAGATAATTGCCTGATGATAGTCGCCCAGCCTGTAGTGAGCACTGCCTAAATTTCCTAGAGAACCCCCTTCACCACTACGATTACCAATCTCGCGGTCAATGACCAGATTCTGTTCATGGAAAGTAATCGCCTGGCGATAGTCGCCCAAACCGTGGTAGACACGGCCTAAGTCCCCTAAGGCATTTCCTTCGCCACGGCGATTGTTAATCTCGCGGGCAATAGCTAAGCGTTGCTTGTGGAAAGTGATCGCCCGTTGGTAGTCGCCTAGGCTGTCGTAAGCATTGCCCAAATTTCCCAAGGCATTCCCCTCGCCAAGGCGATCGCCAATCTCACGGGCGATGGCTAGGTGTTGTTCATAGAAGGTGATCGCCTGGCGGTAGTCGCCCAGACTGTAGTAGACAACGCCCAAGTTCCCTAGGGAACCACCTTCACCACGGCGATCGCCGAGTTCGCGAGCAATGGCTAGGCTTCGCTCGTGGAAGGTAATTGCCTGGCGGTAATAGCCTAGGCCGTCGTAAGCATTACCCAAGCTCCCCAGTGCAGCCCCTTCTCCGCCTCGATCGCCAATCTCGCGGAAGATATCCAGGGCTTGTTCATGGAAGTCAATGGCTTGACGATAGTCACCTAGGTTATGGTAAGCATTACCCAAGTTCCCCAGGCCAGCCCCTTTGCCACGGCGATCATTTTCCACGAGCAATGCTAGACGTTGCTCGTGGAAAATGATCGCCTGACGGTAGTCTCCTAAGCTGTTGTAGACAGTACCTAAGTTTCCCAGGGCATGCCCTTCACCACGGCGATCGCCGATTTCTCTATAAATCTCCAGCGTCTGCTCCCAAGTCCTCAACGCCTTCCGAAACTGGCTAATGTTGTATTGCGTATTGCCCTGCTCTAGCAGTCGATTGGCCTCCACTTGTCGCAGGGCTGCCGCACTCAACAGCGGCGCGGCTTGTTCCGGGGCGGTCTCCACCACCATCAGTCGATAGCGCCCACGAGAGGTATTGTCGTATCCGTTGGCCCAAATTTGGTAGGTGCCATCGGCAGGCAGCGTCAGCGAAATAAACGAATGGTAGTTGCCTGCCTCGGTGTCAATATCGTCATTTCTGACTAGCTCGTTGCCCTCGCTGTCTCTCAGCAGCAAAAACGTATCAAACTCAATGCTTTCTAGGGTGATGGCCACCGTTTGGCCCGCTCGCCCCGCAAACGTATGGGCATCGTACAGGCTGTCGTCGTCCAAAGCGCTGTCGCCCTCTTCCAGCACCCCCTCCACCTGCAACAGCATGGCGGCGTCATCAGCCTGTTTGCCTTGGGCCAGCGGCGCAGCAACTTCGGCAGCCTTGGGCAATGGGAGCGAGGCTTTGTTGAGAGGCAACAGATCCCCGGTTTCTTTAGAGAAACCGGGGATCTCGGCGAGGGGCACCATCACCACCGTTGCCGCAGCCAAACCCAACAACTTTGTGGCGTAATGCATCGAGGCAAGGCTCCTTTTTGGGGGTAACACCAGCATATAGCTCTGGGCTAGGGCCACTTATTCAGCGTTGAGCCATCTCTCGCCCTAGGGGGCTTCTACCTGAAGCTGGCTCATAATGCGGGGAACCGTGACCGCAAAATTGACCACGCCTTCCCCAGTTTCTCGGTTCGTTCTGCCCGCCGCGTGGAGCGCCACAATCCGGTACTCGTCATCGATCAGCGCCAAAATCGGCCCCCCCGAAGCGCCGCCTGTGGTATCGCACAGGTGCAGCACCACCGACAGAGCCTCTTCCACAATGCTGCACCCCTTGTGGGCGCTGGCAGTCTGCCCTGGGTTGTCGGCAGGGAAGTCACCAGAGTAGCCCACCATGATCAACTGCTCGGCAAAAGGCTCATTGAGCAATACCTCTGTGGGCAAAGGGCTGAGGCCGATAGTGCCATAGATCTGGCCCAGGGGTTTGTCGATTCTCATCAGCGCCCAGTCGTCGGGTTCAGGAAAGCGATCTTCAGCAAAGTCTGTGCCCACCAGTACCCCCGTCACCGTCGCAATGTCGTCATCGTTGGTTAAACGACCGTTGACCAAATTAGGCAAGAACATGATGCGTTGACTGTACATCCCTGTTGCCGGATCGACCACGCAGTGAGCATTGGTGAGCACCAGATCGTCGGCCACAAGAGTGCCCGTACAGGTATAACTGCCTTCGGACGTAAAGCCTACAATCTGCCCCACCGCCGACCAAGGGTAGGACGAGCTGGTCATGGGCTGGCGGTTGTCGGGGCCGATGATGATCCGGCCCCCCTCGGAGGGGTTGTCGGACTGGCTCAACCCAGCGGGAATAGTAGTTTGGCTAGCCTCTAGCTCAAATCCCAGTGCTGAGACGTCCGTCAGAATGGGAATCGTAGTTGTTGCTGCATCATCTGCATGAGCCTCTGCCCGCCAGGGCAGATTTACCTGGGCAAAGGGCACTGCGGCCAGAGCCAGGCCCATCGACGCCAGTCCCAGAGTCACAAAACGATTCATAGTCAAAAGTCCTCAACCTAGATAACAACAGCACTGTGTTCCTGGCTTCTCCGGTGCAAGCTGCCCGTCAATTGGAAGCTCCCCAGAGAAACCAGGAACAGGGGAAAGATCAGGATCTGACTAAAAGCCAAAGATGCGGCGGAAGCGGCCAAAGGTATCGAGCAACTGGTTGACATTGCCCACCATGTCGTCAAAGTTGACGCGATCGCTGGCATCGGGCTGGTGCGTATAGTCGCCCGCTCTAGTCACAGCTCCAGAGGCGGGAGCCTGAGGCGTTGAGAACACCACATCGTAGGGGAAATTGAACCCAGCCTGAGACGCTCGACCCAAAAAGGTTGTGACTGGAATACCGTAGTTAAACCCAGTCTTTTGCGCCAGTCCTTGGGCGGTCTCGACGGGTACATTCAGACGTTGGGCCACTACCCTGGCATCTTCTAAAGTGCCAATGCCGTGGATGGCTACCAGGCGTCCAGCGTCGTCTAGCACTTGGCCACCCGACATGCCACTGCGGGTAACGTTGGTGTACCCCACTTGGTAGCCTTCCACGGGCCGGTCGAGTACGGTCGAAATGGTACCACTGGTGAACTGGCGGGTTATCCCACCGGTTGGGTCACCGTCCCCAGGCCAACCCGATACATAGACCGTCTGCCCCGGCGAGAGCTGATAGGTAGCCATAGTAATGGGCTCGTAGTTGCCCTGGCATTCAAAAGTCACCATAGCCAAATCTTCGTTGGCAAAGGCCTGCACATCCGTAACCTGGTGTACTGCCTGGTCTGAAGTTCTAACTATAAATTGGGCTCCGGGCGCATCAATAACGTGGGCATTGGTGACGCCAACGCAGGTGTTGCCGTCTCTGGCGATCAATGAGCCTGAGCCACGGCCAATGGGTTGGCGATTGTTGTCAAAGCCCACAATAAGCAGCGTCGTACGCTGGGAGATTTCGTTAATTTCAGGACCAGACTTGATCGTGTCGCTGATGCTGGCCTGGAGCGGTAGCTGGGCAGCGAGTACGAGCGCCGCAGAGCACAGTGCTGGCAGGGTAGCTTGTTTCATAGGTAAATGTTCCAAGATAGATAGGGAGCCGCTTAAGCAATAGAAGCGGCCTTTGGTCAGAAGTCTGGGGCCAGGTTACGGTTAACCTGGAAATTTCGAAACACAACAGGGAAACATGGCTATTTCTCTTATTAAAAGGGAAATTATCCAAGGGAAACGATAATGCTTTGATAAAGAAATCAGGAGATTTATTTAGGGCTGATAGTTGAGAGGGGCAGAATGCGATCGGTCTTTGACCTGATTGGGCTAAGTTTTGCAGATACCCTCAAAGCGCATCGGTTCTGAGTTCTCCCTCAAGCCGTTCCCTATCCCCTGCGGAGAGGCTGAGTGCCCAGCACTCGCTTCGCGCCCGCCAACGACTCCGCTCAGGGAACGGCTTGAGGGGGAGGGTGTTAGTCTTAGCTCTGGGGAACCGCAGCCAGGCGATAGTCACCCTGCCCTTCAATCTCAAAGGAGGTGACCAGCAGCATGTAGCGATCGGTATTGGGCAGGGTGATATCAATACGAGAGTTGGTGTTGGTTTGGCTGATGTCGTCGTTGAATGCAACCCTTTCGCCTTTAGAGTTGATTAGCATCAAAATGGTGTCGAAGTCGTTGCTTTCCAGGCTGATGCTGACTGCTTGACCTGCTGTGCCATTGAAGTAGTGGGCAGAGGCAAAACGATCGCCCTCGTCAAACTCTACTACTTGCTTATGAGAGCCAAGACGATCTTGAACTTGCAGCAGAGGCGCTGAGGCTACCGCCTGGGCAATGCTAATAGTAGGGGCACTTTGGGGCACAAAACGCACCGTCAATGGAGCTGCTACAGAAATAACAAGAGTGGCCAGAGAGAGACCAACAGTGTTGAGAAGTTTCATGGAAGTAAGTCCTTACGAAAGGGGTTTGGTGGCTGTCGTAGGTACTTACTTCTGAGCACTCACCACTTATTCAATAGTGGGTAAATCTTGGCTGCAAATATCTTGAATAAATGCCGTGCGTGCCTCAACTAGGTCTGCTGAAGGGGCCTCAACTAAAAACAATTCTTGCAGGCCATCGGCGGGCAGATCATGCTCAAAAAAGACCTCTGCCCTGGCGGTAGCCACCTCTTCTGCAGTGGCACCATGGTTCTGTAGCTTAGCTTCGAGGTGGGTTAGCTCGGCGGCAATGCGATCGCGCGCTGCACCCACCGGCATGATCTGGAAGGGAATTTTGGGGCCTTCTACCACGCTCAGGTCGCGCTCAATCTGGTAAACCCACTGCTCGTAATGCTGCCCCGGTTGGAGCGGGTCGCCGTCGTACTGCACATGAAAGAGAGCATCTTCAGAAGGTGGGGTCAGGGCACTCCAGAAGGGGTCATCCCCGTCGGTGGGGTGGAGGGCAACCCCTTCGATATTGCCTTGCAGCAGCAGCAGGGGTTGGCTATGCCAGACCACCTCACCATGTCCGGGGTTAATCACACAGATGGGGCCGCCGTCGCGGGAGCCGCCGTCGCTGCCTCGGCTGCGGTCTTCGGCGGGGCCGCCGAGAAAGCTGCGGAGGCCGCGAAAGACCTTGAGTTGTCCTAGAGCGGGTGGCGCTAGCTGGGCTGTAGCCTGG
Organism: Nodosilinea sp.; assembly: GCA_049646445.1. Lineage (GTDB taxonomy): Bacteria > Cyanobacteriota > Cyanobacteriia > Phormidesmidales > Phormidesmidaceae > Nodosilinea. The sequence continues at coordinate 3,309 of JBARVV010000046.1, read as the reverse complement.
GGCAACAGGGTCGCCGATGCGATCGCCACTACCCCTAACCCGGTTACTATCTGCGTAATTTTGTTCATACTAGGTCTCCTTTACGTGAAGCTGGAAAAACATACAGCCACAAAGTCAGTGACGGCAGCAGCCAGGGCAGCAGCACCGCTGCGCTGATATAAAGCTGTAGCGTTAGTAACCCATAGCCAGCGGTGGCAGCAGCCAGGTAGGTGGCTAGGGGTAGCCGGGGCTGGGGTCGCTGAGCTAGATAGATGGTCAAGGCCTTACCGACAACAGCCGCCGCTAAAATCATCCAGATATCGGGGATGGGCACCACTAGGCGATCGCTCAGCAGGTGGTGAGTCATATAGGCGTGGGCCTCGCCGCCGGTAAAGCCGTTAATTCTCTGGTTGGCGCGATCGCGCCAGTAGCCAATGGCTGGCGGCTGCGAAAAAATATCGTCTCCATCTGCCCGCACCCCAGCGGCATCGTAGTATCCCGGAGCAATGATCACCACGGTATCTGCCAGCGTGGTGAGGGGCAGCAAGGCTGTCTCTGGATCATCGATCAACTGCCAGGCTGGCACAATTCGATACGCCTGCTGGGGAGGAATCGAGAAATCGATCAGGGGTTGCAGCCAGCGTTGAAAAAATCGAAATGAAGCGTTTGTCAGCGGATGCATTTCAGATCGGGGGGATAGGTCGATAGAGTGGTCTCGGAGGTAGGCCTGTACCTGGGTTTCTAGGGATGGCCCCTCAAGGCCAGGATCGGGGGCATTAGGGTCGCCAGCACGAGCTTTTTGGGCCAGAGTATGGGCCGTGGCCAGTTGGTAGCTGAAGGGTGTTTTGACCTCAGGAAAGGGCTGACGGGGCAGCACATGCCACTCGGGCACCCAGGCGTCGCCCTGCAAAATCCAGTCAGTGTTGACTACGTCGGGGTAGGGGGTAGTCCAGGTGTTGTTGCGGTTGCGGCTGGTAATCATCACCGGCCAGGCCTGGTTTTGCTGAATCGCCTGCTGAATCGCCTGGTTAAAACCCGCGTCGTTATCGGCCTGGGCCAGATCAAGTATGTAGTCAATACCAATCACGGTGGCGTTGCGCTCGTTTAGGCGGGTGATGATATTGGCCAGCAAGGCCCGATTAATCGGTTTAAACGTGCCAATGCCCTGGCGAGTGAAGGTCTCTGGATCAATCTGCACGAGCAGAATTGGAGCCGGGGCTTCAGCGGCCACCTGCCCAGTGCGATCGCGGTAAACCGCCTGCGCCCACACGCGCTGATCGAGCAGCCCGGCGTGGACAGGGGGCAGTAGACTGAGCAGAGCCAGGGCCGCGACGGCGATCGCCTCATGTTTTGTCGGTCGCCATCGCCGGGACAGGGCGCGCCAGCCCACTGGCTGAATGCGGTAGGGCACCGAGTCGGGATGGCGAAACAGCGAGGGCACCAGGTAGGCCGACGGGTAGGTGAGTTCTTGCTTGACCTTGAGAAACTCGCAGGCCTTTCGCAGGGCCTCTTGCATATCGTCAAACTGGGCCAGGTGCTGCAAGAGCTGCACTAGAAACGTCTGGGCCACCTCGTTGTGGATGGGCTCTCGCATAATCGCCACCTGGCTTAGCCCCAGGCTGACCAAGGCCTGGGCAATATCTAGGCCGCTGCACGAGTTAAATAGGGCAAACTGTAGGCCGTGGCGCTGGGCCTCTCGCAAGGCAGGGGCGAGTTCTTTAATGGAAATGGCGGTGTTGGGCGCGATCGCCACCTGACCATCGAGCAGGGCCGCTTCGTTGCTGTGACCGGCAAAAAACAGCACGTCCCAGCCCAGGGGGGCGGCGATGGTTTGGCATATACGCTGCTTTAGGGCGGCGACGTCTTCCCCCGGCTGCCAGCCAATGTAGTGAATATCGAGCAGCTTTTTTTGGGCATTGAGGGCGGTGCGCTCGCCGGTAAAGTTGAGCCCGGTTTCGTCGCCGAGAATCGCCAGCACCCTGGCCTTGCCCCGGCGAAACGACTGGCGATCGCCCGGCGCGGCGCGGATATTTGGAGGCGATCGCACGATCTGCACCTGCTGCCCTAGCTCCCAGGTCTCCCAGGGTAGGCGGGCAATTTCGATTGGGTCGCAGGTAATAAACAGCTCGGTCTTCGCCTGGGCACCTTCTGCCGCTTGGGGTGCTGAGGTCAATTCGGCCCGCAGGTCAAATAGTTTGCCATCCTTTAGCCAGGTGTGAAACTCCGACAGCAGCCGCGCCTCGGCCTGCTTGAGCTGACTGTGCCAATCGACCTCGGTAGCCACCACCTGCCCGGTGGCCCCCACCCGGCCCCGCATGCCTTGTTTGTAGTAGCCCAGGTAGGCCCGCCGCCAGGCCTCATACAGCCCCAGCAGTGCTGGGGGGAAGGGCACACTCACGGGCAACCGCTGGCCCTTGCCCCAGGTGAGGTCGAACAGGCAAGTCTGGTCGATTTTGTGAATGGTAAGGCGGTAGGGCATGGGAGTGGGGGAGTAGATGCGTGGGGGGTGGATGGGTAGGGTGGGCATTGCCCACCAAATCTCTGGCTCTTGCTAGCGATCACTCCAGGGGTCGCCATTCTCCAGAAAAGAGGAACGAGGCCCAGTAGTAGGGGTGCTGGTAGGCGGGTGCTTCTAGAAACTCTAGCTGCACCTGGCGCAGGGCTTCGCTGCGGCCTTCGCCGTTTTGCAGCCGCTGGTAGTAGCGCTGCATCAGCTCAGCGGTGCCGAAGTCGTCTACTTTCCACAGGCTCATCAGCTGGCTTTCGGCCCCGGCCATGACAAAGGCGCGGCGCAGGCCGTAGACCCCTTCGCCATTGGCGACCTGGCCGACGCCAGTTTCGCAGGCGCTCAGCACCACCAGGCGGGTGCCGCGCAGGTTTAGCCCGGTGGCCTCTAGGGCGGTGAGCACGCCGTCTTCGCCTGCGCTGGTGCGGGGGTTGAACCCGGCCAGGGCCAGGCCCGATCGCAGGAGAGGGTTTTCGGTGCTGGTGGGGCGAGTGGGCGGAGGTGCCTGCCCGGTGGAGATGATCTCGATGGTGGCGCGATCGCCCCGCGTGGCCCCAGGGGGTGGCACAAATTCCACATCTTCTAAAAAGAAGCCGTGGGTGGCGATATGCAGAATGCTGGGGGCCTGCACCTGCTTGAGGGCGTTTTCGGTGGCGTTGGCTTCGGTGAGGAGGATGGCGTTGTCTGGGAGCAGGGGGGTAATGGCATCGACTTCTTGCTGGGTGCCAGGGAGGGGGCCAAAGCGCAGGTCGGCGATGTCGCTAGAGCGCTGGGCGGCCCTCACCCCCGGCCCCTCTCCCTGGGGGCGAGGGGAGGTAGAAGGG
>JBARVV010000045.1:0-12641 GCA_049646445.1 Nodosilinea sp. | reverse complement strand
CAAGTCGCAGGTGGCGATCGCGCTCAAAGCCGCCTGCGACGATGCCGGTATCACCATTCCCTACCCGATTCGCACGGTGCATATGTTTGATCAAACCGAGTTTAACGAAAGCGATCGCCTGGACAGCGGCGACTCGGTAGGGTAGCAGGAGGAAGATTCTCAGGCAGTCAGTAGCCAGAGCACGGTGCAGGACGTTGCTGATTCAAAGTACGAACCGAAGGCTGAACCGATTGAAGGCTCGTTCAAAATGCCTCAGAATCATCCTTTAATTCAGCAACGCCCGGACTTGGTCTTATCCAGCCTGAGTTGCGCTGCGAATGCAGCGACCAATGTGGGTATCGATCTTAAGAATGTGGCTGGTCAGCCAGTCTACCAGCTGCTGATAAATTTCTTCGGCTACGGCCTCGCTGGCCTCGCTGGCTTTGTAGCGATCGTGCAGGGTACCAAAGGTTTCGATAAAGGTGACGTGGGCCTGCTGATTGACCTCGGCGATCGGGCACTGGTGCTTGGCGGCGCAGGCTTCTTCGTGCTCAAAGTGCCACTCGGCATAGAACTTCAGAAAGACAAACAGCTTTTTGATTGTGCTCGCTCCCTTCTCTTGCTTGATCGCCTGACCCAGATCGTTGACAGCGGCAATCAGCTCTTTGTGGTGGGCATCAATCATCGGGACGCCGGTGCTGAGGGAGTCGTCCCAGGCGAAGGTTTGGATGGTAGTTTCGGGGTTCATAGGGAGATGAGATGATGGGGGTTTAAGCTTGGGTAGCTTGACGGTTGAGGTCGAAGAGGGGTGGCAGGGCAACAAGCCAGAGGGCTAGGGCGCTGTCGTAGGGCAGGGTGAGGTATAGCCAAAGCCACAGGGCGATCGCAAGGCCCGGCGGGCTGGTAACCAGGTCGGCTAGCTTGAGCAGGCCTAAAAACCCTTGCAGTAGTCGCAATGTGTCGTAGGTCATCACTACACCTTGCCTTTGAGAAAACCGACCAGGTTTTGCAAAAACGAGGCGCTGACTGGGGCAGCTTCGGCGGTGTTGCCGCCGGCGATGCTGGGTTCGAGGCCCGACGCGCCGTCTAGATCAGGGGACGAAGAGGGTGGGGCGACCATGAGGGGCATTTCTTCGGCCAGGCCTGTCACAATCAGGCGAAAGGCAATTTGCTGCACCTTCTCCACGGACAGGTTGAGCTGCTTGGCAATATCTGCCATGGCCATAGTGCCGTTGGTAAACTCCCACACCTGCCATTCGTTGGGGTTGAGGCGCAGGTTGGGCTTGCCTTCGATAATGCCAACTAAGGCGGAAGAAGGGGCAGGCAGTTTTTCATCTAGCGCGGACCAGTCTTTGAGCGCCCGCAGCCCAGCCAGGGTGACATCGGTGGCGGTGGCAATCAGCCCGGTCATTTCAGCCCTTGGGGTCGGGGCTTTGGGGTCAAACTGAAACCAGCCGTCGGGCAGGGCAAACAGGGCACACACCTGGCGCATCACCTGGGTATAAAACAGCAGTTTGAGCTGTTCGGCGGTCAGTACCCCCTGATTTTTGAGGCACAGCCCCAGCGGGGTGTTGAGTTGGCAGGTTTGAGCCAGTCGGGAAACGGCATTGTCGCCCATCCAGCCCCGTCGGGAGATCAGACCCATCAGGCCACGCTGGTCGAGGGTGTTGCCAGCGGCTACAATTTGCCCCTGGCTAAACCAGATGTGGTGGTTATAGCGCTCGTTGGTTTTTGCGTCGGCCAGGGTGCAGATCGTGAGCAACCCGGTTTTATTGCCCTGCTCCAGCAGCTGGAATAGCTCGGGCAGAGAGAAGTCGGCTAGGTATCCGGTGACTGTCATGGTACTGTCCCTTTGGGTGGACGTGAAAAGAACGAAGGCTGAGCTATAGGAACTATGGCCAAGATGTAGCTTGAAAGCTAGAGCGTGGCGGCTAAACTGCCCGACCAGGTGTGTTGCACTAGGGCAATTACCGCCTGGGCCACCGAAGCGGTTTCGTTGGCATTTACCGTAACAACTGGCGGGCGGCGGTTGGGATTGGGGTAGCCCAGGGCCAAGGCAATGTTGGCGGCATCCCAGGCCCCAGGGCAGTCGGTGTGAGTGAGGCCGATGATCATGGGCACGGGCGATCGCTGCTTCATAAACATCATGATGCGGCGGGCCTCGCGAAACTCGTGGGGGCGATGGGCCGCCACCAGCAAAATGTAGGCGTGGGCCTTTTGAATCAAAATATCCCACATGAAGTCGAAGCGCGACTGGCCAGGGGTGCCGTAGAGGTGCAGGGCCATGTCGGGGCCAAACTGCAGGCGACCAAAGTCGAAGGCGACGGTGGTGCGCTTTTTGGTCAACAGAACGTCGTCGGTAGCGCGGCGATCGGTATCTACCACCTCAATTTCACTAACAGATCGTATAAAGGTCGACTTGCCGGCACCCACGGGACCGGTGACCACTAAACGCATGATTTCCATGGCTGGGCAGAGGCAATGAAAGGACTGGAGGGGCGGAGTAAATTAGTAAACCAGGGGGCCAAGCTTACTCCGCCAGGGGCAAAGTGCTACATCAAGACGGCCTTAAGATCGCCCAGGGTGCGCTTGATTTCGAGCATCAGCAGGCCCTGCTTAGCCGCCTTGTCGGCCAGCACCAGAAACACGGCGTCTTCGCCGCAGCTGGTGAGAATGCCGTAGCCTTTGTCGCCTTCTACAAAAATGCGATCGACGCCGCCGCGAGCCAGCTCGCTACCGATGCGCTCGCCCAGCGAAAGCATGGCGGCCGACATAGCCGAAACCCGCTCTTCATCCATGCCGCCGGGTAGACTTGCGGCTAGGGGTAGACCATCGGGGGTGACCACCGCCGCCCCTTGAATGTCGGTGGTAGAAGTAACAAAGCTCTGAAGAATGCTGGTCAGTTTTTCTGTGCTAATGGCCATGGTAAGTCTCTACTAGTTGAAAGGAAAATTATTGGAGGGAAAATGGAAGCTGTTAAACTGACTAAAAATTGCGTTGGCGAACGCTACATTGCCGCAGCGCCAGTCATTATAAGCCGTCTAAAGAGACCTTCAGACCAGCCCGTTTCTTTCAGCACCGCCGCTGCCGACACCTCGATATAGGCCTGCTCAATGAACGCTAGGTCAACCATGCAGATTTTGCTTAGGGCATCACACAGCTGCTGGTCTTTGCCATCAGCCTGAGCTCGCTTGCCGGCCTCGTGAACCACTACCGCCATGGCGGGCACCACGTGCTGCGGGCCAATGCCAATGCGAACGTGAATCAGGCCAATACGCCAGCGCCGTTCAGCATAGTCGTTGCCCCAGCTATCCATGCCGGTAAACATTTCATGGAACCAGGCTACGAAGGTTTCGCGCAGCCGATGAATCCTGCCCTCAGACTCGTTGAGGATAGCGCTCATCTCTGCATCGCGGCCCATGTAATCATAGAAATAATCAGCCATTTCGGGCGCAATCTCTAAACCCCAGGCGGCATTAGACTCAAGCACTTTTTTGTCGTCGGCACTAAAGTCAATGCGCGACACCATCTTTGACATAAACTCGTTTGGCTGCAAGCTCATTTTAGCTAATCCTTAAAATAGGGCTTTGTTTCAACATCCCTAAACGGGGGCTTTGTTTCAACGTCCCTACTGTATCGTGCTTGAGACGGCGGCCAACACGGCATGAATACCTAAGATCTTAAGTCTAAAATGATTCGTGAAGACCTTAAGAATAAGATGATTTGTGGCCGGATCGAAAAGATAGACTTTGTAGTTTGGTGACAACTTTGGCGGCTATTTGGTGAAAGCGGGAACAAACACATTTATTAAAAACAAGTGAACATTACCCTCCCCAATGTTAAGGGTTGTAAATGACTTAACCAACTGGATAGATGTTAATGTCCAGGTTTTAGTATCAAAGGTGACGTTTGAGCGATCGCATTTAGGCAACCCCTGAATTGTTTATTTCGGGATCGTGGAAATTAAAAATACGTTTGTGAACAAGCATGTCTTTTTCTCATTTGCGTGAGGCTGTCTTGGCTGTTAGTTTTTCCAGGTTGGCTAACTAGAGCGAGGATTCTAGGCCAACTTGTTTAAGTTGTCTAAAGCGAAAACTCATTTTTTTTGAGGCAAAGGGCAGGTAGATTTACGGATACCCGCTACACATTTCTTCAACTAACCAGGCCGTAGCAGAGCTGAAGAGAATCGACACCCGTATATCCCGCAGCCGGAACGCTATATAGTGAAGTGCAATCTGGTGACACTAGAGGCGGTTAAACCCATGGCCCGACGACCAACGGCAGAGGATGGGGTAGATTTGGCCCCATACATTGATCACTCACTGCTCAACCCAGTTGCGACGCCAGAACAGGTGGCCCAGTGGTGCGCCGAGGCCGATCGCTACGGGTTTGCCGCCGTCTGCATTGCTCCGTGCCATGTGGCCCAGGCAGTCGATCTGCTGCACAACAGCAAGGCCAAGGTCTGTACGGTAATTGGCTTTCCCACCGGGGCAACCACCTCGGCGACCAAGCTCTACGAAGCCCAAGAGGCCGCCGAGCGCGGGGCCGCTGAGCTAGACGTGGTGATTAATCTGGGCTGGCTCAAAACGGGAAAAACAGAGGCCATCCACCGCGAAATTGCCACCATCTGCGAAGAGACTGGGCTGCTGGTCAAAGCCATTCTCGAAACTGCCGTGCTCGCCCCGCCAGAAATTGCCCTCGCTGCCGAAGTGTGTATGGATGCGGGGGCAGCCTTCCTGAAGACCAGCACCGGCTGGCAGGGCGGGGCCACCGTTGAGGTGGTGCGCCAGCTGTGGGAGATCACCCAGGGTAGAGTAGGCATTAAGGCCTCGGGCGGCATTGCCACGGCAGACCAGGCGGTCGCTCTGGTGCAGGCGGGGGCGACCCGACTGGGCACCTCGCGAGGCGTCGATCTGGTGCGTCAGCAGCAGCAGCCAGCTGAGCCGCAGTAATCTAACTGCCGTTTGGCCGGCGCTTAGTAACGGCTGATCAGGTTCAGGGTAAGGGCAATTAGGCCGAGCAAGGTGAGTAAGCCCAGCGATCGCCGGAAATAGTTGACCCCGGCAAACAGCTCCTGCCAGGCCCAGGAGTACCAGGTGCCGAAGGCAATCAGCGCCACGATGGTCTGCAGACTGCCGCTGGGGAGAATGGCCTGCAAAAGGGTGGCTACTACGGCCACGATGACCGGCAGGTTAGGCTTTTGACCAATAACGATATTGCCCTCGCGATCGCGGAAGATGAGATCGAACCAGGAGGGTTGCTGTACGGTGGAATTCTCTAAATCTTGGTTCACTGGAGAGGTCAGCACTCGGGCCTAAACTACGCTTAGGTAGCTATGGTAAGGCTGGCCTACAGCCCCACGCATGTACCGAATGCTAGAGTTCAACCGCGCCTGCCCAGGCCGCTGGGTGAGGGTTTTAGCTCAGGCCTCAACCGGCCCGATTGGCCCTAGTTAACCGCCAAAGCGATGGGTCGGTGGGCCGGGCACAGGGGCTGCGATCGCAAACACATCGCCTGCATAGATCCCCTGCTGGATCTCCGTTTGGCTCAGCCCTACCGAAGCGGTGGTGACATAGAGGGTCTGTCGGTTGGGGCCGCCAAAGGTAGGGCAGGTGGGCCGCTGCACAGGCAGGCGAACCCGACCCAGCACCTCGCCAGTGGGGCTAAAGCAGGCCACGCACCAGCCATCCCACAGGGCAGTCCACAGATTGCCCGCGTTGTCGACGGCCAGACCATCGGGCTCGACTGGCTCATTGCCCAGGTCGACGACAACGGTGCGATCGCTAATTTCCCCGGTTTCGCTATGGAAGCGGTAGGCATAAATTTTGCGCAGGGGCGAGTCGATTAAATAAAAGGTGCTGCCGTCGGGGCTCCAGCCCAGCCCGTTAGAAATGGTCAGCCCTGTTTCCATCGTGTGTACCGAGCCATCGGGGTCGTAGCGGTAGAGGGCGGCGGTGCCTGGCTGGGGGCTAATGGAGCCAACCCAAAAGCGTCCCTGGGGGTCGCACTTGCCATCGTTAAAACGGGTGCCGGGGGCTTCAAATTCAATAGTCTGAAGGGTTTTGACCTCGCCAGAGGTGAGATCGAGGCTGGCAATGCGGTTGCCCATCGCCACCAGCAGCTGGTGGCGCCTGGTTAGGGCGATCGCGCTGCCCATATCGCCGATATTCCAATGGCAGTCGTCGCCACTGCTGGGTTCAAAGACATGAACCCGGTGGTTGAAAATATCGACCCAGTAGAGCACCTGCTGGTCGCCATCCCACAGCGGGCCTTCTCCCAAACGGGCGCGGGCGGAGAGCACGTTTTGAACCGATAGCTCAGGCAGTGTTGCAGGGGGCATGGGGGGCACCGGAGTAGTTACAGCAGCGTTGCACAGGGGGTCCAGGGGCATACCCATCGCAGGGCAGAGGCCAGAGGTTTACTAGCATTAGCACCGCTGCATTGAGCAAACGTCAAGGAAATCGCCAGAAAATCGCTAGAAAATCGCCAGAAAATCGCCAAGATTGAAATCAGCAATTCCCTCGCCAAAGACTTCTACAGCCCTGCCGCTTGACGAACCTGCTCCGTTGCCTCGATCTGCTCTGGGCTAAAACCAGCCTGCTCTAGGTGATCGAGATACTCTCGACTGGTATAGCGGCTGTCGAGGGCCAGGGCCTGGCGGTAGTTGGCGATCGCCTCGGCATTGTCTTTGGCCGACCAGTGGGCCAGCGCCAGCGCTACCCAGGGGTGCGGATTGCTGGCCTCTAGCTCGGTAGCCATGATGGCTGCGGCGATCGCCTGCTCAGTCTGGTTCAACCGCTGGTAGGCCAGGCTGAGATTGTAGTGGGCAATTTCGTTACTAGGTTCAAGCGATGCCGCCAGGACGTGGGTATCTACCGCCGCCTCTAGCTGGCCGCCGACCAGGTAAACAATGCCCAGGGCGTTGAGGGCGGGCACGTAGTCGGGGCTATAGGTAAGGGCGGTTTGCAGCGCATCGATGGCCGGGACAGAGTAGCCAGCCAGGTGCTGAGTCCAGCCCAGCAGCACCTGGCCCTCGGGGTTGCGCGGATCGAGGGCGGCGGCAATCTTGAGGGTGGCGATCGCCCGCTCCAGATCCCCCTGCTGCCGAAAGGCCAGCCCCTCCTGCCGATAGCGCGAGGCCGTTTGAGTATCCACTAAAAAAGGTGGGTAAGCCAGGTTCTCTAATGCGTTTAGAGCGAGCGTCGTCGTCTGCCACGGCACCGCCGCCTCACGCTGGCAACTCCCCAGCGCAAAGGCCGCCAGCAGCATCCAGTAACAGACTTTTCCCATGGTGGCGTTCTTGAGTGGCGTTCTTGAGTGGCGTTCTTGACCAATCAAAATCATACGACGCCCCCTAAAGAAGATGCGATTTCCTCGCCACGCCTTTACCCAACCGATGTATTCCACACAGCCGAGATCGATCCGATATCAATACAGAGGACGGAGACTGAACCAACGGTAGAAGCGGCCCAGTAGCCTGCGATCGCAAATAATCGTTCTCCAGCAAGTTTTCCATGAACTTTCTGGAGCAATCAGCTCATGGCATACCCATGCCAATCTGAACAAACCGCCATAAAACAAACCGCGATGGATCGGCTTGGGCTTCCCCGGCTGGTGGATGCAGCCCACAGTGCCGTTAGCGATTACCTTTTGCCTTAGAATTTGGTCAACGGCGGTTACCCTCCCGACAACTCGGCTCTTAGTTCATTTCCTTCAACGGCACCCTATGGCTACCGGATATCTCGCGCTCGTACTCCACGCCCATTTGCCCTACGTGCGTCACCCCGAGAGTGACTACGTACTCGAAGAAGAGTGGCTCTACGAGGCGATTATTGAAACCTACGTGCCACTGCTCTCCATGTTTGAGGGGCTCAAACGCGACGGCATCGACTTTAAGCTCACCATGAGCATGACCCCGCCGCTGGTCTCCATGCTGCAAGACCCGCTGCTGCAAGAGCGCTTCGATGCCCACCTGGCCATGCTCGAAGAACTCACCGAGCTAGAGGTCGAGCGCCACGTCCATAACGGCCACCTGCAATACTTAGCTGAAACCTACGCCAAAGAGTTCAACCACGTGCGCGACGTGTGGGAGAGCTACAGCGGCAACCTGGTCACCGCCTTTAAGCAGTACCAAGACAGCAACAACCTCGACATCATCACCTGCGGCGCCACCCACGGCTACCTGCCGCTGATGAAAATGTATCCCGAGGCCGTGTGGGCGCAAATTCAGGTCGCTGCCGAGCACTACGAAGATACCTTTGGCCGCCCCCCATCAGGCATTTGGCTGCCTGAGTGCGCCTACTACGAAGGCCTAGAGCGTATGGTGGCCGACGCAGGCATGCGCTACTTCCTCACCGATGGCCACGGCATTCTCTATGCCCGGCCCCGACCTCGCTTCGGCAGCTACGCCCCCATCTTCACCGAGAGCGGTGTCGCCGCCTTTGGCCGCGATCACGAGTCGTCGCAGCAAGTGTGGTCGTCCCAGGTGGGCTACCCCGGCGCGCCCGAGTACCGCGAGTTTTACCGCGACCTGGGCTGGGATGCCGAGTACGAGTACATCAAGCCCTACATCATGCCCAACGGCCAGCGCAAGAATGTAGGCATCAAGTATCACAAAATTACCGGCAAGGGGCTGGGCCTTTCCGACAAGCAGCTCTACGATCCCTACTGGGCTAAAGAAAAAGCCGCCGAGCACGCCGCCAACTTTATGTACAACCGCGAGCAGCAGATTGGCCATCTGCACGGCCTGATGCAGCGCCCGCCGATTATTGTCTCGCCCTACGATGCCGAGCTGTTTGGCCACTGGTGGTACGAAGGCCCCTGGTTTCTCGACTACCTGTTCCGCAAGAGCTGGTTTGACCAAAGCACCTACGAAATGACCCACCTGGCCGACTACCTCAACGGTCACCCCACCCAGCAGGTAGGTCGCCCCTCCCAGTCGAGCTGGGGCTACAAGGGCTTTCACGAGTACTGGCTGAACGAAACCAACTCGTGGATTTACCCCCACCTGCACAAGGCCGCCGAGCGCATGATCGACCTGGCCCGCCGCGAACCCGCCGACGAGCTAGAGTGGCGCGCCCTCAACCAGGCCGCGCGCGAGCTGCTGCTGGCGCAATCGTCCGACTGGGCCTTTATTATGCGTACCGGGACGATGGTGCCTTACGCAGTGCGGCGAACCAGGTCGCACCTGATGCGCTTCCAAAAGCTGTGGGATGACATTCTGCGCGAAAAAATCGACTCCGGCTGGCTAGAAAAAATTGAGGTGGTAGACAACATCTTCCCCAACATCAACTACCGCGTCTATCGCCCGCTGTAGAAGCTCCCAAGACCTCCGAGTTTTTGGAAAAACTCGGAGGTCTTGGGAGCCTATGGTGCCGTTAGCCTCCCGTCGTTACTCCCCGTCGGCGGGTCATGATGCTGAGGTATTCGCCGCTGCGCCCGGTGGGCATGGGGTTTGACCAGGCGATGCGATCGCCCTCAGGGCAGGCTCCGCCAACGCAGTAGCCCAGCAATACCAGGTGGTTAATAGCGTCCATCAGTGCGGCGTAGTCACCGAGCAGAATATGGCGCAGGGTCTCTTGCCGATAGCTGGGTAAAGCAAACGGTACGGGGGAAATATCCCCCTGGTTGGATGCTTGAAACATACGGGTAACTCCGTTTTCGGTAAAGAAAACGGGGAACTATCCAGATCCCTCGCTGTGGCGAGTTGAGAGACCGGATCTAGAATGAACCCAGTCATCGCAGCTTACCCTGATCATTCCCCGCAGCAGTATTCTGCCAGAAGCACCCTGAGAGTGTAACCATATTTCACCATTGCATGTCTATATTTTGTAATGTAGTAAATAGGTTGGGTGAAAATGAAGCTTAACCCCTATCTCTCCAATAAGATGGTTAGGCTGCTGTATAACTGCGGATAAATTGCTTTTTAATAAAAGGAGAAGTCATTGCTGAAAGCAGCCCACCATAATCCAGGCTGAACTCCACTTCACTGCCAACTTTGAAATCATCGCTCTTGCTGTCGAGAACCACATGATCGCTGCTAGACCCTAGTATTTCCAGGTCGTGATTAGATGTCAAACCAGATATTAGAACATCCTGCCTTCCCAAGGCGACAATAACTCTGCGACGAATGCCTCGATCGAGGAAGGAAGGAATATCGCCAAAAGCATTTCGGCAAATCTCACCAAAGGGTAAAGAAGGCTTTTCTTTTGATTCGATCACTTCAGCAATCAGCTTGAAAGCGTTGATGTGCAAGCCTGAAATAGCCTTGTGGTTGACGGTTTCATAGCCTAAAAGAATCGACTCACCTAAGCGTAGGTTGTTAATTCTCCCGACTTTTTGAGCAGATTTATGCCATTCATAGTTTGCCGAATTTCCGCCCGAAATTATTTCCAAACTAATCTGAAATTCTTTCTCAATTGCATCAGCCAATTCAGATAGCTCATGCATGTTTTGGTTATCTGGTTTGATGCCACCATAGCAAGCCAAATTGCAGCCAATCCCAACAATTTTGATGTTGGGCAAGCCAAGCGTCGCTTTGACGAAGTTGGAAAGGTCACAAGGAAGTATGCCCTCTCGCAGATCGCCCAACTCTACCATGACAATTATTCGGTGAATTTTATCGTATATCTTTGCATAGTGAGAAAGTTCTTTTATAATCTCAAGCTCCGTGTTAAGACTGATATCCACGTCTTTGACGACAGCTTCTGCTTGACTTAAAGCTGTACGCAGGAGCACAAATTGAGTCAGAACTCCCGCCCTTTTCATTTTTTGAATGTTTTCAATTCGAGAGTCGGCAATGAATTTTACTCCACCTCGAATCATTGCCGAAGCGATCGCGGGATCTCCTAAGGTTGCCTTAGAGACACCCATCAAGGAAATTCCCTTTTGCCCATAAAGTTCGGATAGTATCCGAGCATTGTGCTGTATTTTAGATAGAGTAATTTCTATTCTTGGCATTACTGCTATCATCTATATTTATTCAAGTGTTTTATGTTAACCCCACCGCCAATTGAGGCATTTTTTCTAAACGCCTTTGCACAATTTTTTGATTCAGCTCCGGAAAGCGATCGCCCAAAGTATGAACCAGCTTCTGACACCCGTAGCTCAACACATCTGTCGTTGGCAAGCAAAAACGGTCTTCATAGTCCTTGATAATTTTCAGGACGTTTTCTTCTGCCAAATTTTCGTGGTTTAACGCGATCGCAATCACCTGCGATTGGGAGATAGCTTCAATCAGTTGAATTTCACTCTCAACGGTGGGCATCGCTAAAGCAGGAAAATCACACCGGAATTTTCGGGCAGGCGGATGCTGTAGGATAACGCCATCGGGTACGCTTCCTTTCAAAATACCAATAGAACTCATGAAGGCCGGGTGGCTGACTGCACTTTGTCCCTCGACTAAGATAATGTCGGGATTTTCCTGTTCAAAAGCTTGAACAACAGCATTTTCTACTTCACCGATAGCAAATTGGGAAATAAGCGCGTCGATTGATGCACCATACTTTGACCCCTGCATCAGGCTAGTTTGCCCTGTTGCTATCATTACCGATTTCAAGCCTAAATTGTTTAGGGCTTTGTTGAGTTCCACTGCGGTAGTCATTTTGCCGCAGGCGCAATCGGTACCCAGTATGGCAATTACAGGAACATCTACTTTAGATATTTGACCGGTAAAAATATGCGAATCTTTCAATGCTGGAGGTTTTCTGATGTCTCTAATTTGAACATGGCACTGAATAGCCATGTGGGCAAATTCTTGATCTTCAGAGAAGAATTGATGGAGACCATTAATGATATCCATTCCTTTTTCCATTGCTGCTAAGATTAGAAGTCTTTCTTCCTTAGATATATAAGTGTCTAAGGGTGCTTTTCCATATATGTAACAGTCTGGAATCTCTGAAAGGTTGCTTAAAGCCTCATCCAAGTTGGTGAAAATGGGAATATTACGCCTCTCCCCTCCCAGTTCTTCCCCTGCATCTTTGCCAGCTAAGGAACTATCAATAACCCCAACAATCGTATAGATGTCAGAGTGTCTGACTAGACCTGCGGCGGTTTTTCCGTCCATCAAGCCAAACTCATTCTCGCAGTAAACTAAAGCTGTTTTCTTAACAATCGACATTCAATTAATTTCCTTTGTTTTGTATCTGTGTCTGAATTTTTCAAAAAGCTTCTCTGAAACTGTAAAGCTTCTCTGAGATCCAAGACTCTACCTGTATGAAAAAGATTTTCTCAAACTTTGTCTAACTTTTTGTCTAACTTAAAGTCTGTAATTGCTTTGCATTCAACAAAAAGCTGCGCAATAAAACCTACGCAGTCTAGTCAATCTTTTGAAAAGCCTAAGCAATATAATTCCTGTAACGAAAAACTCAAGCCTTAATTGAGTTTCAACTTAGACTTAACCTGCATGAAGTGTAGCATACATTACTCTTTCTTGGTATTGAGATGCCTAACAAGTCGCTGAGCCGGAACGGAATAAAGGTTATCTTCGTCCGGTTAGCTCAATCGTTATCCAGCCTACTCTTTGCACTGAAAAAGAGGCGTTGCTGAATGAGGGTATGAATCTAGGCTGGGACAGGCACGTCCCCAAACTTGAGGTAGTGCAGTAGCAAACGGATCGAGTGCTTCAGCATATTCACGCACTTGGAATAGCACAAGGTCTTTCG